>NZ_JBAUUO010000056.1:0-20192 GCF_049582745.1 Occallatibacter sp.
GCTCCTTTTGTAAGCATTTAGCTACGCTTCGACAACGCAGTTATGCCACAAAAACAGCGGCCTTTTCCCACTTTCTTTTTCCCGGACCTTTACTTCTTGCCTACTCCCCGTGAGAAATGCAGGCTAGTCGATGGTTTGGTGGAGGCGGAGGTCGCGGGAGGATGCGCCTACGCTGACAATGCGCTTGCCGCTGGCCGAGATCCATTTCTGGTCTTTGGTGGACCAGGACTGGAGTTGGCGCGGGGCTACGTGGAGGGTTACGGATTTCGATTCTCCGGGTGCGAGGTGTATGCGATCGAAGGCGACGAGAGCGCGGACCGGGAACTGGACACCTTGGGGAATTTCGCTGGGCGCGCCGAGGTAGACCTGCGGGACTTCATCGGAGCCCATTGATCCGGAGTTTTTGATGTTGAGTTTGACGTCGAGGCCGCCGTCAGCGGATTTGGAAACGCTGAGGCCGGAGTAGTCGAAGGTGGTGTAGGTGAGGCCGTGGCCGAAGGCGAATAGCGGAGTGATGCTTTCCTTGTCGAACCAGCGGTAGCCGACGTTGACGCCTTCGCTGTAGGTGGTCTTGTGGTCGACGCCGGTTTTGGAGCGTTCGGGATATTTGGGATCCGTCGCGGGGTAGTCGGTGAGGCTCTTGCCCCAGGTTACGGGGAGACGGCCTGCGGGGCTGACTTTGCCAAGGAGCAGATTGGCGGTAGACCATCCGCCTTCATCGCCGGGCCACCACATTTCGAGCACAGCTTTGACTTTGTCGACCCACGGCAGGGCGACAGGCTGGCTGGTGTTGAGCACGACGATGGTGTTGGGATTGACGGCCGCGATTTCTTCGACGAGTTTGTCCTGATCGCCGGAGAGGCCGAAGACGGGATGGAGCCGCGTCCAAAGGAAGACGACGGCGACTTTGGCGTTCTTGGCTGCGGCGATTGCGTGTTCGTGGTCGGCAGCGCGCTGCTCGGTGGTGTACCAGCTTAGACGGACCTGCACGGGTGCTTCGGAGGTGTCGGGGGTGCTATTGATCTCGAGGTCGTGGGGGCCGGCTGTGAGTTCGACGGCGCGGCGCACGTTGTCGAGGCCATCAGTGGTGGGGATGGCATTGTCCTGGTTGGCCTGGAGGATGTCTCCGTGGACGCCACCCTGAAAGGCGCCGGTGGCGGCGAGGCGCTTGCCATCGAGGGAGATGCGCGCGTTGGTGCCGAGGGCCTGAAGATAGATCCAGTAGGTGCCGGCATGGGGTGGAGTGAGGGTGCCTTTCCACGTGATGACGGAGTTGGGCGGAAGAGCGTTGCCGCCTTTGGCGGTGAAGTCGATCTGGGCGTCGGTTTGGGTAGAGGCGCTGGCGGAATTTGCTGACGGCGTGGAGACGATGAAGCGCTCGATCCCCGGTTGGCCATCGTGGCTGAGGGCGCTGGCAGGAATGGGAGTGCCGGTCATGTCGTCGTTGACTGCAAAGCCGATGTCGGAGTTGCCGGAGATTTTTTTCATCGCGGCGAGCGGGCCGACTTGACGCCATGGCAAGCCAACGGAGCGTTCGCCGTTGATGCCGATGGAATCGACCTGACCGGCGGTGGGACCGATGAGGACGACGGAGTCGAGTTCATCAGCCTTGAGGGGCAGGATGTGGTTGTCGTTCTTGAGCAGGACGGCTGCGTCTTCGCCGGTCTTCTCGATGATCTTTGCGTCTTCTTCGATGGGCTGCTTGGTGACTTCATGCTTGGAGAGGCCGTCGAGATAGCCGAAGTGAACGATCTCATACAGTACATGGCCGGCGGCGCGTGTGATGGTGGCTTCAGTGACGGTGCCGTCTTTGAGAGCTTCGAGCATTTTTTCGGGACTGAGCTTGACGCCGAAGGAGCCGCCGCCTTCGCGCGCGGGAGCCGGCTCTTCGGGAATGTGGCCGCCGAACATGCCTTCATTGGCAGCCGCGGCAGCCTTTGGGTTGATCGGAGGCGGCGGAGGCAGCGCGTCAAAGAAGGACGGAATGAATGCGCCCATGGGGCCTGGCTGGCCGCCGGGCATTTCCATGTCGAGGCCGGCGTTGATGAAGTTGACAGCGTGCACTGCTCCCCAGTCGGAGGTGACGAAGCCTTTGAAACCTATCTGGTCGCGGAGGATTGTAGTGAGCGAATCCTTGTTGCCGCAGGCGAAGGTGCCGTTGAGGCGGTTGTAGGAGCACATGATGGAGGCGACGCCGGCGCGACGGATTGCGGCCTCGAAGGGCGCTACATAGACCTCATGCAGGGTCTGGTCGTCGATGAAGGTGCTGCCGCCGTCGGAATCGTATCCGACATAGTGTTTGATCTGCGCCATGACATGCTGCGACTGGATGCCTTTGACTTCGCCAACGGCCATTTCGCTGGTGAGAAACGGATCTTCGCCGAAGGTGTTGTAGCCGCGGCCGAATTCGAGGTCGCGATCGATATTGACGAAGGGCTGCAAGGCGACATCGATGCCGAGCGCGCGCGCTTCGCGGCCGATGACGAGGCCGTTGTCTTCAGCATCTTTCATGCTGAAAGTGGCGGCGACACCCATGGTCGCCGTCTCGCCCGACGAGGGATGACGGGTGAGCACGCCGGGAGGTCCATCGGCAAAGCGGAGGCCGGGGATGTGGAGGCGCGGAATGCCGGCGAGATATCCGGCCTGTCCTTGATAGACCGCGGGGTCTTCCTTTGTGCCATGGATGAGGGTTAGCTTTTCCTGAAGCGTCATCTGGCTGAGCAATTTGTCGACCCGGGCGTCGCCGGTAACGACTGGCACGGACTGGGCGATTGCCGCCGATGCTGCAAGCGCAAAGAGTGCGCTCACGAAAAGAATGCGCGGTGCGCAGTGTGAAGATCCGAACTCATAGTGTGAATCTGCTGGATGCACCTGGCCACCTCGAAATTGTGCGTCACCAGCCAGATAAACGACTCATCTGACTGCGGACGCGTTACGGCAAGCAAGTGTACAGCATGCGGATATCGACTTGCAGCGCGCAAAACTTGCGCCTGTTATCGATCTACGCGGCAGGGGTGAGGTCCGGGAGGGGTAGGTTTTTGTCGAGGCCGGCGACGATAAGGTCTTCGCGGAGCTTCTCGACAGTGGAGAACTGGATGGCAACAAGGCCGAGGTCGCGGGCTGCATCGATATTGGCTTGTTTGTCGTCGATGAAGAGGGTTTCTTCGGGCCGGGTGCCGAGTTTATCGAGTGTCAGTCGATAGATGGCTGGGTCGGGCTTGGCCATCTTGTGCTCGAAGCTCCAGATGAGAACATCGAAGCGCGGGAGCCAGTCGAACTCGCGCTGAATGCTGGCAAGTACGGAGTCGCCCATGTTGGAGAGGATGGCCGTGCGAATGCCGCGTTGCTTGAGTGCGTGTTGCCAGGCAAGCATGGCGCGGTTCTGCGTGGTCCACATGCGTGCATCGAAGGCGTTGAGTTGGTCGATGGCGGCGGCATCGAGGTTGAGTTTCGCATCGCGGCCAAAACCTTGCCAGAACTGAAGGCCCGAAAGCTTGCCCTCATCGTAGGCGTGGCGATCGGCCCAGTAGAGCTTTTCAAACTGGTCATGGGGCAAGCCAGTGATGCGGACCATAGCGTCATGCGCGTCGGCATTCGGTTGCCCGGTGAGAACCATTCCATAGTCGAAGATGACCGCGCGCAGAGACAATGTTCCTCCTGAGTGGGCGGCCTGTATTGTGGAAGGGACGCCCATGACTATTGTAGAGAACAGTGGGAAGTGGGCAGTGGGAAGTGAACAGTGAATGGGAAACAGTGGGCTAGTGAACAAGTGAAGGAGTGAACAAGAAAACAAGTGAACAGGAAAACAAGTGAACAGGAAACTAGAGGTTCACGAGGTGCGATGAGGTTTTCTAAACGGACCAATTGGGATACGGAGGAGAGCGGGCTGGCGCGGGCGCATGGGCTTCGCGTGGCGGCGGGACTTCCTCTTGCGGATCTTACGGCATCGAATCCTACGCGGTGCCGGTTTGTCTTCGATGCACGATTGCTGGAGCCGCTAACGGATCTGAGAGCCCTGGAATATGATCCTCAGCCTCTGGGGCTGTTGCGGGCGCGCGAGGCGGTATGTGGCTACTATGCGGATCATGGCGTGGCAGTTTCCCCGGAGCGGGTGGTGCTGACGACGAGTACGAGCGAGGCGTACAGCTTTCTGTTCAAGCTGCTGTGCGATCCGGGAGAAAAGATTGTCGTGCCGCAGCCGGGATATCCGTTATTCGATTTTCTGGCAGTGCTGGACGATGTGCGGATCAACGTTGCGCCGCTGGTGTATGACCACGGATGGCAGATCGAGCCGGAGGGGTTTCGGCGGGCAATCACGCCGGAGACGCGGGCGATTGTGCTGGTTCATCCGAACAATCCCACCGGGCATTTTACGAAGGGGTGGGAGGCGGAAGAGCTGGCGGTGATGTGTCGGGGGCGGGGAATCGCGCTGATTGTGGACGAGGTTTTTCTGGACTACGGATTGGGTGGAGTGAAGGCGACGAGTTTTGCGGCGGGGCTCGATGGCGTGGATGTGTACGTGGTGAGCGGGCTGAGCAAGATTGCGGGACTGCCGCAGATGAAGGCGGCCTGGGTTGTGGCGACGGGGCCACATGCCAGGGCGGGGATGGGTCGCCTGGAGGTGATTGCGGATACGTTTTTGTCGATGAATGCGCCGGTGCAGGGAGCGATGCCGGCCTGGATTGGGGGGCGGCATGTGATTCAGCGGCAGATCCGAGAGCGGGTGGCGGCGAACCTGGCGGAGCTGGATCGGCAGCTTGGAGCGGAGGATGTAGTGCGGCGGCTTGAGGTGGAGGGCGGCTGGTACGCGGTGCTTCGGATTCCGGCGCTGCAGCCGGATGAGCAGACGGCGCTGGAGTTGCTGGATCGTGGAGTCTGGGTGCAACCGGGATATTTCTTCGGGCTGGAGGAGAGCGGTTGGCTGGTGGTGAGTTTGCTGGGACCTGTTAAGGAATTCAGAACGGGGCTGAAGGAAGTTGTTAACTATTTCAGAACGCATCAAGGTGATAACAATTGTCTAGTCAATGTTGAACCATAAATTCAGATTAGTACACATAGATGTATGATTTTGGGGCAGTTTATCAGTATTGGTCTTTTGGCTATTTCAGGAAGGGATTGGTTCGGCGTTCGGTGCCGATGGTGGTGGCTGGGCCATGGCCGGGGATGACCTTGGTTTCGTCGGGGAGGGTTAGCAGGCGTGCCTGGATGGAGTGGATGATCTGCTCGCCGTTGCCACCGGGCAGGTCGGTTCGGCCGATGCTTCCGGCGAAGAGGGTGTCGCCGGCGAGGACCATTTTGAGCGGCGCGAAATGGAGACAGATGGAGCCCTGGGTGTGGCCGGGGGTATGGATGACCTCGGCTGGGTAGGTGTGGAGGCCGACACGGCGGGCGTCTGTAAGGGCTTCGTCGGGAGGGGCTGTTTCAGGCGTATCGACGCCCACCCAGGCTGCTTGTTCGGCCATGATCTTGAGCAGGGGAAGGTCGTCTTCGTTGAGAAAGATGGGTGCGCCGGTGAGGGACTTGAGTTTGACCGCTCCGCCGATGTGATCGATGTGAGCGTGGGTGACAAGGATCTGCTTGAGGGTGAGGCCGAGGGTGGTGAGGCGGCGATGGATGCGGGAGACCTCATCCCCAGGGTCGATGACGATGGCTTCGCGAGTTTCCTCGTCGGCGAGGATTGTGCAGTTGCATTGGAGGGGGCCGACGGGAAAGGTCTCAAGGATCATGGGTTCATTGTAGGCCGGAGAGAAAGCTGTGCGGGCAAATGAAAAGGCGAGCCCGGAATGGGGCCTGCCTTTCGCGTGTAGAGCAGATTGCGCTATTTGCCTGGCTTGGCGGGGGCGGACGGGGCCGGCTGCTTTACGTCATCGAGCACGGAGTGCGCGTGTCCAGAGCGAACGTAGAGGGCCGTGAGCGACAGCGAGGTGATCATGAAGATGATCGCAGACCAGGTGGTGAGCCGGGTGAGGACATTGGCAGCGGCGCGGGGACCGAAGGCGGTCTGCGAGCCCTGACCGCCAAATGCGCCGGCAAGGTCGGCTGAGCGGCCCTGCTGAACGAGGACGACTCCAATGAGGAACAGGCAGACGATGACGTGCACGGTGATGACGAAGTAGAAGAGGATCTGCATTGCTGAAGCTGCTTTCCGAGTCTCGGCCGGGTGATCCGGCGGAAGAGTCAATGGTGCGGAGGAGGGGACTTGAACCCCTATGCCTTGTGGGCGCTAGCACCTCAAGCTAGTGCGTCTGCCAATTTCGCCACCTCCGCGAGGTGAACCCGTTAAGTATATCAAAGGCAGTGATCAGAGATCAGGGGTCAGGGGTCGGGGATCAGAGGTCAATGCATGCGGGCGCGCATGCGTTTTTCGGCGTCGGCGGACCAGTATTTGCAGTCGAGTCGGATGAAGACGGAGGAGTAGGGGATGGTCATGGTGGTCTTGAGCACGAGGACGTGGAACTCCTTGCTGGTTTCGTCGATGCGGGAGATGACCTTTTCGTGCGGGATGGATTCGATTTGGTAGTCGGCGAGTATCTCAGCGATTTGGGCGCGGTATGCGGAGGCGCCCGGAGCGTCGTTGTCGGGAACGAAGGGGAGCTCGGAATCCATATAGATCAGGGGGCGGACGTGGATGGAGTTGTTGACTGCGCCGAGGACGTAGCGCAGAACGTCGAGGTGCGAAGCGTTGGTCTCGATGGTTTCGACGCCGGGCGAGGACTGGAGGGGATAGGCGGAATCGACGATGAGGATCCAGTTGCGGTGGCCGAGGAGGGGAAGGGACTCGGAGACCTTGGCTTTCCAGTCGGCGGGAGCGGATGCCTGGGCTGTGATGAAAGCGGCGTTGGAGAGCGTTGCGATGGCGAGGAGCAGGAGACAGAATCTACGCATTTGATTTACTTCCTTTACTGATGCGGAAAGTGGATCATCGGGAATGACCTTAACACTCGATGAGGCGCTTCATCCAGGCGGCGAGTTGTTGCTGATCGGGGGTGCCAGCGGAGTGGGCGGCGTGGACGGCGCGGCGGTCGACTTCGGGGCGGTTCTGGCTGATTTTGAATTTGCCTTCAATGCGGGTGATGGGGATGCGAAAGCCGACGATGCCGGCGAGCATGGTGCGGCGGAAGCCGTCGGGCAGATTGCGCCACTGTTCTGAGTATGCGGGGTCGTTGGCCTGGATGAGGCCGACGAGAAGAGCGTCTTTGGATGCGTCGTCTTCGATGAGTTCGAGGGTGCCGTGGGCGTGAATGGCGATGTAATTCCAAGTGGGCACGGAGAGTTCTTCGGCGTAAAGCGAGGGGCTGACGTAGCTGTGCGGGCCGGGGAAGACCACGAGGGTTTCGCGGTTGGCGAGGGATTGCCAGTGAGGGTTGGCTTTGGCGAAGTGGCCTTCGAGGACGCCGTGCGGGCCTTCATCTTTGACGATGAGGGGAAGATGGGTGGCGTGGTGCGCTGCGCTGCCTGCGGTCGAGTCGAGCGGGCCGATGAGGATGGCGAAGGAGTAAGCGCGCATGGCTTCAATGAGAATGGCGCGATCGGAGACCTGGATGAATTTCGGTGTGTACATCGTGCTCCTGGAGAACCGGGATGCCTGGGATTTCGTATTCAACGTTAATGGTCTGGTGAGGAGTGCGCAAAGTCCTGCCGGAAACAAATTTGAATTGCGTGACGAATGCGGGTGGTAGTCTGTGGGCCGCGCAGGAACCGAAGAGGGGGCCAGGTTGGAATTTTCAGATTCTTTGAAGGTTGATGGAACGCCGGTGATTGCGGTGAAACGGCGAGGGATCGGTCCGGCTTTGGGCCTGATTTTTGTTGCGCCGCTGGTGGCGGAGTTTCTGCTGGGGAATCTGCCGATCAAGCTGTTGCCGGCACTGATTGTGCTGGCTCCGATGTATGGGGGCGGGGCGCTGCTGATTCGTGAGACGGTGCGGAGAGCAGGGCGGGGATGGCCGAGCATTCTGCTGCTGGGGATGGCATATGGGATTTTTGAAGAGGCATTCACAACGCAGTCTCTGTTCAATCCGGATTATCTGAAGCTGAATCTTGGGTTGCTGACTCCGGCATATATTCCTTCGCTGGGGATCGGGGCGTGGTGGACGTTGTGGATGCTGATGGTGCACGGAATCTGGAGTATCTCGACGCCGATCGCGCTGGTGGAGGCGTGTGTGCCGGATCGGGCCCGGACATCGTGGCTGGGGCGCGTGGGGCTGGCCGTTGTGGCGATTGTGTTTTTGTTTGGGGCTTGCGCAACGACGGCGATGGGGTACAGGCAGGATCACTTTTTGGCTTCGTGGGCTCAGTTTGCTGGGGCGGCGGCGGTGGTGCTCGCGCTGATCGTGCTGGCGTTTGCGATGCCGAAACGGCAAACGGTTGAGCGCGCGGGATCAGCTCCATCGGCATGGCTGGTGGGGGCGGTTGCGCTGCTGTTTGGGTCGGCAGCGCTGTTTGTTCCCAAGGAGTGGGGGTGGGTCGCAGTGGCTGAGTTGCTGGGGCTGGATGTGGTGATGCTGCTTGCGGTGCTTGCCTGGTCGCGACGAGGAGGGTGGGGGTTGAAGCATCAACTCGCTCTGGGCGCGGGAGCGGCGCTGGCGTATGGATGGCATGCGTTTTTGCAACATCCGGCGGTGGGTGGCGCCGGGGTGAGCGTGCGCGTGGGGAATGCGATTTTTCTGGCGGGGGCGATTGGGCTGGTGTGGTTTGGGGCGAGGCGTTGCAGTTCAGAGAATACTGCGCATCGTTGATCTAGATAAAAAACAAAAGCAGGTCCTTCGCTCCGCTTACCCCATGGACATTGCATGTCCACGGGGCCCCAAGCCGCTCCGCTCAGGATGACACGTCTTGAATGGATGACCGCGCTATTGAATGCGCTCGAAGCGGAAGCCGGCTTCGCGGAGGGCGTGGCTGATGGCGGTGATGTGGGTGGCGCCACGGGTTTCTAATGTCACATCGATGACGGTTTCGCCGAGACTGACGCCGTAGTAGGCGCGGTTGTGGATGGTTTCGACGATGTTGGCGCGTTCGCGGGCGAGGATCTGGGTGAGGTGGAGGAGAGCGCCCGGGCGATCCTGCAGGTAAACGCGGACGCGCAGGAGACGGCCGTCTTTAACGAGACCGCGCTCGATGATTTTGGCGAGGAGCGAGACGTCGATGTTGCCTCCGCAGACGAGGACGACGGTGCGGCGATGGCGGAGATTTGTTTTGGACTGGACGACGGCGGCGAGTGCGGCGGCGCCGGCGCCTTCGGCGAGAGTCTTCTCTTGCTCGAGAAGCATGAGGATGGCGCTGGCGATTTCCTCGTCGTCGACGGTAACGATTTCGTCGACGTAGCGGGTAACGAGAGGAAGCGTGACATCGCCGGCGCGGCGAACGGCAATGCCGTCGGCGATGGTGGCTTCAGCGTTGATGGTGACGGGAGCGCCGGCTTCGCGTGCGCGAAGCATGGAGGGCAGGCGCTCGGGCTCAACGCCGACGACGCGGATTTTTGGATTAGTCTCCTTGAGCGCGCAGGCGATGCCGCTGATGAGGCCGCCGCCGCCGATGGGGACCACGACGGCTTCAATGTCGGGGACCTGTTCGAGTAATTCGAGGCCGATGGTGCCTTGGCCGCAGATGACTACGGGGTCATCGAAGGGATGAATGAAGGTGCGGCCTTCTTCGACGCGGCGGCGGAGAGCCTCATCGCAGGCTTCGTCATAGCTGGCGCCGTGGAGGATGACTTCGGCACCGTAGGCGCGGGTGGCGGCGACCTTGATCTGAGGAGTGGCGAGGGGCATGACGATCTGGGCGCGGATGCCGCGGGCGGCTGCGTGGAAGGCTACGCCCTGGGCGTGATTGCCGGCGCTGGCGGCGATGACTCCGCGCTTGCGTTCGGTTTCGCTCAAGGTAAGGAGTTTGTTAAGAGCGCCGCGCTCTTTAAACGATCCGGTGCGCTGAAGGTTCTCGAGCTTGAGATGAATGGGCAGGCCGGTGAGCTCAGAAAGATGATGTGAGAGCTGGCAAGGGGAGACATGAATGGAGTCTTCGATGCGGGCGCGCGCGGATTGAATGCCGACAAGAGATACGGGTTCCAAGACAACTCCTCGTTGAAGAAAAAGTGACTAAGAATGCGAAAACCACCAGCCGCGTTTGCGGGTGGTGGCCTGAGTGATGCTGGACTACTGAATCCGGTTCGTCAGGCTTTTCCCGCGCGCATGATGTGGCTACTAATTCGAATAGCGGGAATGGACACGATAGCGAAGGGCGCAGAGAAGATGACTGCGGAACAGGCGATCGCATAGAGGCTGACGATGTGCATGGCGTTGAATGCAGTAGAGCAGAGGCGTGGCGGAGGCGTCAAGCGATAACAGAGTCATGCGATTCGGGTGCGAAGGATTCGTTCAGCGCATTCTTCTGGCGGGTAATTTTGTTGAGAGCGAACTGGAAGTAGACGAAGGAGAACAGGAAAGTGAGGAACCAGTTCAGACGCAGGTTAACCGGTTCGCGGCGGTTGTAATGCTCAATAAGCTCTTCGCGGAGTTCGTAGATGACGACGATCCAGAGAAGCCACGAGAAGAGAAAACCTAGTCCAGTAACGAGGGAAGCGATGGCCCAGTAAAGGGAACTGGAACGATGGTCAATTTTGCGAATCCAGATGCAGAGGTACAGTGGCCATGCAACCGCAACAGCATAGATAGCGAAGTTGCGATAAGGATCGGGAACGAACCAGAATGCGAGCACCTCAGCAGCAACGAGCGCGAGAAGCAGAAGCACCCAATGAACCCGCGGCGGAGACGGATAGACGGAGCCGTGGTTTGCAGCTTGCACAACGGGGGATTGGTGCATGCTTGCATCTTACCGCGAATCGGCAATCCCTAAAAGATGTCGGAGAGTTTTGCGAAGGCTTCGACCTCAATAAGGTAACGTCCCTCTGGAGGAACGGAAAGGGCAGCATGTTCAAGAATCCACGTGTCTTTGTGGAAAAGAAAGACCGCATGGAGGCCGGCGGCGAGGGCCGGATTTATGTCGCTTTTGGGACTATTTCCGATCATCCAGCCTGAGTGTGTGGAAATCTGGTTGCGCGCGAGGACTGCCTGGTAGGCGGCTGGGTCTTTTTCCGCAACGATCTCGATGAAGGAGAAATAGGGGGCAAGACCCGAGCGGCGCACCTTATCTGCCTGCTCTGCGTGGTCGCCTTTGGTCATGAGGATGAGGCGATGGCGGGAAGCGAGGTCGCGAAGTGTTTCTTCGACGTGAGGCAAGAGTTCGATTTCCTGCTCGGCGATGGAGTTTGCGAATCCGACGATGCGGCGGTGCTTTTCATCGTCGATCGGAGCAGGACTGAGACGTTCGAAACATGTGACGAGTGAGCGCTTGAAGCTGGGGAGTCCGTAGCCGTGCGCGAGGATGGTTTCGCGTTCGACGGCGTTGAGAGTCTTGCGGACTTCGGCGGGTGAGTACTCGTGATGATTGAGATAGCCGATGAAGGCCGCGATGGCGCGTTCGAAGTAGATGTTGTTTTCCCATAGAGTGTCGTCGGCGTCGATGAGGAGCGTCTGGCCGGGGGGAAATTGGGGCATGAGTTTTATGGTAGCGAACCGGCTTGAATGTGATGAGACGAGGAGGGGATGGAGCGAGCAGGGGGAGTGCGCTTGTTGTCAGAGATTGGGGTGTGCTGGGTTTCGGGAAGCGAAAGGGAGAATTCACGCAGTATTCATCGGAGCACTGAATAGGGAAGTTCGGCACCGTATAAGTTTTTGAAAACAGGGAGTCTCCAATTTTTCCATTGACAGTAGGCTTCATTCGGGATAAATTGGTGATGGGTACTATCGAACTCAAGGGGACTATTAATGCGCAATATTCTTGTAGTAGGCTTCCTCTCCTCCTCCCTGCTGGTTCATGCCCAGGCAGTCACCAAGGGCTCGAGTGCCAAGTTGGAGGCGAAGAACGACGCTGCCGGCGCGCTGTTGGCGCATGGCACGATGCATCCGGCAACAGATGCGACCACGACTCACCAACCGCCCAGAATCAGTACCGGGGTTATCGGACCGAAGCTGATTTCGGAGCCTGAAGTGCATGTGTCGGCAGATGAATTTCCGCTCCACGACCCAGGCATGGAGCACTTGATTGTGAACTTTACTGTGGATGAAAACGGTAATCCGCAGAACGTTCATCTTTTGAAGTCGTTGGGCCAGAGAGTGGACGGCCGTGTGCTGAGCGCGGTTCGGCAGTATCGCTTCATTCCCGCTACGCTGGACGATCAAAGGGTTCCCGTGGAAGTGAACTTGCGGGTCAATTTCGCCCAGAGATAAATACAGATCAATTGCAAGCAAGCCTCCTCCATTCCGCGGAAAGGAATTTCTCGCGGCGTGGGGGAGATTTTGTTTTTGGAGGCTTATGGCAACGGCTAGTGTGCGGCTGGGAGAGAGTAATCCAACTGATAGGAATGCTTGCCACTGACGATTTTGATGGTCATGGTCCCGGAGATGCCGGTTAGATCGCCTGTGCCGGAGCCGGGCACGACTTTGACGATGAGTTCGAATTTGTTGTCTTCCATGGTGCCGAAGTGCTGCAGGGCGAAGGAGCCGGTGCGACCACCGAGAGTGCCGATGACTTGCTCGATGGCGACGTAGCCGGCTGTGCCGGTGGCTGGATTTCCGGCGCCGAGCATCTCGCCCTTGCTTGTGGCTTCGAGGTCACCGTGAAATTGCTTGTCGAGGCCGTAGCGTCCAATGGCGGTGCCGGCGAGTGCGTCGTCAGCCGCGAGCGGCGCATTTTTCACATCGAATGTTCCTTCGGCGTGCATAGAGAGCGGGCCATCCTTCGCGGTGGACTGGGAGTGTGGAGCCTGGGCGGAAATGAGAGTCGGCATGTTGAACCATCCTGAGAGGAATAGGAGGGTGATGATACCGATGTTCGTTCGACGCACAATCTCTCCATCAGTTAACAAAGAAATTGTACGGGGAGAGCTGCGCGTCTGCGATAAACAATCGACAAAGTGGCCTATTCGGCAAGTTTGAAGATGCGGATCTGCACGAGTTTTGCGATAGTGAGATTCTTGAAGCCGCGGTTCTGCATACGCTGAACGAAGTCTGGTGTGATTTTGAAGATGCGGATCTGGATGAGTTCGTCGAGCGAGGGCCGGAAACCGAGGGCGCGAATCTGTTTCACTTCGTCGGCGTTCACTCCCTGGACTTTGAGGGCGATGAGTTTGTCGGCATCCGGCTGCTCATAACCCATTGAGACGAATGCTTGCGCGTAGGCGGGGTCGATCTTGAAGATGCGGAGTGCGATGAGGTTGTCGATGGTGATGCCGCGGATGTTGGCCTGCTGGAGGGAGCGAGCGTATTCGCTGGTGACATCGAGGAAGGTGTAGGCCTGCAGCTTCTCGGCGTCAAAGCCCTTGAATCCGAGGGTGGCCATGCGATCGACGAAGGCGGAGTTGGGAGTGAAGAGGGAGTCGCCGCGAAGTTCCCGGTCACGCACGATGCCGGTGCAGGTGAAGGCGCCTGCTTCGCCGCTGAGGCTTGCGGTAAGGTGCGCTCCTTCGTCGGCAAGGTTTGCCACTGTAATACCGGTGAACCGGCTCATCGATTCGTTGCTGAAGCTATTGCCGCAGTGGCGGCCGTCGGGGCAGTCGGAGTTTCCGATCTCGAGGCTGAATTTGTCTCCACTGTCACTGAGGCCGATGGTGCAGTGGTCGTGTATGGGAGCGAGTGTCTGCGCTGGGAGAGCGACGGTTGCGATTGCGAAAGCGATGGCGAAACCGAGCTGGCGATGCATGTTCATGCAGGAACTCCTTGGCGGCGTTGCAGAGACGATGCTTTCCTGTCTCGCGGCGAAGCGAGCTACTTGAAAAATTGGGTGAGCTGATTAACTACTTTGCGGATTCGTCGTCGAGGATTCCGGAGATGCGAAGCCGAACAAGTTTGTCGAAGGGGAGATTCGTGAAGCCATGCCTGGCGGCCTGTGCGATGAACTCGTCATCGATTCGAAAGATGCGGGCTTTGACAAGATCGTCTGCGGTTACACCGGGGAATTTCTGCTTGAGAGTGCGGGCGTATTCGGGAGTGACGCCCTGAACGCGCATGGCTAGCAATTGTTTGGAGGTGAGGCTGTCGAAGCCGGCGGCTTTCATGCCGGAGACGAACTCAGGTGTGACCTGGAAGATGCGGAAGGAGATGGCATCGTGGATGTTGTTGATCTCGAGGCCCTGCTTCCTCATTTCGACGATGGCATCAGGTGTCACTCCCTGAATCTTGCAGGCGATGAGATCGTCGGCGGAGAGTTTTCCGAAACCGGCCTGGGACATCGCCTGAGCGTATTCAGGGGTTACATTCTGAATTTTCATGGCGATGAGTTTGTCGAGATCGACGTCGTAGCCGGCGGCCTTCATCTGGTCGATGTAGTCGCTGTGGGGGCGCGCGGATGGGGCGGCCTTGTCGTCGGACTGAGGCTCGGCTGCGGGTGCGGGTTCGGGCGTCGTAGAGGCCCGCTGAGCTGGAGACGGCTTTGCGATTTGTATGGCGACTTCGGTAGCGATGGCCGGCGCGATAACTGGAGCGGCGATGATGGCCGGTGCGAGATTTGATTGCGGTTTGGGATTGAGGCTGGCCAGCAGATGCGGCACGGGAAGAAGGATGACGACGAGTCCGGCGCAGGCTGCAGCAAGCGAGAAAGGGAGAAGACGACGGCTGGGAATACGAGTCATGGGTTCACCGAGGATGCGCGCAATGCGCGTGAGCAGAGTTGCGTGGGACTGATGGCCATCGAGCGCCATGGCAAAGCGCAAGTGGCGGGAGCGCTGTTCTTCGAGATGAACAAGAGCATGCGCGTAGACGATGGGGTTGGGGCAGATCTGGAGGGCGAGGTCGTCGCAGCAGAGTTCGCGCTCGTGACGGATGCGGGCGCTGAGCCACCATACGGCGGGATGAAAGAAGAAGAGAGTTTCGGCGATGGTTTGCAGAATGTTCCAGAAGAAGTCGGCGCGGTGCACGTGAGCCAGTTCGTGGACGAGAACGACTTCGAGTTCATCGGGACCGAGCAAGGTGATGGCACTGAGCGGGAGCAGGACGATGGCACGAAGGGTGCCCATGGTCATGGGGCTATCGATGGCGGTGGAGAGACGGAGGGTGATGGCGCGGCTGAGGCCGAGGATCTTGGAGATGCGCTGGAACGCTGCGCTCACAGAGACGGGGGCTTCAATAGTGGACGCGAGGCGAAGACGGCGAAGATACCACCAGCCGCCGAGGCTGCGCACGGAAAGGGCAAAGACACCGATAAGCCAGAGGGCGTCGATCCAGGGAAGGAGACAGGCGATAGTCACGTGCGCAGGGGCTTGCTGCTGCGCGGCGACAAGGAGGCCTGGCGCGGTAGAACGCGGAAGATCAGCCGCAATGGATGCGCGAAGATTTTCAGCAGTGGCCGTGGTTGAAGGGACTGCCGCATGGGTGCGCAATTCCCATGCGAAGGTGACGACGGCTGCGCCGAGCATGAGAAGGAGTGCCGAAAGCGACACGAGGTACCGAGCCTGGCTGGAGCGGCGGGCATTGGCTGCGCTGATCAAACGATAGACGGCGGCAATAGCGGCAGCCTGCCAGCAGAAGTGGATGAGAGTCCAGGCGATGGCTTGGGGAATTGGGGTCATGGCCGGTCCTTTTTGGAAACAGTGAAGGGTCGGGAGGTTTTGGTGGGGCGGTGATCGGAGGAATCTGCGTGGTGTTTGTGCTCGATGAGGGCGCGGATTTCGGTGAGCTCGTTTTCACTGGCGGGTTCCATCGAGAGAGCGTGGAGGGCGAGTTGTGCGGCGGACCCAGCGAAAAGGCGCTTGCTGAGGTCCTTCAGAATCTTGCTCTGCATCAGGTCCTGGCTGAGAGCGGCGCGGTAGACATGGGCGCGGTTGGCTTCGTCGCGAACAACAAGACCCTTAGTGGTCATGATCTGAAGCATCTTGAGAACGGTAGTGTAGCCGGAGGGCCGGTCTTCATTGAGAGCATCGTGAATCTCGCGCACCGTGGCCGGCTGCTTCTCCCAGAGGATCTGGAGGAGTTCGAGTTCAGATTCGGTGGGACGGGGGATGAGGGTGCCGTGTTCCATGATGAAGAGACGTTATACGAAGAGCTTCGTAATTGTCAACGAAAATCTTCGTAGACGGTTTGCTAGCGGGTTTTCTAACGCCTTGACAGCGCCGGGCGGGCTGCCTAGGATGATCGGCGCTGTAGATGTCCTGTGAAGAGAGCGCGGAACGAGGCGCCCACACTAACCACCCCCAATCCCGTTTCAACTTGTTTTACTGGAGCCCGCAATGCACATCGACTTTCGTAGCCGTCGTCTGTCTTGTGTAGTGTTGATCAACCTGTTTGCATGGGGAGCTCTTTTGTGCAACCCGGTGCAGGCACAAATTCCCGCCAACCACATTCGGATTCACTATCACCGGCCCGATGCGAGTTATGTGGGATGGACGGTGTACGCGTTTGACAACACTACCGAGAACACCGGGAATTATGGCGGAGGGCCCGTGCAGGTGACGGGGGCGGACAGTTACGGCGCGTATTTCGATGTGGGGATCAGTTCAGGTGCGCAACAGGTAGGAATTATCATTCACAATCCGACGGCCGCGGGAGGCGATCAAAAAGATCCGGGGCCGAATGAGTTTGTGGATCCAGCGACGCAGGGAAACGAGTACTGGGCGTACTCGGGGATCGGCAAGCTCTACAACACGCCGATCAATCTGAGCAATCCGACGGCGATACTGCCCGGATATGTGCGGGTGCATTATCGCCGCAACGACGGGAACTATACGAATTGGACGGTGTATGCGTTCTTCGACACGACGGAGTATGGCGGGGACTACAACGACGGGCTGGTGAGTCCGACGAACTACGACTCGTATGGCGCGTATTTCGATGTTGGTGTGACTTCAGGTGCGCAAAACGTCGGGTTGATTATCCACAACACTTCGACGGGCGCGAAGGATCCGGGTCCGAATGAGTTTGTTGATCCGACCACGGAGGGGTTTGAGTATTGGGCATACACGGGAATCGGAAAGCTCTACAAGAGCATGCCGAGTCTGACTAATCCCAATGCGCTGCTGCCGGGCTATGCGCGGATCCATTATTACCGGCCTGACGGGAATTACCAGAATTGGACGGTGTATGCCTTTAACGACACGGCGGAATATACGGGTGATTACAACGACGGACTGACGAGCGTGACGGGCTATGACTCGTATGGTGCTTACTTTGACATCAGCCTGATTCCAAATGCGAAGGATATCGGATTCATCATTCACAACATCTCGACCGGGGCCAAGGATCCGGGTCCGGATATGCATCTCAACGTCGGTACCACTCTTGAGGCGTGGGCGATTTCGGGCAATGCGGAAGTCTTTACCAGCACGCCGACGCCGACGCAGATTCTGGACAGCTTGCTGAATGTGTCGCAGGCATTTTGGCTCGATCGACAGCGCATTGCGATTCTGCCGCAGTTTGCGCAATCGGGCGGTACGTACGCTCTCTCGTTCAGCACATCGGGAGGACTCTCGGTGACGACGACGGGGATCTCCGGAGGCACATCTATACCGTTGACAGTGGGTGGAGCGCTGACGGCGGATGAGCTGATGCGCTATCCGCAGTTGAGCAGCTACACGGTCCTGCAGATTCCTTTGACGGTGCCGGTAGCGACACTCGAGAGCGCGCTGACGGGACAGCTGGCGTTGTCAGCAGCGGATTCTACGGGAACGCTGAAGTATGCGACGGGTCTGCAGATCGGTGGAGTGCTGGACGATCTTTACTATTACCCCGGCAGACTTGGCGTGGTGTTTCACTATCCGAACGATCCGACGTGGTCGGACTTTCCGCAGGACGAGAACTGCGGCGTGAAACTGAAGGTGTGGGCGCCGACTTCGCAGGGTGTGACGCTGCAACTGTTCAACAAGTCGACCGACACAACGCCAGCGGCGACTCTGCCGATGGAGGACCACAACGGGGTCTGGGTTGCATGCGGGACGAGCGACTGGGCGAACAAGTATTACCTCTACTCGGTCAAGGTGTGGGTCCCGGCGGACAGTGCGATCGATACCAACGTCACGAGTGATCCATATTCGACGGATCTTGCCGTGAACGGAACGAAGAGCAGGATTACGGATCTGGAGTCGGAAGCGACGAAACCTACGGGGTGGGATGACAGCGTTTCTCCGCCGCTGGAGAGTTTGAGCGACATGAGCCTCTACGAGCTGCATGTGCGCGATTTCAGCGTGAATGATCCCACGGTTCCGGCAAGTCATCGCGGCACGTACGAGGCGTTTGCGGACCAGAACACGCTGGGCATGACGCACCTCCGCACGCTGGCGCAGGATGGTTTGAAGGCGGTACACATTTTGCCGTCGTTCCACTTTGCGAGTGTGAATGAGGACAAGAGCAAGTGGTTGTTGCCGGGGGACCTGTCACAGTATCCGCGGGCGGGCACGCAACAGCAGGCGGCGGTGCAGGCGACGCTGACGAATCCTCCGTATAACTGGGGCTATGATCCGGTGCACTATCTCGCCCCGGAGGGCGCTTATGCGATCAACCCGGATAATCGCGTACGAGAATACCGAACGATGGTGGAGGGCTTGCATCGGGAGGGGCTGAGAGTGGTCCAGGACGTAGTGTTCAACCATACCAATGCCAGCGGCGAAGGACCGAATTCAAACCTGGATGAGGTGGTTCCGGGCTACTATCACCGGTTGGATGCGAATGGCAGCCTGGAGAATGGATCGTGCTGTCCGGATACTGCGCCGGAACATCGCATGATGGAGAAACTCATCATCGATACGCTGGAGTTGAATGCGAAGGAATACAAGATCGACGGGTTTCGATTCGACATCATGAGCTTCATGTTTACGTACAACATGAGCGACATCAAGGCTGCGCTGGCGGCGCTGACGCCGGAGAACAGCGGAGTTGACGGATCGAAGATCTATCTCTACGGGGAGGGATTCAACTTCGGAGATACAGCCAGCAACCAGATTGGACAAAACGCCTCGCAGGTGAATCTGTACGGATACGGAATTGGAAGCTTCAACGACCGCATTCGCGACGGGATTCACGGCGGCAGTCCGTTTACGGATGAGCGCGTGCAGGGATTTGCGACAGGGCTGTTTACGGACCCGAGCGCTTACACTTCGTCGACGATGGCGACGAGCGCGCAACAGAGCCAGTTGCTGCAGTACGCGGATTGGATCCTGGTCGGATTGACCGGCAATCTGCGGGACTACACGTTTACAGACAGTGCCGGAGCAACCGTAACGGGTGCGGAAGTGAACTACAACGGACAGCCGACTGGATATACGAAGAGCCCGATCGAAGCGATCAACTATGCATCGGTGCACGACAACCAGGATCTGTTCGACCAGATCCAGTTGAAGTCGAGTTATAGCGATACGATCGCGATGCGCGCGCGGCGGCAGGTTCTGGGGATGAGCCTGGTGACGCTCGGGGAGGGCATTCCTTTCTACCAGGGCGGCGACGATTTGCTGCGGTCGAAGGATATGGACCAGAACAGCTATAACTCCGGCGACTGGTTCAACAAGATCGACTGGAGTGGACAGACGGCAAATTGGGGGATCGGGCTGCCGATTGCGAGCCAGAATCAATCGCAGTGGCCGATCATGACTCCGCTGCTGAGCAATCCGGCGTATACGCCGCAACCGTCGAATATCGCGATTACCACGGCGGCGTTCCAGGAGTTCCTGAAGATCCGCTACAGTTCGAGACTTTTCAGGATGGCCACGCTGGGTGAGATTCAGCAAAACCTCAAGTTCCTGAACACCGGGCCGAACCAGATTCCGGGATTGATTGTGATGAAGCTGGATGCGAACGGCGGGAACTACGGACCGTACAAGCACATACTTGTGGTCTTCAATGCGACCAAGGTTCAGGCGAACTTCAGCGATTCGAGCCTTCGGGGGCTGGCGTTGGCGTTGCATCCGTTCCAGCGGAGTGCGGCTGACCCGATTGTGCGGCAGTCTTCGTTCAATTCGAAACAGGGAACGGCGACTGTGCCGGGGTTGACGACGGCGGTTTTTGTGGCTGAGAGATAGCGAATCGCTAAATCCCAAGAAGCAGGTCCTTCACTTCGCATGCCCCACGAACGCTCGCGTTCGCGGGGCCCCAATGCGCTTCGTTCAGCGACTGTCTGGATTGTCAAGGGCGGGTTGGTGGAAAAGCGGAAAACGGTGGGAC
>NZ_JBAUUO010000057.1:0-1558 GCF_049582745.1 Occallatibacter sp.
CGGAGCGCTGGTTTGTTTCGCAGCAACAGCTTACTTCGAGTGGGCCCACTTTTCCAAACAAAATCGTATCGTTTTGATTTATTTCAACGACTTCACGCAGTTTTGCAAGAGGCTTCTGTCACCGCGATTTTCGGCAGCGACAAGCGGGGGCAGACCGATGACTCACACGGTGCAACAGTGGAGACGAGCGATCTCAGTTGAAGGGTGCTCTACTGGTGGTGGACTATCCGGGTAGGTTTCACGCATGTCGGGAGCGGCATCCATTCGCCTGTCCAAGTCGAAGTCCGTCGCGGGCGTGCAATGCCTGAAGCGGCTCTATTTGCAGGTGCATCAGCCCGAACTCGCCGGTGAGACGGATGAGGGACAGCAGGTCCGCTTCGAGCAGGGGCACGAGGTTGGTGTGTTGGCCCACGCTGTCTTTCCGGGCGGTGTCCTGGTCGAGTCGGATGAATTCCACTTAGATGCTGCGCTGGAGCATACAGCGGCCCTGGTTGCCGATCCTGCCGTGCCCGCCATCTTTGAGGCGACACTCCAACGCTCCAATGTGCTGGTGCGAGTGGACATTCTGGAGCGACGCCGCAGAGGCCGCTGGCGGCTCATTGAGGTAAAGTCCTCTGTTGAAGCCAAAGAGCACTATGTCTATGATGTCGCCATCCAGCATCATGTGGTTCAGGGTTGCGGCCTCGACATTTCCTCGGCCTGCGTCATGCATCTCAACCGCGATTATATCTATGACGGTAAGAGCTATGACGCGCGCGAACTGTTCCTCATCGAAGACCTTACCCGGCGTGTTCGGGAGTTCGGTAAGGATCTGCCGGGATTGCTGCGAGGGCAACGGCGAGCGCTGGCGCAGGATGAACCGCCCGAGGTGGAACCCGGCCCGCAGTGCAACAATCCCTACGAGTGTGAGTTCTTCGACCACTGCAATCCTGATCCACCCAAAACTCATATCTCATTCCTTCCGCGGCTTAGCGACAAGAAGAGGCAGGATCTCCTCGACCTCGGGGTCAATCTGATCGAGCAGATCCCAGACGACTTCCCGCTTACAGAGATTCAAGCTCGCGTTTGCGCCGCCGTGAAGACCGGTCACCCGTGGACGAGTGGGATGATCGCAAGAGATCTGTCCAGGCTGAAATATCCGCTTTACTTCATGGACTTCGAGTCGCTGTATCCCGCAATTCCACGCTACGCCGGGATGTGGCCTTACTCGCATATTCCGTTCCAGTGGTCCGTACATCGGCAACTTGAGCGGGATGCGGCCTTGGAGCACTTCGAGTTCCTGGCTGATGACGAGCGCGACCCGCGCCGTGAGTTCACGGACTCGCTATGCGAAGCGCTGGGTAGGCGGGGAAAGATCATGGTCTATAACGCGTCGTTCGAGTCGGACCGCCTTCGAAACCTGGCTGGGTGGCTGCCGGGATATGCAGGCCAGATCGCGAGGATTCAGGAGCGCTTGTGGGATCTTTGGCCTTTCGTCAAGCGGCATGTTTATCACCCGCAATTTCAGGGGTCGTTCTCGCTCAAAACGGTTCTTCCGGCGCTGGTGCCGGATTTGAGT
>NZ_JBAUUO010000058.1:0-45512 GCF_049582745.1 Occallatibacter sp.
GTCTGCGACCCTACGGAATCTGCGACCCATCCGTAAGGTGTCGTATAGTTCTTTTTCACCCATGCAAACAGAAACCTGGAACGTTTCAGCACTTCGCTTCGATTTAGATTACCGCCTGCTCGCGAGCAGCGAAGAATTCCGGAATAGGTGTCCATCCATGCATGCAGGTGTCCTTCCCAGCCGGTCTTGGTGATCACTCCTTGCTCGGTGACGGTAGAGTCGTGATAGAAAGCCCAGCGACTGAGCCGTTCGGCGTATCGCAACGCGGAGGCATCGCCTGTCAATTCGTAGAAACGAATGATGGGCAGCACCTGGTATGCAGCCATATGAGAACATGGAGCGATCGGTGTAGCAACCTCAGGAAACCAAAGATAGTCTTCTTGATGCCGCGCTCGCTTATCCAGTCCATTGATCAGAGCACTAATTCTGGCTCTGACAACTGGATCGTGACTGTCGTTAAAGTCGGTGACCATGCCATAGAGCGCGCTGCCCTGCGCGAACATATGGTCGACTTTACCTTGATCGGGATTCATGATCAGGCCATCCTGGTCCTGAAGACCGAAGAGAAACCCTCGAATTCGAGCTTCGTCCTGCAACATGCTGCTGGTTGGTTCAAACATATTGCGGCCCATGATGAGCGCTTCAAGGAACCTGCCACTCATATCGCCAAAGTCCCAAATGTCATGTCGGAGCCGTGTAGGTTTCCAGTCCTTCACTTCAACAAGGAACCAAGGCCGGTAGCTTGCGTTGGTATCCATCCGACTGGAGATGCAAGACATCGCCGCGCGGACTGGCGAGCGAAGGTCAAGAGTATCCGGCTGAAAGGATCTTTCTGAGCGCGAAAAGGAATTGACAAAGGTGCTTGCGCATAGCGTCGACAGGAATTCGCGTCTCAGCATAGTTTGTGCACCCCTTGCCGAATATCTTTGATCATGATCATCGCCGCTCGCTGTGCTCGAGGTGCGGATGAGCTTGTTCCGCACCTCATGAAGCATCAATCAGCAGGTTGTGATCCTCAACGCTAGAAGAAAAAGCGCAGGCCAATCTGCATAATACGGCTTCCCGTCTTACCGTTGACGCCTCCAAATGTCTGATCATCGGGATTAGGGTCCAGCGCGGATTGGCCAGGTTGGCCATAGGTTGGGTGGTTGAAGACATTGGTTGCTTCGATGCGCGTCTCTAGGTAGCGCGTACTCTCCGCCCCAAAGTAGAACTTCTTGAGGAGCGTCGCGTCGGTATTTACATCGCCGGGGTTTCGCACGTTTGGGAACACGAATGGCGAATTGCCCAATGTGTAGTCCGAGGTCCTGGAAAATACACCTGGGTTGAAAATACGTTTCGCTGTGTGCAGGAAAGCTCCGTTTACATAGACATTGTCGTTGTAGTTCTTGCTCTGTTCCACAGTACCCTGCTGCAACGACCAGCGGATTGCGGCGCCTGGCGCGGTTACACCGCCGGAAACATCGGGGACCAGGACGGGGGCGCCTTTCGGATCCCAGACCGAAATTGCTGCTACACCCCAGCCTCCAACCACTTTATCGAGAATCCTCTCGCCGAGATCCTGAGGGCTGCCCAGGAATTGCTTGCCGCGGCCAACGGGCAAATCATAAGAGATATTCAGCTTCATGGTTGACGGTTTTTCGTAGAGCGCCAACCCGTAACCTTCCATCAGATTGTGCGGGTTCTGAAGTATTCCTCGGTTAGCCGTACTTGCATGCTGAGCATCCTTACCGCCCGAATTTGTCAGAGTCTTTCGGAGCGCATAAGAAGCCAGCATTGTCAGGCCGTGCATCGAACGTGTCTGAATTTGAACATTTCCGAAGTTCGAAAATGATTTGCCCCAGGCAGCCTGGCCAGGCGATACCGACGTGTACTGCGGGGACTGCGATAGCAGCTGATAGAGTGGAACGGTTGGCTCAGCGTTGAAGGCCTGTGACTGTCCGAAGAATGGATTCGGCACCTGGGATTGGAGGGCCGAGCCTAGTTGATAGTACTGAACAGGAATATTGGTCAGACTCCACCCGGTGGCGACCATCAACAGATGCACACCTTTAATGCCTTGATATTCCCCGGAAAGTACAAAGTTCTTGCCTAGCTGGCGCTCGACACTGACACCCCACATATAGTCTGTGGGGCTATCGTAATGAGGTAAAATCCCCGCGCCTCCCGTGCTCGGATTCGCACTTGAGCCAAATGTAATATTGTTCCACCCTGCATTGGTTGTTACCGGCGGGAAGAAGCCTAGGTGAGAGCCATCCGGTTGCAGCGGGAAGGTTCCCAGTCCATGATCGTTGCCGAGTTCGCTAACCCAATGTTGTCCATCGAGAGATGGGATCTGGGTGAACTCATTGGAGTTGTAGTACATGCCGTAATAATCGAGTGACAGGCCACCGAGACCCTGATCGACGATTCCACCGCTGACATGCAGTACGGTCTTGGAATCAAATGAGTAAGAGACGCCTAGCCTCGGCTGAAAGTTCCGCCACGTCGTCGTGTAAAGATTTGTTTGAGGATGTTCCGGCGTATCGAGTAATACTGCGTGACCCGTTGGACCGGGACCTACCCATGCCGGAGTGGGAAGTGCGGCAAGGCCCGGCACAGAGTTGGCGACTGTGCCCCAGGAAAAGCCGCTGTTCGGCTGGATGACATTCTTTGCATTGATGTCGTATTGCACGCTGCCCTGCGGATGGCGCATGGATCTGGCTCCATCATGATCCCACCGGACGCCAAGCTGAACTGTGAGCTTGCTGTTAACTTTCCAGTCGTCCATCGCAAATGCTGCTTCGTTGAAGCCGAAGGGCGTGATGTTCCAATTCCCCCACTGGAAGAAGCTCGAGGAACCCATCATCAACTCCGCCAGCGGGCTACCCGTCAACCCGTCATTGTTATTCCAGTATTGATTGGAACCGCCTCCGGCACCTACTGATTGAACGCCGGTATTGTCGCCGCCCTTTTCCTGAAAGCGGTAGAAATACTGCTCGTATCCAAATTTCAATGTGTGGCGTCCGACTAACTTCGTGAAGGATGCGGTGCCGTTAGTGTTCTGGTTTACGAAAGAGTCGTACTCAAAGCCGCCAACCTGGCTATATCCTGCAACGTTTGTTCCAGGGGGAATCTGCGAAGTGACGCGCTCCGGATTGCTCACCAGTAAAGGGTCAAAACCCCAAGTGGTTGTATCAATACTCGAATCGCTGGCGGAGCCATATCCAGACAGGCCCAGGGTTAAGAGCCGGGATGTACTGACGCCTAGGCGCGCCTCGAAGACTGAGGTGGGAGAGACTTCCGCGGTGTACAGTGCATTGCCGCTCCAATCAGTGTCAGTCGTAGTGGCTGCACCTCCATGTACGTAAGGCGCTGGAACACTAAACAGAATATTGGATCGGCTCACGTTGGCATTCACACGCTGATGGCCGGTGATGTTTTCATCGAACCGTGCCAGGAAGCGATCAGTCGGGAATTTATCGTGAACGGTCGAATAGTAGTTGTTCACGTGATCAGAATTGGCGGACGGAGCATGATTGGGAGCAGGCCAAAGGGCCATGTACTTCGACCAAAGTTGGCTCTGGCCAGATAGATTTCCCGTCGGTCCAGAAGAAGGCGAAGTCGGAATCTTGCTATTAGGAAATTGCGGCCTTACCCAGTTATTGCTCGCATCGTAGTATCCATTGAATGGATCAAATATCTTCGCATAGACAGGTTGGCCATTCTGCTGATTGATAACGGTCTGGGAGAAGTCGCCTTGCCTGTTTAATTCTGTCGGCACCGTACTTTCAATGTTCTGCGACTCAGAGAACCTTTCCCCTTCCCAGCCGAAGAAGAAGAATGTCCGGCTACGACTTGAATACAGGTGCGGGATGTTCAGCGGACCACCCACTGACGCGCCGTAATTGTTTTGATGAAAAGCCTGACGAGGAATTCCCTGCGCGTTGTTCATCCAGTCATTACTGTTCAGAATCTGATTGCGAAAGTATTCGAATAGGCGGCCGTGATATTTATCGGTTCCGGTTTTGGTTTCCAGGGAGATGATGCCACCGGAGTATCGTCCTTTGTCGGCAGTCAGCGCCCCTGTTTCGACGCGGAACTCACCAACACTATCAGGTGTTGGGATGGAACGATTGCTTGCATTCCATTCCGAATCTTGGACCGGGTTGCCATCCACAAGAATGCTGGTTCCGTTTACCTGTCCACCGGAGAGCGAGTAGCTGTTACCGCTGTTGGCAATCGCGTACGCAGAGGCACCCAAAGCAGGAATATTGTCACTCTGAGGGCCTGCTCCCTGCACCGACGGAACCGTCTCAGTCAAATCGAGCACGTCGCGATTCAGCTGTGGCAACTCAGTAATCATCTTGTTATCAAGAACGTCGGAGGTGCTCGCTTCGTCAGACGAAATGAGTGTCTGGCTGCTTGTGACTGTCACCGACTCCTCAACGGTGCCAAGCTTCAATTGAAAGTTTTCCGCCAACCGGTCACCGGTGCTTAGCGTAAGCCCGGCTCGCTTGGAAGCACCGAACCCGGGAGCCGACACCGTGATTGTGTACGGCCCGGGAAGAAGTTCGGGCAGCACATAAATTCCTGCGCCATTCGAAACGGAGGTGTAGGGCACGTTGGTGGAGACGTTGACTGCCTTGATCTCAGCTCCGGCAATCACCGCGCCCGAGGAGTCTGTGACCAATCCGCTCAGTTGGGCGTTTGACGACTGGGCGCGCATGATCGGACAAAGCATCCCAAAAGCCGAAATTACGATCACGCCCGTGATTAAGCTCAAATGCCGTGCAGCTTGTCTCCAAAGTGAATTCATTGGCTTTCTTGCCTCCTGGACCGCCGGGGCGCGGGACCACCACTATTTACATGACCGGCTGATCTTAGAAACCATTCATATTCCCTCTTCAAAACGGGAGTCTATGCGGGATCAAGATATTTCTTTTGTTTAATGGCTTTCTTGCCAGCGAGAGATTCAGGGAAAGAGACGCCAGTGGACGTAAATTACACATTTCTCCCGATGCATTGCTTGCGGTGGCGTCCAGCATTCAGCCGACTTGCTCTGCAATGTTCAAGCGCTGATCTGCGGCTACATGGCCAAGTTTCTGGAGGATGCCAGTGGGCCAACGAATCTCCAGTTCGGCGTCCGCCGCTTCGCCCAGGCCGAAGTGAATGGTCAAATCGCTCGTCGAGCCATAGCCGACACTTCCCGAGACGGTTCTCACCTGCATCCTTCCGCCCGCATTGCAGCGAACTTCGGCGCCGATTGCCGACCGATTGCTGCGACGCCCGGTAAGACGTAGTTGGAGCCAGTGTGCGGCAGGTTGTTCCAATGTACTGCGATTCCACCAGAGCTCAATGGGTGCATTCAAGGCGGTCACTGCTGCGTCCAGGCGGCCATCACGATCAAAATCAGCGAATACAACGCCTCGATGTTGCGCTGCGTTACCGAAGTCGCTGCCCACACTCTCAGTCACATCTTCGAAGTGCCCGCCCAGGTTTCTAAAAATGCGATTAGACTGAGCGTCCTGGACGTCAAGGCCACCGCCAGCTACAAACAGGTCAAGCCATCCGTCGTTGTCCAGATCCACCAGACCGCAGCCCCAGCCGTTCCACCTGCGGCTCAGGTTGAGCATCCCCGTGCGCACACTGCCATCGTCGAAAATGCCCTTCCCTTGATTCAGGAAGACTTCGTAGGTCTCGTTCTTGAGTCCTGTCATGACGATGTCGGGTCGACCATCCCCATTAATATCCCCAAAATCCGCACCCATGCCCGAGATGTTGCGACCATCGCCGTTGTATGCCACACCGGCATCGATGCCGATTTCTTCGAAGCCTTTCCCTCGATTACGCAGCAGCAGATTGCGAGCGTTGTCGTTGGCTACAAATAGTCCCGGTTGGCCATCGCCCGCGAAATCCGCCACCGTCAGCCCCATACCTTTACCCAGGAGATCTGGCAACCCCTGCTTACGCGTGATCTCAGTGAATGTGCCGTCCCCATTGTTGTGATAAAGCTGCATAGACTCTGCACGGTAACGGTCCGGATGGCAGTAAGCGCGAGCCTGGTCTTGCACCCCGCCACAAATGGGATCCTGACCTGGTTCCCAGTCGCAGTAATTCGAAATGAACAGATCGAGAAATCCGTCGGCGTCGTAGTCGATCCAACAAGCTCCGACAGACCAAAGGGGCGGCTTCGAAGAAGTCGGTGGATTCAAACCCGACGTCTTTGTTACATCTGTGAAGGTGCCGTCCCCGTTGTTGCGATAGAGGTAGTTTGCATGGACACCGGCGACGAACAGATCTTCGTCCCCGTCGTTGTTGTAATCACCCACGGCGACACCCATGCTGTAGCCTTCGCCTTGCAATCCTGCCTTGGCGGTAACATCACTGAACGTGCCATCGCGGTTGTTTCGATAAAGGCGGTTCCAGAATTGGGGGCCGGTCTTCTTTAGCGATGGCAACGATGCACCGTTAGTACAGAAGAGATCGGGCCAGCCGTCAGAATCAAAGTCGATGACGCTCAATCCACCAGGAAGTGTTTCCACCTGGTATTTGCGCCCGGTGGCATCGTTTCGCAAAACAAAGTCGAGGCCGGCCTGTTTCGCTCTGTTTGACATGCGAATCCTACTGGTCGTTGGTACTACCGCCGCCAAGACGTTGCCTGTCCAGCCAACACCCGGAGCAGTTGCAGTGAGCGCTGCCAACGCGCGCAACATGCTGCGCCTACTGGTTAGCATTGGAATCCTTTTTCTCGCTTAGATGGTCGCGGGCTTGGAATGCATCGGAAAGACGCCGTGCCTCCGCTGCCGCCTTGGCTGCCTCGGCCTCTCGTCCCTGTTCGCGCAGCACTCGCGATTCGAGTGAATGCAGCGCACCTTTCTCGTCAGGGTAACCGGCCGCAAGGGCTGGAGCTAGAGCCTTCAACGCCTCGTCAGGATGGCCAGTCTGCGCGAGGGCCCTGCCCAATTCCACCTGGACCGAAAGATCGCCCGGCGATTCGGTGGCGAGCTTCCTCAGCCATGGGAGCGCCTGCTCATAATCGCGGCCGTTCATCGACACCAAGGCCATGGTGTGCAACGCCTCGCGCCTATGAGGATCAATGGCGAGAGCCGCCAGTGCTGACTTTTGTGCACCATCATTGTTGCCAGAGGTATACTGTGCGGCGGCAAGCCGTTCCAGAAGTGCCGGATCGTCTGGTCGAAGCGCGAGAGCTTGGCGATAGTCCGTTTCCGCCGACGTTGCATCACCCTTCAATCGAAGCAATATATCGCCTCGAAGACGGTACAACGCCGCCGCATCCTCCGTGCTTTCCTGCAACTGCTTTGCTGCGTTGCCCGCTTCCAGCGCATAACAGATAGACAGCGCGTATGCCGTCTCCATTTGCTGATTTGTCCCGAAGTCGACTGGCTCTAGTGCCAACCTGCGTTCCAAGGATGGAATAGAGCCATTGCAGGCCAGAGACGATTCCGGCTTGGCGGCGGCCGCCACAAGGCGTCGAACTGTCGCAACACCCGTATCGGTAGCACGAAGTTTCTCGCCGATCTGCCGAAAGCGCTCCAATGCAAAGGCAGCCCACGACTCCAACGCCTGCTCGGAGCCATGTCCACGTTCGATGGCCCGGTGATAGGCTTCTGCGGCCTGCGCATACCGACCGAGGCTTGCTTCTGCTTCTCCTAAATAGTCCTCGGGGAATTCCTCACCGGGCTTAATGCGCGCGGCCATTTCCAGGCGGGGTAATGCTTCTGCTGTCTTGCCGGATCGTAGAAGGTCTATCCCCAGCAGGAGATTGGCAAAGTAGTCGTCGGGCTGGAGCCGTCGTGCGCGCTCCAACACCGGTATTGCGTCTGCAAAGCGAGCCTGCTGATGCAACGCGAAACCCTGCTTAAGCAGAGTTTGGAATGGATCGCCGTTCACGCTTTGGGAGGCTGCCGGAATGAACATCGAGATCGCCAGCACTGTGATTGCCATCAGCGTGGAGCCATTCTGGAGTGGGCGGGACATCCTTCGGCCACCATAGCGCCTTGGCGCGCTGGTTGCAAATTGGATCCCAACTGCCTTCGGCTGCTAGCATGGACGCGCAATCGTTACAGCATGCGCCGGCCCTTCACTCGGGATCGAGAAGCGTGCAGTCAAGGAAGCCTTCATGTCCCTCCATCCACGTCATCTGGTCGTCACCCTGATCGTTCTCCTGGTTGGAGCAGGCGCATTATCCGGTCAGAACAATTCTGTCGAAAAGAAAGATAAAGTTTCCGCACCAGACAAGCACGGAGCGCTTCCACTCAATACAGAGAGCAATGTCCAGCACCGCTTTGTTGCAGTACACGGCAGACGCTCGCTCGTTGAAGGCTATGCTTCTAACGGCCTCGAGATCTGGGCGTATCCTTTCCAAATTCTTTTTGGCTATCATGTTGCATTTCGCGTAGAGGGAACCACCACGTCCATTCCCGGCGAGGATGTCCTGCGGCGAATAACCTATGCGCCAGACTCAATCACGCGTATCTACGTAGGATCGAATTTTGTGGTCCGCGAGAAAATCTTTGTGCCGCTCGATGAACCCGCTGCAATCTTCACGTATCAGGTGCAAAGTACACGTTCAATCAATATCGAGGTGCATGCAACGCCAGTCTTGGACCTGATGTGGCCTGCTGCGATTGGCGGACAGAGCGTTGCGTGGGATGGAGCACTCCCGGCGTATGTTCTCTCGGAACCGGCAACGAAATACACGGCGGTGGTCGGCTCGCCAGACATGGTTGCCCATAATGACAACGGCAGTCGAACCGTTAGCATCGCTGACGATTCCAGCATTTCGTTCACTCTTCAACCAGATGCCTCTCAGTGCGCATACCTATTCGTCGCGCTAAATATGCCGCAAATATCTGAACCTGGCACACTGCTGCGACGCCTGATTCGCGACCGTACGATACTCGAAGCAGATGCCACGGCTCATTATGCTGACTTCAGTGCTCATGCGATGCAGATCGAAACCCCTGATCCAAAAGTGAATGAGGCGCTTGCCTGGGCGGAGACGGCTCTGGACCAGGCATGGGTTTGCAATCCTCAACTCGGCTGTGGGATTGTCGCCGGCTACGGACCATCCCGCATAAAACGCAGACCGCAGTATTCATGGTTTTTCGCCGGCGACGGCCTGGTTGCGACCGATGCGCTCGTGAGTGAGGGAGAATATGCACGCGCACGGGACGAATTAACATTCATCTTGCGATGGCAGGATCCCAAAACTGGAATGATCTGGCACGAACTCTCGCAAAGCGCGGCGTTTTTGGATTGGGCTGGAAAGTATCCCTACATGTACGCCCATGTGGATATTACTTTTCAATTTCTTGACTCTCTGCAGCGATATGTGACCTCAAGTGGAGATGTGGCGTTCGCCGTCGATCATTGGAGCGCTATTGAAGCCGCTTATGCATATTGCCGTTCCTTGATTGACCCGGATAACGGGTTGCCGCGCATTCCTCCAGATCGTATGGGGGGGGATGAGCAGGATCGCGAGTCGGATGATCTCGGTCTCTCTGCAAGCTGGGTTTCGGCCGCAGAAGCCTTCGCCCGTCTCGCCGCTCTGACAAACCACCCTTCCGAAGGAGTAGAAGCACGCAAAGCAGGTTCGAAGGCCCTCGGCGCGATTGCAGGTCTCTATTGGAATAGCGAACAATCCTTTTGGATACCGGGGCACACCAGCGTGGGGAAAGCGCTGCCAGAGCGGCGAAGTTCTCCGGCGGGAGCTCTCGAGCTGCACATCTTTTCTCCTCGACAGAGCGAGACCATACTCGATCAGCTTGCCACATCGTCTTTCCAGACCGACTGGGGAACGCGTACGGTTGGCGCTGGATCGGCCGGCTTTGATCCTGAGTCCTATGCAAAAGGAAGTGTCTTTACAATCGGCACCGCAGAGGTTGCAATGGCATTTTGGTCGGCTCACCGCCCGGCAACGGCGCTACAGATTTGGAGTTCCATGCTGCCCTTGTTCTCGTTGGATTCTCTGGGACATGTGCATGAAGTTCTCACCGGTAATTCCTATCGTCCACAGATCGAATCAGTACCCGAACAAACCTGGTCCTCCGCTGGGTTCTTTGACTCGACGGTTCACGGACTGCTCGGATTGGAAGTGGACTCCGTCAACCGAAGGATCAGGTTTGCACCACATTTGCCTCCTCAGTGGAACGACGTGTCGGTCACGAATATTTGGCTATCCGATGTATCAATCGGGCTTTCATTGCATCGCGCCAAGGACGGCTTCGTTCTTAGGATTAATAATGCAGGCAGGCCATTTAACCTCGAGTTCTCACCGCAAATACCTCTCGGCTCACCGCAGGTCAGAGCGGAGGTTAACCACAAGCCAATTGCTGTGGATTTGCACATGAACCCACAGGATGAACACGCTTGTGTAGAAATGGATGTGGCGCACGGAAATAGCGAGCTTTATCTCAGCTTCGCTGGCGGCCAGCACGTTCTAACATATTTGCAAAAACGGAATGCCCAGGAGTTGCGCCAGCTTGCTCAAACACCCAGATAGGTGCCCTATGCCGATCGCACAATGGTGCGCCGGGCCTTGCGCATTCCAGGCCTCTACGAATCCGCGCGCGCCAATCGGAAATCGATAACGGCTGTTTGTGTTGCCTATGTGCAGCACCTCGCCTGAAACGCACTCAGCATGTGCGGCTAGCAGCTTGAATCCGTGTGCAGCGTCTTCGACGATAGACAGCAGAGTTACGGGGCCGTGCTTCACGCTCATCTCAACAGACAATCCACGACCCACTTTGCCGTGAAAGACGGCGAGCGGACGTACTTTTGTTTTGCTCTCGGCAATGGCTATGTGTCCAGGCCCATCGTGGCCCATCAGAACGTGGTTAGCGTTCAAGTCCAACCCATAAAATTCGGAGAAAGATCCTCCTGCGCCAAGGCAGTCCATGATTTTCATTGCGAGAACGTTCTTGACTTCGTATTCGCCAGCAACGGGAACTCCGCGTGCAGTAAGCAGTGAGGTCCCGAGGATGATCGAGCTCATCGTATCCTCGTTCGCGGGCACTCCACTGCCCATGTGGTAGTAGGCCAGAGACTGCAGGTCGTGCGCTGTGGTGAACTGATCCAGGGCGACGGAGGTACGCGCCGCGCGCGCCAATTCTTCTTGCGCGCAATCGGACTGAACGTCAAAGTGACTGCGAAATAGCTCGATGCGTTTTGCGATCTCGGCTTCACTTACAGTGCCACGGATTGCGCTCAGTTCGTCGACCTCAAGTTGTTCGATGTGACAGCCGAAGGAGATCGACACTTGCGTGACATCCGTCATGATGTCGAGCATCCCACTGTAATAATGTCCGAGCAATCCAAGACGGTTATCGGCGAGCGCCTTCTTGACACGGGCGGCTTGTATCCACGCATTGATTTCACTCCAGACCGCCTCGTCCCCCAATACTCCTGTCACCTGGTTGAAGGCAATACCGGCTCGCGAAAACACATTGGCGATCTCAGGCACTGAACAAGATGAGCAGAAGGCCAGCCATTCCCCGGTCATCGCCGTTCTATCCGGCAAGCGGTTGAATGCGTCGTAGTCTATGGCTGCTTGCGGCTGCAGATTCAGAACCAATACTGGAACTTTTGCGCGCTGCACCATCGGCAGCACGGTGCTTGAGAGCGCATAAGTAGTTACGTAAATTATCAGCAGATCCACGTCTGCGCGTAGACAGGCATGCCCCGCATCACGCCCGCTCTGGGGACTGTCAACCATGCCCAGGAACTCTACAGATGCCCCAGTCTTTTCAAGGTGCTTGCCAATCTGGCGCACATAGCCGTCAAGGCGGACGCGCAGACCATCGAATTGAGGCCAATAGGCCTCGAGCCCGATGCCGCACAAGCCGACACGCAGTGGGTTTTGGTTTTCCTCCATCATCGGATTTACTCCTCGAAGCCTGACATGCTCCGCTGTTAACAGGGGCATTGAATGGCACCCATCGTGCTATCTATTGGGCCATTTTTCAGCTCGCCGCAGCCGGTTCTGCTCCTTAACTCCAGTCGCCTCTTCCGGGTGCGGCTTGTCGCCGGGCCGCAGGTCTCTTTCTGAATCTTTGACGATAGTAGATTAACGGAATAGGGTGAGATCACAGTTTTCCAAGCCCCTGAACTCTTACCCGGTTCCTGTTGTTACCAGGATCGAGTGGGCAGGGATGCGGATCGCCGAATAACGAACGGTAACATTCGGCATAGTCGAGAAAGGTTTTACCTTGAACCGTCGAAATTTCGTGAAGACCGCTGCACTGGTTCCGTTGGCTCCGTTCTCCCTCGCATCACTAGCTCCCGAAAAATCCACGGACATTTCAGAGCCGCCATTAATTAACAGCCCGCTGCACGAGCGGTATGAACTCACGCTGCGCAGGGTGCTCTCGGGAGCCTTACCGGCGTACACGGAGGAGTTCTTGCTGGCCGATGTCCGTCCTGTACCGGAGCGCCGATTTACCGAGTACAGCGGTGATCTGTCCGGCCGTTATATTGGAGCACTCGCCACCGCAGCCCAGGTCTTTGGCACAAAGTTTTCGGGTTTGGATGCGCTGGTGAACAAGGCCATCGCCCTCGAAAAGCCCGAAGGGTATTTCGGTATAACCTTCCATTTCGACCGGCCGACCGATCAGGACCTTGACCTGCTATGGGGCAACGGCCGGCTGCTGGTTGGCCTGATTGAGTATTACCGATTAAAGCCATCCCCAGCAGTCCTGGAGGCATGCAGGCGTCTGGGAGACTTTCTGGTGCGGGTCGGCCCGCTAATGCTTTCCAAGGAGACTCGCGACGCGTTTGGCGCGCAGCACTTCGCATCAAGCTATATCTGCTGGATGCAGCAGACCGAAGGTTTGGCCAACCTGTACATGGTTACCCACGATGAGCGGTACCGAAAGCTCGCCGAGCAAATTGCCGCGGTTATTGAGCGCCGTCCCAGCGATCATGTACATGGCTACCTGGCCAGTCTCCGTGGAGTAGTGGATCTATACCAAGCGACCAAGGACGCCCGCTTACTGCGCCAGTGCGAGGCAGCCTGGCAAGACGTGGCCCAGTCAGAGGATCTACTCGTCACCGGCGGCGTTCCCGAGGGCTGGAGCCCGAACGGACACCGCACCGAAGGCTGTGCGGAGGCGGATTGGGTGCGCCTAAGTCTCTCGCTCTGGAAGGCGACCGTTAGGACCAGGTACCTGGCAATGGCAGAGCGCACGGTCTTCAACGACTTCGCGTTCAACCAGTTTGCGACCGGAGACTTTGGGCATCGCCTGTACTCTGAGACCGGGCTGCCTGCCAATGGTTCGGCACGGGCCTGGTGGTGCTGTACGCTGCACGGCCTTCGCTGTTTTCCTGACATCTATAGAAGTGCGTTTCGAAGTCAGGATGGCGCGGTAAACTTCGATCTTCCGGTCGATGGCAGGATGGAAAACGCGATCCTTTCGGTATCGGCAACTTCTTCCCTTGCCCACGATGGAACGGTCAAAATCACGATTGGTTCAGCTGGAGAAGCACCCACGTCGTTGCGTATCCGTAAGCCGGAGTGGGCCGAGAATTTAAATCTACAACTCAACGGCATCGCGATCCAGGCCACTGTTGATAGCGGCTACTTAGAAGTTCACCGGCGATGGCAGAGTGGTGACGTTCTGACAGTGCAGTACGGGATGCAACTCCGATCCGAGCCGAGCGGCAACGCTAGGATTGCGTATTCATATGGGCCGTGGCTACTGGGTGCGCCGGAATCGGATAATCCTTTCTATTTCAATGAACTGACCAGCGACAATCGGATGTTGGAGGTCACGGAGAAATCGTCATCCCCCGCAGATCAGCCAGTGAGACCGTTTGCTGTTCCTATCGCGGCGAAAACCTTTCGATATGCCCCGGCCGAGTTTCCTGATCAGACCTCAACAGTAAGATTGCGCGCGATCGCCGAGCAGTCGGGCCAATCCACGACGGCGTGGGAATTGCGATTCCGCACGGCAAACTCGTAGCAGCCGAATCTCCACGAGTCTGATTTGCGTACTGGGAAGAGAGCGTGAGGTCGGAAATAGCGCGATCCCATTGACCCATTCGTTGGTATACGCCCGCTCTCGTTTGATAGAGCTCATAGAGATGTCCAGCAAGATGGTAAGCAGAGACCATCCGCAACTCTTCCGCGGCTAGAGCGAGCGCCTCGTTGTTTCGTCCGAGACCGCTGAGAGCCTCAATCTTCGCGGTGATGGCAATTGTAGGGTATGCAGCCCCGCGAGTTTTGCCGGCAACTTTGATCGCCTCATCCAGCGGACCGAGAGCCTCTTGATATTTGTGCATCTCGACCAGGCCGACCCCGTACATGCTCGCGTATCGGATATGGGCGCCGGGGTCGAGCGCTTTCGCCACGGTCCAGGCTTTGACCACATCCTTTTTGGCCGTTGTGATGTCGCCGAGCAGGTATGCCGCAATTCCCTGCTCACCGATTGCACGCGCCGCCAACAAGTAGTGGTGTTGCCGGTCTGCCAATGATCCGACTTCCGCCCAAGTCTGGCGCGCCATCCCGGAGTCGTAGTTCACTTCGAGCATCCCGAGAATAGTCAAGATGCGAAGACGTGTTTCCGGATCCTTCGCCTCCGGCAGGTCAAGATCCGCCCTGAGAAGCGCAATTTGGCTTGGGATGGATGTTGAAGACTCGCTATGCGCGGGTATCTGGCTCACTCTCGCGTAGAGAGCCTTTGAGAGTTGAAGCCGCTGGGTGAATCTCTGTTCGGCTTGCCGATAGAGGGGTTCTGCCTGGATCCAACTGTTGAGCCACGATAGATCGTCGGCTCGCTGCAGCAGCGCCTCTGGACCGTGAGAGAACCACTGCCGGAAGACTCGATACCCGACAATGCTCAGCAGGGCGGCCAATAGCAAACCGGTGGCGATGCGAAGGGTGGGGGAAGACGCGATTCGCATAGCGGTCCGATCACTTTGGAGTTCATAGTGCCAGAACATCGCTGACAGATCAACTCCTGAGAGGCTGGATTGTTGGAATCGTAATGTTTAGCAACGGGAGCCAGAATCCTGTTTGGTTGTTCGTCGTTTGCTTCCCGATAGCGGCACGCGTGTTCGACGAATTGGCTATGAAAGAGCGACTCAAGCTCTTTGCGGTTAACTAACCTGATTCCGGCAAGGCGTCCTCTACGTGTTTAATAAAGATTTCTATTTCAATCGTTTAGGTACATTTTTCTAATGTTTCTCTTTCGCTGGCGCGGAAACGAGTTCCATCCTTATATATGTGTTGCCGTGCAGGGTTCAAATGGCCTGGCTGAATCGAGCCCTATTACCCCATTCAAGATCTTCGAGCTTCGCGAAGGCGGTTCACTGATTTGCGTTGATCAATGCAAATCTTGGAAAAACTCAGGAAATTCGCACTTTCAATGCCGTTTTGTGTGCCGGATGTGTGCCAGAAGCAAACAGTTCGCTATTGGGCTTCCCTCGGAAGATTGCGGTACGCTCGCGGCGAAATTTCCGGCTCGATTTCCGCTCGCGTTCGCTCCATTTGCCGGCAGACCTATCGCACCGGCGAAATGACGAAACTACACAATCTACACTGACGCAGTCCCGGCTGGCTGATGTCGGATCAGCCTTTTTGACGCGACAACCAGTCATACTGATCTCTGAGAACGGGCGATTATCCGGGGTCAGCATCTTGAACTTTTGAGCCGAAATGCCACTTCTTTACGAGGCACGCTTTGCAGCAAATTCGCTCACTGTCCGACATGGCGACAATACAGCCAACTGGATTGCTGCACCTTGGTCGTCTCCCTTATTGAACCACTGCGCCGAGCGAGATCGCGGTCTGGATGAGTGCATTGGCCTGATATCGGCGACAGATCGCGAATTTGGCCACTTTTTCCTAGTTAAAATTTCCCGTAGCTTTCGGCACGGCAAAGTCGTACACTTCCGATCTCACGACGGGTTATAGCCCGGCGATCTCTGAAGTTTTGAAGCCGACTCCCCTCACGGGCTTTGAAATTCGGCCCGATCCATCTGTTTGGCAACGCTCGGACCTTCCCTCCGGGTCAAACGTTCACGCAGCGCACACCGACCCATCGACTCATTCACCGCATTCCCCGTGTTTCACCCCCAATTCTTGGAGAACCGCCATGGCATACAAGGCACTCGCGACCGGTCCCGTCTCATTTCTCGACGGTAACTCAAACCAGCAGGAGATTCCCCTCTCTGCCATCAGTTTTGGATTGAACGGGCCCGACGCCTCCTCGTGGTCTAACTACGCGGCGAACAGCGGGCTAATTCAGCAGTTACTTCAGCGCCTTGTGACGCAGGGTCTGCTCACTCCCGACACAGCGGCCTCTCCCAGCGCCGCGCTTTCAATCACCGCAAACACGGCGGGTACAACGGGCAATGAAATCGAGGTGTCGATCTCGAACGTCTCCGCCAGCGCGGGGACAATGACCGTTGCAGTTTCCGCGACCGAGGTCTACCCCGGTTTGACCACGGCGACGCTTGGCAACGCACTTGGCGCAACGGCAGCAGCAGCCAACGGCCTGGTATACCTGCAATCGAACAACCCCCAGGCGCCGGCGAAATACAGTCAAAACACGTCTGTCGGTCCTGACTTTACATACGCGGTCCCCGAGGCAGCCGATGCCACTCAGACCGCATTCACATTGGCTGCCGCTGACTCCGCTGACGCAGCCGACGCTGCGAATATCAGCGTCAGCGTCGTGCCCGACCCCGATCCCGCGGCGACGTTCACTATCACCACGAGCTGGACCAAGAGCCAGGACAACGTGACCCTGGCGATGCTGACGGGCGCAGGCAACCCGTTTGCGTTCCTTGTCACCTTCACTGCGCCTGCGGGCGGCGCACTCCCCGCACCCGGAACCGTAACACTGCAGGGAGGGGCGACTGCGAGCTCGTCCGCCGCGGCTTCGGCGAGCGCCACTCTGATTTCTTCTTAGGGTGGTCCTGACCCCAGAGAAGCAACAAGCGTGTGGTTATCTCGCAGCGCGGTTCTTCGAGCAATAACTGATTCACGTTTCAACTAACTCTTCCCGACTTTTCAACGCGAGGCTTTCCCATGTCACTCTCGTACAGCTATCCCGGCATCTACATTCAGGAGCTGCCGCTCAACACGCACACAATCACCCCCGCGCCCACTTCAATCGCGGCCTTTGTCGGCTACACCCACCCGTGGAAGACAACGACATTCAATACCGCGATTCTGCTTGGCAGCTTTACCGATTACGAGACGTATTTCGGAGGGCTTTACGCCAGCGGCCTTGTCGACTCCGACGTGGCGCAAGCCGTCTACGCGTTCTTCCTCAACGGAGGAAGCAACGCATATGTTGTCGGGCTGGAGCCCGAAGCCCTCGTGGGAATCGTGTCCGCCGGGTCTTTCGGAAATGAAACCGACGACTTCCAGTTCCAGGCCCGGATCATTCCTAATCCGGCCACCCCCGGAATCGGCATGCAGTTCTACGCGCTCGAGCCTTGCGATATCGTCCCAATGACCGCGACGATAACAAATCTGCGTAACTCAACCGGTGTAACCCCGGCGGTGTACGACACGTTCGACCTGATCATCACCTATGGGACGCGTGTCGAGGTCTATCGCAGTGTGAACATCACAATCGCTCAGGGCGCCGCCGGGAGCCTCGATAAGCTCATCAACAAAATCTCAACACTTGTGACAGTTGAACCGATCAGCGGGACGTCTTATGGCTCGGCGTTTCCTTACGTTAGCCCAGCGCTCCCGGTACCCCCGGGACCAGCCAACTTTACGCTTGGCACCGTGGTCAACTATCCCACTGTGCCGGGCGTTCTCCCCGCGGGCTTCACCGGATCCTTCAGCCCCGCGGACTTCATCAGCGCATTCCAAACAAACTCTTCGCTGGACAACGTGCCGATCTTCAATCTGCTCCTCGTCCCAGCCGTGACGGATAACACCGTTCTGTCTGCCGCGCTGTCTTTCGCCGAACGCAAGCGGGCGTTTGCCATTGTCGATCCGCCCCCACAGGCCTCGGCATTTCTGAACCCGAGCACCCCATTGCTGCTTCCCATCTCGACGCTGATCGCCGACATCCCGACCAGCCAGAACGGCGCCCTTTACTTCCCGTACCTCAAAGCCACCGACCCCATCAGCGGCCTCAATACCAGCGTGGCGCCCAGCGGCTACGTGGCCGGGGTTTTCGCCACTACAGACAGCACACGCGGAGTATGGAAGGCTCCCGCGGGAATCGGCACACCGCTGCTTGGAACTACTGGCCCGGTAGCCAACGGCGTGATGAACGACCAACAACAAGGCGTGCTGAATCTTGACTCGATCAACTGCATGCGCACCTTCTCAAACAGCACCGTGGTTTACGGTGCTCGCACGCTCGTCGCCGGCAACCAGGCGTTCGCGCAGTCCAAGTACGTTCCCGTTCGCCGCATGACCCTGTTCATTGAGCAGACACTTGTTTCGAATCTCACCTGGGTGGTATTTGAGCCCAATGCCGAGCCGCTATGGATCGCAATCACCTTGACCATCGAGGCCTTTCTGCTTTCGCTCTTCAACCAGGGCGGACTGCAGGGAGCAACGCCTAGCGATGCATTTCAAGTGAAGTGCGACGCCACAACCACTTCAGCCGCCGACCAGCAGAACGGTGTGGTCAACATCGTCATCGGGGTTGCGCTGCTGAAACCCGCGGAGTTCGTTGTTATCAAGCTCTCTCAGCTCGCGGGCCAAACTTCCTGAAGCAGGAGACGCCGGGCCCCGCCGAGCTAGACCGAATCAGATCCAAACCGCTTTAGGAGGATGCGAATGGGAAAGCCTTTCACCGTGAACATCAATCGCTACGACCCGTATAAGGCGTACCGATTTCTTGTGTATTTTGGCACCTCGACGTCGCCCGTCTGCGCCGTAAGCAAGGTAGGCGCAATCAAGCGTGCGTCGGAGCCCATTGAGTACAAGTCAGGGGGCGATCCCATTATCCGCATCGGTCTGGGTCGAACCAAGTACGACCCCATCATGCTGGAGCGCGGCCTTACCGAGGACCAGGATTTCGCCACCTGGGCCAACTACGCGCAGGTGCTCGACAAAGGCTCACCAAGCACATCGCTGGCCAATTTGCGCAAAGAGATTCGCATCGACCTGCTCAACGAGGAGGGCCAGCCGGTGTGGCGATTCTTTGTCCACCGCTGCTGGGTTTCCGAGTACCAGGCATTGCCTGATTTGGACGCCGGCGCCAACGCCATTGCAATCGAGCACATCAAGCTCGAGAACGAAGGCTGGGAGCAGGACCTCACGCTCACCGAACCGAAAGAGCTCTAGCCCATGCGGCTTCCCATCAGCGGCCTCGAAGTCAGCTTCCGCTTACCCAACGGGCACGACGACCTTGCCCTGCTCGAGGGCGGCGCCCGTGAATCGCGCAACAATCGCGCCGATTTGCGCAGCAGTGAAGCGCAGGCAGCAACGCTTGAATGTGCCATCGACGCCTTGTCGCGACTCGCGGAACTTAGACATGCTTCAGGGGAGTCGTCCGGCGCTGCAATCAAAATGTCAGCCTGGCTCACTCTGACCATCACCGACTTTGAATCGGCCCTGCTCGGCCTGCGTGCTTTTCTTTTCGGCGATACAGTCCGCTGCGTCCTCCGCTGCGCCTGCACCGAGCGTATGGAGATTGACTTTTCGATTACGCACCTGCTTAGCGAAGCGCGCCCCGGCATGCCTGGCCGCGTCCAGCCCTGTGCTACGCGTCCAGGTTGGTTTGAGCTCAATCAAAAGGATCATCAGGCCGGCGACTGGACAATATTCCGCCTCCCCACCGTCGCAGACCAGCTCTTCGCGCTGCGCTCGCCGAAACCCTACGAGCTTCTTGCGGAACGTTGCATCGACAGTGGCCGTCCTACACGGCGCGCAACTGCCTCTGCCGAGCGTGCAATGGAGTCGATGTCCCCCACTGTTTCCTGCCCCATCCATGGCGTCTGCGCAGCCTGCGGAGCCGCCCTCAACCGGCAGCTCCACGTCCCCTCGCTGGTGCTTGATGAGCTCCGTGCCTCAGCCGCGAGCATGCACGACGAGGTCCATGCCATTGCAGCTACCTACCACTGGGAAGAGTCCGCCATTCTTGCGATGCCGCAGGTTCGCCGACTCGCCTATTCCGATGCTATTCGTCAGGCAGGTTCGCGATGAAGGGCAAACCCACACCTGCGCGCAGCTACCTCCGGCAGCTCGCCGAGCCGATTCCGCGCACCGTCGCGCCTCTGATCCCACGCCGCCCCGCGGCCGAACGTGGAGCCGCAACGCGCTCCAGCCTCGACGCCATCCCTCAGATTATCGACGCGACTGGGGTTGAGGAAGGCGGTGCTTCGCAACCAGAGCACGCACAGCCAGCGAGTATAACCGCGAAACGCGTGCCCCCGGGTCGCACTCAGACGAGCGCACGATTCGAGGACTCCAAAGTCGACGCCACCACAAGCGCACCGGAGGTGCAGGCTTTCCCCGCGAAGCGATCTTCCGCGTATGCGGCCGAAACGATTTTGCGGAGTAATCTGGGCGAGCACATCGTTACGGGGGCCAAAACGCAGCCCCTATCTCCACATGAAAACACTCCACTGAAATCCGTGGTTGCGCACTCCGATTCATCAGAAGCTACTTCACCTCTTTCTGCGATCCACACGCAGACCGGTGCCAAGGCGGAGAGGCGCCCGGACATCAGCGTTCGCATCGGCAGTATCGAAGTCCGTGTGCCAGCGCCGCCCACGCGCAGCTCGCAGCCTACGCCTGCCGGCATCAGCCCCAAAAACGCTCCACGCTCCGGCTCGAGCCGTGCCTCAGAGCCACTCTCACGTGGACTGGCCTGGAGCCACGGCCTGGTACAGGGATAACGTCATGGCATGGAGCGTCGACGATCTGTCTTCCATCACGCAGCTGCTCATAGACAAGCTGAACGCAGCCGTGCTGGCTTCGCCTCAGTACATCAATCAACACTTCCTCTACGATGTCTCCGGTCTCATGCCCGCTGTCTCGCGCGGCGACGGTAAGACCGTTTTGAATCTGTACCTGCTGCATGTAAGCCGCGATCCTTATTGGCGCAACACGCCGGTGCAGGGCAGTATCGCGCAGCCGAACCAATCGCAGCCTCTCAGCCTCAGCCTCTCGTACCTGCTGACCAGCTTCTCAGAGAACAACTGGGCGCTCGAGCAAATTCTGATGTCGATCGCCTTCGAGTACTTTCACGCCAACCCCATCTACAAAAGCAACACCGTTGAGTTCACCATCACCATTGAGGCCGACACGATCGAGGAGATGAGCCGCCTGTGGCAGGCCATCGCCGTGCCTATCCGCCTGTCCTCCCTCTTTCGCGTGGCTGTTGTTTTTCTCGCGCCCCCGCAGGCGCCGCCCGCGGATGCGCGTCTACCTGTCGAGGTCAACATCAGCGTCGCGCCGGACCTCAACATGCTTGCGCCGGTTCCGCTGCCGGAGCCGCAGTTGTTCGAGCTTGCCGCGCAGGTGGAGTACCGCGTTCCGCCCTCTGCGGCACTCGGCCCCGAGGCAGCGCCCACCTTCTTACCGAGCCAGGCCTTACCCACGGCCATCAACTCTGCGCCTGTGGTGATGGGAGGCCAAACCCTGCGCGTGCGTGGTTCTGGCCTCAACCAGCCCGACGCCGCCGTGGTCTATCTCTCTTCGACCGTGATACCGACCCTGGCAACCGAGTGGCCCGTAAACTTTACTCGTACCTACGGCACGTCAGCGTCAGGCACCGCGGGCGATGCAGACGAGCTTGTCCTCGAGATGCCAATCGCTTACGCAGGTCTACCGGCAGCGGGTACGACAGTCGCGTCAACGCCGCTTCCAGTCGTGATGTATCTGTGCGTCGGCAATGCAGCCACCCCCGGCTTCCGCAGCAACACGCTGCCAATCATCTTTGCTCCCGCAGTGACCGGAATCGGCCCCGGCGAACCTGTTCTTGCGGCCGATGGTGCAAAGGTCTACACCCTGAGCGCAAACGGCCTTGTCGACGGTGCGACTGCCGTTTTGCTTGAAACGACCAACCTCACCATTGCAGGCGCTGTCGCTCCCGGAGAAGCAACGGTCGACGCCGCAACGGGCACCATAACCTTCATGCTTCCCGCAGTCGTTCCGTGGCCGCCGGGCGCCTACGTTCGCGTCCGCGTCACCAGCGGCCCCCACAACATTGAGGCGCCGCCCGGATGGTGGGTAAAGATCCCCGTATGAATCAGCCCTCCATTCTCGAAGCCGCAGCAGTGCCGATCCACGCCGCCGAGCGTGGCACCGCAGGCGCTATCCTGGCGCGCGTTCGGGCTCACGCGTTGCTCCAGGCAGCATGGATGGAGCGGCTTTGGAGTGAGGGCCAGACCAGCCCCGATCAAGGTCTCGCCATCACCCCGGTTGAAGTGAAGCGGATCCTCAGCCGCCCCGACCTCCGCGCGGAACGATTCGGCCACTTTCTCGCGGAGCCGGCTTCTTGTGCCCTCTTGAGTTCGAGCTTCGCTGCTGACGAGACTCTGGACGCCGAACCATTTTGGAAGCACCTCGTCGAACTATTTGACCTCTCGAGTCCTGAGCGCGACCTGCTTTGCCTGCTCATCGCCATCGAGATCAATCCCGACCTCGGCCGGGTCTTTGCTTATCTCGCCGACGACACCCGTGCCACTAACCCAACCCTTCAGTTGACGACGAGTCTTTTCCACGAAACACACAAAGCATCGGCCGCCGAACTGGCGCTGCCCAATATTGTGCGCTGGCGTCTTGCACATACCCTCAGCGACGGAGTGGCGTGGCGCGTCTCCACCGCATGGCAGGCGGACGAAGCTCTTGTCCGCTCGGTTCGTGAAGAGCGCTGGCTCGACCCCGCACTTGAACGTTGGTGCACCATTATCGAGCCCGAGGCAACTGCGAAACTCCCAATCCTTTACTCCAATTTGCTGGCCCAGTTGCAGGCACAGATGGCGATCCATGCGGACGCTGAGGCACACGATGACACCCACGCACCCACGGAACTCGCGCTCGCGAGCCCGGAAGGCTCCGGTCGCCAGACTCTTGCGGCCCAGCTGAGTGCCAGCCTGGGAAGGCCCTTGCTCGTGGTGAATACTCCCGCGCTGCTGGCCGGCTCGCGCACCACATCTGTCTCGAATCCCATCGACGAGCTGAGCCAAACAGTGCGACTGGCCCACGCTCATCAAGCTCTTCTCTACTGGCGTAGTCCAGAGGCCATTTCCTCGACTGACTGGGCAGAGTTGCAGAGGCTCGCACGCATTTCAATCTCCGGTGTGCGTTCCATTCCATCGACTGCGACATGGGGCGCCACGTTGCCGCCTCTTCCGACTGCACAACGATTCGAGCTCTGGCGCCACTTGACGGACGCGCCGATTCCTTCGGTGGTGAGAACACAGCGCCTGAGCCCGGCTGAAATTCGTGTTTCCGCCACAGCTCCCGGCACAGTCTCGATGCATGCCGCACTCGCGCGATCCGTCCCGCGCTCGAGCGATCTGCTCAACATCCTGCCATGCCCATACACCTGGGATGACCTCGTCGTGGCCCCGGAACTAGCCCATGCGCTGCATGACTTCGAGTCCCAGGCTCGCTTGCGTTGGGAGGTGTATGAGGAGTGGGGCTTCAGCCGGCTTACTCACCTGGGCCAGGGCATCTCCGCACTCTTCGGTGGTCCGAGCGGCACGGGCAAAACAATGGCTGCCCAGGTTCTTGCACGATCGCTCGATCTCACTCTCTATCGCGTCGATCTGGCAGGGGTGGTCAATAAATACATTGGTGAAACGGAGAAGCGTCTCCGCGAAGTCTTCGATGCCTGCGAACGCTCGGGCGGCCTGCTCTTCTTCGACGAGGCCGATGCGCTGTTTGGCTCGCGCTTTCAGGCCAAAGAAGCGCACGACCGCTTCGCCAACATTGAAATCAACTACCTGCTCCAGCGCATCGAGCAGTTTGACGGCATCGCCATCCTGGCCACCAATCGAAAGAATGACCTTGACACTGCATTCCTGCGCCGTCTTCGCTTTGTCTGCGACTTCCTTCCTCCCGGACAGCCTGAGCGACTTAACCTCTGGCAAAAGGCTCTGCCCCCAAGCTCTCCCGCGGGCGAGGAGATCCTCGGCGAGATTGACTTTCACGGGCTCGCCGCACACGTCGAACTCAACGGCGCGCAAATCAAGGCCATCGCGCTGGGCGCAGCATTCCTCGCTCGCAGCGAAGCGACAAAGATCACGATGAAGCACATTGAGCTCGCCGCCGCACGCGAGTTCGGCAAACAGGGCCTGCGCCTGCGTCAACCGTTCGCCAAACCGCCGCGCATATGAAAAGGAATCTAGGTACAAAATGAATTCGAGAAATTCACCAACACGCGCCGGCAAAAGCTTCTTTCCTCGAAAGGAAATCTCACGGTAATGGACGAGATCTCAATCGATCGACTGGTGCTCGACATACCCGGCTTGAATGCCGCGCAGGCCCGTGATCTGGCGCAGCGTGTGGGCACAGGCCTCGCAGCCGCCTCGACGCGCGACGACACGGCATTCAAGAGTGCGGACTTCGATGCACTCGCTGTCGATCTCAATGACATTGCCGGACGCCAGGGAGTTGCGCGGCTCGCCGACGACATCGTGAGCGCGCTCCTCATCCACTTGGGAGGTAGATAGCCATGGCTGGAAACTATCTCCGCGGCGCTTTCATTCAGTACAACAACAGCTTCCCTCTGCCTGTTCCCAATCTCATTCTTTTCCAGTACAACCCCGAGACCATGACTCACACCTGGACGCCGGCACAGGCGGGTGGCTCAAACACTGCGGGTCAAAGTCCAAGTAATCCGCTTGCCGTGATTGGGCCTCCCGAAGAAGCGTTTTCCTTCAACCTTGTCATGGATTCGAATGACACCATTGCCGACAAAACTCCAGGAGCCGCGCAGATTGCTGAGGTAAGCGGCGTTTATCCGCGCCTTGCCGCGCTCGAGATGCTCCTCTTTCCTGTCCCAGCCGCGGGTGGCGGCTTGGTCGGCGCGGTTTCCGCCGCGATCAGCTCACTTGGAAGCGCACTGGGCGTCACCACAGCATCCGTCGTGCCGGCCGGGGATCTTCCGATCGTCTTTTTCATCTGGGGTCCGGGCCGCATAGCACCCGTTCGGGTCGATACCTTGACCATCACCGAGACTCTGTACGATTCCCTGACACTCAACCCTGTCCACGCTTCGGCGCAGATCGGCCTCAAGGTTCTGACGGCACCCGAACTGCAATTCATCCATGGCGCCTCCGGTACGCTCGCTCGCGCAGCTTCAACCTATTCGATGACCCTGCGTGAAGCGCTGGCGGTTACCAACCTCGTAAACAGTGCGGAATCGATAGCAGGCATGCTGCCATTCTGACAGTCATGTCCACGACGAAAGGAGTCAAGATGTTCGCCAGCGACAGCCGTTACTACCAACTCGGCACTTATTCGGTCACGCTGCAAAACGGCCAAACCGTGACAGCAACGCGCCTGCCTCTTCCGCCCACCAGGCCGGTTGCGCTCGTCGGTTACTACACCGTGCAGCAAAACGATCGTCTCGACACCATCGCCGCGCGTTACCTCAACGACGCGACACTTTTCTGGCAGCTCTGTGACGCCAACAACTCGCCATCCGCCACCGCTCTGATCGCCCGTCCAATCGTCGGCATCCCGAGGGGAGGGAATAGTTGAACTATAGCTTCTCCATTGTGATTGGAGGAAATGCCGCCGACGACCTCGCGGGCATCTTCAACCAGCTTGAGGTAGAAGAGAACTTGGACGCGCCCGGCGCCTTCTCGTTGACCTTGCCGGTGAACGTGACCGGCACGGGAGACTATGACGTCGTCAACGATTCGCGCCTTGCGCCGCTCTCGAATGTGGCCATTGTCGCCACCGCTTCCGATGGAAATCAGCAGTGCCTTTTCGACGGCTACGTGCTGTCTCAAACAGCGCACCTCGACACCGGCACCGTGGCCAGCACGCTGCGCGTGTGGGGGCAAGATGCAACCTGGCTGATGAACACAAACGAGCAGGTTCGTGAGTGGGTCGACCTCACCGACGGCGACGTTGCAAACAGCATCTTTGGCGATTACGGCTTCACTCCCGACCCCACCAATCTCGACGACGATTCCCCGGCGCACACCTCCGATGGCGCGACCTTGATGCAGCGGGCCACCGATGCCCAATTCCTGCGCCTTCTCGCCCGTCGCAACGGTAAGCTCTTCCGCGTTTTCTGCACGGATACGCCCGGCGTGCGCACGGGGTACTTCGCGCTGCCCTCGCTCGATGGAGATCCGGTTGTCACGCTTACGTTGAACGATGCCGCGGCTGCGACCGTCGACTCCGTCGACATCACCTGGGACATCCTGCGCCCCTCAGCCAACATTGCCAAGCAAACACTCTTCACCGACAGCGACGCGGACGGCACAGGAGGAACCACCAGCGATTCCGGCCTCGCGCTGCTTGATGCACAGGGCCTCTCCGACTTTGCCGGCACCACTGTGACCTCGCTGCTGACAGCAACGGTGAACGATGGAGAAGAGCTCACCCTGCGCTCGAAGTCGGTCTTGATCGAATCAGGCTGGTTCGTGCGATGCGCCGGCTCAACCGACGTGAACCGCCTTGGTTCCATCCTGCGCGCCGGCACTGTGGCGCAACTCAATGCTGCGGGGTCGCTCCACTCCGGCAAGTATTTCGTCTGGAGCGTTCGCCACCACATCACCATGGAGAAACACATCATGGACTTCGTGCTGTTTCGTAACGCTGTCGGTGCACCCGCATCGCCGGGCATGTCGTCCGGGGTAGGAGGACTATGAGCGATCCGCTTCTGCTGGAACTCATGGATCGGGTGCGCAATCGCTTCTATGGCAAGTATCGTGGCATCGTCACCGATGTTGACGACTCCACGTGGCGCATCAAGGCATCCGTCCCTAACGTTCTTCCCGGCGGTTCCGCAACGGGATGGTGCATGCCGTGCGTTCCCTATGCTGGTCCGCAAGTCGGGTTTCTCATGCTGCCTGAAGTCGGCAGCGCCGTGTGGATCGAGTTTGAGGGGGGCGATACGTCTTACCCCATTTGGGTGGGTATGTACTGGACCTCCGGTGATCTTCCGTCAAGCGCGAGCGCCTCAGTCAAAAGCATCATCGCCTCAGCAGGGTCAATCGCATTCGACAACAACCAGTCCAGCATTACTCTTACCGACGCACAAAACAACACCGTAGTGCTCGACTCGAATGGCGTCACCAGCACTTCAGGATCAAACTCCGTCGCTATCGGCACAAGCAGCGTGAGCGTGAACGATGGCGCAATGGAGGTAATGTAGATGCCCGCGCTGCTTACGGTTTCGAGCACCATGATGTGCCCGCACGGCGGCACCATTACGGCGATCCCCGGCCAATCGCGCGCACTCGCTCAGTCTCCTATCCTGCGCGGATCCGACACCTTCGTTGTTGGCGGATGTCCCTTCGCCATCGGTCCGGACTACAGTCCCTGCATTACTGTGCAGTGGGTCTCGACCGCAACCCGCGTGCAAGCCGGCGGCGACTTCGTTTTGAACGAGTCCAGCGTAGGGCTCTGTCTCGCCGCCACGCAAGCGCCGCAAGGCGTTGCCCTGATTCTCCAGACGCAACCCAGAGTGGAGGGCCTGTGACTTTGCTTCTTTTCGCCAATCACGTCATGTGCGGCACGCGGAGGAATCAATGATCCGTCGCGACATTCTGTACCCATTCGCAATCGACGCGGCCTCAGGACAAGCCGCGCAGACTGACTACGCCAGTCACGTCGACCAGATGATTCGCCAGGTCCTTCTCACCGACCCCGGCGAGCGCGTGTGTCTTCCCACATTCGGCGCCGGCCTGCGCCGACTGCTCTTTGCGCCCATGAATTCCTCGCTCACAGCATCAACCAAACTCATCGTCACACAAGCCCTCAATCAGTGGCTTGGCGATCAGATCACCGTAAAGGACGTCACCGTCGCCACCGCATCCTCCACTACCGGCGGCACGCCCGTCCCAGGTCCACCGCTGCCCGATTCCGCGATCTCGATTCAGATCACGTACGTTCTGATCGAAACCCAGACCGTAATGAAGACGCAGGTACCAGTAGGTTGATATGACTACGAACCTCACAGAACCGCGCAACCGTCTTCAACTCGTCATTGAGTCGACGACCGTGAATGGCATCGACTTCATCGAGTTGAAGGCCGTTGATGCAACCACGCTCTATATCCATTTCCTGAATGCCGTGAACGTCAACGTTGCGGGCATCGCTGCAACCATCGCAGGAGGCGACCGCATCACCGGCATCACGGTTAGCCCCATTCAGAACGCTGTCGGCTGGACGGTCGACGCAAACGGCAATCCGATTCTTGCCGTGAACGTGAGCACTGCAGGCGACTTCTCCACCTACACTCTGACAATTACCGGCGCTCCGCTTGACCCGATGTACATGAGCGCGCCGTTTTCATTCAAGGTGCTATGCCCCTCAGATTTTGACTGCGACACCACGCCTGCATGCTGTGCTGCGCCCGAGCCACCGCTGCCTGCCATTGACTATCTTGCGAAGGATTTTCAAAGCTTCAACCAGGCCCTCAAAGAATTCTCGACGCAACGTTACCCTGCGTGGCAGGAGCGATCAGAAGCCGACTTCGGCATGATGTTCATGGAGGCGCTCTCCGCCGTAGCAGACGAGTTGAGCTATCTGCAGGATCGCGTCGCCGCGGAGTCTGCGCTTCTTACTGCAACGCAACGTCGCTCCCTGGTGAGCATGGCGCGACTGGTGGATTACGAGCCCGCTCCGACTCTATCAGCATCCACAATTCTTCAATGTCAGGTGGTTGGCGCCTCGGTCCCCGCAGGATCACTGGTGAGTGCCGTCTCACCCAGCGGAGTCAAGGTGCCATTCGAGATCGGCACCGGCCTTGCGGACACCACGAAGTACACCGTATCGCCGCTATGGAACAGCATCCAGCCTTATTGGTTCGACGACAACGGTCGCTGCCTCCCGTGTGGCGCGAACGGCATGTACATCCTCGGGCAGGGCTTCGATTTCCCCGACGGCTTGCCTCTGCTGATTCAGACCGATCTGCCGGGCGAGAGCATTCGCGAGATCGTCTACTTGATCGCCGCTAAAACCGCGCCACTCAGCGATGAGATCTATCCCGTCGGTGGTCCGTTGCCCACGCTCGTCACATGGATCCAGTGGACCAACCCAACTCAACGCGATCACGATCTCACCAACACGATTGTCTATGGCAACCTGCTACAAGCCACTCAGGGCCAGCGCTTCAGCGAGTCTTTCGTCGTGGGCACTGCGCCGAAGGCGCAGTCGGCGCTTCCTGCGGCTATCGCTAGGTTTGGTCCCGACGGAACGGCCGACACTCCCAATTGGGTTTTCCGATATCCGCTTTCGAAAACACAGGGAAACAGAACCACCCTTTTCGTCGAATCGCAGCCTCGCCTCACGTGGCTTCCGCCGGGCTCTGCGCAAAACACCGTTGTTGACCCCGACGTCGCCAAGCCGCTGCCGGAGATCATTCTTTCGCGCCGGCTTCCAGAGCCGCAGACGTTTGAGTTCACTACCACTCTGCTCGACTCCACCCCCATCGACTTTGCCTACACGGTGGATCCCGGAGCATGGCGGCTCGTCAACACCACGCAGGCGGGCCTTCCCAGCCAATCCATTCAATGGGAGTACGACGGCGACCAGGGCGGCACGCTCCGCTTCGGCTTCGAAGGGTTCGGACAGCCACCGAATGACGGCGACGTTTACGACGTGACTTACAGGATCGGCCTCGGAGCCACTGGAAATGTTGCGGCCGAGGCCATTCACACTGTGGACTCGTCTGCCTCGGTCTATTTGGCTGCGGTGCGCAACCCATTCATCGTCACCAATGGTGCAGATCAGGAAACCGCCTTGCACATACAGCGGATGGCGCCGCAAGCTTTTCGCTTTGTGCAGTACCGTGCCGTGCGGCCCGAGGATTACGTTGAGGCTGCCGAAACTCTGCCGTGGGTTTTGAGCGCAGGAACGGCCTTTCGCTGGACTGGTAGCTGGCTCACCGTCTTCACCACTGCCGATCCGCGTGGCAACGCGCCCGTAACCGAAGTCAACCAGATTTCGCTCGTTGAGTTGCTCAATCGCCGCAAGCTTGCCGGCTACGAGTCCTACGCGCCCCCGTCAACGCTTGTCGCGCTCGACCTGGTCGTCACGGTTTGCGCCGCAACAGGCTGGCTTGAGAGTGACGTGGAGGCCGGAGTGCTCGCTCGTCTTGCCAACGCCAAACTCCCCAACGGCAGCGCCGGATTTTTCTACTCGGATGCCTTCACCTTCGGCACTCCGCTCTATCGAAGCGCCCTCGACGCCGCCATACAATCAGTCCCCGGCGTTAATGGCGTGCTCGACATTGAATATCGACGCCGCGGCGCGAGCGATGTATTTCGAACCTTGCCCGACATACTTCCTCTCGGAACCTCTGAGATTCTTCGCATCGAGAACGATCCCAGCTACCCCGAGCGCGGCACGCTTCGGGTGATTGCGGAGGGGGGCCGATGACACAAGCAAGCAAGAGCCGTGCCAGCAACCGCGCCAGCAGCCGCGCCGCAAAAGGTTCTCCCACGCAGGCCGCAACCACCACCCTGATCTGCCCCTGCGATTCGAACGCTGCACCGGCAATCAGCAACCTCCCCGGTCTAGAGCAGATCGTCTTCCGCGCGGGCGACTTCAACAGCTTCCGCACAGCCCTTTTGACCCCGCTTCCGGAAGAGGTTTCTCTTCCTCCGTGGAACTCCGGCCGCGGCATCGACTCCGACCCCTCCGTCATTGACCTCGCCGTCATGATGGTCGAGTGGTTCGCCTTCCTTGCCGACATCCTCACCTTCTACAACCAGCGCATCGCGAACGAAGACTATCTCCGCACCTGCATTTTGCCGCCGACACCAGCGGCTCTTGTGAACCTGCTTGGCTATACGCCGCGACCCACCATAGGAGCCACCGGCTTCGTCGCGGCTTTGCTCGCTCCCACCGTCGTGGGCTCTCAGACGATAACGTTGCCTGACGGTCTCGAATTTCAAAGCAAGCCTGGCCCAGGCCAAACCCCGCAAAGCTTCGAGCTGCACCCCGCAACCACCGTCGGTCTTCCCGCCAGGGTCGCGGCTACACCGCCTCCCTCTTTGCTCAACGGCGGTTCGACCCTGCTGCTCAACGGAGCGGTCAAATCGATCACCAGCGGCATGCAGCTTCTTCTCAGCCCACGCGACACCAACGCTGCTCCCAACCTCATCACTGTTTCCGCGCTACCCGCCGTGCAGTCGACAGCCAAAGGCAAGCAGACTGCCGTAACGTTCAACGTCACGCAGCCTGGAGCAGCATTAACAACAGCGGCGACCTCGCGAGTGTTGAAGGCGAATCAGAACGCCGCGCTCTGGACTGTAAACGGAGCGAGCATCGACCCCTACGCCACGACAATTCAGATGGCCGGACTTCTGCGCCAGATCCACTCCGGAGACTGGGTTGTTTTTGTTGCGGGCGCAACTGCGCAGGCCATCCAGATCGCTTCCGCGCAGGACGTGCTTGGCGACGCCAGCACCGCCGGGGGCCCGACGAACGTGAGTGCCGGCCCTTCCCCCACGCCCATTCCCGTTCTGCACACACAGCTCAAACTCCAAAGCGCTGTCTCATCCGCAATCATCTACGCCGGCACATCGATCAGCGTTCTCTTCGGATGGGTCGAAGCCGGTGTTCTTGTCGATCAACCGATCTCCGCATGGGACGGCACATCCGCGAACCTTCAGCCAGTCCAGCCCGCGAGCTTCCCCAAAACCTCGCCTCTTGGCACGCCAGGGGCTTCTCCCATTCTGCTCGCCGACTCCGCAGGCAACGGCGCGCAGGCTTCTGCCACTGTTGGCTCCAACGGAAGCCTCTCCATCAACTGGCCCTCCACCACGCCAACGCCTCTCAACCCAACGTTCACGTCGCCCATCACGGTGTACTTCGATCTGCTCCCGGTCTCTGCGGGTAAAACCGTCAAGAACGAGATCATTGGCAGCGGCGACTCCACGCAGACTGGACAAAGCTTCAAGCTTGCCAAGTCACCAGTCACTTACCTTGCGTCTGGATCCACTTACGCCAGCACCATCGCACTTACCGTCAACGGTCTGCCCTGGGATGAAGTTCCCAGCTTCTACGGCCAGTCGGCCAGCGCACGCGTCTTCGTCGCCCGGCAGGATGCGAATCAGAATACCTACATCGACTTCGGGGACGGCGTGAATGGTGCGCTCCTGCCCACTGGCACCCACAACATAGTCGCCACTTACCGTTACGGCGGCGGCGCGTCTTCACCCGCTGCGAACAAGCTCACTGTGCCGGCAAAGAGTTTCCCCGGTCTGCAGTCAGTCGTGAACCCCGTGGCGGTCGCGGGCGGCAGCGATCCTGACCCCGCATCGTTGATCCGCCAATTTGCTCCGCGCTCAGTGCTCACCTTTGGCCGCGCCGTCTCCGTCTTCGATTACCAGGCCATCGCGGCAGGTGCGCCCGGTGTGTCGATGGCTTCTGCGCAGTGGAGCTGGGACGCAGCCAATCAGCGCGCTGGCGTTGTGGTGTACTTTGCGGGCCAGCCCGGCATCGCCGCCTCAGTGCAAGCGTTGCTGAATGCATCAGGCGATCCCAATCGCCCGGTCACAGTTAAGTCTGCAACCGAGATCGCAGTCACGCTCACCCTGCAACTCGTGGTTCTCGCAGGCGTCGACATCCCCACGCTTGAATCCGCGGTTGTAACATCGCTCTGCGATCCTTCAACCGGCGTCTTCTCGCCGCCACAGATCGCGATCGGACAGTCGCTCTTCGACAGCAACATCGAGGCCGCCTTGCAAATCATCCCTGGAGTCATCGCGGTCGCCGCCAGCACCTTTACTATCGGCAGCAGCATCGACCTCGGACCTTTGCACATTCCAGGCGAAGGCTGCTTCTTCTCCCTGGCTCCCGTAGACCTGATGCTCAGCACGGAGACACGATGACCCTGGCCACTCTCAAACTCGGACGCGCGGCTGCACCGGCAAAGGAAGAGTCATGATCACTGACGGATATGCCCAGTGGTACGCTGAGCGCCTGTGGGCGCTGATCCCGGGGATCTATCGCACGCTCGACGCCGGCCCCACGCCCGGCGCGAACGGGCCTCTTCGCGAGATGGTCAATCGTATCGGCGCGCAGGCTGCTGTCGTTCGCCAGAACATTGACCGGCTCTCTGAAAATCAGTCCATTGAACTCTGCGACGACTGGGTTATCCCCTACATCGGCGACCTTGTGGCCACGCGCATCGTAAGTTGCCTCGACGCGGACGCCCAGCGCATTGATGTGGCCAAGACCATCTACTATCGTCGCCGCGCAGGAACCCTCGGCATCCTCGAGGAACTGGCTGCAGACATCGCCACTATCGATGCGCGATGCGTGGAATTCTTCCGCCGCCTCGGCCGCACCCGCCACCAGTTCGATCCGCCGCTCAGCTATCAGATTGAGAATCCCATCTCCGGTCCCATCGGTTTTACCGACAACTCGCTGGAGGTGACTGAAGGCCTCATCGGTGCTTACAGCGGAACGCCCGCCGGAGGCTTTGCCGATCTGCGCAATCGCTACGCGGCCAGCAACACAGGCACCGCGTTCGGCGAGTTTTCATACACAGCCGATCTGCGCAAGCCCGTCGAATCGCTCGGCTGGTATGACATCCGCAACCTTGGCGTCTTTCTATGGTGGCTCACAGCTTTTCCCATTGCAGCTGCAACTCCTGTGGCGAGCACGGGCGCGGCCGCAGGTATTGCGCCTTGCTTCACATTTGACCCGTCAGGAAGAGACATCCCGCTCTTCGCTCCGTCGCAACGCGCAGCAACCTCCGCAACCGCAAATCAATTCTGGGGCGAGAACTGGATCTCTCCTTCCGAGTGGATGCTTCCCGTCGCCATCCGCGAGACTCTCTGGAATCAGCTCCTGCTCTCCGGCACTCCGCAGTATCTCTATGGCATCGGCGCAGCCTTTTGGGTCGGCCTCATGGCAGGCGGCGTCAGTGCGCCCGTCCCCGTGAACACACTGGCGATCCATCCTCAGCGCGGACGCTTTAGCTTTCCTGCCGGCGAGCCTGTTGGCGCCATCACCGTGAATTACAGTTTTGGTCTCCTGATGGCAATCGGAGCGGGCGGCTACAACGACGATGTGCTTACCAATCTCGTGCTACCCCCGCCCAACCCCACGGTCAACGGAGGCACGGGCGGCCCCGGCCTCAACCCGTCGATCACAGCTATCTCAGCGGGCGCGGCGGATGCTAATCTTGACCTCACCGATTCGCTCACTTACACCGGTCCAACGGAGGCCCTCACCGTCCCAGCCGGAACAACCGTAGCTCTCACCGCAGCCAGCGGTCAGCGGCCCGTTCTTCGCTGGCCCGGAGCAGGCCCCGGCGCAACGACATGGACCATTACAGGCAATGGCGGCGCCACCGGAACTCCAACCGTCCTCATCCTCGAGGGCCTCTGGTTCACGGGCGCGGACATCATTCTCTCAGGCACGTTCGATGCCGTATACCTCCGCATGGTGACGCTTGATCCCGGCACTTCAGGCGCGGCGAACACACCGCCCACGTTGTTCGACTCTGCGATCGACAACCAGCTTCTTTACCCATCCACACTCTGGATTGAAGGCACGGTTACTAAGCTAACGATCGAGCGCTCGATCACCGGGCCCATCCGCACGCGCAACGGCGGAGTTGTGAGTCAGCTGACCGCAACAGACAGCGTCATTCAATCGATTCCCACTCATGCCGTATCGACGACCGCGCCCATGGCCTCACCGCCGACACTCTTCAACCCCGCCAGCCTGGCTGCTTCGCTCAAGTTCGATACGAGCCCGCTGGCTACAACCGCCCTCGCGGGAGATGCGGCGCTCAGCGACGCACTCAGTGCCTACGTCGCGAACACCGCGCCAGACGCCGCCCTCGACGGGCTGATGCTTGCAGCAATCGAACAGTTCAGCGAGGCGCAGGCCGAGTCCGCGTGGCCGCTTGCTCTTGCCGATCTCGCACTTGGGTTTTCAGAGGGCGCCGTCTCACTCTCGCGGTGCACCGTCCTCGGTCCCACTTACACGCACCTGCTCAGTGCCTCCGAGTGCATCCTTGACGACGTAGCAACAGTCGAGGATGCGCAGGCCGGGTGCGTCCGCTTTACCGCCTTTGCGGCTGGCAGCACTCTTCACCAGCCTTTTCGCTGCGTGCAGATCGCCCCCGGCTCGCCGCTGTTTGTGACTCACGACTTTGGTCAGCCGGAATACGTGCGTCTGCGCCAGGACGCCGATACGTTCATCCTCACCCCGGGCAGCGAGATCACCGGGGTCCGCGGTCAACGCTTCAAGGCAATCGATTGCTGCTCCAGCGGAGGCCCATACGATCGAACCATTCTCGAAGGCGCGCAGAACGGTTCCGAGATGGGCGTCTATCGCCTTGTTCAGATGCCGCTTAAACGACGCGGCCTTGCGCTCAAGTTTGAAGAGTACGCACCGATCGGCCAACTCCCGGTTTGGATTGACGCCGATTGAGACGCACCATGCAGCCCAATACGAAACATTGGCCAGTATTTAGAACGCATCATCAATTGGCCTGCTACACAGCAACGAGCTGAGAAGGAGTCACACGTGGGAAGCGATCGAGCACGCATCAGCTACGACAAGACAAGGGAGTACCGCTCCGTTGTCGCGCAACAAGGCCGTGTCACCCTTGAAGCCGACGTAAACGAAGAGGCAGTCATCGCCAGCGAGGCCCTCCGGTACGAAACGATCGACATTATCGGCCCCACCGGCACACCGGACAACGGCTACCTCGTTTCGGTCGACGCCGCCGGAAATCTGACCGTCGGTCCCGGCATCATGTATGTCGGCGGATGGCGCATGCGGTTCCCGCAGCCGGTCTCTGTCGCCGACCAGCCGGAGTGGATCGACCAGCCACCAATGGTCTGGGCGCAAAACCAGAAGGGGAGCAACTACGTGATCGCTCTCCTCGTTTCAGAGCAGGAGGTGCAGGCCGTCGAGGACCAGGCGCTGCGCGAGGTTGCGCTCGGCGGCCCCGATACCACTGCTCGAACAAGGCTCATGCAGCACATTGTCGCTGTGCCCACACGCGACGACACCTGCGCCGCCGTGCTCAAAGACTGGGACAGCGTGCTGAAACCTCTCGGCCTCGCACTCCATCCCGATACGTTCGCGCTGGACTTCGACGCAGCCCTGCAAATGAGTTTCTATCCGCCCGCCGGCCCCGTCGATCCTTGCTGCCCGCCCGCGCAAGGCGGCTACCTTGGAGCGGACAATCAACTCGTTCGCGTCACCGTCACCAGCTACGACACCGCTGCTCACACCGGCACGCTTCTCTGGGGATGGAACAACGCCTCTTTCCTCTATCGCGCCAAACTGGTCGATCCCACAGCGAACCCGCAGATCCTTACACTCTCGCCCGCGCCCGTCGACTCCGAGCACACCCCGCAAATCAACCAGGTGATCGAAGTCCTGCGTTCAACTATGGAGCTGGGCAACCCTGCGGACCTGAACTTTATCGCTGCGCCTGAAGGCGATGTGATTACGCTCGCCAGCGCGGGCACGGTCTTCGACCCAACCACAAACCAGCTGACACTGCCCACGGGAACCCTGCTCCCCGCCGACTACGCAACTGACACAAATCCACTCTTCGTACGCCTGTGGCAGGCCGAGGTCCCATTCACTGACGGCACACCAGCGCTGCTCGACCAGGTCTCCGGGCTGGCGGTCACCATCAACATGGCTGCATTGCCCAGTGGTCCGCTCGAAGCCCGCCCCTTCTGGGATTTTGCAGTCCGGCCCAACACCCCTCAACAGGTCTACCCACAGCGCTACCTCGAAGCGCCACAGGGCCCCACTGGTCCGCGGCGCTGGCTCACCGATCTGGCCATCATCGAGGCCTCCGGCTTCCTTGCAACTACCGGCAAGCCTGGAGGCTTCACCATCCTGGCCGACTGCCGCGTGCATTTCAATCCCCTCACTGGACTGGGAGACGACTGCGGTTGCTGCGGCATTACCCTCAACGCTGCTGAGGTCACCGAACGCGGAGGCCTGCAGGCTGTCGTCGACGCGCAGGCAAAGGTCGGCCAATCCCTCAGCCTGCGCCCTGGGCGCTACGTTCTTGAAAAACCTCTTGCCCTCACAAAGGCCCACGCGGGCTTTGTACTTTCCGGCTGCAGCCCTGGTGGCCTTGCGCGACTCAGCGTTGACGCCGCCGCCGTGGCAAACTTTCCGAGCGGCATGATCACCATCACGGGCGCGTCCAACATCACGATTCAAGGCCTCAGCTTCACGACGCCTCTGTTTCCCTCAGGTAATTCCGCGAGTCCGATTGGAACAACCGCTGCGTTCACGACCGACCGGACGATCGGCATTGGAATCGATAACTCGTCGTCCATTGTCATCGAAGACTGCACATTTGTTCTCCCATCGCCCGCGCCCGCTGCGAATCAGCTTCTCGTCTACTTCGGCGCAGGCATCTACGCTGCCCAAAACTGTTCCGGCATGCGCGTATTGCGCAACCGCTTCCAGTCCCTCGGAGGAGGAAACATCGAAGGCGATATGCTGCGCTTCCTCATGGGAATCTGCATGTCTCCAAGCGCCATCAACACCGGCACAGGCCAGGGCACAAACACTGGCAACAGCCCCGTCCAGCCCAAGACAAAATCCAAAACCAAAGCCGACGCGGCCCAACTTGCCGCCAACTTCGTAAACCTGCCGCTTGTCAACGACAAGCTTGACGACGTGGAGATCACTGACAACCGCTTCACCGGCCTTAGCTTTGCCGTGTTCGCAGTGGCTGAAATGGGCATGATCCGCTGCGATGACAATCGCGTTGCAAACTGCTGTGGCGGCTTCTGGTTCGTCGATTCCGACATCGGCGGCAATGCTGCCTTCGGGCAGGCCGCACTTGCCGACGAGCAGCAGGGCAACAACATTGCCTCCGCCGAAACTTCCCGCTACGTCATGCAGCCCGTCGTGCTCGCAAACGCCGTCAACTTCAGCGCCGCGCTTCGCCAGGTTCCCGCGGCGGCCAACCAAACTGCTGCTCCCTCTGTCTCCGACGAGACAAGCGGCATTCTTGTCAAGGATGCAACGGCCCGCGGCCAGGCAGCCTACACTGCCTCACTGCCAGCCGCCGCCAGCCAGAAGGACGAAGCGAACCCGCCTGTTGCGGCGAAGGGAAAACGCGCGCAACCAGCAGCGGCAGCCCCGCCGGGTATCAGCGCCGCGGACTACGCGAACGCTTCCGCCGCTTACTCTTCCCTCCAGGGCGTGGGCGTTGCGCGCGAACTGAATGGAACAACCCTGATCCCGTCTCTCTACATACGAGGCAACGAGGTCGCCCTCGTTCCCTACGACACAAACCTCAAGACGGCCAATTCGCTTCAGGGCATTCGTTGCGCGCTGGCCCTCAAGACGAACACCGGTACCCTTTTGGTTTCAGGCAACCACGTCGAAGTGCCCAATGGCTCTTCCATCGCATTCAGCGCCGAGTGGGCCGCAAATATTGTGGTCAACGGCAACTTCTTCAATCAACCTCTAGTGCGCGAGAAAGCCCTGCAGCCTTGTGCCGTGATCGTCACCAACGACAGCGATCTTGTCGCCATCAGCGGCAATATCGTCAACGCAACCTGGAGAGTTACACCGCCGCGCTCCCAAGTTCCGGCGAATACAGCGGACTGGAAATTCCTCAATACTGTGTACTGACAATCACTGGGGCAGGAGAGCTTCGCACAAGAGAGAGCACAACGTGACGACACAGGTGAAAGCACCGCTTCAACGCCAGCGCGCCGTCGCACCGTCGCCGCGCAAGCCCAAGCGTATTACGTCTCCCACCAAAACCGTCGCTCAACCAGTCGGCTGGACCGGAAATCAATCACGCCTCAATCAACTTGCGGGACCCGCACCCAACGCCCTGCAGGAATCGCGCATCGCTCCCAGGAATGAACCGAATCTCTTTCTCCCGAAGCAGCCGGGCGAATCGGGAATCGTGACGCCCGCCTCCCATTTGCCTGGACTCCGTGACTCCATTGGAACGCTTAGCAGAGTCAAGCCCAACGAGGTCCTCCCGCCTGAAGTGAGTCACCATCCCGACACGGCAAAGAACAAAGACACGATCCTGACTTTCGGGAGCAGAGCAAACATACTGCTCGCTGTGGCGATGGAGGAGAACAACACCATCTCTTCTAACTACACCTTCGGAGACATCTACCCGGAGAGCGATCTAAGAGTGCCCGAGCCAAATCCTCACCAAGCGGTGCGAGATATCACCTCTGACCACCTCTCTCTCTCCAAACCCAAAATTGAAACGCGCAGTTTCCAACGTGATGAGCTCCCCGGAGGACCGAAGACCGGCGATGCTGCCAACTTCGGCCTCTATAAAATGAACTGGCTGATGATCAGGCAAACCCCCACGGGAGAGTCGCTGATCGAACGGGAGCAGAGAATTCTGGCCAAGGAGATTCGCAGAAACGGAGAAGAGTTTGCTCCAACCGACTGGAGTGTCGAGGCCGCAGTGGGTCGCCTGATCAACTCAAGCACCGCCCTCGCAACTCGAATCATGGTCGAAGCGATGGATAAGTGGCACGCTGAGAATCCACCCGATCCAAAGCATCCCACCCCTGGCAACTTCTGGGCGGGCCATCGCGCCGGATCGACGGGCCTCAACGATCCCGGCTCTGCGGACTGGAACGATATTCTCGATTACTATCTCGCGGTGATGGCGATCAGAGCCCGGCTCGACAACGACAAGGAAGGAACGCTCACCAATGGTCCCTTGAGAATCGGCGTGAACGTAATCAATCGATAACCTGGTGCCAACGACGTAGCAGGAGGACGAGGGTGTCCTTGTGGACGACACTACCGGCTGAACCTATCCGCTCCCGCGAGCCAGCGCCGGTCGCGCGCAAGCCTGAACGAGCAGGCTCGCGTTCCACGATGAACGCCCCATGGAGCGGAAACCAAACGCGTCTGCGCTCCCTCGAGGTCGGAGCCGATAGCACTATCGCAATGCCGAATAGTCCCGTCTCAGCGCCACCCGCCATCGCCGAATCCGCGGACAAGCAGAGCAACGCAGCCAATCAGGACTCGAAGACGGAACCCGCCGGCGAGCAACGGGAGCCGGACGCCCTCGATGCGCTTTCTGCGTTTCTGCGCCCGTTTTGTGGTCCTCCCAAGATCGCCAACGAAATGTCGGAACAGGAAAAGCGAGCCCACGGAGTTGCGCTTGTCTCCGCCGACCAGATCGAACTCTCGCTTGCCGACGCGCTCGAAACACTGCATGACGCGCGCGTGGCTTCCAGCCGCTCCACGGCCAACACCGCTGCCGCAGCCAAGCGTTCTATCAGCTTGAACGTGCAAAAGGAGAAAGACAATTTCGAGAGGGCCTGGGAGTTGCAGGATATCGACACCAAGTCCGCCATCCTCGCGGAATATGAAAGCCTCAGGGATGACTATGCAACGCGCCAAAGCCAGGTGCAGCAGCGCGTCGAGGTCTCGACAACCGGCGTCACTGCGCTCTTCAGTGAGTATCAGCCCAATTTCGACCGCGCGGCTCAGGAAGGTGGGGAAGCCTGCGAAAAGGCACGCCTGCAAAATCGACATGAAATCACGAAAGACTTCTACGAAGCGGAAGACAAAGTCACCAAGGTTGGATCCGCCATAAATAGCACCTTTGGCCACACCGATCGCGACGACGCAATGCGCGCGGGAGTCGACATGGTCGATGAAAAAGTCTCCCACGAGATGGACGAGCGGCTCGTAGACGCCCAGAATGCTATCGACGACTTCTTCCTCAAACAGCCCTCCACTGATCCCGGCTTCTCCGGTCTCCCCGAGGAAATGCGCCCCAGGGTCACCATGCAGAGCATCATCGCGAATAGCAGCAAGAAAGTTCAGGATAGCTTCGGCAGTCATGAACAGGGGATTATCGATCAGATCAAGGAGACTGGACCCGAGGCACTCGACTCTCTCAATTCCATCTATGCCGGGGAAAGCTCTTACCTCGATCAGATTCAGCTATCGGCTGATGACCAGTTGACGCAATTGAAGGGCGCAGCTTTTGATCGCATTGATCTGCTTGGAAAAAACGCCAGCGATCAGATTGATCAGGATCTTCCCATCACCAAACAGGCTCTCATCCGCGTCGAAGCCGGCGTACGCCGTCGCCTCAATCCGCTGGGGAAAAAGGCAATTGCGCTCCTCCGCTCAGGGGTTGCCCCTGAGGAGCAGGAGTCTCGCGCCGTCGCCGCCGATCTCTCCCGGTACTTCCAGTCCAGCGCTGACTTTGCAGCCAGCGGGATGGCTGATGGCGCATCCCACGTCTCCGTGTCGCTCCTCCGCTTCGTCCGGCGAACTGAGCCCGCTCTTGCGGCCGAGTCCAGCCAGGATGTGCAGTATGCGAACCAATTTGGCCTCGAAGTCAGCGATCAGATCGACAAGCTTCAACAGAGCCGCATTGGCCAGATGCAATCGAGCTTGGACCAATTAAACGAGGCACTCGATGACTGCGACACACAGTTCATCGACCACTTCGCTTCCATGGTTCAGGACTTCCGCAATCAGATTCAGAAAACCATCGACAGCATGAATTCCACCATCGCCGAGGGCATGCAGGAGGCGAAAAACAGAAATCAAGCGGCCGTCAACTCGGTGGGAGCTGCGATGCGCGCTGAAGCCGACGACCGCGGATACAAGTACGATCACCGTGGTCTCCACGCTCTAAAGGCCGGTCTGAAATTTGGATGGAAGGTGATCCAAGTCCCATTGGCGGTGATCAAGGCCACCCTCGGATTCATCGTATCCATCGTCAAGATCCTGGCCGTGACCTTCATCATTGCGCTGGGCCTGGTGCTGTTCGGCGTGGAAGCGGCCATCGCGGAAGCCATCGCCGAAATTGTTGTGCTGGGCAAAATGGCCTATGACGCGTTCGAGGCCTATAGGGCTCGCCGTGCTGCGGGCCAATCCGTGTCCGGGGCCCTTTTAGGCACCGTGGGAGATGTCACCGGCTTTAGTGCGGTATATCACGGATTTACCGACAAAGACCTCACGCTACCGGAGCGGGTCGAGATGATCACCAGCGGCGTTGAGAATTTTGCGATGCTCACGAAGGGCAAAGAAATCAACAAGCGCATCGGCGAACTCGCCCGCGACAATGCCCCCTGGCTCGATGAACCACCCACACCGCCCTCCCCATCCGCTCCCGCAATCGCGCCTCCATCAGCCCCTGGCGGCACACTTCCAGAGGGCGCGTCGAGCGATGCAAATGCCGGCTGGCAGCCGCCTCCGCTCAAACGTTTGTTGGCCGATTGGTCCGAAGCGCAGAACCCGCGAAGCGCCGGTGGCGAAGCGATCCGCCCACCAGCCCCTGCTGCATCGCCTGCCGAATCACTCGCTCCAGTCGAATCACCTCCCCAAGCAGAAACACCTGCCAATGGCGCTGCGGGCGCTCCAGCTCCAACTGCCAAGCCACCTAAGCCCGTGCAGGTACCCGTCATCGATTCACACCGGCCTGCAAACGACAACGCCATAGCGATCCCCGAGCCGCAACCTGCCGCACCTGCCGCGGGTGACACTCCCGATCCTGCAACAGCCCAAAACAAGCAGCAAACCACGCCTGAAACAGCTGAGAAGCCAGCCAGCCCCGTAACCACCGAAGACATCTCCCCGGACGACCCTCGCCTTAAAGAACAAGACGTCCATGACATCCGCCCCCGCATCGCCCAGCGCGAAGCGGCCAAGCACGCACAGCAGGCTGTCGAAGAAGTTGTAGTACAAAATGACAACGTCGAGATTGAACAGGCGAACGAAGACACCGGTCAGGAAATCCAGGCGACCGCGGCCGGCGGCGGAGGAGGCGGCAGAAGAGTCGGTCCCGGCGGCGGCAGCTACCGCAAGAGCGGCGGATCCGGTGGCGGACGGACGACCACTTCAGGCGGCGGATCAGAAACCATCTCAACCGGCGACTCTGGCGGCAAGCAGAGCAACTTCGAGCCAGATACTCCGCAGCCCAGCCCCGCCACGCAAGGTCCGGCTGAGCCCGCTGCTCATCCGCTTTTTGAGTCGGGTAATCACAGCGATCCAGAAGCCGTTGCAAACAGGCTCCGTCTCGCTGGACTCGAACCAGGTGAAATCGTCAGCTTTGGAGCCGAGAAAGCATCAGAGCTCACCGAAGCCGCTGCTAGGCGTGCCGCTCGTCTCGGCGAACACTTCAGCGCCGGCGACATGAAATCTCTGGGGGCGTTCCTCGAGGATACCGGACTCGTGATGGACGACGCTCTTGCCAATACGTTGATCGAAGGCGTCCCTCCCGGCGAATTGGCTGACACCCTTCAACGACTTGATATTCTCCGGACCCACTCCGCGGAATCGGGCATAGCTTTTGACACCGATCCTGAAAACGGCGTAAACATCGACGAGAGCGGGATCAAGCCCGGGAAACCTGAGAAACCCCAAAAAACAGAAGGACCCGAAAAGCCCTCCAAAGAAGTTCCTCCCGCGCAAATACCCATCTGGCGCAAAGCAGAGCTCGCGTTGAGGCCTGTCCTCGAAAGGATATTCGGGCCCGGCTGGAAAGCTTCGACGCGCTTCCGTCCGAAACGCGTACGCAAGGGAGAGCTGCTGGGCAGCACCGTCCCCGAGTACTACCGCGAAGCAACGGGAGATCTGCCTGCCATGGCCTTCGAGGTGAAGCGCTTCGACCTCGAAGAAATGGGAATTGGACGCGATGGCAGGGTCACGGCTACTCCGTCCAAACGCACAGTAGAAGCACTTTTGCGCGCGCGGTTGCAGTTAAAGAGCCGCAAGTGGAACCTTCCAGAAGGAACCGAGCAGAACCTCGTATTCAACATCACGGGACAAGGAGTTACCGATGTTGGCGCCGTGGGTGAGACACTCACACGTCTGATCGAGAACAACCGCATCGAATACGACCATGTTTACGTGCAGAACGGCAGCGCCTTGATTGAAATTGGAATCACCGATCCGGCGAGCCCTGTATCCGTGCGCGTAAGCGACTCACCGCCAGCCGCGGCGCCCCCAGCCCGCCCTCTTGCCGATCCCGCAGCATTGAGAAATGTCGCTCCCCCGGAGCCTGGTGCAAATATAAAACTGCTGTCCAAGCAGGAGATCAAGCGACTGCAAAAGTCGGGCTTCAACGTTCATGAAGAAAAGGGAGAAGGCAACGTGGCGCAATATGACTTGTACAAAGACTCCGACGGAAATGTCTGGGTAAAGATGAAAGGCGGTCGTGGAGAAGCCGAATTCACCGGTTGGAAACTTCGTGACCGGTAGCGCTGAACCGTTTTCGCGCTTCGATTCACGTTAGATCTCTAGTGCCGTATCCACAATGCTCCGCACCAGCGGCATCGGCAAACGGAAATTCCTGCACGCGGAGCACTGTGGATACGGCACTAGAGATTTTCCATTCGTTGACGCGAACTCACTACGGCCGACGGCGAGTGGTGCGCTCTTACTGGCAGGTGGCAACAGCCTGTGTTCCGATGTTGCGACGGTCGCAGGAGGCCACCCCGCGAGGCCTGCAGCGATTGCACTGTGCAGGTCTTTGCGCTTTGCTCCCGATTGAGCTTTGACTGCCACGGTACAAGTGAATTGTTTCCGATGACCCGTCAGACGCGCCGCGGCAGGAGCACCAAGTTGGCCGCTTCCTCAGCATCTTTGAGGAGCGTCTTGCGCGGCGTGCCTATCAGCGCACGCATGGTCAGCCCACGCGCTAAATCCGTGACTTGGGTTGCGCGCGCGGCTACGGGAAAGTCAGCTGGGATTTCTCCCGCGCTGATCCCGTCCCGGAAACGGCGCTCCAGCAGCGCCGCGCCGCCAGTGGCCGCGTTCTGCAGGAACCGCTGAACCTCAGCGTCGTTCACAAGCGGCGCGACGCATATCAGAAGGCAGCCCCGGGCGGACCCTTTCTCGGTCGCACTTTCGACGGCGTACCTCAGAAAGCCCGCGATCGAGTCGCGGAGACCCTGTGGCGAAAGAAGTGCTTTGGCTGCACGAGCGCCCTTCCGTTCTGCGTACGCCCTAAGGACGCGCAAGAATATCGCGCGCTTGTCCCCGAAGACGGCATACAGGCTCGGTCGTCCCACACCCATCCCGGCGACGAGATCGTCAATCGTCACTCCGTCGTAGCCCTTCGACCAGAACACCTGAGTCGCCTTTTCCAGCGCCCCCGTCTCGTCGAAGCTGCGCGGTCGACCCCGCGGCCTAGCGGTATTTTGAATCATTTAGTTCAAAACTCCTTGACACCTTCGATTCTACCAATATAAAACCAAATAGTTCGATATTGGCAAGCTGGCTCTGGCCTCGCGCCCTTCCGGTTCTACTTTCCACTTTCACTAAGGAGCCCACTCATGAAACATTCGATCGCACTCGTCACCGGCGCCACCTCCGGGCTCGGTTATGCGGCGGCCCGCTTGCTCGCCGCCAAGGGCTACCGCGAGGTCATCGTCACCGGGCGCAGCCTGGCCCGGATCCAGGAAAC
>NZ_JBAUUO010000059.1:0-203534 GCF_049582745.1 Occallatibacter sp.
CGACAACGCAGTTATGCCACAAAAACAGCGGCCTTTTCCCACTTTCTTTTTCCCGGACCTTTACTTCTTGCCTACTCCCCGTGAGAAATGCAGGCTAGTTCGGAAGCAAACCGTAGATGTCCAACTCGCCAGGTGTAGAGGTGCTCGTGTCGACATCTCCCGCATTGTTTCCTCGCGTTCCGACAAATACCTTCCCATTCGCAATCGTCGGGACTGTAAACTTCACAGCATTGCCTCCGGCGTTCCCAGCCCCTTGGGAACTGTTCCAAAGCTCAGTTGCGATGTTTGTTGCATCGTAGGCATGCAGAACGACCGGGCCGCAGGCCGTCGCTTGTTCAGTACAGTAGTTCGTCTGATCTAGTGCCCAGACGATTCCATTCGAATAATCAGGCATCGATGAGACGGACGGTGTCGCACCCGGAAATCCAAAGACCGGCGTAGCGGCTGTTTTCGCAAGACTCAATTTTGCTGTCGCGCTGTTCAGAACATAGTCACTGAGCGCGGCTCCGAATCCTCCGATGTAGAAATGCGAGTTCCAGAAAGCGCCGGTTGCATAGATCCCGTTCCCTGTGGAGATCCTTTGCCAGGCATTTGAATCGCCTGAGCCCCCGAGCTTGTCTCGATTCAAGAGATACAACGCCCCATCTTTCCCTCCACCGATCACAAAGTGAGTTGGATTGCTTCCGTTGGTTGGAACATCCGCCAGCACCGCAGCCCCGCCGGCGCCAAAGTCCTCATCTCCGGAATTGTCCGTGGCCTGGTCGGAAGGCGAGAAGTATTGAACTACTGCCAGATTCGAATTCAGCTTGAGAAATGCGTCCCCGTAATCGTTGTTTGGCGCAGAAGTGTTGGCAGCATCGAAGATTGCATTTCCCGTCAGCAGATAGAGGTTGTTTGAAGAATCCGCTGCAGGAGCACCACCTGCCATCCAGATTCCCCCATTCATCACGTTGGGCGCGTCGTTAAAGACAGAAACCTGCGAGAGATTGCTCGCGTTGTATCCAATCACCCAGCCGTAATAGGGGAGGGCATCTCCATGCGATGACCATGCGATGTAGACGACGCCATTAACAAGAGCCAAACCTGGCCGCTGGTTCTGCTGGCCGGGCAGGAAGGTCGTCATCGTCCCCCCATCGCCCTTGCCTGGAAAAGTCGCTGCGATTGTTACCGGGCCAGAAAACTTCTCATTGCCTGTAAGCAGATCGATGGCATGAAGCCGCTGGTAAAACTTTGAATTCGACGACACCCAGGATTTCGATACAACGTAGATCGTCTTCGTGGCTGGGTCGATCACCGGTGTCCCCGTCACTCCAACCTCCGGCATAATGTCGCCGGTGGAGATCGGCGCCCCGGTGATTCCGGAGGGAATCGAAGTCTCGCCCGCTAGGCCACCATGCCCCGAATCCACGAGATTGGCATGCCAGAGCGGAGTGCAAGGATTGCTGTTATTGTCGGCATCGAACGCGTACAGACTGTCGTGCTGGGTTGCGACAAATACAACGTTCCTCTTCGTTGAAGAAATCGTAAGATTCGGCATCCAGAGTGGCTGCGCATAGATCGCACCGTCCACCGGGCAAGCGTAGAGCTTTCCAAAGCTGGATGTCGCAACACTGGCCGTGCTGAGCGCATACTCCTGCGTGTTCGCTCCGTTGCGCGACAAGTTGTTGTGATACGTAGTAACCCCGGCAAAATCGGTAACGGCCACACTGAGCGAAGTCGACAGTGACGAGTTGTAACTGCTGCTGGCGCTGACGGTATATACCCCTGGCGAAGTGGCAGCCGTAAATGTGACAGGCACCCCCGTCTTGCTGTTGTTGGTTGAAAAGGTGCCGCATGCAGTGCCGCTGCATCCGAGGCCGGATACCGTCCAATTCACCCCAAGGAAGTCGTTGGTCGTGGGCGTGATGCTTAATGCCTGTCCAGTAACCACAGCAGCGCGTTTGGGCGAGACTCCGACACTGAGATTAGCCGGATCTACAGTAATGGCCAGAGTGACGGGCTGGCTCTGCACCGGCGTACTCGAGTCATCAACGCTAAACATTAGCGAGGTTCCATTCGCCGAGGCAGTGGGCGTGCCCGTAATTGTTCCCGCACTGGCATTCAGCGAGAGACCTGTCGGCAGCGAACCGCTGGTAAGAGTCCACATATATGGAGATGTTCCGCCCGATGCCGCCAGCGTGGCGCTATAGGCGCTACCCACCTGTCCATTCGGCAGGCTCGTCGTCGTGATCGTCAGGGCTGCTGAACTAATGGTCAGGTTGAGTGTCACACTCTGGCTTTGCGCTGGGTTCCCCGAGTCAGTGACTGTAAACTTCAGAGCGGTTGCATTGGCCGAGGCTGTGGGCGTGCCCGTGATCGTTCCCGCACTGGCATTCAGCGAGAGACCTGTCGGCAGCAAACCGCCGTTCAGAGCCCATTTGTATGGAGACGTACCGCCCGATGCCGCCAGCGAAGTGCTGTAGGCGCTTCCCACCTGCCCATTCGGCAGACTCGTGGTAGAGATCACCAATGGTACTTGGTTGGTTGTGGACTTGCCGCCCCCACTTGAGCAGCCTGTGAGAGCAAGTGCTACAACCAGACTCGCGTGGACGAATCGGAATTTGATGCGGTGCAAAAACCCGGATTCAGCGACGCGATGAGTTCCGAATGTGATGGACTTCCAGCGAAAATACACGTTCATTCGTGGAGACCGGCCTCTTCCTGAAAATCGATGAAATCATTGCGCAAGAAATTGTAGCCATAGGCACGCCCCGCCGCTTAAAGAAAGAAGGATGATTTCAAATATTGTAGGTTTCGGATGTCAACCTGGAAAGGTTACGACTTCAAGTTACTTGCGCCGGATCAAATCAGACGCGCCGTGACACGACCACGGTGCCCCACCACCACGGTGCCCCAAGCCTGCGCAGTCTCTCGCGAATGAGTGGCAACCACAAATTCAACCCAAACGTGCTGCCGCTTTCAGGCCTCTAAGAATGTAACAGCCGCACCGAATGAAACGGTGCGGCCAAAATTGCGCCTGCTCAAGCAAGGGGGCGGATATCGCAGCTCTCGTTCTCTCGGTCCCTAATCCCTTGTTCCCTTGGTCCTGCTCTTTTACATTTCCCGCACAAACAGCGCCGTTGCGCTCCCGTTGTCCGTCGTTCCCACCACCCGGACATGATCGCCCTTCTGCGCCTGAAACTTATATCCATCGATCACGCCCATGTAGCCTTCCGCAACCGTATCCTGCGCGATCTTGAATGTCTGCATCGCCCCCGAACTGTCCTGCAACGAAATCGAGTGCTGCTTGCCCTCGTACTTCACCACGGTCCCCTCGACCGACGTAAACGGTCCTGCCCCCAGGTTCTTCAGCGCCACAGCCGTACGGTCTTCATTGTCGCCACAGTAAAACACGATGACGTATGCGCCCTTCTTCTTGAAAGAATCGGGAGAGGCCGATTCGAGCGTAACCTTCTTGTCGATCACAATGTGCGCCTTCGCATCCGTCATGTCTTTAAACTGCCCTTCCGACCCATTGTCCTGAAACACAATCAACGTCTTCGAAAGGTTGTCAATCGAACTTACCGTCCCCGTCAGCGCATGCACGACCTGCTGCGCTGTCGCGGATACAGTAAGGGAACCGAGGCATGCAGCGAAAACACAACCGCACCACATTGCTTTCAACATGTGACCCTCCAACATCTATTCAATTGCAGGATTGGCAAATCTGTCGATAACCGCCCCACGGGTGCGGTAAGTATAGTTCGCAGATTTGATGCCTGCAATACCAATAGCCTAAGCACTTCGTCTTCAATTGCCATCCCCGTTTCGCAGTACGCCCTTTCGTCACGGTGACCTTCGTTTCTCCCTATGCTGCGAACGATCACAACTCGCTCCGAACTCGTCCCGGAAGGATGGCTGAAAATGGTCCAGGTCAAATCCAAGGATTCCGCCCGCTGTCGATTCCCTAAGGGCGACCGAGGAAATATCCACAGACCACCTCTTCAAAGCTATCCTCCTCAACGCGCGCTAGGCTCAAGTATTTAAACCACATAATGAACGCACTCCCTTTTTACAGGTAATTCCGCCGGCCCGATGCACAATAGAACGTAAGCAATTTCTCGATGCAAATCCGCCACACCGATTCCCATGGATTCTGACCTCATCTCCCGCGCCCCGTTTCCCTTCGCAGGCGCCCTTCGTGCTGAGCTTGCGGTGCGCAACCGTTTCTTCGCGCGCAGCTATCCCCACGTCGAAAGCTACGGTAGCAATCCCGTCATTGTTTACGCACCCGAATGCGGCCTCCACGGCAACTTCTATCCGCCGGCCTACGCCGCCATCGCGGCCCGCCCGGATTGGATCCGCCGCTTCGACAAGATTCATGCCCAGGGCCGTTCGCTCCCCCGCCCCTCAATCGACCCTGCGCGCAAATGGCGCGAACTCGACTCCTGCATGAGTTCCGACGCCCTGCTGATGAATCTCTTCTGCACACCCGAAGTCATTGCATCTCCGGCGATCCGCCGCATGCTCGGCATCGACTCTGAATCAGAACCCAACTTCGGCTGGAAGGCACGCGTGCCGCTCAGAAATGGACGCGTCGATCGAACCGAAGTCGACTTACGCTGGGGCGAACTGCTCGTCGAAGCCAAGCTCACCGAAAGCGACTTCCAAATCCGCGAAGCCCGGCTCGTCGAAACCTACCGCGATCTCGGGGAAGTTTTCGATCTTGATCTGCTTCAACGCGTCCAGATTCGGACTCGCCGCCGTCGCAATGCCGTCGAACTCACAGAAGAGTTCACCCAGGAGTGGGAAGCGCCCTCCGAAGCAGCCGAGGAAATCGCACGCGAATTTCAAGCCTCCCTCGAAGCGCGCGCCGAGGTCGAACAGCCCTGGCTACCCGGCTATGCCGGATATCAACTCATCCGTAACGTGCTGGCCGCACACGTCGCAGGCGCATCGTTCTGCACGATCCACGACCAGCGCCGTCCCGATCTCCGCGAAGCCTGGTTCGACGTGATGCGCGCAGTCAAAAACGCAGAAATGCGGGTTCGCTGCAAGAGCCTCACCTGGCAGGAAATCGTACCCTGCCTGCCCGTCGGACTCCGAGACTTCCTCAACTTGAAGTATGGCATCGGCGCACCCGCTGAAATCCCTATGACGATTGAAGAACTCGAAGCCCGCAAGCACGTGCCGGAACAAGCGGGCGTGAGAAAATAGTCAAGTGATTCGTCGGTCGAAGCCGTTCACTTTTCTCCTGCTCTCTGCCCTCATTGGAATGGTCGCAATACCCACACACCTCTCAGCATCCTCGAAGAGTGACGCGGAGAAAGCCGGCGCAGTCCTGTTTCGCGACAAGGGCTGCACCTACTGCCACGGGGTCGGCGGAGTCGGCACCAAAAAAGCTCCCGCACTCACCGGCCTTTACAAGGACAAAACTTGGACGCCCGAGAAAATCACTAATCAGATCCTCAATGGCGGACAGAAGATGCCGCCCTTCAGCGATTCCGTAACCGACAAAGATGTCACCGATCTGATCGCCTATCTGCGTGCAAAAAACAAGCCCGTTCCGCCTCCCGCAAATCCGCAGGACTCTGCACCGTCTCCATCGACTCAATAAGACCTCAGCGCTTAGCGGCTAATCGGCCGGCCACTCCACGCGCGTCAACTTCGTCGCCACATCCCAGAGCTTTCGCCCCATGGCGGGATCGAGCACCCGCATGTCCAGCGCCTCGGGAACCGTCGGACCAATCAACTCGGCCAGGCTCTTCGCCGCCACCGGCTCCTGCTGCTCCGCCCCTTCTGAAGCCTCCAGGAGCGCATGCAGCACTCCACCCTGCAAGTGCTCCGGCACAAACCCCAATGCGCGACGATACCAGCCCATTGAGCCGGTTACCTCGGTCGCATTCGCAAGCTGTGCCGCTCGCGCCCCGATCGGCTGGGCCGAGTTTCCCACCAGACCCCATCGGCGCTCTTTGCTCTTCCGCTGTAGTTCCAACGCGAAAATCAGCATGGCCAGCTTCGACTGGCTGTATGCCTTCAGAGGTGTGTACCCGCTCTCAAGCTGTAAATCGTCCAGGCAGATCTCACCGTGGTGGCGGCCCGTACTCGTCAGTTGCACCACCCGTGGCTGTTTGCCCGTGCGCAACAGCGGCAACAAGTACGCCGTCAATGCAAAGTGGCTCAAAAAATTGGACGCCAGATGAAGCTCGAATCCATCTGCTGTCACTTCGCGCTTCAGCAATGCCAGGGTGCACGCATTATTGATCAGCAGATCGACGGGTCTCTCCGCCATCGCAAGCCGACCCGCAAAATCTGCGACTGAATTCAGATTCTCCAAATCCAGTTTTTCAAAGCGCACTAGCGCGTTCGGCGCCAGCGGCCGGATCCTGGCCAGCGCTTCATGGCCATCCGCCGAATGTCGCCCGGCAACTATGACGTCCGCCCCCGCCTGCGCCAGCGCGAGAGCTACATCAAATCCAATTCCGTTTGTGGAAGCCGTAACGACTGCGAGCTTTCCAACTTCAGGGGGGAAGATAGCCGCGAACTTCCGCTGCGGCACATTCGAATCTTGCACGACTTCTTGACTCTCCTTACGATCTTGATCCAAAAGAGTGAATGACCACTCACTCAGAAAATGGGGGGGGATTCAGGCCCCGGTCAGGCCCCTCCAAATCAGCCTGAACCCAAGTTCGCGGCTCTCTGCCTCCAGATCTCTGTGTGCCCCGATAAATTCCACCGTCGCTTCAGCCTGTGCACGGAACATCAGCACCAGGAACTCGGCAGAAGCGTTATGAACGCCGCCCATCCCGGCAGCCTCCCTGGTCGTCTTCAGAAGCTCCACAATGGTCATATTTGGAGCTTCCGCATCCTTCAACAACCTGCCCGAGGCGCGTAATTGTTGCAAAACCTTCAGCCGCTTCGGAAACCTCATGGCCAGGCTCAAATACCGATCCCAGACATACCGAAGTCGCGTGCGAGCATCGGCCGTAAAGGGATAGTCCACCATTTCCCGGTCCATCTCCTTACGCAGCTCGCGGTAGAGCTCGTTAATGAGCTCGTCTTTGGTCCTGAAATAGGTGAAAAGAGTGCCTTCCGCGACCCCCGCTGCAGCTGAGATGGCTGAGGTCGGCGAATGTCCAATGCCCCGCTCCGCAAACACCTCCATCGCTGATTCCAGGATCGCTTTTCGCTTGTTATCGCTCTTAGGTCGTGCCAAGAAGGTAAATCTCCCTAAATAAGCGCGTGCTCACTCATTTAATGTATGGGGAGATTGCTTTGAAATCAAGAGGAAATTTCGCATTTCTTTAACAAAAGAGCCGAGATTACCCAGCGGTCCCCATCGATCACAGGCCTACTCGGCGGATCGTTCTCTTGTCAAGCGAAACGAGTCTCACAACCCGCATTTCGCAAAGCAAAAAGTCCCTGATCTCTTCGAAGCAGCACCTTTTTGCACTGTTTTGGACGCGCTTTGGGCGTTCGATACCCCCTATTGCGGGTCCGGCTTCGGATCGGGCGAGCTCGGCTTTGCGTCTGGCGCCGGAGTTGGAGCCGGAGCAGCATCCGCAGCTGGCGCAGCCACTGGAGCAGAGTCGGGAGCCGGAGTCCCTGGACGCATCGCCTTATAGGTTCCGTTGTATTCGGAAAAGGCCCAGTCACCCGTAAGCGCTGCGGTATCGTCCAGTTTGCCGTCGATCTTCATTGGAGCTGTCGCGCCAACCTCTTCAGAAGTGAACTGAAATTCCAGCGCGAGTTTTCCATCCTTGTAGATGCCCGCTACATCGGCATTTCCCCACTTCCCCGTCACATTGCCGTCCGCATCCACCGCAAGATCGGCATCCACTTCGCGGTCGCCGCCCGGGGTCTCAAGCACAAAGTGCCATTTTCCATTGATGCCGACATCCTGGGCGTGCGCAATCGGACGCCCCATTACCAGACAAACCATCGATGCTGCAATCACCAGAATCTTCTTCAAAGCCCCGTCTCCTTGCTGAGATCGACCTATCCTACCGTTTTTTAGGACGAAAATCGCCTGTTAAATTCTCAAACTGTCACAGGAACGTTGGCGACACCGGCCGTTCCAAAAATCCGCCGGTAGCGCTCGATCTCCGCCGGCGGGCCCATAGCCTTCTGATAGTTGTCTGAAAGCTTGACCGCGGGCCGGCCGTTCACCTCGCTGAGCTTGCACACAAGGCTCACCGGGTTGAAACCGTCGTCGCTCCTGGGATTGCAATTCCTGAAATCGTTCGTCAGGTATGTCCCCCAACCTGCGCTGAATCGAATCCGATGCTCCGGCAGCCATTTTTTCTCGTCCAGAAAATCGGCCGCATCGTAAAAGTCCGCAGGCGCCGCACCGTTCAGGATCGTGCCGCCAAAGTATGCGTGCAGGGTGAGAATCACGTCAACGTCCAATCCGTCTGAGGCAATCAGGCGCTTTGACTTCGGATCGCGCCCCTGCGCCCGCAGCCACCCAATGTATTCGTCGCCCGCAAGGTACGGATCCTTGCTGTCGATGCGCTGGCCTGTCCAGTTCGCCACCCAGTTCGGAGCACTCTCGAGAAATTGTGTCGTACCGAACGTATCGGGCAGTAGGATCAGCAGTTCGCCCTGGTAGGTTTGTTGCCATAGTTCGAGCATCCGGTACTGCGCCTGCTTCATTTCCTCATCGCTGTCTGCAAGCGCGGCCATCGCCATTGGCAGCTCATGCGCATTCGTGCCGATCGCCTCAAGATCGTGCGTGTACGCCATGTACGTGTTCGAGCTGCCAATAAAATTCTCGCCCAGCACGTCGCTCATTGCCTTTACCACGTATTCCTGCCACAAAAAGCTGTGACGACGACGCGTTCCAAAGTCGCTCACGGTCAGCCCCGGCACTCCACGCAGGCGCGCCATCTTCTCCCAGAGTCGTGTCTTTGCCCGCGCATAAAGAATGTCGAGTTCAAGTTCCGTGAGCTTCTTCAGACTCGCACGCGTCTTCAGCTCGTCAATGGCCGAAAGCGCATAGATCTCCCACATCGTCGTCTCGGTCCACAAACCATCGAAACGCAGCGAGATCTGGCCTTCGTGAATCGACAGATCAAAATCCGAAAGCCTAAAATCTCGTTCGAGCCATTGCAGAAATGCCGGCTCAAAGATCCCGCGCCGGCCGTAGAATGTGTTTCCTGCAAGCCAGATCAGTTCCGATTTGTGAAAGCGCAGTTTGCGCGTCGCCTCCAGTTGCTCGCGCAGTTCGCGCACATCCACAATGTCGCCCAGCGGCACCTCGTGCGACCGATTGATCACCGTGAAGGTCGCCCGCGTATCCGCAAAATGCTTCCAGATAAACTGCAGCATCAGCAGCTTGTAGAAATCAGTGTCGAGCAAGGACCGGGTGATGGGATCGAGTTCCCAGTTATGGTCATGCGCGCGCCTGGCCAGGTTGATGATCACGATGAACCCAATTGTATTGAATCGCAGGAGAAACCGACGAACCGCCCATACTTCAGTTCCGTCGTCAGGCTTGTTCGGTCAGCTTCGTTTCGGACCAGTGTCGCGGTCCAAGATGCGCTCCGCAGGAACGGCGAACCACCAGCCGCACCGGCACCAGCACATCGCGAATGGGCAACTCCGGATGCTCCAACCGCTCAAGCATGGTCGCCATTGCGACGGCGCCGATTCCCGCGCAATCCTGGTGAATCGTCGTGAGCGCCACCGGCAGCAGGCTCGCGTAACGCACATCGTCCATGCCCACGATCCTGATGTCCTCCGGTATGCGGATGCCGAATCCAAGCAGCGTCTGCATCAGGCGCGCGGCCGTTAAATCGTTGCCGCAGACAATACCCTCCGGTCGAGTCTCATCGATCATCCTGCGAACAAGATCTTCGTCCTGGGGGCTGCCGCGCCATACCGGTTCGCCTTCCGGCTTCACCTTGAACACGCGTAAAGCCTCATAGAATCCGGTAATGCGCGCATCCACTGTATTCGCCGCAAATTCTTCGCCAAAGAAAGCCAGGCGGCGCGCTCCCAACTCGATCAGATGCGAGGTCGCCAGGTAGCCGGCGCGCCGATTATCCACGCCCACGAGGTCGTGCTGCGAGCGCTCCGGGTACGGCAGGTAGCAGCGATCGAGCAGCACAATCGGAATCTGCGCCAGATCGAGCGCTCTTGCGAGGCGCCGGTTGGCTGCGTCCTTGTCGCTGGTTAGCTCCAGCGGCGCAAAAAACACCCCCGCAACCTTTTGGGAAATGAACGACTGCACCATCTGTTCGGCGGCTTTGGCGCCGTCCTGAGCCGAAACCGAAGAATTGCCCCACAAAAGCGCATCGGGCCTCGCGAAATGCGTGCGCATCATGCCATGACAGATGGGCTCGAAGATCTCCGTCAGTCCAAGCTCGGGAATGAGCAGCCCGAAGGTCCGGCCGCTTGGCCGGTTCTCAGCCAGAACATGCGTTCCTGCGCCGGGGCGTCGTGTCACCAGCCCCATGCGCTGCAGGTCGTGGACCGCCTTGGCCACCGTGATGCGCGATGCGTCGAACAGCTTGCCCAGCTCCGCCTCGCTGGGCAGCCGGTCGCCCGGTTTCAGTTCACCCGATTGAATGCTGGCCAGCAGATGGTCGAAGACCCGGCGATGCTTGGACAGGTGAGCCGACGGGTCGCTCTCGGGCGGTGGACCCAGTTTGCTTGCCGATCGACGAGATTTCTTCATGCGCAGTGCCCGTGGAGCCCAAAAACGAGGCTCTTAAAGACACTACGAGATTGGCCGTCCCTTGTCGACGCAATGTCGATACATTTTGGCCAATTGGCAGACGCGGAAACGAGAAGATTCGCCAATACAAAGCTGCCTACGCCGACTGCTCAATGGACGCCTCGATCTCTCCGCGCGTTGCATCGGCCAGCGGCGGCATCGCTCCCGACTGCGAAGCAACCCAACTGCCCCAGCGGTTTCCCGCTTCATTAAGTACCCGCAGCTCCGCTCCGCGCAGAAGGTAGTGAGCCATGGCGGCCGTGAACGCATCTCCAGCGCCGATGGTGTCTGCCACTTTCACCGGAAATCCAGCGTGCTGATGCCATTCATCCCGGGTCACCAACAGGCTGCCATTTCCACCACAAGTAATTGCCACCAACTGCAATGTCGGAAACTCCATCAGCAGCCGCTCGGCGCCCCGGCGCAGGCTATCTCCGTCGGCATCCTCCTCGCCCGGCAGTCCCAACAACGCCAGCACCTGCGAAACCTCCGCATCATTCATTTTGAACACCGTGGCCAGCTCAAGCGATTCCTGGATCACCTCGCTGGAATAAAACGGCGGCCGCAGGTTAACGTCGAAGATCCGAACACACCGGGAAGATGCCTGTGCCGCAAGCGTCTGGATCGTCTGCCGCGATTCGACGCTGCGTTGTGCGAGCGATCCGAAGCAGATCGCATCGGCACGCTCTGCGAGCCTCACCCACTCGTCCGACAGCTCCATAAAATCCCATGCAGCCGGATGATGAATGGTGTATGCCGGCTGGCCGTTGTCGAACGAGACCGTGACCCGTCCCGTTTCGTGCAACGGGTCAATCTGCAGAAAACTGGTATCGGTCGGCAGAGGATCGAGCAAATGCACAGCCTCACGGCCAAGATCGTCGCGGCCCAGGCGGCTCAGGATCGCTGCATGGTTTCCCAGCCGCCCGGCCATCACGCTGAAGTTTGCAGGCGCGCCGCCGAGACGTGCATGCTCCGGCAGCATGTCCCACAACAGTTCCCCGACTCCAAGAATCAGATGCGGCTCTCTCAAGGTCGTACTCCTTCGCACCACAGCCACAATTGCAAAATCTGACGTGCTCCGCTTCTTCCGGCCGGCGTTGCCCACCGAACAACTTCCACCCTGCGGGGTCGATTCGTCAACACCTTCCGCGGCTTATTAAACTCTGCCAGTCCACCGCCATAGCGAGCAATCTTCGTAATTGGCTGAGGCATATTCGCCATCCGGCTGGTTAGCCATGATCCTGTGATCCGCAATAGCATCGGCCTGCGAACGGCGCTCCCGCCCAAGAAAAAGCCGCGTGAATCCCGCCTGTCCCTCGAGCACATGCTCCTGCTCATGATTTACGTACAGAAGATCGAGCCTACCCGCGCGCTTCGCAAACGCGACAGCAAGACGCTTCATCAACCGCCTCATCACCGAAGCCCCAAAAGGATTAAAAAGGAACAGCACGCACGGCCCTTTCGGCATCGGCGCGTCGACAGCATCGCCGCAGATCACCTGCATCGGCGTCCGCGCCCTTCCCGCCGCCTGCCAGATTTCAAGATTGCGCTGCGCCACTCTCGCCAGAATTGGGTTCAGCTCGACTCCAATCACCCGCCGAAACGGGAACTCCGCTGCGAGCAACATGGCGCGCCCCATGCCCGCGCCCACGTCGATGAACGTGAAGCGCTCGATTGGCGCGGCAGGCTTCGTCCGTTGCCACCGCCTCAAAAGCGCTCGAAACACCGACGGTGCAACGCCGAAATATGCCGTCGAATACCGGTCGTGCGCGTGCCCCGTCTTCAGCAATCGCCCCGGAATCAAACCGCTGGTCTGCACGCCCCACTTGAGGTCGAACGGATGCTGCGTAAATCCTTCTGCCTTCGTCATCCGCGGCAAGTTTGCCTTCGGGCGCGGAGAGCTTTTAGGTGCGGTCACGAGGGAACGTTAGCACATGCGCGACCGAAGAACAGGTCCACGCACTCGGGCTTTCGAAACTATTGACAGTTCATTTTCGCTTGTGCCACAGTCGGTCTCTTAACTGCTGCAATCTCACTCCCCCGGGTTGACAAGTGATTCTTCGTTACTCCTCGCCCGCATCAAGTGGGTGCGCTCTGCTCTCACTCGATCGGCATACTGTGCAAGCAAAAGGAGGAACCGCACATGGAGTCCCCTCAACGATCTCGTCTCATCAGGAAGGTTTCGCGCAAGGCTACATCCTTCTCCGTGATTCTTGTGGCTGGATGCATGAGCTGGATGCCGGCAACGGGATCAGCAGCTGCCGAAATCGCCGGCGCTGCGGGAAACGCTGCGATGGCCTGGACGCCTTTCCAGGACCCTTTTGAACAGGCGTTCAGCGTAGAGGTTCCGCAGGGTTGGAAGGTGCGTGGTGGGCTGTTCCGGATGGGATTCTCCGACGAGCGGCCCATGGTGGATCTCGTGTCTCCCGACGGGCGCACCAACGTGCGCCTCGGCGACGTTTCCATCCCCACCTACACCGTGCCGAACGCCTACCACCAGCGCGAGGGTGAACCTTATGACCTGGGCGCGCAGGCGCAACTCACCGTGGCCCGCTATCGAACCGGACCAGAATTCGCAGTGTTGTACTCGCATGTGCGCTTCTACCAGGACTGCCGTAATGCTGCAGGCGACGCCGGTGGTCTCGGGTTTACGGTTCCCGACTACATCCCCTCGGAGGGCCCCGCGCCAACCGCATCCGCGGGAGCCATTGCCTACCATTGCGGCTCGGGTGCGAGTGAACGGATTGCGTTCGCCTATGCAAAAACCTCCCAGGCAGGTGGCATCTGGTCAGTCATGACAATGGGCAGCTTTCTCAGCCCCCCAGATCAGGTCGCGGTCGCGCGTGCCGTCCTGCTGCACTGTGCGCAGACCTTCAAGCTGAATCCAGCGTGGATCGAAAAGCAAAAGCAGATGGATGCTGATGCCCTCCAGTACCAGCGCGCACGGCAGCAGCGCCGCAGGGATGATTTGGGACAGCAGGTGCGCCAATTTGAGAGCCAGATGCAGGCAATGCGCAATCAGGTAGCTTCCTTCGAAAAGCGCCAACAAGCACAGGCAGACCAGGTAACCGGCCTCACGCAGGCCCTGCGCGGGGTGACACCCACCATCGATCCGTTTACTGGCGAAGCCAAGGAAGTGTGGACCGGACCAAGTTCAAATTACTGGGAAAATGGACGCGGCGACGTCGTCAACTCTGTCAACGCCCCGCAGGGCAACTGGATCCACATGCCAGTGACTGGGCCGTGAAACATGCGACGCTCGGACTGGGTAAGGTGCAGATCAGGTTCCCTTTGCCCGACGGTCCGGTGACCCGCCGTGACACTTTCCGCCAAATCGCGATACCCTTAAGTTAATCGCGCATTGACGTGACCAAGGAGCACGCGCATCCCCATGCCCATTCAGAAAACCTCGAAGATCTGGCACAACGGCAACCTGATTCCGTGGGAAGACGCCACCATCCACGTGATGAGCCACGTCGTCCACTACGGCTCCAGCGTTTTCGAGGGCATCCGCTGCTACGCCCAGCCCCAGGGCTCCGCCGTTTTCAGGCTTCCGGAGCACATGCAGCGCCTGCTTGACTCCGCCAAGATCTATCGCATGGCGCTTCCTTTTTCGCTCGATGAGCTTTGCGCCGCCGTGGTGGACCTGATTGAGGCCAACGGCGTCGCGCCCTGCTATATCCGGCCCATCGCGATTCGCGGCTATGGCGAAATTGGCGTCAGCCCCAAGGGATCTCCCATCGAGGTCTATATGGCCAATTTCCCATGGGGCAAATATGTGGCCGGCACCGGTGGCGCAGACGTCTGCATCTCCAGTTGGAATCGCCTCGCCCCCAACACCATGCCTGCCCTCGCCAAGGCCGGCGCAAATTACATGAATTCGCAACTCATCCGCATGGAAGCCGAAGCCAACGGCTACGTTGAGGGCATCGGACTCGACGTCAATGGCCTCGTCAGCGAAGGCTCCGGCGAGAATATCTTCCTCGTCCGGAACGGCGTCCTCTACACACCACCCCTCGCCAACTCCGCACTCTCCGGCATCACCCGCGACAGCGTGCTCACCATTGCCCGCCACCTTGGACTCGCCGTCACCGAACAGCCCATTCCGCGCGAGATGCTTTACATCGCCGACGAGGTCTTCTTCAGCGGAACAGCCGCAGAGGTCACGCACATCCGCTCCATCGACCGCATCCTCATCGCCGATGGGAAGATCGGCGAAATCACGCGGAAGATTGCCGACGAATTCTTTGCCATCGCCAACGGCCTCAAGCCCGACCGCTTCGGCTGGCTCACGCCCGTCAAGGTCAACGCCACCGAACCCGTCACCGCATAGCACACCAACTTCCGTACACGACAAAGAGGCGGCCTTCATCGGGCCACCTCTTCGTCGTCCAGCAAACTCACTTCGCAGATCGCCGCCTAGGGCTTCTTCGTGACAAGAGGCATATATTCATCGCGCAGCTTCGTCTGCCGGCTCACCATCGGAATTGCATTACCATCAATGAATACCTGCTTCACTGAAGTTCTCACGTCCAACGGATCGCCGTTCGCCACGACAACATTCCCCACCTTGCCCACATCCAGCGATCCTAGTTTGTCACCCAGCCCAAACATCTCTGCCGGATTGAGCGTGATCGCCTTCAAAGCCTCATCGTAAGGCAGCCCATACGCCACCGCATAACCGGCCGCATACGGCAGATTGCGGCTTCCCCCCATGTCGCGCCCCCCCGTAGCGAGCGCGATCTTCACGCCCCGCTTCTGCAATTCCGCCGGCAAGGAGTAGACCGCATCGTACCGCTCGTCAGGATGAGGAAAGTCATAAATCGGTCCGACAATCACTGGCACATGGTACGAAGCAATCTCATCCAGCACGTCCTGCGCGTGGGTCACATGATTGAGAATTACCTTCAGGTGAAACTCTTTCGCGATGCCCATCGCAACTTCCACCTCGTATCCCTCATACGCGGCCAGCACTACGGGCTTTTCACCGTGCAGATAAGGCAGCAGCGCCTCCAGCTTCAAATCGCGCTTCGGCGTCGGCCCCTTGTGGTCTGGCTTTGCCGCCGCAGCCCGCTCCGCCTCGTAAGTCTGCGCATCCAGAAAAACCTGCCTGATCTGCGCCGCGAGCCCCATCCGCGTCGTCGGAAACTTCGACGGTCCGTTGAAGTTCGCCCTTCTGCGAACGTTGCCCTCGAAATTCATCGCCAGCGCGATCTCCGGCTTCAGCAGCATCTGATCGTGATCGCGCCCATAGAGTTGAATCGCCGCATCCTGCCCCGGAATGGAATCCGCCGAAGCCGGCGCGACAATCGCGTTCGAAATTCCGTTCAGCCGCTCCACGGGAATCCGAACTGTCTCCGCGTGAAATGCGTCCTCAACGCGCATCTGCGGTTCAATCTCGTCCGCAGTTTCCGCGAGGTCGTTGTTGTTCTGGTCTGCCGCAACCTCCGTCAGCCCGAGGCGCGTTTCGGCATCGAAGAATCCCGGATAGACCGTCATCCCCTTCGCGTCGAATACTTCCGCTCCGGCCGAAACCTTGGTCGACTTTGCCGGCCCGACCGCGACAATCTTGCCGCCCGACAACACCACGGTGCCGTCTTCAATCGTGCCGTGTGTAACCGTCAACAGCTTCCCGCCCACAATGGCAATCGTCTTCGCCGGCGCTGGCGCAGTGCCGTTCGGTCCGGCCTTTTCAGTCTGCGCAAGACCCTGTATTTGGCCAAAGGCAACGCACGCTAAACCTGCAATCAGGATTCCCGGCTTCATTGTTCGTCTCCTTCGTCGTCACTGCCTTCGGATGCGGCGTCGTGCATCGCGCCGCTGAAGTGCGTCGTTCCAAAGCCGGGCAGCGAACTGTCAAAGAACAGATCGCCATCGATATACACCTTATCCACACGCGCATACGTCGACAACGGATCCACATTCCAGATCACGACGTCCCCATCCTTGCCGACGTCCAGCGATCCCACGCGATCGTCTACGCCAATGATCCACGCCGCATTCAACGTAATCATGCGCAGCGCTTCCTCTTCTGTTGCGCCGCCATAGTGCACCATCTTGCCGGCTTCCTGATTCAGCCGCCGCACATAATCGTTCGAATCGCTTTTCAGAGCCACGCGCACGCCTTCGCGCATACTCATAACGGCATTCCACGGAATCGCATCCCACGCCTCGTCCTTGAATCCCCACCAGTCCGCGAACGTTGCAATGCCGGTGCCCGTCGGCGCAATCTTGTCGCCAACCTTGTACATCTCCAGCGCATGGTGGAAGGCGCGAATCTTGTATCCGTACTCTTTCGCAATGGCCTCTTCCGTCAGAAACTCATCGGCGCGGTAGCAGTGAATCTGCACGTAGAGCTTGCCGCGAAGCACATCCGCCAGCGCTTCCAGCTTCAAATCCTTCTTCGGCGCAACCGCATCCTTGTCGCCCTTCGCCACCTTCGCGTTGTAGGCGTCCCACGAAGCCATGTACGCCTTCGCATCTTCAAACGCCTGGCGCATCACCTCGAAGTTTCCCATGCGCGTCGAAGGGACTTCATTGCGCCGGCCGTAGACGCGCTTTGGATTTTCGCCGCTCGCAAACTTGATGGAACGGGGCGCATTCGGAAAAAGCATCTCGTCGCGCGACAAGCCAAACTTGTTTTTGATTACGACTGCCTGGCCGCCAATCATGTTTGCCGACCCGTGCAACAACAGTTCCGTCGTCACGCCGCCGGCCAGCGCCTGGTACAAAGCCTTGTCCCGGTTATCAAACGCATCGATCATCATCATCGACGGCGTCACCGGGCTCGTCGCTTCGTTAATGTCGTCGCCCAGCGCCGAGTGCGAGTGCGGGTCGATGATTCCCGGCGTCACAAACTTCCCCACCGCGTCGATCGTCCTGGCGTCTGCAGGCGCGTCCACCGTTGCGCCCACCCCGGCAATCTTCCCGTCGTGAATCCACACGCTGCCATGCTCAATCGTGCCGTGTGTCACCGTCATGACTGTCGCGTTTTTGATCACGACATCGGTCGGAGCGCCGCTTTGAGTTGCTTGTGCAGGAAGGTTGATGGGCGCGGCCCAGATCCCTGCCAAAAACAGGGCGGCACACCCGTGTCGAAGCACAGAAGGAAAACTAGCCATGGACTGGTCTCTCCGGGGAAGTTCGGTTCAAGACAGATTGTGAATGATAGTAACACGCTGCAGAAACAGGCTGCCTCTGCGTCCGACAGCCTCTTTTGGAGAACTTTCTGGCTCTAACCCGCGTATCTCCGAACTGAGACTACAATTTCGACCGAGGCCACCATGGACAACTTGCTCCAGGATCTTCGCTACGCCACGCGAACCCTGCTCCGGGCTCCCGGCTTTTCCGCCATTGTCATCATTTCCATCGCGTTGGGATTCGCAGCCAATGCCACGGTCTTCAGCGTAGCCAACGGACTGCTGTGGGGCCTGCTGCCCGTCAAAGATTCCGGACGGATGGTCATGTTCTCCGAAGGCCAGTCCTACTCCTATCCCGACTACATCGACTACCGCGATCAGACCGGCGACATCTTTGACGGCGGAGTCACGGCGCACTTCCCTCTCATTCCGGCAAGCATCGGCGGCAAAGGGGCGCCCGAACGGGTCTGGGGACAGTCAGTCAGCGGCAACTTCTTCTCTACACTCGAAGTGCCAATGACACTCGGCCGCACGATCCTTCCTGAAGACGACCAGACATCTGGCCGCAACCACGTCGTGGTACTCAGCAACAACCTCTGGCGGCGTCGCTTCGGCGCCGACGCAAACATTCTCAATCACGACGTGGCCTTGAACGGGCGACACTACACAGTCGTGGGAATTACGCCGCTCGGTTTTTACGGCGTAGATCGCGGAATCTCTTCTGATTTCTGGGTGCCTCTCGCCGTGTCAGAAGAGATCATGCCCGACTTGGCTACCGAGGGAAGCATCAGAACCAGGCGCGACAACCAATGGTTGATGCTGGACGCTCGGCTCAAGCCCGGCATCACCCGCTCTCGAGCGCAGGTGGCGCTCAATGTCATCAAGAAGCGACTCGACAACACCTATCGCAAGGATGACAAAAACCACGAGACCTTGACCCTGCAAACCGCCGGCGGACTGATCGCCGGTTCCGCCACACCCGCATTCACTCTGATGGCCGTCCTGATGGTCGTCGTCGGTTTAGTCTTGCTGGTCGCCTGCGCCAACGTCGCGAACCTCCTGCTGGCGCGCGCTGTGGGCCGCCAGAAAGAAATCGCCATTCGCCTTGCAATGGGCGCCGGGCGCCGTCAACTCATTCGTCAACTGCTCTTCGAGAGTTTCATCCTGGCGTTCACAGGTGCGGGCGTCGGCTTTATTATGGCCGCCGGGGCCGCCCGCGCGATTTCCAACTTCCAACTTCCGCTTCCGTTCCCGGTCGTCTTCGATTTCAATGTCGATTTGCGCGTTGCTCTGTTCACGCTTGGCCTCTCCATCGTCACGGCACTCGTATTCGGATTGGTTCCGGCCCTCCGCGCTTCGCGGCCCGACCTCGTGAGCGCTCTCAAAGACGGCCAGTCCCTGTTTGGAGGTACGGCACGCTCGCGCCTGCGCAATACGCTGGTCGTGGTGCAGGTAGCGCTATCGCTCGTCCTGCTTGCGACAGCCGGACTCTTCCTGCGAAGCCTCGGTAACGCCTCCTCGATCGACATTGGTTTTAAATCCGACAATGTCCTGATCATGACGATGGACCCCAAACTCCAGAGCTACTCGCATGACAAGACCGTGCAGTTCCTGACGCAAGTGCGTGAGCGCGTCTCCGCTCTGCCGGGGGTGCGGTCCGTAAGCTTCGTAGGAATTGTTCCGCTCAGCATCGGCGCCAGCAGCAACAACTACGATGTCGAAGCTGCGAAGGATCATCCCAAACAGAACGTCCTTGCCGACACCAACACTGTCGGCAGCGGCTACTTCGCATCGATGGGCATTCCGCTGCTGCGTGGTCGAGACTTCGTCCTCCAAACCGATGACCAGCATGTGGCCATCATCAATGAGACGATGGCCTCGCACCTGTTCCCCGGCCAGGATCCGATCGGTCGCGTGATTCATCAGGACAAAGACCAGTTCACCGTAATCGGCATTGCACGGAACTCGAAACAACGTACGATTGGCGAAAAACCTTCCAATGCAATCTATCTCTTTCTTAATGCTGCTCCCGAGAAGGCAAACAGCTTCTTCGGAACCACGCTCATCGTCAAGACGTCCGTGAACCCCGCGGCGATGGCACAATCCGTACGCCAACAGATTGCCGCACTCGATCCCAACATGGCGGTATTCAACGTTGAGACGATGCAGCAGCACGTCGACAAGTCGCTCCTCCTCCCGCGCATTTCCGCACTGTTGCTCGGAATCTTCGGCGCGGTCGGCCTCACCCTTGCGGCCATCGGACTCTACGGCGTCATGAGCTATTCCGTCCGCTGCCGTACGCGCGAAATCGGCATCCGCATGGCGCTTGGCGCAAAGCCGCGCAAGGTCCTGAAGATGATTCTGCGACAAGGTCTAACCCTGACTGCGATAGGCCTTGCCATCGGACTCGCCATTGCCTTGGTGGTCGGGCGGTTCGCGGCCAGCGTGCTTTACGGCACCAGTGGATCGGATTTGGTGACGTTTGTGGTCGTCTCGGTCGTTCTGATGGCCACAGCCGCAATCGCCGTCTTGATTCCCGCCCTTCGCGCGGCACACGTCGAGCCCACGGTCGCTCTGCGTTACGAATAGTTGATGAATGCGGTTGATGTGACCGGCCCTAGTATCATGCAATAGACGTTCACTATCGAGGAAAACCACCGCGCGTGAAACCTGACATGAAAGTGCAGTTCGCCGGCATCGAGCTGACCAACCCGGTCATCGCCGCCAGCGGCACTTTCGGCTACGGCATCGAATTTGAAGAGATCGTCTCTCTCGAACGCATCGGCGCGTTCGTCACCAAGGGCATCTCGCTCGAACCCATGGCCGGCCATCCTGCGCCGCGCATCATCCAGACTGCCGCCGGCATGTTGAATGCTATCGGACTGCAGAACATCGGCGTGGCCGAATTCATTGAAAAGAAACTCGCGCCGCTCCGCCGCTATCCCTCCTGCAAAGTCATCGTCAACGTCTTCGGCTGTACGGTCGGCGAATACAAGCAGGTCGTCGAACGTCTCAACGATGCCGAAGGCATCGCCGCGTATGAGTTGAACGTCTCCTGCCCCAACGTGCATGCCGGCGGTATGGCGTTCGGTTCCGATTCCGGTTCGCTTGAGTACCTGGTACACGAGGTCCGCAACATCGCAAAGCGTCCGCTTATCGTCAAGCTTTCCCCCAATGTCACCTCCATTGCGGCGATGGCGCGCGTTTGCGCCTCGGCCGGAGCGGATGCCGTCAGCCTTGTAAATACCTTCCTTGCCATGTCGATCGACGTGGAAACCCGCAAGCCGCGCCTGACCAACGTCACCGGCGGACTCTCCGGTCCTGCCATCAAGCCCATCGCAGTGCGCATGGTTTACGAAGCAGCCCGCGCCGTCAGCATCCCCACCATCGGCCTCGGCGGCATCGTCACTCCCGAGGATGCGATTGAGTTCATGCTCGCTGGCGCAACCGCAGTGCAGGTGGGCACCGCCAGTTATGCCGATCCGCGTGCTACCGAGCGCCTCGCCAAAGGCCTCGAAGCGTGGTGCCGCAGCCATCATGTCGAGCGCGTTGCCACCCTCACCGGCGCGATCGACGTCCCGCAAAAGTAGACCGGGACAAACAGACCCTTTGCTTCCAGATCCAGTTGATATGATTCCGGTGAAGTCCCTCTTCCCTTCAAGGAGCACACCTGTGAAACTTCGCCGCTTGCAGTCGATTGCGCTTATTGCCTCGATCGTGGCCATTGCCGGAACCCTGGGACTTAGTGCCCAGAACATTTCTCTCACCGTGGATGCGACTAAAACACAGAACAAGATTCTGCATGCGCACCTCGTGATGCCCGTCAAACCCGGACCTCTCACCGTTTATTACCCCAAGTGGATTCCCGGCGAGCACGGACCCGATGGCCCCATCGCCAGCCTTGCCGGGCTCAAATTCTCAGCCGACGGCAAGGTGATCCCCTGGCGACGTGACTTGCTCGACGTCTTCACCTTTCACCTCGATGTGCCCGAAGGCGTCAGCAAGCTTGAAGCGAACTACGACTACATCGAGCCCGATGGCGGCTCCGCGACCGACAAACTCCTCATCCTCGAATGGAACGAAGTTGCTCTCTATCCCGAGGGAACACCCGCTGAGAAGCTGATCTACGATGCGAAGCTGATCCTGCCGGAAGGCTGGAAGTTCGGCTCATCGCTTCCTGTCGCAGGCGAAAGCGGAAACGAAGTCTCGTTCAAACCCATCTCGCTCGATCTTCTTGTCGACTCGCCTGTCGCCACGGGCCGGTACTACCGCAGCATCGATATCACCCCTCCGGGCGAGCCTATCCATCACGAGATCGACCTGGTCGCCGATAGCGAAGACGCCCTGAACATGAGCGAGAAGGACCAGAAGGCCATGACAAACCTGGTCGCGGAATCGGGCAAACTCTTTGGCGCGCGCCACTATCGCGACTATCACTTTCTGCTCGGACTCAGCGATCATGTCGCGCACTTCGGGCTTGAACATCACGAGTCCAACGACAGCCGCCTGCCTGAGAACACGCTGCTCGGGCCCGGCTCCGGCATGGCGCTCGGCGGTCTGCTTTCGCACGAATTTGTCCACTCCTGGAACGGAAAATTTCGCCGCCCCGAAGATCTGACAACGCCTGATTACGAGCAGCCGATGAAGACGGACCTGCTGTGGGGCTATGAAGGCCTGACCGACTACCTCGGCCCGATGCTCGCGGCGCGCAGCGGTCTGTGGACGCCCGACCAGTACCACGAATACCTCGCCAGCATCTCGGCTTCTCTCGGGCCTGGACGCCCCGGCCGCACGTGGCGGCCATTGCGCGATACAGCCGACGCCGAGTTCGGCATGGGCTTTGGCGCGCGTGGGTGGCTCAACTGGCGGCGCGCAGCCGATTACTACGATGAAGGCGACCTGCTCTGGCTCGAAGTCGCCACGATCATCCATCGCGAGTCCCACGGCGCCAAGTCCATCGACGAGTTCTGCCACGCCTTCCACGGCGGCGCCAACAACGGCCCCGAAGTGAAGACCTATACCTTCGATCAACTCGTCAGCAACCTCAACGCTATCGCTCCCTACGACTGGGTCACGTTCTTTCACACGCGGCTTGCCTCAACCTCGCCGGAAGCGCCAGTCGGCGGAATCGAGAACGGCGGCTGGAAAATCACCTACAGTCCCGAACGGGCAAAGCTGCCAGGGCGGCGCGGAAACTTCAGCGAAGTCTACTCCGTCGGCCTGCAGGTCGGCGCCGACGGCATGGTCGGCGACTCCATCGTCGGCAGCCCAGCGTTTGAAGCCGGCGTCTCGTCGGGAATGAAGATTGTTGGCGTCAACGGTCGCGTCTATACTCCGGAATTGCTCGGCGAAGCAATCAAGGATGCGAAGGACCCTTCAAAGCCGATCACGCTGCTGGTGGTTGTAGACGACTACTACCGCACCTGCACCATCAACTACCACGATGGCCCGCGCTATCCGCACCTCGTCCGCGAGGAAGGAAAGCCTGACTATCTCGATGAGCTGATCAAGGCACGGGTTGGAAAGTAATTGACTTTCTGTTTCGCGGATTCGGCTTCTCTGAATCCTCAACTGCGAGGGGCCTCACGGGGAGAGGCCCCTTTGCGATCGGGCCGGGCCAATCATGAGACGAGAATGGGGGGTATTATCCCATCTCTTTGACTAAATATAGTTTTTCCAGTGGTTTACAGCGGAAACCCTCTGCAAAGAATTCTTGTTTAAGAAGTTAGCTGTAGAGGTTTCTCCACAAAGGACTTAACGACCAGTGGATGACCGTGCCCCGTCCGGGAACAGGGATCTTTCGTGACGATGCTCGATTATCACTTATGCACATACCCATGAGAGCCTTGTGATCACTTTCTATTGTGCTCCCGAGACACGAAATTACCTGCAAAATTTCCGAAAGAATTCTGCGCGTGGAAACAAGCACTTAGCGGCTAATCGGAAGCGAGAGGACTTGACTGCTGAGAGACGAGACGGTGAATACCATCAATTCTACCACTTCGTAGAACGTTAAAACTGCCATCCAATACAGGCTGATGCCGACTCCAATTCCATAAGAACCCTGCTATGGCCGGTTCGAGAGAGAGAGAAGGAAGCATTATCCACGGCTCAGGCGTGCGGGAGTGTTTACTGCTGCAGATTCGGTTTCTGAGATGGTCCGACGAAGTGAGCCATTTTGAACATCCCAGGCACGGAGAGCTGTCATAGAGTCCAAAGCGGGTTGAATTTCGGCCCACGAAAGCCCGCAACCGAAACGCGGGGAGCGACGGCTTGGCACAAAACAGATCAGCGAGCTGGCGCAGTGGAGTTCCACAGACAATTCAATTCCGAAAGGAGATACGCCATGCGAAGAATGTTCAGCCTGGCTTTGGCTGCATTGGCACTCACCACCACATTGGTTGCGTTGGATGCCGACAATTCTCTCGGCACCTGGAACGTCAACATAGCGGCATCCAAGTACACGCCAGCACCGTTACCGGTTAAAAGCCTCACCGTAGTGCGCGAAGTGTTCCCCGGCGGCGTGAAGGTTACAACCACCGGCGAGCGGACAGATGGCACCGCGATCAACACCACCTATTCGGCAAATTACGATGGCACGCCAGCCGGTGTCACGGGCAAAGGATCGCCGTACGACACCGTCTCGCTCAAGCGGGTAGATGCTAATACGTTCAACTACGAAGCGAAGAACACGACTGGAAAGTATTCCGCCACTGGGCGCATCGTGATTTCGAATGAAGGCAAGAGGATGACATTGACGGCCAAGGGTATTGACGCCGATGGAAAGGAGTTGACGCTGTTACTGGTTTACGACAAGCAGTAGCAAGTGTGGGGGCAAGTTCAGGAAACGAAAACGCGCGAGCGAGGCAGCTTCAACTCGACCAGCGGAGGAACGGGCGTGAGAACCTTGGCCGCTTACTGGGGATGTCTCTTGCGTCAAGAGCAATGAGAGTGGGAACCGTTGGCTCTTGGCGCCGCGCGGTGAATTCGTTCTCGCATATAGTTGGGCGCGGTTCTCCTTGGAAGCTTGAAAGTCTCCCGCGCCCTTTACGATCGGTGGTTCGTTTTGAGACGCACGAGATCAACTCGACGAATGGTATCGTTGACCGGTCTGCTTCTCCTGGCAACCCTCGCTTCTTCATCCCAGGTGACTCCTCCGTCCACCGCAGAAATCAAATCTTCTGAACTGGACCTCATCCTGCACCGAGTTGAGGACATCCAGCACCAGGACCCCGCTCAATTTCGCCCGTATGAGGTGACGCGCGAATACAAAGTGTTCCAGGGCTATGACAATCAGCCAACCTCAGAGGTCACGGCGAAGATCGGTTTCGTTCCCCCCGACAAGAAGACATTTCAGATTATTCAAGCGCGAGGTAACTTCGCGGGAGAAAAGATCGTTCGTGAACTTCTGCGTAGTGAAACCGATTCGGTGAGGAAAGTACATAGCACTGAGGTCAACCGCGCGAACTACGATTTCGTTTTTCTGAGACGACAGAATTTCGGTGCCGCTCCCGAGTACGTTTTTGCGATCTTCCCGAAGCGGAAGGATAAATACCTTTTGCGCGGGCAGATCTGGGTGGATGCCGGCAGTTTTCGCATCCGTCGAATCGAAGGTGTACCAGCGAAAAGCCCCTCATTCTGGCTCAAGAATCTCCACGTCACGTTGCAATTCGGCCAACTGGGCGGGATGTGGGTCCCGGTCGCTTTCGACAGCATTGCGACCGTCCGTTTTTTGGGAGAGTACACACTCGCTGGTGTCAATACCGCATCGGATGAAGTGTCAATCGCCGTACCGAAATGACCAGGAGGTGCCATGCATAGAGTCGCGATGTCCGGAATCTGGTATCCCGACTGAATCTGGAACCAAGTTTGCACAGGTTTCCGAGAGACCTCACTCGTGGACCAACGATTCAAACCCGGTACAAGAGACGCTTCATCAGGTGAACGGAGGTTCCATGAAAGTTGCCACAGTCGTAGGAATTCTGCTGATTGTCATTGGTATTGTCGGCTTCGCACTGGGTGGGTTCAGTTACACCCACGAAAAAAGAGACGTTGATCTGGGCCCGCTTCAGCTCTCTCACAAGGAGAAGAGCACTCTACCAATTTCGCCAATTCTCAGCACTCTATCCCTTGTCGGTGGCGTTGGTTTGGTGGTGGTCGGCATACGCCGCAAATAGCGACAAGCCAACTGCCGATGGCGGGGCGATTCCAGAGGAACAACGATCTGTCTTTCGGTTCCGATAGGGAACGTGACGTCGATACCAACCGCCCGGACAGAATGCCCGGGTGAAGTTTGGGATATCTTACCTATATCCTCCGCGACATGGTGCTCGTCTCCTACATCCACGTGCTTTCGGCTGCATTTTTGATGGGCTTAGCGGCGGCTGCGCCGATGGGCCCCGTCAATATGCTGGCCATCCGTCGTGGCGTGATCGGTGGTTGGCGTCATACTCTTGCGTGCGGAATTGGCTCCATCACCGGCGATTTAATCCTTTTCTCTCTGGTCCTCTTCGGGGGCGATTACTTCCTTCCTGACCTGTCCAGCCCTACGCTCCAGACGGTGCTGGCGGCCATGGGCACAATCGTCCTGTTTCCGCTGGGGATCTACTTCGTTGTCCGCGCCGTCAAGGAGCCTTTGAGGGCCTATGAAAGCGCTCGCCACCAATGGGATGAAGGCACGATTCCCGGGCACCTGATCGCCGAAGTCGCCGATGCTGGCGCGCTGACCATTCTCAATCCACTGACAATTGCCTATTGGATTTGCGTCACCGGCAATTGGCTTCCCTTCGCCCATTCAGTCCTCGGCTATAGCGCCCCCGGTCTGGGAATCCTGATGGCCGGCGCCGGACTGACGGCCTGGTTTACGACGCTAACCATCATCGTTCGCTTCATTCCGCATCGCATCGGCCCAAACTTCTTCCGTCTCATCAACGCGATCCTCGGCCTTATCCTTCTTGGCTTCGCTACGTTCTGCGCCGTCGTCCTGTCGCGCCATGTTCTGCACTGAGACGCAGCGTTACCACAAAAGAAAGGTCCGGCGGACACTGGTAATGCGATCAGGGAATGGGCGCTTCGAGGCAGGGGGATACGGGCGAGGGGTCGTCGAACTGGCCGAGGGCTTCGCGCAATTCATGCGATTCGCTCCACGCCGTGCGGAAGCACTGCGAGAACGGTCCTCGTCCCATCAAGCGAACGAGTCCGATGCCCCAGGACATCGCGGATGGCGGCGTTCCATCGGGCCACAGGTCGCTCAAGGGGCGCACTACGCCTTCCGCGTCGGGATGGAAGACGCGTTCGTCCCACCTTTGCGAACCTTGCGGAAAGTCGGGATAGTGCCGGATCGCATCGACGGCCGCGCGCAACATGCGATGTCTCCATGGCTCGGCGTACTGGGGCATGAAGAGCACGTCGCTCTTTTTTTCAACGCGGATTTGGTGCACAAACTCAGAGAAGCTTGTGGCGTTGGTCAAATTGAGATTGGCATTCGGTTCCAGGCCGTGACGATCTCCGCCGGAGATGAGCAGCATGTCCCACTGCTCAGAGAGTTGCCGCACCTTACGATTCTCTTCCCAGTTGCGCAGGCCATTCAATTCCAGCGCGTGCATCCACGTACCGTATTTGTGGATGAATTCGTTGACTAGAAAATTATGGGTTCGCGTGCCCACCAGGTAGAGATCCCACATGGGATGGTTGAAGACCACCAGCACTTCCGGTTCGGCGTCGAGAGCTACGAGAATCTCCTTGAGTCGATCGTCGCTGGGATTACCCGTGAATTCAGCGAGAATTTCCATCCATTCGGTGGCCCTGGCGGCAGGCAAGTTGTGCACGCCAAGATGAAACGATTGCTCGCCATAGGGGGCTGTCCATTCCACCGAAACCGGAACGTACTGAGCGCCCGATACATTGCGCACGTTTAAAGGCGCGTTGATGTTGTCGTGATCGGTGAGGGAAACGATCGAAGCCATCCCGAGCTTTTCGATCTGCTGACTTTCAAGATCGAAGGCGCGCATGGGGGTCAGCGGCGGCGTCCAATAGCTGGCCTTGTAGTCCGCCCGCATTCCATGATTGGCTTCCGACTTGCGTTCCAGTTTGGCCATCAAATGCCGCATCAACGCGTATTGATTTCCAAACTTGGCCAGGGAGCTCAACGTCTCCCTGGACTCGTTTGTGTGGCTGTGGAGAGAAATTCCGGTTCGAAATCCCTGCGACGCTCGTGGGTCGTTCCAAAGGTACGAAATCCTCGAACTGGCCATTGTGCCCCTTTTGCCCCGGTTGGTTCGGTCGTCAATGAGCAGAACAGTTGCGGGTCGCTGTTGTTATGCGATGACGATTCCAATCGCATCATCGCTGCCGAGCCCGGAAAGATTACGAAAACGGTATGAAACGTCCGAAATGCTCAATGAAATCGGGAGGCGTTATTGGAGTCCGGAATTCGTCATTGGGGATTTACTTGGAACCCTACCAGATGACCGGCGGTTTTGTTGATGACTTTTTTGTAATGTTTTGCGGTTAGCCCCCAAACCTATCACCCCATTCCGCTTGGAACGCTTCCGCGGCCAGCGGTCCAGCTTGCGTTGTTCTGAGGTACCGCCGAATTGAGACACACGGAAGCGTGATACCCTCAGTGAAATTCCTGCTAAACAAGCAGCGCTCCCGCCTGATGCGAATCGCCCTTTTTACCGAGACCTTCATCCCCAAAGTCGATGGCATTGTCACCACTCTCTGTCAGACCGTCAGGCAACTGAGGGAACTCGGGCATGAGGTACTGATCTTCGCGCCTGAAGGCGGTTTCGCGGAGTTCGAACAGTGCCGCATCGTGGGGATGAAGAGCTCCTCGTTTCCGCTCTATCCGGAGCTCCGTCTTGCCCTGCCGCGCGCCTCGATGCGCCAGGTGCTGATGGATTTCAGGCCGGACGTGCTGCACGTGGCTGAGCCTGCACTGCTGGGGATCGCAGGCCTCTACTACGGCGGTGGAATTCATGGTGGCGCGCTGCACGTCCCCCTCGTGATCTCGTATCACACCGACCTGCCCAAATACCTGCACTACTATCATCTGGGATTCCTCGAGCCCCATGTCTGGAAGATTCTGCGCCTGCGTCACAACCGGGCATCCGTCAATTTGTGTACGTCCACGAAGATGCTGGACGAGTTGCGAGCCCATGGAATCGAGCGTGTGGCTCTCTGGCCAGGTGGTGTTGACGCCGATCTCTTCAACCCCTCTCGGCGCTGCCCGGAAATGCGCACCCGCCTCACCCAGGGGCATCCGGAGAGTCCCCTGCTGCTCTACGTCGGCCGGCTTTCGGCAGAGAAGGACATCGAAAGCCTCAGGCCGGTTCTGCAGGCGTTCCCTCAGGCGCGGCTGGCCCTGGTGGGAGATGGACCGCATCGCAAGGCCCTGGAAAGCCACTTCGCGGGCCTGCCGGTCGTTTTTAGCGGGTTTCTGCGTGGAGAAGAACTGGCTCGGGCATTCGCGTCGAGCGACATTTTTCTGATGCCTTCGCGCACCGAGACACTCGGCCTTGTCGTCCTTGAGGCCATGTCGTCCGGTCTTCCCGTAGTAGCGGCGCGCGCGGGCGGCATTCCCGACATGATCGAGGACCGCGTCAGCGGGTATCTCTTCGACACAGAGAATGAAGCGATCGCAATCACTGGCGAGTTGCTCGACTCCAGGGAGAAGCGATGCGACCTCGGAAGGACTGCCCGGGAACACGCGTCGCTGACAAGTTGGAGAGCCGCCACTATCGACCTTGTCGAGCAGTACAAGAGAGTCTGCGAAGCCAAGCCTTTCTCCGACAATCCGGTTGAGACTTCAGAGCCGCGGAGGCGAACGAGCAAGGCACTCAAGCGGACAACGATGTTCGTGATCCGCAAATTGCTGCCTTAGTTGCCTGAGAGCGCTCGCCCGTCGTCAGCGGGTCGCCGTCGTGCTCGACGCAACACCATCGATCTGGTAGGTCCCGTAATCGATTGTGAAAACGGCGGTGCCGCCGATGCGAACTTTTGTCTCGCTGCGATTGGATTCGGGCAGCCAGAAGTCTCCGGATTTCGTGCTCGTAAAGGTGATTTGTGGACGAAGTATCCAAAAGGAAGGATTCTTCGCCGGTTCCGCCTTGATCTTCACAACAGCGAAATCGGCTTCGTCGACCCAGATTTTACCCCGATAAAGAAACTTGCTGTTCGTTACCGGTGCGACTGCGAGAATGTATGCCGGCCTGCCGTCAACGGTTTCGATGCCCGCAAGCTCGAATTTGTAGTTGGCAGGCGTCAAGGCTGTCGCGCCCTGGTCGTGCGCCGCTTCCATTTCGCTGTCGACGGCCTTCTTCAGAACCTTGTCGCATAGAAACTTCGATCCGCTTTGCGACACAATGCGAAAGCTCTTGCCGGTCGCGGCGTCAAAGGTGACCGACACATCCATCTTGCCCACAAGATTGGCCGAGAATCCTTTGTACTGCACCTGGTAGTGCCGCAACTCCTGATAATGTTTGAGTTGCTCGCCTTGGATCCGGTTGTGGCGCATCATCTGCTCCACGATCGCCGGCGCGGTCATGGATGCGGGTGAGGAGAGATTCGGATTTTCCGCGCGCGCCACTCCGGCCGCCAGGAACAAGCAGGCGGTCAGGGGAAGGGCCCTGATTCGGCTGATGGGCATGATGCATCATATCCCGGCAAAGCAGGAGTCGCGCTGTTACCTTTTGCTCACCTAGCACGCTTGGCTGGGGGAATCTTCGTGCGCTGGGACACTGTACGAAGCTGTTGCGCTCTCTTTTCTTACCCATTCAGTCGTGAGGGGCGTCACATTGCCGTCCGTGAGCCGCGCAAAATAGGTGATTTGCAACACTTGTGACGACGCTCACAGCCGATCGTGTTTCGAGCTAAGTACTGTGCGTACATTTGCTGGACTTCCAGATGTGATCTGACTGACTGGATCAGCCTGGGGAGATTCCGGCGCCTTCGCAGCGAGTGAAGACTGTGAGTGAGGTGGGCATGGGGCAAACGATCTGGCAATCAATGGAGCAAAAGGGGTACAACCGCAGACAATTTCTGCAGTTTTGCACGGCAGCCGCAGCAGCTGCCGGTTTTGCGAAGAGCGGCGTAGCCCAGGTGGTGTCGGCATTTGAGAAGAAAGAGAAGCCGGCCGTGGTGTGGATGCACTTTCAGGAGTGCACTTGCTGCAGCGAGTCGTTCATCAGGGCGTCGCATCCGATTGTGGCTGACGCCCTGCTCGACGTACTCTCGCTCAATTACACAGAGACGCTGATGGCGGCGTCGGGCTTCCAGGCGGAAAAGAGCCTGCAAGACACCATCAAGAACAATAAGGGCAAATACATCGTGCTGGTCGAAGGCGCGGTTCCTACCAAGGACGGCGGCGTCTACTGCATGATTGGCGGCAAGACGGCCGAATCGATCCTGCAGGATGTAGCCAAGGATGCAGCGGCGATTGTGGCATGGGGCAGCTGCGCTTCCAATGGATGCGTGCAGGCTGCGAAGCCGAATCCGACCAACGCGACGCCGATCCACAAGCTGGTCGACAAGCCGGTGATCAATGTTCCGGGATGCCCGCCCATTGCCGATGTGATGATGGCGATCGTGACGCACGTGCTGGTACTGGGTCAGCTTCCGGCACTCGACAATCTCGGCAGGCCGAAGGAGTTCTACGGTCGCCGCGTACATGACACGTGCTATCGCCGGGCGAATTACGATGCCGGGCTCTTTGTCGAGTCGTTCGACGACGAGAACGCGCGCAAGGGATATTGCCTGTATAAGATGGGCTGTAAAGGGCCGGTCACCTATAACGCTTGCTCGGTTGTGGGATGGAACGAGGGCACCAGCGCACCAATTCGTTCAGGCCACCCGTGCATCGGATGCAGCGAAGAAGGGTTCTGGGACAACGGACCGATCTATCGGCACCTCTCGTCGTTCCCCGGCTTCGGCATCGAAAGCACGGCAGATACGGTGGGAACAATCGTCGCAGCGGCCACGCTAGCCGGCGTTGCAACCCACGCCGTGGTTACAAATATTCGTAAAAAGGCAGTCATCGCGGAAGTACACGCCGATGACCAGAAGGAGTCCTAAGCGGCCATGACTCGCATTGTCGTTGATCCGGTAACTCGCATTGAAGGCCACCTGCGTGTTGAGGCAGTGGTGGAAAACGGCGTCATCACCGACGCATTCAGCTCGGGCACGATGATTCGCGGGCTTGAGAAGATTCTCATCGGCCGCGATCCTCGCGACGCGTGGGCCATTACGGAGCGCGTGTGCGGCGTTTGCACCACGGTTCATGCCATGGCAAGCTGCCGCGCCGTCGAGGATGCTCTTGGCATCACGTTGCCTCCCACGGCCGAGCTTATCCGCAACATCATGACCGCAACCCAGCATGTGCAGGATCACGTGGTGCACTTCTACCACCTGCATGCGCTGGACTGGGTTGATATTGTCAACGCGCTGAAGGCCGATCCCAAAAAGGCTGCTGAAATCGCGCAATCGTTCTCGAGCTACGACAAGAACACGGCTGCCCATTTCACCGATGTGCAGAACAAGATCAAGGCGTTCGCGGCCAGCGGCCTGGGCATCTTTGCCAACGGCTACTGGGGACACTCTGCGTACAAGCTTCCGCCGGAAGTGAATCTGATCGCCGTCGCCCATTATCTGGATGCGCTCGAGTGGCAGAAGGAAATCGTCAAGATTCACGCCGTGTTTGGAGGCAAGAATCCGCACCCGAACTACCTCGTCGGCGGAGTTCCCTGCTCGATCGATTTGGATGAAGTGGCAGCCATCAATACCGAGCGCTTGAATCTGGTGGGCAGGCTGATTTCACAAGCCGATGAGTTTGTGAACCAGGTGTATGTGCCCGACCTGCTTGCGGTGGCATCGTTCTACAAGGACTGGGCGCAGTGGGGCGGCGGGCTGAAGAACTATCTCAGCTACGGTGAGTATCCAACGCAGGGCTACAACAAGCCTGAGGCGTTCAAGTATCCGCGAGGCGCCATCCTCAATCGCGATCTGAGCCAGGTTTATCCGGTCAATCCCAGGGATTCGCAGGAGATCAAGGAGTACATTGCCTCGTCGTGGTACACGTACGCAGGCGGCGACCAGGTAAGCCTGCATCCATGGGAAGGCGAGACGGAAATCAAGTACACGGGGCCAAAGCCTCCCTTTGAAACGTTGGAAGGCTACGAGAAGTATTCGTTCCTGAAGACGCCGCGGTGGAAAGACAATCCGATGGAAGTGGGTCCGCTGGCTCGGCTGCTGGTTGGCTATGCTTCCGGTAACGCCCAGGTAAAGGAACTCGTGGGCCAGACGCTGGGCAAGCTCGGTGTTCCGGTGGGCGCGCTCTTCTCGACGTTGGGACGCACGGCGGCACGCGGACTTTCGGCGGCGCTAGAAGTTGGATGGCTGAAGGAGTTTTACGCAGAATTGATGGAGCGCGTGAAGACCCGCGAAACCTCGACCTTCAACAACGAGAAGTGGGATCCAAAGACCTGGCCGAAGGAGGCCGAGGGTGTAGGCCTGGTGGAAGCACCGCGCGGCTCACTGGCCCACTGGATCAAGATCAAGGATGGCAAGATCGAGAATTACCAGCTCGTGGTTCCGACTACTTGGAACGGTTCTCCGCGCGATGCCAAGAAGCAGCATTCTTCGTTCGAAGCCGCGCTGATTGGCACGCCGGTGGCGAAGCTCGATGAGCCGGTCGAGATCATCCGCACGATTCACTCCTTTGACCCGTGTCTTGCCTGCGCCGTGCATCTGTACGATCCGCAGGGCCGGCACCTCAACCAGATCTCCTTCGAGTGATGCTATGAGTGCGACTGGAATCGTAGGAAAAACGAAGTTGAGCAACGGCAATCGCCCGGCGGAGTATCGGCGGGTGTACGTGTGGGAGCTTCCTGTCCGCGTGTACCACTGGATCAACGCGGTGGCTTTGGTGCTGCTCTGCATCACCGGCTATCTGATTGGCGCGCCGCTGCGCGTGTTCTATTCGGCGGAAGCGTACCAGCAGTATTGGTTCGGCACGGTGCGCTTCATTCATTTCCTCTGCGCATACGTGTATGTCTTCAACTTCCTGGCTCGTCTCTACTGGGGATTTGTGGGCAACAAGTACGCGCGCTGGAATGCGTTCTTCCCGCTGAAGAAGTCGCAGCGCCAGGAGATCGTGGACGTTATCAAGGCCGACGTGTTTGAGACAAAGCTGCACGGTCCTATTTCAACGGGACACAATGCGCTGGCTGGATTCATCTACTTCTTTACCTTCCTGGCCTTCGTGGCGCAGTCCATTACAGGCTTTGCGCTTTACTCCAGCATGAGCAATTCCTTTATCCCACGCATGTTCACCTGGATCGTGCCCATCATGGGCGGGGAGATGGGCGTCCGCTACTGGCATCATCTGTTCCTGTGGTTCTTCGTGGTGTTCATCGTTGTCCATGTGTACCTGGCTTTTTATCACGACTACATCGAGGGTCGCGGAACCATCTCCTCGATCGTCGGCGGTTGGAAATTCGATCGCGTGAAACCGACAGACACAGGGACTAAGGGACCCAGGGACTAGGGACATGGGGACGGGTGGTACACCAACAGCCGAGTGTTACCTTGTGGTTGAGACTGTCGTGCTGAATGGGTGACGCGAGGTGTTGGTGAGTACGGACACGAAGAAGACTCTGGTTCTGGGGCTCGGCAATATCATCATGGGCGACGAAGGTGTCGGCGTCCATGTGGTCCGGGCCCTCGAAAAACTTCCCCTACCTGCAAATGTGGAATGCCTCGACGGCGGAACCGGCGGATTCATCCTGCTGGAGCCGCTGCAAAACGCCGGCCATATCATCCTCATTGACGCAACCGACGACGGGAACCCACCCGGAACCGTCACGCGCACTACGCCACGCTTCTCTGCCGACTATCCCCCGACCCTCACTGCGCACGACATCGGTGTGAAAGACCTGCTCGACGCGTTTTACATGCAGAGCGGCGAGCGTGAAGTGATTCTGTATGCCATCACCATCGATCCACGGCAGGCGATCTCGATGGACCTGTCGCCCACCCTTGCGCAAGCCGCGGACGAGGCCGTTCGCCGGATTCTCGAAGAGCTGAACGCTCCGTCCAACTGATCGCGGGGCAAGATTGTCAGGGGCTGAAGCCCACAGTCAACCTGAGCCAGTGCGGTACGACTAAAGTCGTGCCCTGATACAGTGCATCCAGCATGGCACGATTGAATTCGTGTCCTGACACAGTGCATCCAGCGCGGCATTATTGAACTCGAGTTCTGACGCAGTTCATCCGTTGCGCACGATTGAAATCGCGCCGTGAGGCGAAACGGCCGCAAGGTGCTTAGGTTGCGTCAGGCACGAAGTGCACTTGCAGAGACGCAGCCTCAGCGCTTAGATTTCAAACGTTAGACAAAACGGAGATTTCCTCCAAAGCTGTGCCAGAGAAAGGAACTCCATGGACCGCCGCACGTTTTTGGCTGCCGCATCCGCAACCGCAATCTCAACGGGACTTCATCCGATTCCCACCTTCGCCGAACCCGACACTCCAAAACTGCCGCCGATGGCGCTCGGTCTGCTTATCAGTCCCTATGGAGATCCCGAAGCCACCATCAAGCGGGTCCACGACATGGGCTTCAGCAACTGCTTCCTCTCGCTCGACGGCTACATCAACAAGTTCACAGCGGATGCTGCGAAGGAGATCGCGGATCTGCTGGGGAAGTATCGCCTGGTCGCCACCACCGTCGAAGTCGTAGGGCCAGGACCGCTCGAGTGGAACTTCCTGCAGGGACCTTCCACCATCGGCCTCGTTCCGCCCAAGACGCGTGCTGCGCGCATTGATGCACTCCGACAGGTTTCGGACTTTGCAAAACAACTCGGCATCAACCAGGTTCAAACCCACTGCGGATTTATTCCCGAAGACCCGACCGATGCGCTTTATCCCCAGGCGGTCGAGGCTATTCGCAAAGTCGCCGAACACTGCCACGCCAACGGCCAGTATTTCCTGATGGAGACAGGACAAGAGACGCCGACCACCATGTCGCGGGTGATTCGTGATGCAAATCTTCCCAATCTTGCGGTGGGACTGGATACGGCAAACCTGATTCTCTACGGCAAGGCCAACCCTGTCGACGCCGTCGACATCCTCGGCACCCACGTCCGCAGCGTCCACGCAAAAGACGGCAAATGGCCAACCGATCCCAGCAAACTCGGCGAGGAAGTGCTCATCGGCAAAGGCCTCGTCGATTTCAAGACCGTCTTTACCAAGCTGCACAAACTTGGCTATACCGGCGCCGTCACGATCGAGCGCGAAACTTCGGGTCCGCAGCAGATTGAAGACGTGAAGAACGAGAAGACGTATTTGCAGAAAATAATTGATGAAGTGCTGGCCTGATACGAAGAGACCAGACCAAACGAATCAGCATTAAGAACGCGAGGACACATGAATCGTCGGGAGTTTCTGCAAACCGGATCGGGGGTAGTTTCAAGCATGCTTTTGCTCAATCCACGCGCTACATTTGGCTATGAAGCGAATTCAGCGGTACGCCACGGCCTGCTGGGATGCGGCAACCGCGGCACCGGCGTCGCCTCATCGTTTGCAAAGAACACTTCGGCCCGCATCGTTGCCCTCGCCGATTTGTTTCCTGATAACCTCGCCGCCGGTCGCGATCACTTCGACACGCTGAACGCCAGCCTTGGCCAGCCAGCGATCGACAACAAACTGCTCTTCCGCGGTCCGCATGCCTTCGAACAACTCGCCGCCTCCCCCGATGTCGATCTGATCCAAATATCCACGCCGCCGTTCTTCCACGTTCAGCACCTTGAAACCGCCGTCGCTTCGGGAAAGCACGTCTACTGCGAAAAGCCCGTTGGCATCGACATCATGCAGGCGAATCACGCGCTCGAAATTGCGAAACGCGTGAAAACGAATCAAAGCGTCGACGTGGGATTTCAGTGCCGCAACGCCCCACCCATCGCGGCGCTGGATGAAAAAATCAAAGCCGGCGCCATCGGCAAAATCGTCACCGTCTCTGGCAACTACAACGCTCCCGCCTCCACTGAGAAGAAGCGCGAAGGCGAAGGCCCCGACGAATACCGCCTGCGCAACTGGCTCTGGGATCGCGCGCTCTCCGGTGACATCCTGGTCGAGCAGAACATCCACATCATCGACCTCTGCAACTGGATGCTCGGCGCTCACCCGCTCAAAGCCACCGCCACCGGCGGTCGCAACGTCCTCACGCACTTCGGCGATTGCTGGGATAACTACCAGGTCGACTTCACCTATCCCAATGACGTGCACTTCTCTTTCGCATCCACGCAGTTCGGCACCGACAATTTCTTCGACGCCGGCCTTAGACTCTTCGGCGCCAGCGGATCGGCGACATGTCCTTACTCCGGCCCCATCGCCATCACCGGCCCCAACGCATGGGCGTACCAGGACATCACTGCGACCGCACCCGGCTCCGGCAAGTTCGCCGCCAACGGCGCTTTCCTCGACAACCTCCAGTTCGCCGATCGCGACAAGGAGCGCACGTTCATCGTCAGCATCGTCTCCGGCCCCGTGCATAACCAGATTGCCGCCGGCGTTGAAACCGCGCTCAGCTGCATGCTTGGCCGCATGGCAGGACTCCAGCAACGCGAAGTGACATGGGAGGACCTGCTCGCACACGGCGAAAACTATAAGCTCGGGTTCAGCCTCGATCAATTCGCCTGAAGGCCCGCGTCATAGCGAAGTAAGAAGATGCTGGATCGATCGCGAGGGCGTGGATGGTCAACGGCGGTGCATCCTTTTGGCCGTATGGGTAATTGCGTGAAGGAGACAGACGCCTCTCAGAGCTTCGCAAGCACCCGCTGCGCGATGCTTTTCTCGATCGCTTTTCGCTGGTCCATCCCGAACTCGCTGGTGTAGACCGAGACCTTGAATGCCGTGCTCCCCTTCCTTACATCCAGTGAGCCCATCACAAGATAGTAGGCTTCATCGCCGACACCGCTGGCCGACGTCCTCTCCGAACTCGCCAATGCGCCCTTGCCGGCGTTGAAGAAATCCAGGGTTTGAAGCTGCAGCGTCACTGCTCCACCGGTCGGTATCGTCCACGTGCACGTCTTCGTAAAACCCGGCATGTCGTACGTGCCTTTGGCGACCGGTGAGCCAAGCGACGAACTGACTTCCGCCGCAGTCAGCAATGAGCAGGCGTCCGTCGGCGGCGCCGCAAACGCCGGCATTGTTCCTGCAGCGGGCAGGATAAAAGCGACGAGTGCCAGGATGCGAACCATGGGATGCATGGGGAAACCTCCTCATCGAATTGTCAGGACAGAAATGCGATCGTCGCTTGAGGCTGAAGGGGATCGGAGCGTCCGAAGCATGTGAAGGATTATGCGGTCAAGCCGCGTTACGGGGCAAGTGGCAAGGCGAATCAGATCCCATGAAGCAAACAGTTGCCGATCATTTCAGAGCCTGAACTCTGAACTATGAACTCTACCGCGCCCGCGGATGCGTCCGGTCGTACACCGCTTCCAGCTGCGACGTCGTCAACTGCGTATATCTCTGCGTCGTCGACAATCTCTCGTGTCCCAGCAACTCCTGAATCGCGCGCAAGTCCGCTCCCTCTTCCAGCAGATGTGTACCGAACGCATGCCGCAGCGTATGCGGATGCACATCCGCCGAGAGTCCGCGCAGAATCGCCACCCGCTTCACAATCCGCCCCACGCTCCGCGTCGTCAGCCGCGCCTCGCCGCCCGGCTTGCCCAACCCGCGCAGTTGCAGGCTCACAAACAATGCGGGCGTCGCGAGGCCCTTCGCTCCAGCCGCCTTCGCCGTCAGCCGCGCCGCCCGTTCGCCGAGATACGCGCGCAGAGCCCGCGCCGCCGCGTCACCCAGCGGAACCAGCCTCTGCTTGTGTCCCTTGCCCTGTACCAGGATCGCTTCGTTCGCCCAGTGAATGTCGTTTAGATTCAATCCCGTCAATTCCGCGTTGCGGATACCGCATCCATACAGCAATTCCAGAATCGCCTTGTCCCGCGCCGGCCAGCTCGCTGCATCGCCGGCAACGCTGTCCACCACGCGATTCATCTGCTCAATCGAGGGCACGCGCGGCAAGAGCTTCGGCAATCGCGGAGTCGCCACGAGCGAAGCCACGTTCTGTTCGACGCGCCCCGTCCGTGCCAGCCACTTGAACCAGCTTCGAGTCGCCGCCAGCGCTCGCGCGGTCGAAGCCTTCGACAGTCCACGCTCCAGCAACACCCCAAGATAGGCGCGGATATGCGTATGCTCGATCCGATCCACTGCTTCGAGTGCCGCGTGCCGCTCCGCTATGTATGCGGCAAACCCGATCAGCTCGCGCCGATACGCGCGCAGCGTATGCCCAGAGGCACGACGTTCGAACTCGAGCATGCGCAGGTACTCATCCACCAGCCCAGCGAGCGGCAGCGGAGCAATGTGCGCCGGAGTCTCCAGTTCATCCAACTCATCATGCGCGATGTTCATTCCTGTTCCTTGGCACCACGCGCGTTTTCGCCTTGGTCGGCGGCACGCTTTTTCCCCTTGCCGCCGTGAATAATGCGCAGCGAGCTTCCTTGCACAGCCTCGCCCTTCGTCGCATTCTCGTCCTGCATCTTTGTCTTCGCCCGGGGATGATGATCGCGATGCACCGCCTTCAGCCGCCCCAGCGCCAGGTGCGTATACACCTGCGTCGTCGAAATATCCGCATGCCCCAGCAGCGTCTGCACGCTGCGCAAATCCGCACCATGTTCCACCATGTGCGTCGCGCAGCTATGGCGCAACCGGTGCGGACTTGCGTCTTTGTTCGCCATTTTGACCAGGTGCCAGACCCATTGCCGCGTCAACGGCATCCCGCGCAGCGAAAGGAACAGCCGCGTCGCATCCTGCCGCGAAGGGACCGTCTTCGGCTTCGTGCTGATGCGCGCCAGGTGCGGCCGGCCCTCGCGCAGATACGTCTCTAGCGATTTCACTGCCGTGCGCCCCAGCGGTACAATCCGCTCCTTGTCTCCTTTTCCGCGCACAAGCACGCGCCCCGCATCCAGCGCCAGATCGCCCGTACCGAGTCCCGTTATCTCCGAAACCCGCAGCCCACCTGCGTACAGGAGTTCCATAATTGCGCTATCGCGCAGCGCCGTCGCCTGCGCCTGTGGATGTTCCGCCATCATCGCCGCGCGCTCCAGCATCTCCGCCACTTCCGGCTCCGCCAGCGACTTCGGCAGCACCTTCCACGACTTCGGCGACTCGATATTCACGGTCGGATCATGATGGATCCGCCGGTCAAGCAGCAGCCATTTATAGAATCCCCGCAGGCAGCTCAGCTTCCGCGCCGCGCTTCGCGAATCAATCGAATGGGCGCGCAGATGTTCCAGAAATGCCGCCACATCCTGCTGCGCCGCCGTCACCAGCACGCCCTGCCGGCCCTCAAGAAACTCCGCAAACGTCTTCAGATCGCCGTCGTAAGCCTCGCAGGTCAGCGGACGCAACCCCTTTTCGACCCGCAGATATGCTTGATAGTCCTTCAGGAGCCCGAGATTGTTTTCAACGCCCACACGGTCAATTATCCGCGCCTGAAGAGGTGACTTGAGTTTCCTTGCGGAGTTACCGAACCTCCTTCATCAAGGGCTCAAGTTCGTTAACTCAGTCTTCTCTACGAAAGCGGCGTCTATGGCTCGCGGAGAACCGTCTGTATCTCGCGTTCCAGCGCATGTAGATCCGTCTCGCCCTTGATCCGATCCACAACCTTTCCATCGCGATCAATTAAAAACGTGATCGGCAGTCCCAGAACCCCGCCATATGCTTCCCCGAGCTTCGCATTGCCCATCAGGACGGGAAAATCCAGATGCAGCCTGCGCGCCGTCCTGCGCACCGGCGCCGCATTGTCGTCCATGGAAATCGCCAGAACCTGAAACCCCTGTGCGCCGTACGTCTTCTGCCACTCCGCAAACCGCGGTAGCTCCACCTGGCACGGCGCACACCACGTCGCCCAGAAGTTCAGCAGCACCACCTTGCCGCGGTAATCCTTGAGCCTGATCTTCCGCCCCGCCAGATCCACGCGCACAAATGCCGGGGCCTGCTTATGCACCAGGTCCAAAGGAGGCGCCTGGGCGCACACCCCACCCGCACCCAAAAGCACCATGCAAATTGTCAGTCGAACCCATCGAAGATTGAGCATCCACATCCCGCGGCGCAGAGCCTGTCGCTACTGGCCCTTTTCCACCGGATAGCCCTTCGCCACCCAGTCATCGCCGAAGTTGTTGGCCAGATACAGAACCTTTACGTTCGTGAATCCAAGATCGTGCAGTTCCTTATAGGCTGGTCCGAGATTCGGGCAGTGGTTCCATGGGCAGCAGCCGCAATAGATCACGATCAGTTGCTTCTTGGATAACGGCGCAGAAAACTTCTTCAGCAGGATCATCCCATTTGCCTGCGAGCCAGGCCCCGCAAATCCGGAATCCGGGATATGCGCCTGCTGAAACATCACAAACGAGCCAACCTGGAACACGACGGGCCGCCCCGCCGCACCCGGCCTCAACATCCTCGCCAGCTCCGCCGGCTGGATCAGATTCTCTTGCGAAATCGTAGTCGCGCTCAGCGGTGCGGGATTAGAGAACTGTCCATGCGACTGCAGCGCCGGCATCAACATCATTGCAAAGGTAATTACGGCAATTTTGGAACCCTTCATGATTAACTCCAATGATCACAGTCCATTCTAACGCCCCGTGCATTGTCAGGCTGTGATCGGCGACAATAGAGATGGACACTTTGAAAAAGGATCAATTCGCTTGTCATCTGCGCAACTTGAAGTAACCCGCTGGACCGCACAACAGCTCGAACGCCTTGTCATCGAAGCCGCACCCAAAATCGCCGTCTTCGACTGCGACGGCACCCTCTGGAGTGGAGATTCCGGCAACGGCTTCATGGTATGGTCGATCGAACAGGGCCTCGTCTCCCGCTCCACATCCGATTGGATGGACACCCGCTACCGTGCTTACCTCGCCGGCAAGGTCGACGAAGCCCGGATCTGCGGCGAAATGGTTCAGGTCTACGCCGGCCTGCGCGAGAAGGAGTTGCGCGCCGCAGCATCCCGCTACTTCAGCGAGCACGTTAGCCCCAACATCTTCTCGGAGTTGGCCGCCCTGATCGACACGTTGCGCAAATCCAACGTCGAACTCTGGGCCGTCAGTTCCACCAACAAGTGGGTGGTGTCTGAAGGCGTTCGCGGCTTCGGCATTCCCGAGGAGCGCGTCCTCGCCGCCGAAGTCAAAGTGGTCGATGGCCTGATCACGAGCGAACTCGTCGACGTGCCCACGGGCCCGGCAAAAGCCGCGGCGCTTCGCCGCGTGGGTCTTCCCCGGCCCGACGCAGTATTCGGGAACTCGCTCCACGATCTCGCCATGCTGGAGATCGCCGCGCACCCATTCCCCGTGAACCCCTCGCCCGCGCTCCTCGACGAATGCGCAAAACGCGGCTGGGGCTACTTCCGCCCCCGCGAAGCCATCGCATCGCCCGCCCTCATCGGCGGCGAATAGCGCGTTCATAAGTGCAAGCAACAAAATGGCCGCGCGTCATTTCAGAGCATAGAATGCTGCGTACCCCGGGTCACACCGGCTTGGGCTGCAAAGCATTTACACTGGATGCGTGGAAGAACCGCAGCCTGTACCCAACCCGCGCCCCCCGGGTCCCGCGCTACGTTTTGTAGTCGCAGGGTTGCTGGTTCGCGACGGTCTTGTCCTCATCTGCCAGCGTCGCCCCGACCAGCCAATGGCGCTGCAGTGGGAGTTTCCCGGCGGCAAAATCGAGCAAGGTGAGAGCCCCGAACAGGCTCTTTTTCGCGAACTCGAAGAAGAACTGGGCATCGCCGCAACGATCGGATCGCGCGTCACGCATATCCGCCATAACTACCGTCACGGCGGCGCAGTCGACCTGCAATTCTTCTCTGTGCCTTCCTTCGAAGGCGAACTCGAAAACAAGATTTTTCATCAGTTCAAGTGGGTCAAACTCGAAGAACTCCCCGACTACGAGTTCCTAGCCGCCGACCGCGGGCTCATCCGCGACCTGGCCGCCGGCAAACTTCTGTAGCTCCTGCGACATCTGGTCACATCTCACTTGGGTGAACTCAGCTATTATTCCGTCGTCCATCATTCCCGTTTCGTTGATCGAGGCTGTGCATGACGAACCGCGCGTTTTTCCAGGCCCTTCTGCTGTGCGTTAGTTCCATCTCAATTCTCGCCAATATTGCATCAGCACAATCACTCAACTGTCTCGGCACGAGTGCATCGGATAATCCGGCAGCACGCGAAGAGATGAACGCCGGAGTCGACTCCTACAAGGCCGCTCGCTATTCCGAGGCAATCAGCCACTTTCAGAAGGCGACAGAACTCGCCCCGTGCCTCACAATGGCCCGATCATATTTAGGCACTGCTCAAGCTCAAAACGTGATCCCAGGTCTCGTCACACCCGACAACCTGAAGATCTCTGAACAAGCCATCGCCAATTTTCAGATTGTCCTCACTCAAGCCCCACACGATGTGAACAGCCTCAAACAGGTTGCAGGAATATATTTCAGCGTCAAAAGGCTCGACGACGCCCGCGAATGGCAGAAGAAGGTGCTGGTTGAAGATCCACGCGATCCGGAGGCGGCCTATACCATCGGTGTCATCGACTGGACCCAGGCCCACCAGAACGCAATCGCGTCGCTAGCCGAAGCAGGAATGCAGGACGATGGAATGGGCGATACAAAAGCGCCTCCCGAAGTGCTGGAGAAGATCAAGCAGCAGAACAGCGCGCTGGTCGCGGAGGCGCTTCAGTATCTCACGCAAGCGGTGGAAATTCGGCCCAACTACGACGACGCCATGTCCTTTATCAACCTCGTCTACCGCCGCAAGGCAGATATCGACTACAACAATCCCGCTCTTCGTGACCAGGACATAGTCCAGGCAAAGGAATGGAGCCGGAAAGCCATGCTAACCCGCAAGGAAAACGAAGAAAGAAAGTCCGCTGCGCCCGCCCCACTGCAACCGTAGTCGAACTTCCTGGATTTCAATTCACGGCTCACTGTTCACACGTCCCTGATGCCTGCTTCTTCAGCAGCCTCAGCTCAATCATGCTCTCGGCCGTAGCCACCACGCTATCCTCGCGTGAACGCGGCGACCACCCCAGCACACGTTGCGCCTTTTCGCTGGTCGCATTCTTCCACTTGCCCAGCTCCGGAATAATCTGTTTCACCGCCGGATCTTTGAATGCAGCAAGCTTCACCAGCCAGTTCGGTAACTGTCGCGTCGGCACCCGCCTCGCGGCATCGCCCAGCCGAGCCTTCAGCGTCTTCGCAATCTCCACGATCCACATGAAGTCGCCGGCCACCGCGATGAACCGCTCGCCCGTGGCCGCTGGATTCGTCATCGCCCGCATGTGCAGATCGGCAACATCGCGCACATCCACGACACCGAAACACATACGCGGCAATCCCGGCAGCGCGCCGTCCATCATCCGCTGCACCAGCAAAATCGACGTCGCATAATCCGGCCCCAGCACCGGCCCGAACACTCCCACCGGATTCACTACTGCCAGCTCTAGCCCCGCTCCTTCGCGCGCGATAAAATCCCATGCCGCGCGTTCTGCCAAGGTCTTCGACTTCGTATACGGCATCACGTCCGGTCCACTCGGATTCGTCCAGTCCTCTTCGGTGAACTCCTCCTCCTCCTGTTGCAGATGTCCATACCCCACTGCCGCAAACGAAGACGTCAACACCACGCGCTTCACTCCCACATCCCTCGATGCGCGCAGCACTCGCAGCGCGCCCTCGCGCGCCGGCAAGATCAGCTCATCCTCGTGCTTCGGCATCGTCGACGGAAAAGGAGAAGCGATGTGCAGCACATATTCGCAACCAGACACCGCCGCCGGCCAACCCGCATCGCTCATCAGATCCGCCGCAACAAACGAGAGGCGGTTCGCCTGATCGCAACCGCCGTTCTTCAACATCGCGCGCACGTCGCCCTCACGTGAGAGACTTCGCACCGTCGTCCGCACCTGGTATCCCGCTGCCAGCAGTTGCAGAATCGTATGGCTGGCAATGAATCCCGAACCACCTGTAACAAGAACCGTGCTCATCAATTGCTCCTTGCCCGTCCAAATCGAAGAAAACTGAGAACTGACAACTGAGAACTGACAAGTGCTTTTCAGTGCCCCGGAATCATCCCCCACAACATCACCATCGTCATCACGATTACGATGATGCTGGTGCCCCAGGCAATCACATTCCACAACGGGCGGTTCTTGTGCTTGCCCATCAGGTCCTCACGGTTGATCAGCATCAGCATCAAGATGATCACCACCGGCAGAAGCACGCCGTTCAGCACCTGCGACAGAATCGCGAAGTTGATCAACTGGGCATCCGGCAGAATCAGCACTGTGATCGCGCCGCCCGCGATCAAGAGCGTGTAGAGCCAGTAGAAGAACGGCGCCTCGCGGAAGCTCTTGTCCACGCCTGATTCGAAACCAAGACCTTCGCACACCGTGTACGCGGTCGAGATCGGCAGAATGGACGCAGCAAACAGCGACGCATTGAACAACCCGAACGCAAACAGGATAAACGCGTAGTCGCCAGCCAGCGGTCGCATCGCTTCCGCTGCATCCGCCGCCACGGTAATTGCGCCCATTCCGTGCACGTACAGCGTCGCCGCGCACGCCACCACGATGAACCATGCAACGACGTCTTGGAAAAGGCTTCCGACCGTCACATCAAGACGCATCGCAAAGAAATTTTTTGCGAAAACGCCCTTCTCCACGATCGAAGACTGCAGGTAGAACTGCATCCACGGCGCAATGGTGGTGCCCACCATGCCGATCGCCATGTACACATAAGCCTTGTCGCGCCACGCCGACTCTTCCGGCGGCCGAATCGTCGCCACCAGTGCCTGCCTCCAATTGGGCTGCGAAAGCACTCCAGCAAAGATATAGGTGATGTAAACCAGCGACGCAACGATAAAGATCTTCTCGGTGGTCTTGTAGTTCCCCTTCACCACCATGCCCCACACAAGTGCAGCGCACAGCGGCACCGAGATGAACTTCGTCACGTGAAAAAGATGCAGAGAGCCCGCAATCCCGATAAACTCCGTCACCACGTTGGTGAAGTTCACAACCACAAGCACCAGCATCAGCACAAACGTGAGGCGCAGGCCAAACTCTTCGCGAATCAGGTCGCTCAGGCCCTTGCCCGTGACCACGCCCATGCGGGCGTTCATCTCCTGAACAACCGTCAGCGCAATTGTGATCGGAATCATCATCCAGAGCAGGTTGTAGCCGAACTGCGCGCCTGCCTGGGAGTAGGTAAGGATGCCGCCCGAATCGTTATCGACGTTGGCTGTAATAAATCCGGGGCCGAGAACGGCCAAAAACAGCAGTATCCGGATTCGCCAGCGCTTCCACATGGCCTCGGGTTCCTATGGTGGGGTCATTTTTTTCTGCCTTCACGACCATAACAGGCACAGCGCCGATTGGCGAGTGACCACGAAGCGCCCATCGCATTCCGTAAAAATTACCTTGCGTACACCTGTGTAACTTGGTACATTGGTACACATGGCACAGGAAAAGCAAGACCATCCTCTCGTCGAAGTCGAGCGCGTCCAGACCGGCGTTCGCATCGAAAAACGCATGCTCAAGGTCCTCAAAGCCATCGCCGAGCAGAAAGACATGACCCTCGGCGATCTGCTCGAGGGCATCGTTCTTCACGCCTTCGAAGGCAAAGCACCCTTCTCGCCGCAAACTTTGAAAGAGATCGAACAGTTCAAATCCCTTTACGGCATGACCCTCAAAGCATCCGACAGCCACCATCTCAAGGAGCGCAAACGATGAGACCCGCAATCGACATTCCCGCCGCAGCGCTCGTCGCCGCCTCAGCGCTCGGCCAGTCTTCGGCACCGGCACCGCGACTACTCCGAACCCAAACAGCTTTCGATATTGTCGTCCACCTGCCCTACGCCGAAGCCGCGCCGCTCTTCGGTCCCGAAGGCGAACGCCCCTGGGCCGGCAAGCATTGGAACCCGCAATTTCTCTACCCTCAAACCCCACACGACGAGCAAGGCATCGTCTTCACCAACCAGCACGGCCCCGTAACCGCCGTCTGGGTTAACACCCTCTTCGACCTCCAAGCTCGCCATTTCATCTACGCCTACTTCATCCCCAAGATCATGGTTACGACCATCGATGTGAGTTTCAGTTCGACCGATCCGGCCGCCACCCACGTCCACGTTCTCTACACCCGCACCGCTCTCACCCCCGAAGGCAACGACCACGTCGCCGCCTTCACCGCCGCCGACAAGACCGCCGCCCACGGCTGGCAACAATCCATCGAAACCTACCTCGCCACGCGCAAGCCGTAGCCACCTCTCCGCATCACCATCACTTATCGTCCCAAGGAAGAGATCTTCACCATCTGAAACGCGCCGTCATTCGGAGCGACCAACGGGAGTCGAGGGACCTGCAGTTGCTTTTGCAGCTGCATCCTGCGCTGCTATATTGAAGAGTCTTTGCTTACTGCGCCGCCGCGCAACTGAACTTCACCCGCCATCGGCGTTTAAGGAGCTGCATCATGTCCAACGAAAATCCCACCGACAATCTCGCGAATACCGAACCCGCCGCCGCTCCCACCCGCCGCAAAATGCTTGGCACCCTCGCCGCTGCCGGCGCCCTGCTCGGCCTCAACGCCACAAGTTCGGCAGCCACTACCACAAAAAAAGAACCCGAGCCGCCCGCAGCCGCTCCACCTCCCACACCCGACGCCCTTGTCTCCATGGCCCGCTTGCGCAACTACAAATGCCGCCGCTCCTCCAGTTGGGACCGCACCGGAGGCAACGCCGACTTCATCCCACTCGATGCCGGCACTGCGGCCACCCTGCTCGATGTCAAAGGTCCCGGCGTCATCACGCACATCTGGTTCACCATCAACTCCGATGACCACATGCATCTCAAGAATCTCGTCCTCCGGGCCTGGTGGGATGGCGAATCTTCCCCGTCCATCGAAGCCCCCATCGGCGATTTCTACGGCCTCATGCTTGGCGACTACTTCGTCTACCAGTCAGCGCTGCTCGTCGTCGCTCCCATGAAGGCCCTCAACGCCTACTTCCAGATGCCCTTCGACACCGCCGCCAAGATCACCATCAGCAACGAGGGCAAAGTGCGCACCAACAATCTCTACTACGCCATCGACTACACAACGGTTTCCGCGCTGCCTGCCAACCTCGGCCGCTTCCACGCCCAATATCGCCAGGCCGCTCCTTGCAAAAAATCCGTCGACACCAGCGGCAAAAACCTTAACGGCACAGACAACTACGTCTTCCTCGAAGCCGCCGGTCGCGGACACTTCGTCGGTGTCACCCATGGCGTGCTGCAAAATGCCGACGGCTGGTTCGGCGAAGGCGACGACATGTTCTTCATTGACGGCGACGCCCAGCCCACCATCAACGGAACCGGCACCGAGGATTACTACAACGGCGCATGGGACTTTTACGGCAACGCCTTCGCCAACCTTCGCCAGGGCGCGCCCTACATTGTCGACCCCGAACGCACCGGCGGCCGCTACTGCCTCTTCCGCTGGCACACCGAGAGCTTCATCACCTTCGACAAATCCATCAAGGTCACCATTGAACACGGTCACGCCAATGATCGCGCCGACGACTTCTACTCCGTCGCTTACTGGTACCAGACCGAGCCCCACGCCGAGTTCCCGCCACTTGCGCCGCCCGAAGCCCGCGTGCCCAAAGTGATCATGTCGAGCTAGTGTCACTTCTGCGTCTCGCCAGGAAAGCTTTCCAAGGTCCAATCAGCATCCAAGCTGTTTGAGGACCCGAAATTTTCATGCCCCCCAAACCACTCACCCGCCGTGAACTTCTCAAAATCGCCGCCGCCACCGGAGCCGCCGGCCTTACCGGCTCCCTTCTCAATAGTTGCGGCGGACGCCCCAGTTTGCCCGCCCCTCCCGGAACATCCGCCTGCGCCAAAGTCACCGACATCGAGCACGTCGTCATCTTCATCCAGGAAAATCGCTCCTTCGATCACTACTTCGGCAACTATCGCGGAGCCCGCGGATTCGCCGATCAAAGCGCGGTCTTCAATCAGCCCTATCCTGCCAACACGTCCAGCTCGCCTGCCGGCGTCCTCCTGCCCTTCCATCTCGACACGACGCAGACCAACGCCGCATGCACTCACGACATCACGCACGACTGGATCCCGCAGCACCAAAGCTGGGACAACGGTGCGATGGATGGCTTCGTCACCTCGCGCCTCCCCATCAACGCCAACGATGCAGTCCTCTCTATGGGCTACTACACGCGCGCCGATCTGCCCTACTACTACGCCGTCGCCGATGCCTTCACGCTCTGCGACAACTACTGCTGCTCCGTCATCGGACCCACCGATCCCAATCGCCTGTACACCATGGCCGCCTCCATCGATCCCGACGGCAAAAACGGCGGCCCGCTCCTGCAAACGCTCGTCACGAATCGCGCCACCATGTTCGGCAAGCTCACCTACACCACCATGCCCGAGCAACTTCAGGCACGCGGCATCTCGTGGAAGATCTACTCAACTCCCGACGCCAGCGCGTTCGGCTCCCTCGAAACCGACAACGTCCTTCCCTACTTCAAAAATTTTCAGGATTCATCCTCGGTTCTCTACAAGAACGCATTCAACCCTGTGTTCCCCACTGACTTCGCTGCCGACGCGCTCTCCGGCAACCTCCCGCAGGTCTCCTGGATCACCGGCTCCGTCATCACTTCCGACCATCCGCCATCCCCCTCGCTCTTCGGCGAGAACGCTCTCTCGGCCATCATCACGGCGCTCACTGCCAACCCGATCGCATGGGCCAAAACCGTCCTCTTCGTTACCTATGACGAGAACGGCGGCTTCTTCGATCACGTCCCGCCCGTCACTGCGCCCCCAGGCACGGCCGGCGAATACATCACCGCACCTTCCGTCCCCGACCCCACCGTCGAAGGCTCCATCAACGGACCCATCGGGCTCGGCTTCCGCGTGCCCACGCTGATTATTTCGCCGTTCAGCCGTGGCGGCTTCATCTCCTCCGATCTCTTCGATCACACATCCGTGCTCCGCTTTCTCGAGACCCGATTCGGCGCCGAGGTTCCCAATCTCTCCGCCTGGCGTCGCGCCACCGTCGGCGACATGACCAGCGCCTTCAACTTCACCAAGCCCGACACATCCATCCCTTCACTGCCCTCCACCGTCGCGGCCCTTCCGTCCATCCTCACCGAGTGCGCCAACAACCTCGCCGGATTCAGTGGCTTCACCCTCCCCAGCGCGCAAACCATGCCCACACAGGAAGCAGGTTCTCCCCTCCGCCCCAGCGGCAAGTGCTGAGCAAGCCCGATCTGGTTCGAACTGAGTGAAGATCAGATGTGTCCGCACGGCCGCCCTCCCCGCCGTCCGCGCCGCTTCCGTCGATCCCGTCGAAGCCCTGCGCTCCGAATAGTTTTTCCGGCGGCACCAAGCTGCTCCGCCTCTAATATCAGACATTTCTGTTATAACAGAAATGTCTGATATACTGAACGCATGACGCTGACCACCTCCATGAAGGAATTCATCCTCCACTGGGGCGAAATGGGCACCCGCTGGGGAGTCAACCGTACCGTCGCCCAGGTCCACGCCCTTCTCTACCTCTCGCCTGAACCCCTCACTGCCGAAGAGATTTCCGACTCCCTCTCCGTCGCGCGCTCCAACGTCAGCAACAGTCTTAAAGAACTCCAGAACTGGAACCTCGTCCAGATCGACAGCCGCATGGGCGACCGCCGCGACTACTTCCGCAGCACCGCCGACGTCTGGACCCTCTTCTTAACGGTCATCGACCAGCGCGTAGAACGCGAAATCCTGCCCACCATGACGATGCTCCAACGCCTCGTCCTCCAGACCCGCGCCGAGCGCCCCGCCCAGCCCCTCGTCACCGCGCGCATCACCGCCATGCAGCTTTTCCTCGAAGAACTGCACGGCTGGTACATGCAGGTCAGGAAACTGCCCCCGTCGACCCTGCACTCCCTCATCGGGATCGGCAGCGGCATCACCCGCTTCCTCCCCAAATCCCGCAGAAGGAGACTCGACTAATGACAACCTTTGTTGTCGCCATCGCAACACCAATCGAGAACACTTCTGACAACTTCCAGCGCTACTACGAAGAAGCCGGCCCCGACTACGCCGCCTGCAGCCCGCACTTCAACATGCACTTCGGATTCTTCCGCCGCGGCATGAATCCCTTCAACCGCGAAGCCATGCTCGAGCAGATGAACCGCGAAGTCCTCGATCGCCTGCAACTCGCCGAAAACCCGACCGCGCCCGCTCATCCCCGTGTTCTCGACATGGGCTGCGGTCTCGGCGCAACATTACGCAGCTTCGCCCGACGCCTTCCCTCCGCCGACCTGCACGGCATTACCCTCGTCCCCTGGCAGCTTCAACAAGGTCGTCTCCTCAATCAATCCACTCCGCACTCGACAAACATCGCCTTGAATCTGGGCGACTACGAACACACTGCCTTTACATCCCAATCCTTCGACGCCATCTATGCCATCGAGAGCAGTTGCTACGGCGCCGGCAGAAACAAATCCCGCCTCATCCGCGAGGCCCATCGCCTTTTACGCCCCGGAGGCCGCTTCGTCGTAGCCGACGGATTTCTCGGCCCTGGAAAACTTCGCGGTCCGCAAAAGTCCATCTACGATAAGCTCTGCGAGTGCTGGGTTATCGAAGACCTCGGCGACATCCGCGCATTTACCCGAGAACTCGAACGCGCCGGGTTCCGCGATATCGCCGTCGAACAGACCCAATCCCGCGTCACCCCCTCGGTCCTCCATGTCCCCTGGGTAACGCTCAAGTTCCTTCTTACGTCCGTTCTCTTCGGTCCGAGAAGAATGACGCGCGCCCGCTGGAACAACGTCATCGCTCCGATCCTTCTGCCCTTCATCGGCTACCCCATCGGCCCTCTCGCCTACTACATCGTCAGCACCACCCGCATCTGACGGCTGCTTCTCGACCTAGCCCAATCTCAAGCACAATTTTTAGAAAATACTGAAGTATCTACTTGACAATTCTCCCGACCTGCTCAATACTGAAGTTGTTGCTTCACTATTGTGAAGCCAGGAGGAATCTCCAATGGCCGAACCCACCGTCGTTCACAGCACCTTCGTCATCGACCGCAACTATCCCCAACCCCCTGACCGCGTCTTCGCCGCCTTTGCCCAGCCCTCCCGCAAGCGTCGCTGGTACGCCGAAGGCGACCACGAAATTCAGGAATTCGAAATGGAGTTCCGCGTCGGCGGCAGCGAGCGCTTCCGTTACCGCTTCAAGGAAGGCCACCCCATCGCCGGCTCCGAAATTGCCAACGAGTCCACGTATCAAGACATCACGCCCGAGAATCGAATCGTCACGACCACCAGGATGTCCTTGAACGGAAAGCCAATTCTCGTAGCAGTCCTGACCCTCGAGTTTGTCCGCTCAGCATCGGGGACCGACCTCGTCTTCACGAATCAGGGAACGTACATCGAATGGCCCGGCGGTCCCGCAATGATCGAGCAAGGCTGGCGCGGCCTCTTCGACCGCCTCGAAAAACATCTGGCGAGCTGACGATGTCACCCAAAAACGAACCCGCGATGCCCGCGACGCCGCAGCAAATCGATCGCCTGTTTCACGCGCTCGGGGATCCCACGCGCCGTGCGATCCTCGACCGCCTTACCAGCGGACCCATGTCTGTTTCACGACTGGCGGAGCCTCTCGGCATCACGCTAACAGCCGTTGCCCAGCATCTGCAGATTCTCGGGGAGGCCAGGCTCGTACACACCGAAAAGCTCGGCCGCGTTCGAACCTGCCGCATTGAGACCGCCGGCTTTCGCGCTCTCGAGCAATGGATTCGCGATCATCGCATTGCCTGGGAACGAAAGCTCGATCGCCTCGGGGAACTGCTTGCGGAAGAGGATGAAAACGGCTAGAGCAGCACAACAGCTACAACGGCCAACCTACGTACCAGAACGTCACATGTCTTTGAACGGAATGGCCGGGTGCCCCATTCATGGCGCAGTCTCATCGCGCCATGAGTGGGATCGCGAATCACGCCGTGGCGACGGCCAATTCGGCTTGTTGCGGCTCGGGTTCAAGAACCTTGCTCAGCAGCTCCTTCACCACGTCCACCGCCGAATAGCTCAAGTGATCCGCCTCCAGAAACTGAGCCGCGGTATTCAGATCGTCGCCGATCGTCACCAGCGGAGGTTCCGCCGATCCGTCCTTGCGCGTTTGCGCGTGGCCGATGTTCGCCATCAGCGCATTGCACAGGCATTTGCGGCCAATCGTGTCCTCCATCCTGCCGCCTTTGGCTACATAGGATGCAACCGGCTCGGCCGAGCAGCGATAGCCGATCTTGTCCTCGCCCATCGCGTATGGTTCGCGCAAATATCCCAGATCGCAAACCCGTGTCCGCGCCTGCGCTACGCCTTCATCTGAATACGACCCGGCAAGCTGTGCCACCTTGAACGGAAACCCCGTCGGCGACGCCAGCGGATCGGTAAATACCTTCCCCGTCCCTGCTCTCGCCTGCGACAGCAGCGACCGCTTCAGGTCCGCCCGCATCCCCGATTCCTCGCTGAATGCAAACGCCGTGCCCACCTGCACGCCCGCAGCGCCCATGTCGATAGCTTCCTTCACCTTATCCGCGTGCCCATAGCCGCCGGCCAGCCAGAAAGGGACACCCAACTCGCGCAGCTCTGCAATGTTCACCTTGTCCCGTTCGCCGTAGATTGGCTCGCCTGCTTCATTCAGCTGCAGCTTTCCACGCGGCGGAGCATTATGTCCACCGGCGGTCGGGCTCTCAATCACCAGTCCATCCACGCGCCCGCTTGCGCGCCGCAGCATGGTTGTCGCCAGTGTGTTCGACGAAACTATCGCCAGAAACCGCGGCCGTTCCAAAACTGGCACCCAACCGTCCGCGAACTCAGCAGGATCAAAACGCATCATTGTGTCCTGCGTCGCAGCGGCGCCCGTAACCGCCAGCCGGTACTCCGCCGGCTTTCCCGCAGCCAGGTTGTCCAGCACTCCCGGAATGTGCAGCGGAATCCCCGCGCCCATCAGCACATACCCCACACCCGCCAGCATCGCTCCATATAACGACGCCAGATGCGGCAATTGCACCTTTTCCAGAAAGTTTACGCCCACCTTGTTCAAGTGTCCCTGACGCGCAAGAAAGACTTCAACAAAGTTGCTTACCATCAGCAATTCAAGCAGGTTGCGCGAGTCGCGCCGCTGGTGCATCTGCGTCGTCGGATACGGTGTCCCACTCGGTTTTCCGCCGGGAATAAAGTAGTCGTTCCAGATCTTCCTCGCCATCTCGGGAAACGGAAATGCGTCCAGTCCCCGGCGCATGTAGCCGTCCTTGTCGCCATCGGCCAGCCGGCGTACCAGCACCTGGTCCACCGCCGTACCCGATACGACCCCGAGCTGTCCCAGCTTTGAGACCGTCTGCGCCAGGCGCCAGTTGGATACACCGACACCCATTCCGCCTTGAATAATCCGTGGAAGTTGGACCATCTTTGAATTGTTTCACATATTCTGTTCGATACCGGTCTTTAATTTGGAGCCGCGATGGAAGCTGGTAACCGGTGCCTAGCCATCGCATTCCGCATCACCTCTATGGCAGATCAACCGGCCCGCTAACCTGTTGACCAGATTAAGTAATCCGCGCCTCAATCCCAAGGTGTCTCCTTGAAGGCCTGCGCCATCCCCGGATAAAACGCAAGGTATGCGCAAATCAGAAAGTTGACGCCCACACCGATAAGGAGCGCCGCCTCCTGTCCCTGCGACATCGGCGTCGGATTTCCTGCCGCGCGGTTGGCCGCATCATTGACGAGCATCTTCGCCGCCGTGGCTCCCGTTGCAAACATCACCGCCCAACGCACCCGCCAGTCACGGCTATACCATCGCCATGCCATCACGCCATACAGCAGTGCCGTGATGTAGAAGACTGCCTCAGCCGATACCGCCTTCGGCCACGGATCAAAATTCGCCAGAATATAGTTCGCCGCATCCGTGTCCGGAGCCAACCCCAGCGTCAATCCGAATATCAGGTTCACCACCGAACGGAGTATCAAGACCCAGATAAATGCCCGGATCAGCATCGGGAGCTTGTTTCGCTCCACATAGTCGCCACGTTCCCGCACCGGGCCCTTTTGTTCCTTATGCTGCTCCGGCACATACGTCTTGATCGGTTGCAGTGGCGGCATATTCCTCCTGGTCGTTTACGAATCCGTCCAAACGCACCTCGAATACATTTGCGTATCGTCATCTTCCGCCGAGAACGGCTTGAATAAAAGCGCGCGTCGCCAAGACCACAATTGCCGCCACATCGATAATCGACGTGACGATAAGCATGGTTTCAAGTATGTATCGTTTGATCGTTCAAGGGACAATTCTGTGAAGGGTAACACGACCCGTGCAAATGAAACTATAACTTTTCGCGAAGAAAACTGATCACGTGATCGGCGGTCACCACACCCACCATGCGCCCCTGCGCATCCACCACAGGCAGCGCATGCAGGTTATATTTGTCGAACATCTCGGCCAATTCGTTCTGCCGCATATCCGCCGGGCACGACAGCACCCGCGCCTCCGCCAGCACCGAAAGACGCGCATCCGGCTGTGCCACCACCAGCCGCGCCAGTGGAACCGATCCGCACAGCACACGCTTCTCGTCCAGCAGATAAATCTCGGTCACCGTCTCGATATCCCCGTCGAAGCTGCGTAGCGCCGGACCCACCTGCGATACCGTCGCATCCGTGCCCAGGTAGACAAAGTCCGTCGTCATGGCGCCTGCCGCCGAGTGCTCGTCAAACTCGAGCAGCTCTGCAACCTCCTGCCGCTCCTCCGGCTCCATCTCTTCGAGAATTGCGTCCGACCGCTCCTCCGAAAGCTCCGCCAGCAAATCTGCTGCCGCTCCCGGATCCATCTCCTCCACAATGTCGGCAATCTTTTCTTCGTCCAGTTTCTCCAGCAACGAAACCTGCAGCTTCGGATCAACCTCCTCCAGCGTCTCCGCGGCTACTTCCTCATCCAGCGAAGTGAAAACAGCGTCGCGCTCCGCCGGTGCCAGGTCCTCCAGAATCTCCGCCAGGTCCGACGGATGCATCTCCGCTAGCCGTTCGTACTCGATGCGCAGCTTGACCCGCCGCGCTGGATCCACCTCGATCACATCGACAAACTGCCACGGAATCCCGCGCTCCTTGAACCTGCGGGAAAGAATCTCAAGCGATGCTCTTGGCAGCAGGCCCTTGAACACCCGCCGGAATGCCCCGCGCAGCCCCACTTCCACCTCGGCCACGCGCAGCAAACGCTTCGCGCCATCCCCCATCCATTCCAGGTCCACGTCGTTTACGCGAACCACCTTGCGTCCGTGAATGTCGATGATCTGCCGGTCCACCAGATCCTGCGCCAGGTAGAGATAATTCCCCTGGTCCTGCAAGGGAATCAGCATCTCCGGAGATTTCAACTCCAGGGTCCCCACCGGCGTCTCGCGCACATCCTCCGACGGCACAATCCACAGACCGTTTCGCGTCTTCAGCACCAGCCCCGCAACCTGCCCGGCCTCTGCCCCCGTAGCGACGGCTACGTCCTTCAGCTTGCCGCGCACCTGTCCCTGCGCATCCGTTACCGCCGTCCCCAGCAGGGCCGTCAAACTCACGCGCGTCGTGGTGCGATGATTCACAAGTTGAGTGTACTGCGCAGAACCGGAACTCGATTGATCGGCCCGAAGTTGGCGAAATAAAAAGCTTCGGCCTGTCAGCAGAATTTTTGGTCGGCCGATGTTAACCAAATGTTGCCGAGTCGCCCACTGCCGAGTCGCCCAGAACCCAACCGGAACCAAAACAGGGTAGAGTTACTGTTGGAAACGCGCCTGACTTGATATCAGAAGTTGAGACCCGAATTTAAGGCACGGGCAACTTCGTTGAAATTCATGCTTGCCAAAACTGTCTTGCGCCTTCAGGCAATGTTTCAAGGACTCGATTGAGTGCGCTTTCATCGACATTGTGTCGTAACGCCTTGGCAACGTCGCGAATCGAGGATTCAGGTGCGTAGTTATGCAGAGGTCGCAGGGATTGAACTTCCTTTGTCATTGCAGCTCGATCCTCAAACTGGCGCTTCGGTTCTTCGAGGTCCCAGTCAGCTACAAAGAGCGCCCTTATGTCAGCAGGTAGTACGTTCGAAAACCGGATCGCTTCTCCTATTTCCAAGCGACGTCGAAAAGCCTGCAAAACACCCTGCGTCATCGTGTATGCCTGGTTGACCGTATCGAGACTGGCTTCGTCTCGGACGTCGCTGAGAAACTGATGAAAATGATCTGTTGCCCGCTGATATTCCACCGGAATAGTCATGGGTGTGCCTTTCAGTTAAGAGCCGATGGCCAGCGAGTATTCTGACGCAATTCTCGGTCGTGCCCCGGCGACCTCAGAATTATTGCAGGTCTTCCAACGAGCGGAGATCGCCGACGCGCGTTTGAGAATCAGTGCCATGGAGATACCTTCGGATTCCTGGGTTGTATCACCGTCCAACAGCAAGTTATGAATTAACCAACCCCGGCAGTTGTTCCGGAAGTCCGCAAATTCGCTACAGCAGTTCGTTGCTGGCGTTTTTCCCATCCCTTGCAGCTTGCACAGCAGAGATCAATATCGGCGCGACGCAAAAACTTGTCTTCATCGCCACACTTACCCCGTCAATCTTTAGAAGAACCCAACCGCCGAAACTTCCCCTAACTCAAACCAGTTCTTGACACAACGCCCCTCAGCGATGAAACTGCCCTCTATACACGTTTTCCCGTCTTCCTTGGAAAACCGAACACTTCCTCTCGCGGTAAGGCGGCGCTTTGCCATTCCCGGTAGAGGCGGAGACGAAGCCTTTGATCGATCCCAGACCAGGTAAGCGGAGCTTCTCGCTGCCCTCTACGATGGAGAGCGTCGGCGAGATTGAAGCTGCCGCTGAAAAGCTGGCCGAAGACGCCGGCGTAGACGAAGAAGAACGTTTCCGCATCACCATGGCCGTGCGCGAGGCCGCCGTCAATGCCGTCCTCCACGGCAACGACTACGACCCCGCCAAACAAGTCACCGCCAGCTTCGAAAACAACGGAAAATCGCTCGTCTTCACCGTCGCAGACCAAGGCAAAGGAGTGGACTGGGAACACCTCCCCGATCCGCTCGCTCCTGAAAATCTCCTGCGCGGCACTGGCCGCGGCATCTTCCTCATCCGCTCCTTCATGGATGAGGTCCACTTCCGTCAACTCGAACCCGGAACAGAATTGACTCTGATCAAACATCTCGTCCCGGCGCAGGAAACAACCTGACGCATCTCGATTGCATTCGAACTGTGGATTCGGCGGGAACCGCTCCACATAATCTCAGGTGCGCTATGGCGCGGTAATGCCCAGCAAACTGGTCTTCGTTTGCGGGGCGCCAGATGCTATAACTTGTATGACTCACAAAGGAGGAATTTCCGTGGCACTTACTATTGCTTCCCGTGAATTGGACGGCGTTACCGTCCTGGACCTCAGCGGGCGGATCACTCTGGGCGAGGGCAGCGTGCAACTGCGCGAAGCGATTCGCGACCTGATCAGCAAAGGTTCCAAAAATATCCTGCTCAATCTCGGCGACGTGAACTACATCGACAGCTCGGGCCTGGGCGAACTCGTGGGCGCCTATACCACTGCCAAGAATCAGGGCGCCGCTCTCAAGCTGCTCAACCTGACCCGCAAGGTCAAGGACGTTCTGCAGCTCACCAAGCTTTACACCGTATTCGACATCTACGACGACGAAGCCAGCGCCATCGCCTCCTATAAATAGCCGGTCCGCAAGCTCGTTCCGTGAGTCGAAGTTCGCGATCTCATTCCATTGAATCGCGCCATCTCAGCAAGGCAGCCCCCTGCCCGTTTTTCTGCAAACACTCCAGGGCCATCCTCCACGGATGGCCCTTTTGCTTTTCCATCACTATGTATTTGCCGGATTGATCGTCCTGCACGAAGCTGGGTGCCCCATTCATGGCGCAGTCTCATCGCGCCATGAGTGGGATAGCACGAACCCTAATGACCGAAACCGTGTGCCCCATCCTTGCGAATCAGGGGTGGGAAAACTCAGAACTAAGAACTCAAAACTAAGAACTACGAACTAAGAACTGCCCTCCGCCCTCACCCACGATCGAATGCTCACCGCATACACCCCGATACAAAACAGGTTCGCCGGAATAAACCCAAGCTGCCCCGTGCGCATGCCGATGACACAAACAATCACGCTGTTCACGCTCGCCACAACGAGCCCTGTCCACCGCTTCCGCCCCACCAACACCGTCGACAACACCGTAAGCAAACAAGACAAATAGTCTAACCGCATCACAGCAAACACCAGCTTCCACCAATACCTCCAATCTGCCAGAGGTCCGCCCGATCTACGGTGATCTATCGCACTCCATCCGAATCCGAGGTACCCGGATCCTCCCGGTCCCAAACAATCCTGCCGGAGCAGCACACGCCACTCCGGCCCTTGACCAGTGTCCCCTGATCCCTGTTCCTAGAACTTCACGTTCGGCACCTGCTGCGCCGCCGGGCTCGCCTTGAAATACGCGTCGTTCGTGTGGAATCCCGCCATCCCCGCCCAGATGCTGTTCGGAAACTGCCCGATAAACGTGTTGTAATCCTGGATCGCCTGGTTATAACTCCGCCGCGCCACGCCGATCCGGTTCTCCGTCCCCGCCAGCTCATCCTGCAGCCGCATGAACTGCTCGCTCGATCGCAGATTTGGATAATTCTCCGTCAACAGCAGCAACCGACCCAGCGCCCCATCCAGCTGTCCATTCGCCGCAATCTTCGACTGCGGAGTCTGCGCGTTCAACATCCCAGCCCGTGCATTCGCGATATCGGCAAACACCGAGTTCTCTTCCTTCGTGAACCCCTTCACCGTCTCCACCAGGTTCGGAATCAGGTCCGCCCGCCGCTCCAGTTGCACATCCACTTCAGACCAGGTCTGTTTCACCGCCTGGTCCTTCGCCACCATCTGGTTTTTGGCGCTCACGTAGCTGCCACCCACCAGCAGCAGCGCCACCACGATCACGCCCACCACACCCAACCCAACCATCAATCCCTTGCTCATACCGTTTCCTTCTCCTCCGACCTCAAAGGTCCCTATTCCCTCGTTCGCTTTGTCCCTAGTTCTCTAGTTCCCTTGTCCCTCTGTCCCTTGTAATGTCCCTTTTTCCCTAGTTCTCTCGTCCTATGTCCCTTTGTCCCTCATCCCCTGCTTCTACCAGCTTCCCCCCGCTCCTCCGCCCCCAAACCCTCCACCACCAAACCCTCCAAACCCATCACCGCCGCCGCCACCGCCGCCACCGCCAAATCCTCCACCACCCATGAACGGCCCACCTCCGCCGTACCGGCGTCCGCCCAGCGCACTGTTTAGCAGTCCCATTGCAAACAGCAGCCGCAGCCCGCCAAATCCGCAGAAGATCAAAATCAGAAAAATGAATGGAATCAAATTCGCCAGTCCGCCGCTGCTCCTCTGCCGCACCGGAGGCGGAGCCGGCAACTGATCGCTCAGCGTCACATGCGCATCCGTCGCGATCACCTGCGCCACCTGCCCCACAGCGCCCACAATCGCCGCGTCATAATCCTTCGCCCGCAGCGACGGAACCATCGCCCGCCCAAAGTCCCCCACTTTGGCGTCGTTCAGGATCCCCTCAAGCCCATATCCCACATCGATCCGGTACTTGTGATCGTCCACAGCCAGCAGCACCAGCACTCCGCGGTCAGACCCTTTCTTGCCAATCTTCCACTTGTTTTCGAGCTCATTTGCCCAATCGGCCGCGTCATCTCCGTCCAGGTTGTGCACCGTCACCACCGCCACCTGCGCGTTCGCCTGCGAGTGGTCCAGCTCCGCGCAAATACGGTCCAGCTTCGCCACGGCGTCCGCCGACAGCACATGCGCATAATCATTTACATAGTCATTGGGCTTGGGCAGACTGCTGACCGACTCGGCCATTGCAATCTGCAAAGGTAGGAGAAACAAAACCGCCAGCATCAGCCGGAACATCGTCGAACCCGTGCGGTGAAAACCTTCCATCGCACTCAATTGTACGTGCCGCCCCGCCCCAAAGTTCCCGCACCAGTCCCGCAGGGATGCCCTTCTTGATTAGGAAGGTGTCATCCTGAGCGAACGGGGCCTCAAACGCACTTCAGTTTGGGGGTGGTGAGCGAAGAATCCGCTTCTTGTCTTCCTAGCCTCACCTCTCTAGCTATCCCCATACACCGGAATCGCCGCCCCATGCACTACCTTCGCATCCTCACTGCACAGAAACAGAATCACCTTCGCAATATCTTCCGGCTTCGGCCATTGCGCAAAGTCAGCTCCCGGCATTGCCTTCCGATTCGCTTCCGTATCGATAATGCTCGGCAATATCGAATTCACTCGCACCCCTGTGCCCTTCGCGTCCGCCGCCAGCGAATCCATCATCGCCACCGCCGCCGCCTTTGAGGCCGCATATGCCGCAGCCCCCGCGCCGTGATCAACCGCGGCTTTGGCCGCCACATTCACAATCGCCCCATGCTTCTGCTTCAGCATGGGCACAACCGCCGCGCGCGACAGCGCGTAACCCGCACGCAGATTCAGTGCCAGCATCTGCTCAAAGGTTTTCGTTTCGAGCTCCCAAAGCTTGATGCCGCCCGCATAACCGCCCACCGTATTCACCATCGCATCCAGATGTCTGTGCAACCCAACAATCCCGTCGACAAGTTCCTTCACCGCGATCTCATCGGTCACGTTCACGCGATGCCCTTCGAGCGAAAAAGCCCCTGCGCCTGCAGTCCTCTTCAAAGCTGCAAATTCCTCGTCGCTTCGATACGTCACCACCACCTTCGCACCTTTCGCAAGAAACGCAAGGCTCACCGCCCGACCCAGCCCGCCCGTTCCCCCCGCCACCAGCACCACCTTGCTCGCAAAACTCGCACTCATCGCCCACCTCGAAAATTCGTGATGGCTGTTATATCACTGACACCTGCCTCTTGGCCCTTAGGTCCCCATGTCCCTATGTCCCTCTTCCCTTTGTCCCTCTGTCCCTTCGTCCCCGCTCTTCTACACTTGAACAAGCCATGACCGATCAAGCACTCCCCCCCATCGCCCGCAAAGACCACAAGGAAACCATCCTCCACGGCATCACCCTCTCCGACGACTACGCCTGGCTCCGCGACAAGGAAAACCCTGAAGTCACCGCCTACCTCAATGCTGAAAACGCCTACGCCGAAGCCGTCACCGCCGACCTCGCTCCCCTGCGCGACCAGCTCTACAACGAGATGCTCAGCCACATCAAGCAGACCGACGAGTCCGCGCCCTACCGCGAAGGCGACTGGTGGTATACCATCCGCACCGAAGAAGGTAAACAATACTCCATCTTCTGCCGCAAGCCATGTTCCTTCACGACCCTGGGTGCCCCACCCACTTTGGGTGCCCCATTCATGGCGCAGTCTTATCGCGCCATGAGTGGGAAAACTGAGAACTCAAGTCCAGAAACTCAAGACCCTCAGGGTGCCAAGACAGCGGCTTCATCGCTGTCTTGGGTGGGAAACAAAAACACTCAACCCTCCACCGACGCTCCCGAACAAATCATCCTCGATGGCAACCAGCTCGCCGAAGGCCAGGCCTTCTTCGCCATCGGCGCCACCGACATCTCCGACGACGGCCGCTGGCTCGCCTATACGGTCGACCTCACCGGCTTCCGCCAATACACCCTCCACGTCAAGGATCTCCTTACCGGCGAAACCCTTCCGGGTGAAGTCGAGCGCGTAGGCTCCGTAACCTGGGCCGCCGACAATTCGACCCTCTTCTACACCGTCGAAGACGAAGAGCAGAAGCGTCAGTTTCAGCTCTATCGCCACACGCTTCACGCGCCACACCCCTCCGACATCCTCGTCTATGAGGACGATGACGAGCGCTTCAACATTGGCGCGGGCCGCACCCGCGACGGCAACTTCATCGTTCTCGAATCCGGCAGCCACACCACAACCGAGTGCCGCGTCCTCCGCGCCGATCTTCCAACCGCCGAGTTCACCCTCATCAGTCCCCGCGAAGACGAGCACGAATACGCCGTCGACCACCGCAACGGCCAATGGTTCATCCGCACCAACGATCGCGGCCGCAACTTCCGTCTCGTCACCGCGCCCCTCGATGCGCCCTCGCGCGAAAACTGGGTCGAGCGCATCCCCCACCGCGACACCGTCATGCTTGAGGACGTCGATCTCTTCGCCAACTTCTTCGTCGCCTGCGAACGCGAAGACGGCCTGCCCCGCCTCCGCCTCTGGAAGTTTCAGGACGAAACCCCCGCAGCCAATCCCGCAGGCGAAATCGCGTTCCCAGAGCCCACTTACAGCGCTTCACCCGGCATCAACCGCATCTGGGAAACCACCCGCTTCCGCTACGGCTACCAGTCCCTCGTCACTCCCGGTAGCGTCTATGAATACGATCTCGATTCGCGCGAATCCATCCTCCTCAAGCAGCAGGAAGTCCCCGGCGGCTTCGATCGCACGCTCTACGCCAGTGAGCGCGTCCACGCCACCGCACCAGACGGCGTCCAGGTGCCCATCTCTCTTGTCTATCGCATAGACAGGCGCCAGCCCGGCCATAACCCAATTTATGTTTACGGTTACGGCTCCTATGGCTACGCTCTTCCGCTCGGCTTCAACTCCAACCGGCTTAGTCTGCTCGACCACGGCATCGTCATAGCCTACGCCCACATCCGCGGTGGCGGCGACCTCGGCAAGCCCTGGCACGACGCCGGAAAAATGCTCGTCAAGCGCAACACGTTCACCGACTTCATCGCCGCCACCGAGCACCTCACCGCTAACGGCTACGGCGATCCCGCGCGCGTCGCCATCGAAGGCGGCTCTGCCGGCGGACTGCTCATGGGCGCCGTCACCAATCTCCGCCCCGATCTCTTCCGCGCCGTCCTCTCCCACGTCCCCTTCGTCGACGTCATGAACACCATGCTCGACGCCTCTCTCCCGCTCACTGTACCCGAGTACGAAGAGTGGGGCGACCCCAATCAGGAACAATACTTCCGCTACATGTTGAGTTACTCGCCCTACGATAACTTGAAGCCTGGAAGTTATCCGTCAATGTTAGTCAAGACCTCGCTCAACGACAGCCAGGTTATGTACTGGGAACCCGCAAAATACGTCGCCAAACTTCGTACTCTAAAAACCGATGCGAATCCGCTCCTGCTCGTCACCAACATGGAAGCCGGCCACGGCGGCGCCAGCGGCCGCTACGACTACTTAAAGGAGATCGCCTTCGACTACGCCTTCCTCCTCCGCGAATTAGGTATCGTCTGAATCTGAACCACTACCGCAACGCGGTGTCATCCTGAGCAAACGAGGCCCCGAACGTACTTCCGTTCGGGGGTGGTGAGCGAAGGATCTGCTTCTCTTACCCACGCTATCCGCTGTCATTCCGACCGACCGTAACGAAGTGAAGAGAGTGGAGGAACCTGCAGTTGCTTCTCGCGCTGTTCGCGCTCTCCGCTGCGCCCACCCCTCGTGATAAAGTGTCTGTGCTTCCCTAAACCACCATGAAACCCGCTCTGCTCCTCATCCTCTTCTCCACCTCAGTCCTCACCGCGCAATCCGCGTCCGACACTCCAGCAAAGATCTACTCCGCCGGACCCGACGTCACGGCCCCCGAGCTATTGCCTCACCAAGTGTCCCAGCCATATGTCAACGACCATTGCACCGGCGACCAGCAAGGCAAAGTCACGTTTTCGCTTATCGTCGACGCCAATGGAGAACCCCGCAATGTCTTTTTTCTCCATCCTCTCGGCGCCGACCTCGACGTGCTTGCGCTCAAACACGTCACCGAAGACCATTTCAAACCAGGCACCCTGAATGGCCAGCCTGTCGCTGTGGCCGAGTCGCTCGATGTGTCCGTCCGCACCTGCCTGCGCGACGAAAAAGATGCTCGCGGGCAGGCGCGCATGGTCCTTCACCTCGCCGCCGAACCCGAGCAGGAACTCAAGCCTCCTGTCGATCCGCCTCAGCAGGTCGTGCTCGTCTCCGGGAATGGCGTGACTCCCACGCCAGAAGAGCCAAATCCGCTTGTTTATAAGGTCGGAGGGGATGTCAAGCCGCCGCATTATTTCCCTCCGTCCACCGACGAAATGAGATTTGCCCGCGGACTTCTCGACCTCGGCGACTACAAAGTATCCGTCCTGGTCGATCGCAATGGGATGCCCTCAAGCATCAGGATTCTCGATTCCGCTCAACCTGGCAAAGAACAGCAGATCGCGCGAATCATGAGCGTCTGGCGCTTCAGGCCCGCTATGCTCAACGGACGGCCTGTACCGGCTCGCACTGAAATCAGCCTTCGGTTCACCATGCGGGGCCGATGACGAACTTCAAGATTTCAAACTAATTCGAGAGCCGCGATTGATGCGCCCACAATCCCAGCCCCGGATTCGAAACAAAGAACAACTCCTCGCCATCCAGCCGGTTATACCCATGCGATAACTTGTCCGGGTTGTAGTGCTCCGACATCTCCGCATAATTGCCGTACTTGAAGCCAACGCCTTCAAGTTCCTCTCGGCTCATCCGCCCGGGGCACCACGTAATCGTGAACCGCCCTTCTGACGATCCGTGAATCAGGTGCGCAGCCGCACTCAACTCCGCCGCCAGATCGGCATTCGCTTCGACAGCCGCCAGCGTTGCCGGCGTTCCGCGATACCCGTACTTGCGAATCAGCCCATCAATTGTCTTGTCTTCGCCAAACGCCCGAACCGCCGGCGCAAGAATAATCAACTCCGCGCCATCGGCCAGCGCCATCCGCGTCCGATACACTGCCTTGTTCCCCAGCCAGGTCGAATGAAACTCGTGCGGATCGAGATACACCACGGCCTTCTTGATCGGCTCCGCCACCAGTTCAAAGTTCACCTTCAGGCTCAGCTCTGCCGCCCGATGGAAGCACTCCACATCGTCCCCGATAAATAGCCCCCGCACCGCTAGCCCGCCGTCCGCACGCCGCCCCACTACCGTCTGCACATACACAATCGGCAGCGTGCGCAAAAAACGATCCGAAGCATAATTCAGCACCGCGCGCACCGGGTTTTCGGCGCGCCCCATGATGCGTTCCATCCCGTAAACCGCGCCCATGTAATGGCTGAGATTAATGCTCAGGCGACCGCCGGCGCCGATAAGTATGTTCTTGTTGTAGTTCGCCATCCCGATCACTTCATGCGGCACCACCTGCCCGATCGAGAGGATCAGATCAAACCCGCCCTGCGAGATCAACCGGTTCGTCTGCGCCGGCCAGGGCACGTTCAGCTTCCCCTCTGACTGCTGATAGATGAACTCCGCCGGAACCTCGCCCAGCGTCTCCACATCCGTGCGCCAGTGATGTATTCGGAATAACTCATGCGGTACGCCGGGATACATGTGGTCCAACTGCGCCGGCGTCATTGCTGCATGCGTTCCGATCGCCGGCAGTACCGCCTTCAGCCGATCGCCCAGAAGTTCCCTGGCCGCGCACGTTAGCACGCCTGCCTGCGAATGCAGCCGCGTAATGTCCGGCGGCACCGCGAGCACGCTCTCGCGCCGTCCGAGCTTCTCAAGGCTCTCCGCGAGCAACTCTTTCAACTGTCCGCGCCCGAGCTCAACGTCGACGCCGCCGACTGCGCAAAACATACCCATGCGCTCAACTCTAACTCAATTATCTAAAGAGAATCTGAACTTATAACCTTCATGGAGATGCTGATTGAGCAGCGGACGATATGGGATGAGCGACAATTGGATGGAGGTGGATGGTGGGCAGTGAGGGACTCGAACCCCCGACTTCCTGCTTGTAAGGCAGGCGCTCTAACCAACTGAGCTAACCGCCCCTTGAGGCGAAGGACCGAGAAACAGCCCTCCTTCATCATATCAGCGAAGGAACTCCCCGGCAGGCTGCCGTCCACTCCGCCGGACGCCCGCATTGACACGAGCCTCGATTGATAAGCTAATCTTCGTGCCCCGTCTTATTGTGAATGCCGACGACTTCGGTCTCGCCCCAGGTGTCAATCGCGCCATCCTCGAGCTTCATGCTGCCGAGGTGCTTACCAGCGCCACGCTCATGGCGCAGTCCTGCGCTACAGAAGAGGCGGTAAACATGGCCCTGGCGATGCCGACACTCGGCGTGGGATGTCATATCGTCCTGGTCGACGGCACGCCGGTCTTCGACAAAAACAGGATTCCTTCCCTCGTCGATCGAACCACCGGAAACTTCTATTCGGGCCTTGGATCCTTCCTGAAGCGATCATTCACGGCGCGCATCCGCAGCGCCGATGTCGAGGCCGAAGCTTCCGCCCAGATCGCACTTCTGCAGAGTTACGGCCTTCGGCTCACCCATGTCGACACCCACAAGCACATCCACATGTTCCCCGCGATCCTGCGGTCCGTGCTGCGCGCTGCGAAGGCGGCCGGCATCCACACCATTCGCAATCCCTTTGAGCCGATCTGGAGCTTGAACGCCACAACCAATGCACCTGAACTGCGTCGGGCTGAAGTCGTCTTCTTGCGCCGCTTCGAATCCAAGTTTCGCCGGATCGTCGCCGAAGAAGGATTCCAGACGACCGATGGCGCCGTGGGCGTGCTCGCCACCGGCACCCTCAACATCGCCACCGTGCATGCGCTGATAACCGCAATGCCCGAAGGTACGTTTGAACTGGTCTCCCACCCCGGCTATCGCGACGAGCAGTTGGCAAAAGCAAACACCCGTCTGTTGGAATCGCGTGAAATCGAGCGCAACGCCCTCATGGCGATCCGGGACTATGGGGGCATCGACCTCATCTCATTTGCCGGCCTCGGTCACCCGGTCCAGGAGAAGGCTGCCAGCTGAAACCACAGAAATTGCGGGTTTTGCATCTTCCGTCAAACCCCATGCGTCAAACTTGAGAAGGGCAGCTCTTAAAACCTGGTTCTCTGAAATGTAAGGCACCGGTATGCGCATCGGCATCACGTGTTATCCCACCTATGGCGGCTCGGGAGTGGTCGCCACCGAGCTCGGCATTGAACTCGCCGCCTCAGGCCACGAGGTCCATTTCATTTCATACTCACAGCCCTTCCGCCTCAGCGGCCGCGACGACGGTATCTTCTACCACGAGGTTCCCGTCTCAAGCTATCCTCTCTTCGAATTTCCCCCGTACGACCTGGCCCTGGCCTCGCGGATGGCTGAGGTTGCCGAATTCTGCGATCTCGACCTACTCCATGTTCACTACGCCATTCCGCACTCCGTCAGCGCCATGCTCGCCCGGCAAATGCTGGCTGCGCGCGGCCGCAGGCTGCCCTTTGTGACTACGCTGCACGGCACAGACATCACGCTCGTCGGCCTTGATCGCAGTTACCTGCCCATCACGCGCTATTCTATCCAGGAAAGTGACGGCGTAACCAGCATCTCAAACTATCTCAAAGCAAAAACCGTCGAAGACTTCGGAATCTCGCGACCCATCGAGGTCATTCCGAACTTCGTCAATTGCGATGTCTACACGCCAATTGCGGACGAAGAGACTCGGGCAAGTGCGCGAGCCAAATTAGCCGGTGCCGACGAAGCCATCCTGATCCACTTGTCAAATTTCCGCCCCGTAAAGCGCGTCGTGGACGTCGTAAAGGTATTCGCCCAGGTGGTGCGTGAAGTTCCGGCTCAATTGGTCCTTGTCGGCGACGGCCCCGACCGCTCTGCCGCGGAGTGGCTTGCGCACGACCTCAATATCAACCATCGCGTTCATTTCCTCGGAAAGCAAGACCGCGTCAATGAGCTTCTTCCTCTCGCCGACTTGATGGTCATGCCCAGCTCTCTCGAATCCTTCGGACTGGCCGCCCTCGAAGCTATGGCTTGCAAGGTGCCCGCGATCGCCACCTGCGTGGGCGGCGTTTCCGAACTCATTGAAGATGGCGTGACCGGGCTGCTCTTTCCCGTGGGAAGCGTCGACGAAATGGCCGCCGCCGCTATCGCGCTCCTGAAAGATCGGACCCGGCTTGATGCCATGCGCGACGCAGCACGTAAAGACGCACAGAAACGCTTCTGCGCCTCCTTGGTTGTTCCCAAATATGTGAAGTATTACGAAGAGATTCTCGCAGGCTGAAATTCATTCCTGACAAGTTGGATTACTGCGTTCGGTCGGCCTCGAATCTCGGAACGAATCCCACCCGCGTCCAGAACTCCTGCACCAGTGCCACCGTTTCCGGGGTCGCTTGGGGCGGCGTTCGCAGCAGAATTCCCGCGCCGCTCACCAGTTGGGCGCCATCCTTCATCGAGTTGCCGGTTAGCTCCCGCATATCTACTGCAAGCGCCACGCACTTATCGGCCCGGTAGGTACACGACGCGAGGTCCGCGATCGAAAGTCTCGTTGTAGGAGTAATCAAAACCGTTCGCGGCGGAGCCATCCGGTCGAGCAGACAGAAAATCTCCAACTTCGATTCCAGCTCATCCGGCACGCAATCGATCACCAGGTCGGCCTCGCGCACTGCATCTTCAATCGTGGAGACAAACTTGACCATAGGCAATGCCGCCGGCCCCAGTTGCTGGCGCAGATACTCCTGCGCATGGTGCAGGTTTGCGGGCATTACATCTTCCAGCAGCACTGCGTAGCCTGCGCGGGCTGCTGCGTGCGCGAGCCATCTGCCCAAAGGCCCGGCACCGATAATGGCAACTTGCATTGGAATCCGGATTACTTCGCGGTGAGTGCTTTGGCAACGTCATCTGCACTCGGGCTCGAGTGTTCGAGGTGGTCGGCGATCCGCGCGCGCTCCTCGGCAGAGAGCGTCGGTACGAGAGCAAGAATGCGGCGGAGCGTCACCGCAACGTCATCGATATAATTCATCAGTCGAATGGCTTCACCAGACAGCGGCATTGGGATCCTCTTGATTGAAGTCAGTCCCCATTGTAGGCGGTATGGCTACTGAGGGAAAGCGCGCGGGATGAGCGGTGACCAGGACCTGCTCCTGGAAAATGCTGCCTTACTGGTCAAATCGCAAGAGTGTGGAGATCATTCCCTTTGCCAGGTCGTCCGTCTGCTCTGTGACCAGAGTCGTCTGAGAGAACCAGGCGGTCGCATCCACACCGTCGCGCTCTTGCACAACCAGCTCGTATACGCGCTCGAATCCAAGCACTTTCCCGCTGAAGACAATCTTTTTCTTGTCGGGATCAAACTGCACCAAAAATCCTTGATCATCTTCACGGCGGATTTCCAGCCGATTGTGATCGGGCATGGCCCCGCGCAGAACGGTGCGACCCGCCTTGGTATTGACGCTTTCGCAACGAATCGACATAACCTCGCACAACCCGTTCCACTGGTGCGGAAGCTGCCGAACCAGGAGAGCCGCCCTCGCGTCCGCCTTCCGTTTTACCTCAACGGCGACCGACCGCTTGGGCTCGTAGTTCTCCAGTTCTTCCTCTTCCCAGGTCAAGGGAACCTTTTTCTCGGGCGCGGCAGGACCGCTCACCGGCTTAGTTACCTCGGCGATGCGCTTGGAAATCGCGTCAGATGCGGTTTGGGTTTGGGCTGTCGTAGGCATAGGGGGCTTTTCCGATGTTAGCCCAGGTTCACTTTTTAACAACTGCCACTACCGTGCAGGGTAACGGTACTTTTTGGTGAGTAATTTCCTCCGCCGCAGCGAAGGTTTTGTAAAAGGGCACGACTCGGGGAACCCATCTATGGGTCGCGGGCCGAAAGTGCAACTTGAAAATCGTCGGGCTTTTCAGCCCCTGCGGGATTGCAATCCCCGTTCACGTCCAGAACTCCCTCCTCACTGACCACTGTTCTCTGTTCTCTACTTCCATCGCTAATTTCGTAGAACCAATCGCTTCGTGCAACCGTCTCCATATCAGTTGTCGCAGTTTCGCACCCAGCTGAACGTTTACCCGCGGGTGACGAAACGGAGGCGAAAGCGTGAAACGGATCGCAACGTTCCCAGGCTTTGCTTTCATCGTATGCGCAATTGGGCTGGGTTTCACCGCACCTGCGCAAACAAACACAACCAGCACAGACTTCACAACTCTCCCTGCCGGCACCAGAATTGAACTCGCCGTCACCGCACCCGTGTGGGCCCGCGCCGCAAAAGCCGGAGACGCGCTCTACACGCAAGTGGATTTTCCAGTCATCGCTGGAAAATCCACTGCCGTTCCAGCCGGGACCTATGTGCAGGGTACGATTCTGTCCATCGCCCGGCCATCGCGCTTCAGAGGTCGCGCTCAAATTCAGGCCCTGTTTACGACCGTCATCTTCGCCAATGGGTATGCAGTCTTGCTGCCCGGTTTCGCTGCGGCCGCCAGTCCTGCACGACCAGTTACAGATTCGCTTCAAACCCCGCGTGCACTTTCTCCATTCGCGCCAACGGTAATGGAGTTGACCGTCAACGTCAGTTCTTCGAATGACCTGCTGCTCGATAACGGCACGCAATTCGATATCACGCTCGCCTCTCCCCTCTCGCTCGACGCAAAACAGGTCGCGGCCGCGATTCCGCTGAGTCGCGCCGTCGATCTGGGCAAGTTCAAATCGGCAACTCTGTGCCGCCCAACTCCCGGCGCGCCTGGCAGTCCCGGCACACCAGACACCGTGATTCCCGGCTCACCCGGAACACCGGATACAACCATTCCTGGCGGTCCAGGTATGCCCGATACCGTCATCCCTGGAACCCCATCGACACCTCCAACCGTCATTTCAGGATCTCCGGGCACACCAGGATTTCCTGGACGAGATTGTCCCGGACCTCCCATTGTGATATCGAGCGTGCCGATCCCATACGCAGCGGTTCGCAGCCCAAACTCCTCATCCGCGAACAACCATTGACGCTTTAGCCAAACGGGGGACACACCATGCTGCTTAGAATTGTTGCCTTCCTTCTGATCGCCTCCATCAGTGCTGCACAAACGCCAACCATTCCGCAGCCAGTGAATCCACCCGCGACGACCGACACCATTACAGTCCCGATGGGAACTCTCGTTGCCCTCAACCTCATCACCTCCATCAAGAGCAAATCCACCAGGCCCGGCGATCCTGTGCGCGCCGTTGTAGCGTTTCCTTTGGCCATTGGATCTCGGGTAGCCATCCCTGCCGGCACCTACGTTGAAGGCGTTGTCGACAAGGTGAATGCGCACCCCAGAGCCGGCGGATCAGCGAGCGTGCAACTTCGTTTCACCCGCCTTCTCTTCGCAAATGGATACTCGGTTCCGCTGGTCGCCACAAATGTGCAGGCAAACTTTTTGGTTCCAGACGCGAAAACGCAGGCCACATATCAACTTGCCGACGCCCGCGACGGTGCTCCGTATCTCGGCGAAGGTTTCGCCGCTTCCGGCCAGAACCCTCCGCAACTTCCGCCCCTGCCCTCGATGGGACCATCCCCTGGCGCGTTGGCTGGCATCGGAATCGGCGCTGGCGCGGGGATTCTGGTTCTCTCCCTGGTAATCGGTCATCACCGCGCGAACAGCGCGGACTTCATCCTTTTCGACGCGGGATGGCAATTCCAGATGGCGTTGCAGGAACCGCTGGCACTCGATCCCGCACAAATATCCGCCGCCACCACCATCGCACACTGAAGACCAGAGCAGGAACCTGCCGTGCCCCATTCATGACGCGCAGTTTGCGTCATGAGTGGGAAAGCACAAACCCGGGCGCTCCAGGTCTCGCTTTTGCGACCTGGGGCACCAACACTCGCACTTGGCCTCCATTACCCATCAAACGCAACAAGGCGGCCCACCCTCCCACAAGGAATGGACCGCCTCATCGCATTCCGGACTAACCTGCTTACCCGCCGGAAACCCCAAACCCTTGTTCCCTAGTTCACTAATTCACTTCTTCACTTCTTCACTCATTCGCTTATTCACTTCTTCACTTCTTCACTCATTCACTGTCCACTGCCCACTGTTCACTGTCTTCACAGTGTCCGCTTGAACAGCGGTGTAGCAATCAGCAGCGTGCCGATTCCAAACAAAAACAAAAACAACAAATCCCCACGAATCGCAACAAATCCGCCATCCTTCAGCAGGATCGCCTTGAATCCGTGAATCGCGTACGTGAAAGGATCGACAATCGCGATGGCGCGCAGCCACTTCGGAAATGCCGCAATCGGATAAATCGCGCCCGAAGGAAAGAAAAGCAGTGTGTTCAGCACGCCGAACATCGCGCGCGGCACCAGCGGGTCGTCCACCCGCACCATCATCAGAAACATCATTCCGTTGAAGGCGATCGAGACTCCCACGATCAGCAGAAACAGCTGCAGCAGCGCCATCGGATGGAAAATCACCCCCAATCCCGCCATCAGCGATCCAATCACCGTCAGCGAAATCCCTGCCAGCACCGCCTTGATCGCGCCTGCTGCATTGAGCCCCATCACCAGTTCAAGCTTGCTGATCGGCGTCACCAGGTATCCCTCATGCACGCCGCGCGCCTTGTCGTCGATGTACAGCATCCCGCCGCCGATCATCACCGAGATGTACATCGCCAGCGAGATCGACCCCGCCAACAGGTACTTCATGTACTCGACGAAGGGATAAAGCTCGACAATCTGCAGCGCGATTTTCTTCACCACGCGATCCTGGATCACCGGCTGATTCAGCGCATCCACCAGCGATTGCATTTCGCCTTCGAGTGAGGAGCTCATGAACTGGTCGGAGTTATCCACCACCAGCCCGATCCGTGGCGCATCCTCGGCATACACGCGCCGCGAATACTGCGCCGGAATGATCACCGCCGCATCCACCTTGCCGGTCCTGACATCTTCCTTGGCCTGATCTTCATCGGCGTAATCAACGGTAGTAAACGTTGCGATGTTCACAGCAATCGCATCGAAGGCTTCGCGCACTTTTACCGCCTGCGGGCCGTGATCCTTGTCAACCACAGCAACCTTCGCCCCGCGAATCTTTCCGCCAAAGGCATTTCCCAGAATGACCAGCTGCACCAGCGGCAGCATCATCGACATGATCATCAGTACGGGCGAGCGGAAGAATTTCCGCATCTCGCGCTCAACAATCGCCATAAATCTGTTCATGGTTGTGCTCCCGGCCGCGGCGGCATCTGAAACACCGTCTTCACCTGTTCATCGCGCAGTTGCCGGCCCGTGTAATGCACAAAAACGTCATCCAGCGAAGTGTTCTGCACGCTCAGCGAAGTCAGCTGTTCTCCCAGACGGTTCGCCATCTCCACCAGTTGCGAAGTCGTTTGCGAGCCATTCGAAGTCAGTACGCGATACACCCCGGCCGATTGCGATTGCACCTCCGTCACATCGGGAAGCGCCTCCAGCCGCGACTTCCACTCCGGATCCTCACGATTGAATTGCACTTCAACCACATTCGATCCCGGCACGCTCTGCTTCAACTCCACCGGGCTGCCCAACGCCACCAGCGTTCCATGATCGACAATCGCGATGCGGTCGCAAAGGCGGTCCGCCTCTTCCATGTAGTGGGTTGTCAGCAGCATCGTGAGGTTCCGCGTCTTCTTCAAATTGTTCAGCATCTCCCACACCGCGATGCGCGATACCGGATCGAGTCCGGTTGTCGGCTCGTCGAGAAAGAAAATCCGCGGATCGTGAACCAATCCGCGCGCAATCTCCAGCCGTCGCCGCATGCCGCCTGAAAGCGTCTTGGTCTGCGCCGTGCGCCACTTGGTCAGGTCCACGGCTTCCAGCACATCGGCAATATTCTTCTCCCGCTGCACCCGCGGAACGCTGTACAGTTTTGCGTAAATACTCAAATTCTCTTCGACAGTGAGATCCTGGTCGCTCGTCAGCGCCTGCGGAATCACACCAATCATCCGGCGCACCGCGTCCGATTCCTTGCTTACATCGTGCCCGCCAACAATTGCCTTCCCGCTCGTCACCGGAATCAGCGTCGTCATCATGCGGATAAGCGTGCTCTTTCCCGCGCCGTTCGGCCCCAGCAATCCAAAGATTTCTCCATCGGCGACCTCGAAGCTCACATCCTTCACCGCCACAAAGTCGCCGTACTTCTTCACGATGTGTTCCACGCGAATCGCTGGCTCCGCCTGGCTCTGCAACGGCTCCGGCGTCGGTGTTACGGTACGCGCATGCGACGTCATTGCTTCACCAGCTTGTTCTTCGGCACATAAACTTCGGCCGTCATCCCCGGCACAAACTTCTCTTCCGGATTGTCGATCAGGAGTTTGATCTGCACCGTCTTGATGTCGCGCTTGCGACCGCCGTTGATGTCGCGCTGCGTCGCAAAATCCGCTTCAGCCGATTTCGCAATCACCTTTCCCTGCACGATCGCTCCGCTCGGCATCACAACTTTCAGACTGTCACCCAGTTGCACCGCGTCGGCTTGCGTCTCAGGCAGAGGCGCGTACACCCACGTCTGCGAAAGGTCCATCACGGTTGCGATGGTCCCTCCCGCCGCCAGCACCTCACCCTGCCGTGCAGCAAGCACATTCACTTTGCCAGTTACGGGGGCAAACACCTGCGCATACTTGAGTTCAACATTTGCCTCATCGGCCAGCGCCTTAGCATTCTGCACAATGCCGCGCGTCGAGGCCACGGTACGCGCTGAAACCTGCGCCAGCAGCTCGTGCGCCTTCGCCTGCTGCAGCGCCGCCTTCGCCGCAGCTACATTCGCGTGTGCCGTCTCCACCGCGGCTTCAGCCGCATTCAGGCTGGTCACCGCCTCTTCTTTGGCCTGTTCGCTCGCAATTCCCTGCTTGGCCAGCGCCACCGTTCGCGAAGTATCCGCCTTCTGGTGCGCGAGGTTCGCCTGCGCCTGGGCCAGTGCCGCCTCGCTCGCCTTCACCTGTGCCTCGGCATTGACCGCCGCGCTTGAGACTTCGCCCGCATTCTGCCGCTGCGTATCTACCGTCTCGGCCAGTTTCGATTGATCGCTTTGGACATTCGCCTGCGCCGCCTTCTCCGCCGCCGCCAGGTCGTCGCTTTCCACCGTCGCAATCAGCTCGCCGGCCTTCACGCTCTGCCCTTCATCCACGTTCAGCGTCTGCAGGCGCCCCGGTATCTTCGCACTCACCAGCACTTCGTTCGCATCCACCGTACCAATCAGCTTCAGATCGCCCGAAGTGTGGGCCGTAAACAGATACCAAACAAACGATCCCAGCGTCAGCAGCCCCAGGATCATGAAAACTCTATTTCTTGCGTTCATCGGATCTCCCATATAAATGCCGCGTGCTCGGCAATTCCGGCATTGGCGTGTCGGCAAGCACGCCAGCCGCTAATTCTGCGCCATGGGTGCGATCGATAAAGACCGCCTGCCCCAGAAACTCCACCACCGCGCGCCGCCGCGCCGCCAGAACATCGGGCGCGAATGGCTCAAACGGCATCAGCATTCGCCACACCGGCGCCGCCAGAAAATAGAAAACATTCGCTCCCAGCGCAGCCAGGTGAATCTGCAGCCAGTCCACGTCAATCAGCTCGCCCGACGCAATTCCCTCGCGCATCATCGACTGGTACATCGTTTGCAGCGGAGCAAACACGCGCTTCACCAACACCGGCATCACATCGGACTCGCCCTGGTGCAGCCGCATCATCTCCTGCTGCATCAGGCTCTGAAATTCCCCTTGCGCCAGGATGCGGTCAAAGTGATTCAGCGCGGCCCTCAACAGCCGCTCGCCCGGAGAAGCATCACGGAGAAAGACCGCCATCGATTGATCCCGAATCTTCGCCGAAATCATCTCCACCGCCGCGATGTACAGGTTCTCCTTGCTGTCGAAGTGGTAGTAGAGCAGCGCCTTGTTCACGCCGGCAGCCGCAGCAATCTGATCCATGCGGGCTCCCGCCATCCCCAGCGCGCTGAACTCCCGCAACGCTGCATCGAGAATCCGCGCGCGTGTTTCCGACGATCGATCAGCAGGTACGGATGCGTTTTGTGTCTCAGTATTCATTTTGACCAATCAGTTAAACTAACTGGTTAGTAAATTAACGAAGAAGCCTGAAAAATGCAACAAGATTCCAAATGTCAATCCCTCTCCTCAAATCTTTTCCCCTATCTCCTTCTATTTCAGCCTCTTCCCCCAACCTCCATTTTGCAGATAATTTCCCCCCTCCGGCGCACAATGGAAACAGAGTTCAAGAACCAGTTCTCTTTGTCCCTTTGTCCCTCTGTCCCTAGTCCCTGGTCCCTGCTTCGTGCTTTTCCGCCCTAAGTGCAATGCTGAGACGACTCTGTGGCTAACTTCAATCCGCAGACGACTTTGGCCAAAACATCACCCGCAACCTGCTCAAAACACCGAACTTCCTCCCAGAGATGGGGTGGGGGTATCCCGGAGAACGAACCATGTACAACGAATGCCGACACATCATGCCGAGCGGTAGAAAATGCCACTCCCCGGCCCTCCACAACCTGCCGTATTGCTACTACCACCAGAACCTTCACCGCTACGGCAATCCGGCCAATCCCGACAAACTCGCCGTCTTCCCCATCGAAGACGTCCGAGGCATCCAGATCGCCCTCACCCAGGTCCTCGCCGCCCTCAACTCGCCCTATATGGATACCCGCCGCGCCGGCCTTCTCCTCTATGGCCTCCAGATCGCTGCCCAGCTCGTCAAACAAGCCCCCGCCCTCGAACCCGGCGAGTCCGTGCGCACCTTCGAAGAATCCACCGGCGTCGCCCTCGCTCCCGAGAAATCCGTCTGCGAGCCTCCCCTCGATTGCCGCAACTGCCCCCGCAAAGATACCTGCGAAAAATACGAAGAGCCCGAAGAAGAAGAAGAAGAAGAAGAGGAAGAAGAGGAGGAAGAGGAAGAGCAGCACCGTTCGGAACTCTCAACAGGCGATAACTTCGAAGACCAGGAGCCCGAAGAAGAAAATCTCGACGACGATAGCGGCTATCAACCAAACGATGAAGGCAACAATGACGAGGTCTTTGCAGACGACGAAGCAGCATTAATCAGGAAAGCGAAAAGTTTCTTTCGAAATCCGCGCACCCACCCGTCAACAAGCTCTGTCAGACGCCATAGCTCGACAGCCCGCCAAGACTCGGCCTGACACTTTGGATCATGCAGAAACCACAACCGCCCCCAGAGGCGTCGCCCAAAAATTGCCTCGGTGAAACCCGCGGGATCACAGTCAACATCCGTTCGCGTCCGGGTGGCCGCCCGAATGCCATCGGATCCTCAAAGGACACCGCTTCACAGCTTGCCGAGAAAGGTTGAGCTCAGTACCCCTTAGACAATCTTCTTCCTTGGGCGTAGATTGTCTACGTCCCGATGAATCCTTGCGAAACATACCGCAATCGCATCGAGCTTCTCCAGGGCACTTTGGACATGCTGATCCTCCAGGCGCTCCAGTGGGGCCCGATGCACGGATACGGCGTTGCACAATCCATTCGCCTCAAGTCCAGTGAGATGTTGCAAGTTGAAACCGGTTCTCTTTATCCTGCCTTGCACCGTCTCGAGCGGCAGCGTTGGGTCAAGTCGAAGTGGCGTCTGACAGAAAGCAAGCAACGCGCAAAGTTCTACGAAATCACCGCCAAAGGGAAACAACAACTCGCCTCCGATCACAAACGCTGGCAGCAGATGGTGCAGGCGATCGCCGCCATCATGGAACCAGCAATCATGAAACCGAAATCATGAGACCGGGAAAGGAACAGACATGAAACTCTGGCCCTGGAGTTGGGAGCGGTGGAGGCAGGATCTGCACGAAGAGTTGCAATCGCACCTGCGCATGACGATGGAGGACCACGTCGCTCGCGGCGAGTCGCCCGATCAGGCGCACGCTGCCGCAGCGAAAGAGATGGGAAATCTGCTCCTCGTAGCCGACGCCACACGGCCGCATCGGGGTTGGGAGCCAGCCGAGCGGTTTGCGCAGAGTGTGCGCTATGCCCTGCGCCAGTTGCGCCGCTCGCCGGGATTCGCAATCACGGCAATCCTCGGCATGGCCCTCGGCATCGGGCCGGTAGTAGCGATCTTCAGCATGATCTGGGCCACCTTCCTCGCGCCGCTGCCGTATCCCAATGCCAACCAGCTCGTGGTGGTGTGGGGCCACTACAAAGGCGAACGCGCGCCCACGAGCGGTGAAGATTACGCCCAGTTAGCCGCTCAAAACCACTCGTTCCAGAGCCTCTCGTTTCAGTCCTGGATCGCCCTCCACCTCACCAATGCTGACCACGCCGCAGACCAGGAAGCGGGACTAGCCTGCAGCCCCGGCCTGCAGACCAGAACGGTGCGGCAGCCGATGCTCCTTGGGCGCGACTTTCTGCCGGATGAAGGCAGCCCCGGCAACGATCATGTCGTGATTTTCTCAAGCTGGCTTTGGCGGCATCGCTACAACTCCGATCCCAACATCGTCGGCAAGTCCATCCTGATTGAAGATCAGCCCTACACCGTCGTTGGCGTCCTGAGACCTAGTCCCCACGAAAACGGTGGAGGTGTCGAATTCAACGTTCCCGTTCGTCTTACACCCGGCCAACCCAGCCGCCAATTCGGCATCATGATCGGCCGCCTCAAGCCGGGCGCTACGCTCGCGCAGGCACAAGCGGAGCTTTCCGTAATCAACAATCAGATTGCGAGGCAGCACGGGGCTCCTCAAGGCACCAGCCCCTACGTGCTCACGGTGGAGCACTTCCGCAACGACTGGCTCGACCTGAAGACCCAGCGCAACCTCTGGCTGCTGCTGTATGCCGTTGGCCTGGTGCTGCTGATCGCATGCGCCAATATCGCCAATCTCCTGCTCGCACGCGGAACCACCCGCACGCAGGAGCTGGCGGTTCGGTCCGCTCTTGGCGCCACACGCAGCCAGATCTTCATGCAGTTGTTCACCGAGAGCCTGACGATTGCGATCTTCGGCGGAGCTATCGGTATCGCCTTAGGCTGGGCGATCATGAAGCTGAGCATCGTTCTCTTGCCCAATCTCGCACTTGAAGCCACCGACGCTCTGGTGGAGATGAACCTGCCTGTTCTTGGCTTCTCCATTCTCATTGCGCTGCTCGCCGGAGTTATTGCCGGTTGCGCTCCCAGTTGGCGCAGCGCCCGCATCAATCAGAATGAGGCGCTGAAGCAAGGCTCGCGAGCCGCAGGCGGTCGCGGCCGAACACGACTGCAGTCTGCGCTGGTAATCACGGAGATCGCTCTCTCGCTGGTTTTGCTAGCCGGCGCCGGGATGGCTCTGCACAGCTTCTGGAACCTCAGCCATATCGATGTAGGATTCAGGGCGGACCACGTCCTGACGGCGGAGCTTAGGCCTCGAGAAAACGGCCCGGGCGGCAAGCCTTCCGTCTCTTCTCCTGAGGAGGCTTCGGTTCAGCAGCATCAACTCCTCGATCGCGTGCGCCAGATTCCCGGCGTTGCCGACGCGGCAGGAGGCATCGGGATGCCAATGGAAGGTGCCAACTCATTCCGCTTCGAGGTTGCCAATCAAACTGTGGACAAAGACCACATGCCGACGGCCGACCTCGAGGCTGTGACTCCAAGTTTCTTCAGAACCTTCGGAATCCGACTTGTACGCGGACGGTTCTTCGGCGAAGAAGACGGACTGCAGTCGCCGCGCGTAGTCATGGTGAATGAAACATTCGTACGCCGCTACCTGGCAAATTGCCATCCGCTGAATCAGAAACTGTTGCTTCGGATCCCTGTCTTCCGCAGGGCCAACCCCGGTCCGACACAAATCCCGGCAGCTGAGGAATTCCAGATAATCGGCATTTTCCACGACGTGCTCAACAACGAACATCTCACGGGCGAAGTGCAGCCGCAGATGTACGTTTCGCAATGGCAGGTGGGATGGCCACTCTTCCGGATAGCCGTCCGTACGCTCGCGATCGATCCCGAGACCATCACGACTACTTTGCAGCGCACCGTGAGTTCCGTCATGCCCGGCGCTGCCATTGACCACGTTAGAACCATGACCGACAATATGGAGCAGGAACAATCCAGCGACCGTTTTGAGATGATCCTCTTCGGAGCGTTCGCAGCCGTTGCCCTTCTTCTTGCCGTCATCGGAATCTATGGCGTTATGTCCTTCGCCGTGGTGCAGCGCACCCACGAGATGGGCGTGCGCATGGCGCTCGGCGCCCAATACAGCGAAGTCATTCGCCTCATTGTGGGCAGTGGTATGCGATTGTCACTGCTTGGCCTGGGCATCGGTCTGGCTGGCGCTGTCGTCCTCGGTCGCCTGATGCACGCCACGCTGTATGGCGTTCAGGTTACTGATTTTTACAGTCTCACCGCTGTCACCGCCCTCCTGTTTTTCGCAGCGCTGCTCGCCTGTTGGATTCCCGCACGCCGCTCCGCAGCGATTGACCCCATGCAGGCCCTGCGCAATGAATAACGGAAACCGGCCCATCATTCGAGCATTCGCAAAAGAATGTCTACCTGCCGGGTACCCCATCCTTGACGAAGTCAAGGGTGGCAAAGCACGAACCATCGCGCGCCACTCCGCGAAGCCGATTTACCATAACCCTCATCCCATGTCCCACCAAATCTCAGGCACCGCACCGATCCTCCGCGCACCGCTGCTTCGCCATGTCGACGCAAAGCTGATCCAGTTGCTCCGCGATCTCCGCACCGAAGAATGGGAGCTGCAGACCATCGCGCCAGCCTGGAAAGTCCGCGACGTGGCCGCTCACCTGCTCGACACCGTTCTCCGCAAGCTCTCGCTCGTCCGCGATCGTTTCTTCGTCGAACAGCTTAAGATCCACTCCGAACAGGACGTCGTCAACCTCGTCAATCGCCTCAACCGCGAAGGCGTCACCGTCTATCGCCGTCTCAGCCCGCCCGTTCTCATCGACATGATGGAAATCGCCTGCCGTCAGAGCGCCGACTTCCACGAATCCCTCGACCCCTTCGCGCCCGCCATCTTCAACGTGAGCTGGGCCGGAGAGTCCACATCACTCAATTGGTTCGATACCGCCCGCGAACTCACCGAGCGCTGGCATCACCAGCAGCAGATACGCCACGCCACCAATCGCCCCGGAATCATGACGCCCGAGCTCTACCATCCTGTTCTCGACTGCTTCGTCCGTGGACTTCCCTACGCGTTTCGAAATGTGGATTCGCCGGTTGGAACGACCGTACAGCTCGATATCTCCGGCGACTGCGGAGGTACCTGGCTTCTTTTGAAAAACGATCAACGTTGGAGATTCGCTCCAACATCCGCGAACCCTCCAACCGCCAGAGTCATCATTCCGCAGGAAATCGCCTGGCGCGTATTCACCAAGGGCATCGATCGCAACGAGGCCCTTGCGCTTTCATCTGTTAAAGGAGACGCCGCGCTCGCCGAACGCATCTTTCATCTCACGGCCATCGTCGGCTAACAATGCAAGGCCACTCCATCCGCTGTCATTCCGACCGACCAACGGGAGCGGAGGAACCTGCAGTTGCTTCTCGGGCTTCTTTCAATGTCGGTGTCATTCTGAGGGAACGGAGCCCCAAACGTAGTTCAGTTTGGGGGTGGTGAGCGAAGAATCTGCTTTTCGGCTTTTCTGGGTCTCTTTCAAGAACTTCATACTCACCACACAATCTGCGTCGACAGAAATGGACCGTCAATTCACGCGGAGAGTTAACTTCGGTTTCTGAATCAGACGGACCTAACAGCGCAGCCGATTGAAACACGGCTAAGCCATCGACGACCGTCACATCCTATCTGCAAACGGCGGAATCTCCGGCGTCTGCGCGCGGTCGACCAGCTTCGCCTTGTTTTCACTGGTGGGCCGTCAGCCTCGCCCATGCCCGCAACATCTGGCCTTACGCGAAAACAGTCTACCCGCTCTGTTCGTCTCGCCGCCCGTCGCCTCGCCGCAGCCGGCCATCGATTGCTACACTTGAACCATGCAGGATGAAATTGAGTTTCGGCGTGCCGCGGAGAGCGCTCTCGAAGCGTTGAAAAAACATCTGATCGCCCGTGAAGAAGAAGACGAGGCCGGCTTCGAGGTCGAGGAGCAAAGCGGCGTGCTCAACGTTGTTTTCGAAGAACCGGCCGTCAAATTCGTAATCACACCCAACACCCCGGTACGCCAGATCTGGATCTCCGCTCTCTCCACCAGCTTCAAGCTCGACTGGGACGCCTCATCCAGCACATTCGTTCTTTCCCGTACCGGCGAAAAACTGATCCCGCTCGTCGACCGGCTCATCCACGAGAACAGGCACGACTGATCCTGCACTAACGGAAACTCGGTGGGCGATCCTCTGAAGCTGTTCCTCGCTGCATGTTTGGCTCCGTGCCCATTTTGAATTGCAGTTGATTCGTTCCTGTTCGGATCTTGCTGATCGGCAGCCATGAACTCGCGTAAGGAACACCGTTCAGCTCCACCTGCTGCACATAGATGCCCTGCCCTTCGCGCGATACCACCACCGTTCGACCGCCCGCAAAACTCAAAGTAGCCTTGTCGAACATCGGCGTGCCGATCACCAACCCACCCACGCCAGGAACCGCCGGATAGAACCCCAGCGCGTTCCATACATACACGCCCGATGTGGCTCCAAGATCGTCATTGCCCGGGATGCCATCCGGCGCAGCCTTGAATGTCTCCTTGCCAATGCGCGTCACCACGTCCTGCGTCTTCCACGGCTTGCCAAAAAAGACGTAAGCGTAGGGCGTCACAAAATCCGGCTCATTTTCGATGTTAAAACACGGCTTGCCCCAACAACGCAGCGCGGTAAAGAAGTGATCGAGACGGGATTCCACAACATGCTCGCCGCCCATCGCAGCAAACAGTGCCGGATAGTCGAACGGCACCATGAATGAATATTGATACGTGTTTCCTTCCTCGAACCCCATCTGGTCGCTGGGCACAGGCACATTGGGACGCTTGGGCAGCGACCGCTCCGCATCAAATCCCGCCAGCCAGGATCCGTCTGCGTTGCGCGGCCGGATCCAGTGCGTTTCCGGATCGAGCAGCGTTTTCCAGTTCTCCGATTGCTTCAGAAAGCGATGATATTCATCCTCGCGTCCGATCGCTTTCGCAAACTGTGCAATCGCGAAATCGTCACTTGCATACTCAAGCGTGTGCGAAGCTGCCCCAATGTCCCTGTCAATCGGCGAGTATCCCAGCTTCAGGTAATCGGCAAGGAAAGGCCTCTCTGAATCGTGATGCGGCCCCACGCCGGGCTGCGTGCCGCCCTTCACCATATATTCGAGCGCTTTCCCAGTATCGAAATTCTGCGCGCCAAACGCATAGGCCGACGACAGCACCGTATCCGGAGAATCGCCTCCCATCACGTAGGTAACATCGTTTGCTGCTTCCCACTTCGGCAGCCAACCGCTCTGTTCCGCATCGTTCAGCAGCGACTGCATCATGTCGCTCTCGCTCTCTGGCTCGAAAAGCGCCTGCCACTGCACTGTGTTCCGATAGATATCCCAATCGGAAAAGTTCGCGTATTGCGCTTTCTGCTTCGTCCCCGCAAGCGAACGCACTTTCTCGTCGAACCCGATGTACTGCCCGTCGTCATCGCTAAAGAGGTTCGGAGACAAAAATGAATGGTATACGCCCGTGTAGAAAATCTTCCTCTGCTCGTCCGTCCCGCCTTCTACGGCGACGCGATTCAGCAGCGTGCTCCATTTGCCCTCCGCTTGCTGATGGACCCGCTCAAAGTCCCATCCCGGAATCTCCTTTTCCATGTTTGCTCGTGCACCCGCTTCGCTCACAAACGAAACGCCCACCTTCAGCAGGATCTCCCGTTCCTTCCCAAAGTCAAACCATGCGCCAGTGTGTTTGCCGCTCGCTGCTTTCGATTCCAGAGAATCATCCTGCCAGAGCGATGCCGACTTCTGACTCCGGCTGAATTTGCCGGCAACATAGAGCTTGTAATGCGAGTCACTCCCGCAGAATCGCCCCGCGCTCGTCCAGCCAGAGAAACTTCCGTCGGCATAAACTTCGATATGATCGCCAAATGCCTCGCGAATACGAGAATTGTCCTCACCATTCGCAATTGAGTTCGCGCTGCTTCCAGCGTTCACGATGAGTCCGGCATCAGCTCCATTCGGAAATGTAAATCGCGCGATACCTGCGCGTTCCCCAACCGTAAGTTCAACCCGCACTCCATCCGTCAGAGTTACCGCGTAATAGCCCGGATGAGCCTGCTCATCGCGCCGATCAAAGGGAACATGGACTGTTACAGTACCCTTGCTGATCGTAAGTTGGTCAGTCTTGGGCAGCACTGCAAAATCCCCATACAAAGGGCATCCCGCTCCGCTGATATGCGTCAGGCTGAACCCATACAACTGCTTCTCGTCGTACCTGTACCACGCATCCGTATTAGTATCCGGACTCCACTGGATCATTCCAAACGGCAGCGTCGCACCAGGAAACGTGTTGCCTCCACCCGCCGTACCAATGAGCGGATCAACCGAATCGTATGGAGATGTCGTCGATTGAGGTTGCGCCGACGAGATGAGAAAAATCTGCAGCAATGCCAAAGTATAAAGAGCAGGAATTACGCGCATCGGAAAGTTCCTTTGGTTCGAAAGAATTCTCAGCCTCGAATTCTACTCTTCCGATCCGAATCGCTTAAGGCCAACCATCGGCGCTCACTCCATCCAAAGAGCGAGGCCGCGCATAAGCGCGGCCTCGAACATCTCGCCAAGGGTAACTGTTCTACTGCAGCGAATACACCGTCTTCAATTCCTTCTCAACCAGCGTATCCGGCAGCGGAGCATACGACAACGATGAAGCTTGACTTTCGCCAGATTTCAAGATCCAGCTGAACAGATCCTTCATCACCGTACGATTCGCCTGGTTCATTCCTTTTACCGGGATCAGCAGGTACGTGAAGCTCGAAATCGGATACGCGTTCGCACCCGGAGCATTCGTAATTGAAACGCGATAATCCGCCGGCATCTGCTTCACGCCCGCCGCCGCTTCTGTCACACTCTCAATCGATGCCGTAATCCAGTTTCCAGCCGCATTTTTAACTCCACCGTACGTCATGTGGTTCTGAAGTGCATAAATCAGCTCGACGTATCCGATCGCACCGGGCAGTTGGCGCACCAGACCGGCGACGCCCTCATTGCCTTTGCCTCCAACTCCCACAGGCCAACTCGGTGAAGTACCTTTGCCTGGCCCGCCGGCCCAATCCTTGCTCACCTTGCTGAGAAAGTCAGTCCAGATGAAGCTCGTTCCCGATCCATCCGAACGATGCACGACGATGATCTTCTGGTCGGGCAGCTTCGCTTCGGGATTGTCTTTTGCGATACGGCCATCATTCCAGTTCGTGAGCTTGCCAAGATAAATGTCTGCAAGCACGTCAGGACTGAAGCGCAGATCCTTGACGCCGGGTACGTTGTACACCGGCACAACGGCACCCAACACGGTTGGAAGATGAATCAGCTTCACCGGCGAAGACGACAGCATCTCGTCGGTCATCGGCATGTCCGACGCGCCAAAATCCACCAACCCCTTCGTCACCTGCGCAATACCGCCGCCCGAACCGATAGAGGCGTAATTGACTTCCACGCCTGGGTGAGCAGCGCTATATTCACTGAACCACTTCGAGTAGATCGGGTAGGGGAAAGTCGCACCGGCTGCGGTTAACTTCTGCGCCTGGGCGACGCCCATCGCTAAAACCAACATACCTATTGCAAGCAAAGTTTTTTTCACGGATTCGCTCCCATGCAGGATCACTGCCGTAATTCATTCTCGCTACGCAATGTTACGGGGATTTGAAAAGGAGGCAGCTTTCTGATTTTTATCAAGTTAAGCGCCATTTTGTGCCACTGTCTGCGCATCGGCGTGCTCTTCATGGCGATGTTTTGCGGGAACAACCGGCAAAGTGAATAGAAATGTCGTCCCCGAGCCGAGTTCGCTTTCCGCGCGGATATGTCCTCCATGCGCCTGAACGATGTGTTTTACAATCGCCAGCCCCAGCCCCGTTCCTCCGGCTTCCCGCGATCTTGCCTTGTCAACGCGATAGAACCGTTCGAAGATCCGGTCCAGGTGCTCCGATGCAATGCCCGGGCCAAAGTCCCGCACATAGAACTCGATCTCACTGTCCAGTGTCCGAGCGCCTACCTGGATCCTTCCGCCCGACTTTCCATATTTGACAGCATTTTCGATCAGATTCCCAAAAACCTGGTTCATGGCGTCGGGATCGACCATCACCAAAGCATCCGGCGCTCCCGACGATTCCAACTCCACTCCGGAATCCACCACAAGGCCGCCCAGCGAATCAATTGCATCATTCACCATTTCGCTCGCCCGCGTCGGCTGCATCGCAAGCTTGTAATCCGGGCTCTCGATCGTGGCCAACGCGAGCAAATCCTCCGTCAGCCGGTTCATGCGCGTCGCATTCTTCAGGATTACTTGCAGAAATTCATTGGTCGTCGCGGGATTTGGATGCGGGTCCTCCACAAGCGTTTCAACGTATCCCTGAATCGACGTCAACGGCGTACGCAGTTCATGGCTCACATTGGCGATGAAATCCCGGCGCGACCGTTCCGCCGACTCAATTCGAGTCACGTCATGCAGAACTGCGATAACCCCACCGGTCGGTAACGGTGCTGCGCTAATTTCGAAAGTCCGGCCCGGTGCCAGCGAACTCGACCGCCCATACCGTACTTCACGCGATTCCTGCGCGCCTTTCACGCAATCCAGCAACTCCGGATCGCGCACCGAATGCACCAGGGGACGGCCAACTCGAATCTCAGTTCCAGCAGTGCGCTTCATCACGGTATTCGACCAACGGACCAATCCCTCCGCCGTAACCGCCACCACTGCCTCCTGCATCGAGTCCAGCATCGTCGCCAGCTCGTGCCGACTGCTCTCTATCTCGGCGAAACTCTGTCCCAACCGCTCCGCCGTCTGGTTCAGCGCGGCTTCTATCGCGGCCAGTTCCCCTCCACGATCGTGCTCCAGGCGCGCACTCAGATCTCCTTGCGCAATGCGGCGGGCAAAGATCATCACACGTTGCAACCGCGCCGCAATACGGCTTGCCGCCCATGCTGCAATCGGCAGCGCCACCAGCAGCGCGATCAGCCCCGACCAAATGGCCTCCCCGCCCAGACGATGCAGCGTCTCTCCTTCGGAGTGCTCCATCATCCGCCGCAGAATTATCTCCATGGCTGCCGTCTCAAACAGCAGCAGGAGCACAAACAACGCCATCAGTTTTGTGAATACTTTACGTGTCAATTCAGGGCCTGCTCACGCCGGGTTTCTGGCCTGCGGTCTCACTCACCCTTGGGAATCTCAAACCGGTATCCCGCTCCACGCACGGTTTTCAGATAGCGCGGATTCTCCGGATCGACCTCGATTTTCTCACGGATGCGGCGCACGTATACGTCCACCGAGCGGGGTGTCACAAAACGTGCATCGCCCCAGACCGAATCAAGCAGGTGATCGCGGCTGAATACCCGTCCCGGATGCCGCGCGAGGTAATCCAGCAACCGAAATTCCGTGGCTGTCGTCGTCGTCAGCTCGCCTCGGACCTTAAGCTGCATGGCATTCGCGTCGATCACCACTTCTTCAAAGCTGATGACCGAAGGCGTGGTCGGGCGCTCAAATCGCCGCAGCACCGCCTTCACGCGTGCAACCAGCTCGCGGGTGGCAAACGGTTTTGTAATGTAATCGTCCGCGCCCAGTTCCAGCCCAAGAACGCGATCGTTTTCGCCCGCCCGCGCCGTCAAAAAAATGATAGGAATCGTGGAAAGTGCCGGATGAGACCGCAGCCTCCGGCAAACGTCCAGCCCATCGCCTCCGGGAACCATGATGTCGAGCAGGAAAAGTGCCGGAGGCTGACGCTCGGCATCGGAAATCACGTTACCGGGTGTATGGAAAATTCGGGGTGCAAATCCAGCGGCCTCAAGATGATGCTGCACCAGCCGCGCTATGTCGGTGTCGTCTTCCAGTACAAATACGGTTTGGCTCAAACCGGGATGCCTTTCACCAGCGGCCAGTGGAATTCGATTGCCGAGGCCGCTCGGAATCGTTAACAGAGTAATTCAGCCAGGCAAACAAATTGCAAACGTTTGATGAATTTGGGAACGCCAGAGCGGCATCCCATTGACTTGCTTGACTCTATTTGGCCCCCTCTGCGACACTCGCTCCGCAATAAGCAAAGGGCCTCTGCCCGTCTCTCCTCCCTCACCGGTGCAGTTTTCGATGTCCCGCACTCGCACGAAACCGGGCAGCGGCAATTCTCAGCTTTCAAACAAGGACTGGAGGAACCCGTGAAAAAGTATTTCGCTGAGTTGGTTGGCACATTCATCCTCGTGCTCTTCGGCTGCGGCACCGCCGTGGTCGCAGGGGACAAGGTTGGCATCCTCGGCATTGCCTTCGCCTTCGGATTAGCGCTCATCGGAGCGGCATATGGAATCGGACCCATCTCCGGCTGCCATATCAATCCTGCCGTCAGCCTCGGCGTGTGGTCCGCGGGCCGGATGAAGACCGGTGACATGATCGGTTATTGGATCGGCCAGTTCATTGGCGCAATTCTCGCAGCCGGCGTGCTTTCGTTGATCGTTCGCGGAGTCGGCACCGGCTACGACATCGCAACCAGGGGCCTTGGCCAGGACGGTTGGGGCGCCGGCTACCAAGGTGGATACAACGTCACCTCCGCCATAGTATTTGAATTCGTGGCTACGCTGATCTTTGTAATCGTCATCCTCGGAGCAACGCAGAAAGCCGCTCCCGCAGGCTTCGCGGGCCTCGGCATCGGCCTGACCCTGGTCGTCATTCACATCTTTGGCATTCACATTACAGGCGTGAGCGTGAATCCGGCACGCAGCCTCGGCCCGGCGATTTTCGCCGGGGGTACCGCACTCACACAGTTATGGCTCTTTCTCGTTGTTCCAAGCGTCGCCGGCCTTGTCGCAGGGCTGCTGTTCCGCTTGAAATTACTGGAAGCCGATGAGCCTATGCCGGAGATCAAGAACCGCCGCGGAGTCGAGAACGAAATCGCGGTTTAGCTGATCCATCTAATTTCTGCCAGAACAAACGGGGAGATCCGCTTCCGCAGATCTCCCTGTCTTACTTTTTGGGGGCGAATAAGCGAGCCCTCGTATCTCCGCCGGTTGGTTCAGACAATCACCGTCCACGGTCTCCAGCTCGGAAATAAGCTCAACCACTGCCTCGCTTCAGCCGTCGATGTGGCTCCACGGTCCGTATCCAACGCCGTTGCGGTTCGAGGCTACATTGATCACATAGCCACATCCGCGAGGTGCAGGCACCTAGTCGTGCGACTGCTCGCCGGTGATCACCACCATGCGTTCGTATCCCTTCCGCATATCGGCCTCAACCTGCCCGATCGCTTTGCCCAGGTACGTTCCGCCACGCGACTGGCCTGGTCCAGCGCGTCGCGCAACGCCATTCCACGACGTGCCGGAGCGAAGTATCCGTAACCTACACCACCGGCAGAACCACGTATATCTCGCAACACCAACACCACGCCGGGTAACTCGCAAAAGGAGTGCGGACTCGGCGCCTTTGGTTCGCGGAACCTTTCAGATCGGGACTACGCCCTCGCCCCGCGAACTGAGCACGGCCGGCAGGTCTCCTCGCCTGTGCGTTCTTTCGGGGAGGGAAGTAGCTCTTCTCTTTCAGGTAATTCCCAAAATCAAGCATCCGAAGATACTTTTGTTGCAATTCAATCTATCTCAATTGCACTTATCGTCTTACTCCGCGATTTGCACCTATCAGGCAATGGCAGCAAATCGCAGCCGCACATAATCTGCAATCCAATTCCCGGACTCATTCTGCAGAGCCGGCGCAAGCAATTTCGCCGTCTCTCTGACCACGGCGTCGCCGACATCCTCCGGCAATCCATCCAGGACTCCCCGGCGAAACGTGCGCAGCCATCCTTCCATTCCACTCTCCGCAAGCTGCGTCGGCCGTGGAATCAGCGCCATGTGTCCCACTCGAAATCCATGCCGCTTCAGCCGCTCCGTGTAGTACTCGGCAGTCGGAAAGTAATTAACGCCATCTTCACTATCACCGTATCCATGGCGATCCAGCACCGCCATGAGCGCCACACGAATCGCCGCAATATTCCCGTGTCCGCCCATCTCCGCCACAAAGCGACCTCCGGCTCTCAACACACGATGCACCTGCGCAAGCATCTCATCCTGATTGCGCACCCAATGCAGCGCAGCATTCGAGAAGACCGCATCAAAGGTCCCATCATGAAACGGCAACAATTCAGCATTCGCCTGTTCCGCCTCGATTCCTCTCGCACGCGCCGCTTCGACCATATTCGAAGAAGCATCGACCCCCAACACATGAGCGCCAGTTGCCGCGAGTCGCTGGGTTAGCTGGCCATCGCCGCAGCCGAGGTCAAGGATGTACTCGCCCTTCTGCGCATCAAGCAAATCCAGTACACCCTCCGCGAGTCCGTGCACAAATCCGCCATTGCGGTCGTAGGCAAAGGGATCCCACGTCTGCATCATCGGCAACCTCCACCTTCATTTTCGGCGAGGTACGATACATAACGCAAAGCTATTCTCTTTTGGGTTTTGATAAGAAATCGTAATAGCCAATCTGGCGGCTAAGTATGCCTAGATCGATTGCACGGGCAGAAGCGTCAGGTCGTCGACCAGGCCAACTTCCTTCTGTACGAATGGCTCTCCATACTTCACACCCGCCAGCAAGCCATAGTGCCGCGCTTCAGCAAACGTACGCTCCCGGATCTCTTCTTCCGGAACAAACAGCGCGCTCCCCGCATCCTGGTTCGCGTATTGCGACTTGTACGCCATCAACGCCGCATGCCGCTGTTCGATGAACGGCGTGATGTCGACAATAAAACTGGGTCTCACATCCGCATACAAGCTCGCATAAACAATCTTGAAAGGCCGATGCGGAGCGGTTCCAGTCTCGACTTTCGCCAGACCTGACAGAAAACATGCCTCGTATCCAAGCGTAGCCACGATTGCGTGGTCAGGGTGGCGGGCCTGCCAATAAGGCAGAATGACAACCCTTGGCCGAACCTCGCGCAGCACGCGCACAATCTTCTTTCGATTTTCGAGCGAGTTCTCGATTGCCCCATCGGGCAGGTCAAGCGCCTCGCGATGGCCTACACCTAGCAGGCGGGCCGCTTCAGATGCTTCCCGCGCACGATCTTCCGCGGTTCCGCGCGTACCAGCCTCGCCCCTTGTCAGGTCAAGAATTGCCGATCGCAGTCCACGCGCCGCCATGCGCAGCAGCGTTCCCCCGCAAGTCTGTTCCACGTCATCGCGGTGCGCGGCGATGGCCAGTACATCTGCACGCCGGACATTGGACTCCTCGCTTGCAAGCATGGCTGACTAGTAGACAGTGTTGTTGCCGTCTGTATGCGCGTCCATAAATGCGACATCTGACGCAGTTCCCGTCACCGTCACATACTGGTTGTTGATCGACGATCCATCGGTGGTATGGAAGATATAGACCTGTCCACCCTGCGCGACGTAGACCTTGTGCAAACCGATCACGGCCGCGATGCCATCCAGATCGCCGAGGTACGGCTCCAGCAGAGTTACCGTATTGGTGCTGGTGTTGAACATCGTGAGGCAACCGTATGCCTGGCCCGTTTTGAACCGCTCGCCGTTATTGCACTTGGTCATGCCGATCCACAGTGTGTTGTCGTCAGCCATCTGCATGCGACTCGGCGCTCCCGGTGCACCGTCGCTGATCGAAATTGGCGATGAGGCCGAAATAGTGCTCGAAGCGGCTTGCGCCAGGTTCACGAGCGTCAGGTTCCCCGTAAACAATCCATCCGGTTGCAATTGCTGACCAACGACAAACATCGTCGTCGTCGACACAAGCGCGTTACTCGATCCGCCGGGAATCGCCAGCGTGCAGGAACTTGCGTTCGGCGTTGTCGCGCAGTCGGCGTGTAGGGCATTATTGGTCGGCAAGCTGCCGGAGTGCTGCCCAGACAGGAAGATCAGCGGAGCGACCGACATCTTGGTAATCGAAGAAGTTGAGCCGCCGCACTCGGCGCCGCAATTCAACACGTATGCCGTATTGCCATCGGCCGAAAACACCGCCTTCACGGGCCGATCGAACACGAGCGGCGCGCCGTAGGCATTGCCCGTCGAGTCAACATTGTCAGGACTCTGCATCTGGAACAGGCACCAGCCAGGCGAATTCTGCGGCTCGCAATCCATGGCAGCTTTCGGCCAGGTGCTCGACCCGCCGGAGTAAGTAAGCGTCTCATTCGCGGTCAACTTGCGCACGTAATACGCATAGTTGGAATTCTGCACAAACGCCATCGCCGCCGATCCGCCAGGATTGACGCTCACCCGGTAAACGCCCGGCAAGCTCAACGCGTAGGTGCCGCCATTGGTGTTGTCGACTGCCGTGAGCACCGTCGCCTGCTGGCTGGCCGCGAAAATGTAGTTCTGATTACGCGTAATGAAAATGCTCGACGAAAGGCCGTTCAAGCCCTTTTGAGTACCGTTGTCAGTCTCTTTTTGATAGTTCACCGTGTGCAGCGATCCGTCACCAGCTCCGTATACCGCTCCAAGTTGCTCCTCGGGCATGTTCTGGATCGTGACCGGCAACTGTCCGGAGTACCCTGTGATACTGAAACTGCCAACCTTCTGGTCAAAGCTGAAGCGAATATCGTAGAAGGCATCCACAAAGACCAGCGCGCCAGACGCGGCGATGCTCGGGTTCTGTATGGCAATCAGAACGCGGTTCGTAAGGCCGCTTGGGGGCAGCGTCCTTCCCGCAAAATATGTCGTGGAACCACATCCCGCCAGCACAATTGCCGCTACCAGGGATCCGGCGGCGCTACACCAAAGACTTCTTTTCTTCAAAATCGCTTCCCTCAAAAATCGTCGCGGACAGGCCGAAAATGATTGCACCGCGGTTACCGCAACTTGGACAAAATGAATGGCGATTGCCGCAGAACCTGCCCGTCCGAACTGGCTGATCCTGGACCGGTTCTGCATAGCTTTTGACTCTCGAAGTATAACAAAGCAACCCGCTCGCTCGACTTAATGCGCCGCGCTTCCATTCGGCCCCGCTCAAGTCGCCGTTCGCCGCACATTCAGATACATTCCCCGAAGGCTTGCGATAGCATGACAACAGAATGGCCCAGTTTGCCGATATCTTCTCAAATCGCAACGTTCTCGCCGATGGCGCCATGGGTACGGTTCTCTATGCGCGTGGGGTCTTCATCAACCGTTGCTATGACGAGCTGAACCTTTCCGACTCCAACCTCATTCTTTCGATTCATGAGGAGTATCTCCAGGCCGGCGCCGAGATTCTGGAAACCAACACCTTTGGCGCCAACCGCTTTCGCCTCACGCGGCACGGCCTCGCCTCCAGGGTTGCCGAAATCAATGCGGCCGGCGTCAAGCTGGCACGCCAGGCCGTTGAACACCTCCAGGAAAAGCAGGCAGGTACGGCATACGTTGCCGGATCGATAGGGCCGCTCGGCGTCCGGCTGGAGCCGCTGGGAAAAACCGGACTCGATGAGGCACGCGCAGCATTCGCTGAGCAGATACGTGCCCTCGCGGATACCGGCGTCGACATGCTCATCATCGAGACAATGCCCGCGCTCAACGAGGCACGAGAGGCGTTGCTGGCCGCCGAAGAAACCGCGCCCGATTTGCCAGTTCTGGTAATGGTTACAGTTGACGACGAAAGCAACTGCCTCGACGGTTCGTCGCCGCAGCAGGCCGCCGCGCTCCTGACGGAGTGGGGCGCAGGGGCCATCGGCGTCAATTGCTCCACCGGGCCCTCCACCGTTCTCACGGCGATCGAAGCAATGCGGAGTTCAACCACGCTGCCGCTCGCCGCCATGCCCAACGCCGGAATGCCGCGCGCCATCGAAGGCCGCAACATCTATCTCTGCTCGCCGGAATACATGGCCAGCTTCGCCCGCAAGGCCATCGCGGCCGGCGCTCAAATTGTCGGCGGCTGCTGCGGCACCACACCCAACCATATCCGAGCGATGCGATCGGCCATGCGCGCCATCGACGCGCAAGCCCGCGTAGCCGACGGTGGCAAGCACGCTGAGATTTCCACTGAAACGCCGCCCGCACCTCTTGGCCAACGTTCCCGCATCGGTTCGCTCATTGAACAGAAGGGATTTGTCACGCTCGTCGAAATCGTGCCGCCCAAGGGCATCGATTGCAGCAAGGAGATTGAAGGCGCACGGCTGCTTGCCCAACTCGGCGTCCACGCCATCAATGTCCCCGACTCGCCCCGCGCCTCCGCGCGCATGAGCGCTCAGAGCCTCTGCATCCAGATCCAGCAGCACACCGGCATCGAGACCATTCTTCACTACACCTGCCGCGACCGGAACGTTCTCAGCATCCAGTCCGACCTGCTCGGCGCTTCGTCGATCGGCCTCAAGAACATCCTCTGCCTCACCGGCGATCCACCCAAGCTCGGCAATTACCCCGACGCTACGGCGGTCTTCGACGTCGACGCCATTGGACTCGTCAATATTGTCCGGCGTCTCAATCACGGCCTCGACATCGGCTCCAACTCGATCTCAGCATCCACCAACTTCACCATCGGCGTTGCAGCCAATCCCGGCGTTCCGGATATCGAGCATGAACTGCGTCGCTTCGCCTACAAGGTTGAAGCCGGGGCGGAATACGCCATCACGCAGCCCGTCTTTGATCTGCGCCTGCTCGAAGAATTTCTCGACCGCATCGAGTCGTTCCGCATTCCCGTCATCGCCGGCATCTGGCCGCTCACCAGCCTGCGCAACGCGGAGTTCATGAAGAACGACCTGCGCGTCTCCATGCCTGAAGAGATCATGCTGCGCATGGCGCAGGTTACGACACCGGACGCCGCTCGCAAGGAAGGCATTCTCATCGCGCAGGAGATGCTCGAAGCCGTGCGCCCCTTGGTGCAGGGTGTACAGGTCAGCGCGCCATTCGGGCGCTACATCGCCGCAGCCGAAGTGATCGCCAGCGTATTGCCGCAGGACGCATCAGTCACGGAGTAATGCCATGCCATCGTTCGAAGATTCGCTCAAGAAGCTTGAAACCATCGTCGATCAGCTGGAAAAGGGCGACTTGACCCTTGAAGACTCTCTCAAACTCTTCGAAGAGGGCGTGGGTCTCTCCGCGGCCTGCAAGAAGGAACTCGACACCGCCGAGGGCAAGGTGCAAATCCTCATCAAGCAGCGCGATGGTTCGCTGAAGACAGAACCCTTCCCGACCGACAAGGCCAGCAAGTAGGTCACTTGTTTCGCATCTGAGATCGGTTGAGTCGCGATCGAAGCCAGTCAACCATTTCCGGCGTCAGTCGTTCCTTCGATTGCAATGCGAATCGCGGAATCTCTGTCCGCAGATTTGCCGCTTCAATTTCCGGAAATCCGAAACTCACCAGCGCGTCCGCCCTCCGCAAAAAGCGAACAAAGCTTGGTTTCCATTCCACTATGGGATCCGCGACGAGAGCGAGACACACGTCCGGCTCAATTGCATCAACGATCCGATTCGATTCGTAGATCACGTTGCGGTCCGCTCCAACAGCACGCCGAATCTCCTCGACCGGAACCTCCGCTCCGCTCCGCATTACAAGCAGGGCGCGGCGAGCGCCGGCGGCAAGGTAGCGGGACGTATCTGTCTCGCTGCCTGCAGTAGTCTCTTCGCGGATTACCGCGCCAGCGGAAACTTCATCGACGCTATCCCCGATGTGGTCAAGGGCGGTGATTTTTACGGCGGTCCAATCGAAGTCGCGGAGCGCCGAGATAATTGCGCAGACGAGTGCGGTCTTTCCGATATCTTTAGTGCTGCCGCCCACGACGAGGATGGCCATGGTTATTCCATTCGAAGATTCTGGAATTGAGGTGCGTCAGGCGATAAAGCGCAGGCTGTTTCCATCGGCGTCTTTGACATACATCTCGCGGCTTCCCCATATCTGATCGACCGGAGGAACAACGATGGGTACGTGCCTGGTGATGAACTCCCCGTGGAGCTTATCGACGTCGTCGACGATGAAATTGGCAACGCCTCCGGCAACACCGTCGCCGCTGAAGGACGAAAGATGAACCCAAACACCGTCGCGCGAGATGCCCAAATAACACGGGTCCGTTGTCACGCCCTCGGGCCGATGCTCAAACTCGAGTTGGAATCCCAGGCCCTGACAATAGAAGTCAACCGCCTCGGCCGCGCTCGATATATGTAACAGGGGAATTGCGCGTCGGATCATCGCATCCCTCCTTCGCTGAATTTCTACCCTGGCCCATCGCCGCCTTCGGGTGTTTTGTCTTTCCCGACCGGTCTTGCTTCGTTCGCAAGTTTTGAAAGCACCGCCTGCTCGCGCAACACCTGCTTCAAAGGCCGCGCGGGGGTTCCGAACATGACCGTTCCCGGCCGCCGTCCATCATTTGTAATGGTTTTACCACTGAAGACGCCGGACTGCCCGCCCAAAATCACCCCCGGACCAACGTGCGCATGGTCGCCCATGCCCACCTGCCCGGCCAGCACCGCGCCTTTGCCTACCGTGCACGAGCCCGAGATGCCGGTAAGCGCCACCAAGATCACATTCTCGCCGATGTCGCAGTTGTGGCCGACGTGAACGAGGTTGTCGATCTTGACGCCGCGGCGTATGCGCGTGGCCTCGAGCGCTCCCCGGTCGATGGTGGAGTTCGCGCCAATTTCGACGTCGTCTTCGATGGTGAGTGTTCCCTGCTGAGGAAACTGCGTGTGCTCTCCCGTCACTGAATCCCGCACATATCCAAAGCCATCAGCACCGAGCACCGCGCCCGCATGCACCACCACGCGAGTGCCGATGGTTGTGCCGGGATAGATGACTACGCGCGGATGAATGTGGCAGTGTTCCCCGATCTTTACTCCGTCGCCGAGGACCACGCCCGCGTCGATAAGTGTGCCGTCGCCGATCGTCACGTGGGAGCCGATGACGGCGCAGGGACCGACCACCACACCCGGATCGACCTTCGCATCCGGCGCGACGACAGCGGAGTGAGCAATGCCCGCAATATGGATGTGCTTCTTTGCCAGCCTCGCTGCCTTCGCGAACCAGAGTTTCGGCTGGTCGGATTCAATGATGCACTTGCCGCGCGGATACTCCTTGACCGCGCCGGGCTTCAACACGACAACGCCCGCGTTGCTCGCAAACGCCGCAGTGACCGCCGCATCGGAGTCGGCAAATGCTAGGTCGAAGGCAGTGGCCTTTTCGGGTGCGTTCACGCCCTCAACCATCCACTCCGGATCGCCTTGCACCAGGTTTCCACCCAGTTCTTCAATCAGCTCTTGCAGTGTCATGGGATTGCTCCATTGAAAGGTTAGCGCCGCCGGCCGCCCGCGCCATCCCCTTTTGGTTATGTAACCACGCCGAAGGGCACTACTCCTCCTCCCAAATTCTTCCGGATCACAACACAGCCGGGTGCCCCATCCTTGCGACGCTCTTGTCGCAAGGGTGGGAGAAATCACAAAAGTCAACTTCGTCATCCTGAGCGACCCTGAACGCAGTGAAGGGGAGTCGAAGGACCTGCTTTGTCTTTCTCCAGCCACTCAAAGCGTTGCCCCATCCCTGGAAACCTTCTGGTGCTAGCTGCATTTGCTGCCTACGTAAACACAATCCATGGTCGGCGACTCTACACTGACTTCATGCGCCTGGCCCTCATCCTCCTCGCATTCCTCGCAACCACATCATCCCACGCCCAGTGGACGCTCCAGACCTCGAACACCACCGCCGATCTGCGCGGAATCGACAGTGTCGGCAACGGCGTCGCATGGGCCTCCGGCACCAACGGCACTGTCCTGCGCACCGAAGACAGCGGATACGTCTGGCAATCGTGCTCCATTCCACCCGGCGCCGAGAAGCTAGACTTCCGCGGCATCCAGGCCTTCGACGCCAACACCGCCATCGTCATGTCCAGCGGCCCCGGCGACCAATCCCGCCTCTACAAAACCACCGACGGCTGCCACTCCTGGAAACTTGTAGCTACTAATCCGGATAAGGACGGTTTCTGGGATGCAATTCAGGCGGGCGATCCCGATGAACCTTCCAAAGCCCCAGTTCCTGATGAAGCTCTCATTCTCGGAGATTCAGTGCAAGGGCAGCTTCGGTTGTGGGAATGGAAAGAGGGGTGGGAAGGGCGCGAACTTGAATTGAGCTACTCAATGAAAGGCAAAAGTGATGTCGGCGAGGGATCCTTCGCAGCGAGCAATTCGGTTTTGCAGATTGCGCACACAAGACAGGTCGACCCAACATGGAAATTCGCTTTTCGATTTGTCTCCGGCGTACCCGCACACGCCTATATGTCGTCAGTGAGGTTCGAAGAGACCCCAACGTGTGAGCCCTGCAGACAAGAAGCTTCCAGAGCCGAAATCCCCATTTCTCAGGGAACTGATAGTGCAGGCGTCTTCTCGTTCGATTTCCGGACTGACCTGATTGGGGCAGCCGTCGGTGGCGATTACAAAAAACCAGATGCCAGGACACGAGCGGCCGCTATCACCGCCGACGGCGGCAAGACCTGGCAGCCAGCCCAAACCCCGCCCCACGGCTACCGCTCCGCCGTAGCCTACAACCCCACCACCAAATCCTGGATCACCGTAGGCCCCAACGGCACCGACATCTCTACCGACGACGGAAAACACTGGCGCGCTCTCCATCCCGATCCGGCGCTCCACGAGGCCCCCGACGCCGACCGCAACTGGAACGCCCTTTCCCTCCCCTATGTTGTCGGCCCCCACGGCCGCATCGGCAAGCTGGATGAGCGACGTTGAAGCCGCGGGTCTGTTATTCCACCCGTAGCGCTTTCACTGGATTGATGGAGGCAGCTCGTCGCGCCGGAATCATTCCGGCAACAGCAGCCGCTGCAATCAAAATACAGATGGCTCCCACCATCACGCCGGTATCGACACGGGTGATTTCATAGAGCTGCGACTTGATGTAGCGGACGCACAGGATGGCGATCGGTGCGCCAATGGCCAACCCGATCACTGCCTGCATCATGGCTCCCCGCATCACCATGCCGATCACGCGGATCCGTTCCGCACCCAGCGCCATGCGGATTCCGATCTCCGGCGTGCGGCGAACAACGGTATAGGACGTGACACCGTAGAGGCCGATGGTGGCGAGCAGCAGGGCAAGAGCACCAAAGAGCGATGTGAGCCGCGCGATCATGCGGTCGTCGTTGAAGCGGTCGGCGATCTGCTGGTCGAAGGTCTGGAACTTCACGATGGTGAGGTTCGAATTGATCCCGGAAAGCGTGCGCTGGGCGAGCTTCTCCATGTTGTTGATGGGGCGGTCGGTCTGGATGATGATGGCGCCGGCGTAGAGGGAGATGTCCTCGGTGATCGGCTCTTTCGCATTCGCGGGGCGCTGCGTGATGGGAACGAAAAACATCGCGTGGTCTTTCCACTGCACCGCGGTGTAGGTTGTGTCTTCAACCACACCCACGATCTCGTACTTTCCCTGCCCCTCAGGACCCGGCGAACCCAGGCGATGGCCTATGGGATTCTCGCCGGGCTTAAAGAAGGTCTTTACGAATTGCTGGTTGACGACCGCGACAGGCGGGGCCGCGAGCAGATCCTGAGGCTTAAATCCACGCCCCATTAAAACGTGGGTGCCCACAGAATCGAAGTACTCGGCATTGCCTTTGACAAACGACGCACCCTTGTTGGGATCGGGCTCGCCCTGAATCTGGACACTCGTACCCCAGTTGTTGTCTTCCATCGGCGTGTAGGTGGAAATGCCAACTTTGACAACGCCGGGTAACGCGTGAAACTGGTCCTCAATGCTGCGATAAAGCGCTTCAACCTGGGTGGTGGCATAGCCCGCCGCCTGGGGATTCATGTGAATGATGTAGCGGTTCTTCGCGTCGAGATGCATGTCGTAGCTTTCAAGCTTGTTGAGGCTCTGCGCAAAGAGGCCCGCGCCGACAAGGAGTACAAGCGATAACGACGCCTGGAGAATGACGAGCGCGCGCTGCAGCAGGGATGCGCCGCCGGTGGTGGTGCGTGTGCCCGAGCGAAGTGCATCTGCCGGCTGCGCCTGGGCCGCAATCCACGCCGGTGCCACGCCGAACAGAATGCCGGTAACGAGCGAAAGTCCAAACGCAAAGAGGATGACGAGAGCGGAGGGAGCTGCATCGATGGGAACATTCTGCGCGCCTGGAAAAGCCATCGCCAGCAGCATGCGCGCCCCGAGAAATGCCACAGCCAGACCCACGATGCCACCGACGCCGGCGAGAAGCACACTTTCCGTGAGCAACTGGCGGATAATGCGGCTGCGCTGCGCTCCTAAGGCAGTGCGCACGCACATTTCCGCGCGGCGGCCCATGCTGCGCACAAGCTGCAGGTTGGCGATGTTGGCGCAGGCCACCAAAAGAACAAGCGCAGCGATCCAGGTGAGCAGGTGTAGCTGCGACTTGGCGTTGTCCTGCAACTGCTGGATGCCGGCGCCTCCAGGAATCAGGACGACATGCGTGCGGTCGAGGAATTTCTTGCCGCGTTCCGTCTTGAACATCTTGAAAGTGGAAAATTGCTGGCGAAGCATCGCGCTGATCTTGGCTTGCAAGCCCGGCAGCGCAACGCCCGGCTTGACGCGCCCGATCACGTAAACCCAATCCACCTCGGGATCGTGGAGGTAGGGGGCGTTGGAGATGACGCCCATGCTTTCGATGGGCAGATAGAAATTCGGCGGTGTACTGGTAAGGCGATCGCCAAAGTAGCCCTTGGGGGCCACGCCGATGATGGTGACGGGCTGGGTGTTGATGCGGAATGTAGAGCCGATAATATTCGGATCGCTTGCATAGTCGTGCGCCCAGGTGTCGTTGCTCATCACGGCGGTAAATGCTGCGCCCTTGGCGCCGTCGGCGTCGGTGAAGAAGTGGCCAGCGACGGGTTGAAGGCCAAAGTTGCGGAAGTAGTTGCCGGAGACAAACTCGCCCATGATCGATTTCGCGACGCTCTGCGCGTCTTCGCGACGAGCGGTAAGGGGGCGGTAATCGAAGCCGGCTTCCATCGCAGCCAGTTCCTGAAACTCGGGGAGATTCTTCTTCATCAGGAGATAGGTGTCGGTGGAGAAGAGCGAGTAGTCGCCGTTCTCCTTGGATCCGGAGTTGACGCAACAATCGTCGGTATCGCCTAGGCGAATAAGCGTCTTGGGATCGCCGACGGGGAGGTTGCGCAGGAGGACGGCGTTGACCAGGGTGAAGATGGCGGCGTTGGCGCCGATGCCGAGAGCGAGGGTGAGGACGACGGTGATGGTGAAGCCGGGCGTCTTCCGCAACTGGCGAAACGCGTAGACCAGATCCTGGAGCAAAACCGCCATCGACGACCTCCGGACACAAAACGATGTCCGATGAAAGCTGCACGTTAGAGGCCACGATGCACCCCATTGAATCCGGAGTTTATCAGGGGATGTGGTGGGCGGAGCGTTCAAAATCGGGACGAACTGTTCGAATTTGAACGGTGCAATTGAGCCTGGGCCTGTGCTTTCCCACCCATCTCGCGGTGAATTTGTGCCATCGGGCGCAGGCTTTGTTTCGTGTCGAATCCAGCTACTCTTTGTTCTTCTGCGGTTCGGCGTAGTAGCCAGTTTTGTGGCGGATGTTAAACGACTCGGTCGCGGCGCGCGGAATGGTGACGTCAATGCGATGGAATGCCCTGCCCGGCTCCTGATTGCGCGGGTAGTAGCCAATCATGTACTGCGTGCGCAGGTCGTCGCTCACTTTGGCGAACGCCTTGTCGAGTCCGCCCTGGTCGACGTAGAAGTGCTTGCCGCCGGTCTGCTCGGCCAGCGTGATAAGGGCGTGCTCGCCACCGAGGTCGCGGCCCGCGCTGGCCTCAATGGGCACATCGATGATGGAGTAGATCATGACCTCGTTACGCAGCGCCTGCTCGAGCGCTTCGTCGTAGGTTGATCCCTTTACCGTATCTCCGCCATCTGTGACGAGCACCAGAACTTTACGGCCACCTTTTTTGCCGAGGGCCTGCGAACCCGCATAGATAGCGTCGTAGAGAGCGGTGCCGCCGGCGCCACGCATGCGATCGAGACCGCGGTCGATCAGAGCGACTTTATTCGTAAAGTCGGTAAGCTGATACACGTATGTATTGAATTCAATGACGCTCATCTGGTCCTGTTGCCGGATGAGCGCGCGGACAAATTTCTTCGCGGCCTGCTGCTCGATATAGCGGTCCTTGTACGTGCTGGAACTGGTGTCGATGGCCAGCGTGAGGTTGAGCGGCATTTCGGACTGGCGCTCGAATACTTGGATGGTCTGCGGACGACCGTCCTCGGTGATCTTGAAGTCCTCCTTGGTGAGGCCGCCGACGATGGCGCCGGTCTTATCGGTCACGTTGACAAAGAGGCTGACCAGTTTGACATCGAGACGGAGAGGCTTGTCTTCCTGCGCAGCGAGGCGAAGAGCAAGGCCGAGTGAGAGGGCGATGGCGAGGAGGCTCGGGACAACGATTTTGAGGTCAGGCCGCAGGGCCATCAGCGCCCTCCACGGCGTATCCGGGGGGAAAGGGCTCGCCATCGGCCCACACTGCGCCGTCAACGAAGGTTTCCTTTTTCCAGATGGGCACGGTTTTCTTGAGCGTGTCGATGAGCCATCGGCTGGCCTCGAAGGCCTGTCGGCGATGTGAGGAAGCGACAATGATGAGCACGCTGGTTTCTCCAACCTGCAGGCGGCCCAGGCGGTGGATGATGGCAACATTGCGCACGCCGAGGCGGGTGATCGCTTCGCGCGCCAACTCGTTCATCTGCTTCACCGCCATCTCTTCGTATGCCTCGTAATCGAGGTAGAGGGTCTTGCGCCCACAGGAGTTGTTGCGGACGATGCCATCGAAGACGATGACGGCGCCGTCTTCGCCTTGCTTGGCGGCAGCTACGAGCTCTTCAGCCTCGATGGGTTCGCGGACAAGCCTGATGAGAACGCAATCTTCGGTTTTCGCGGGTTCGTTTGATGGTGTGCCGCCGGAGACGGGCGGAAGCAGGCCGACTTCATCATTCTCGCGCAGCACCTGCCCGCGTTCGGCGTATTCGGCGTTGACGCTGACGGCTATACCGAGGGATTCAACGGCGGGTGCGTGGACGCCGAGGCGGGCGAGGAGGTCGGCGACCGTCGCCCCGCCAGGAAGGTCGAGGGCGAACGGATCGGAACCGAGAGACTCCTTGAGAATGCCGAAAGGGAGAACGCGTACGTGCATGATGGAGTAAGAATACCGCCTTGGGTGTTAGACGCAGGAAGGTGCGGGCGGTGTGGTCCATAACATTGGTCACGATGCTTCTGGAAAGGGTCGCATTTGCATCAAGCGGGGGAAACCAGGCGAAACGGCTGGCCACAAACCAAGTTATGGCGATCACATTCGACCGTGCCCTAGGGTGTTATTCTGGCCCGTCGTTTGATGGGTACGAGGAGGATGATTTGAGACAGTGCATCATGCTGGCGATGGCGGGATTGGCCTTTTTGACGGGGTGCGGCAACCAGGGAGACAATGCAGCCAAGGTCCCGGTTAAGCCCAAGTGGCCGGGGGCTGCGTATCATCTCTCGTTTGAAACTAATGCGGCAAAGCCGAATCCGTCGGGCGTCACGATTCCGGCCATCAAGTACTCCGCGAATCCTGAGGCGTTGGAAACGCGAGCAACGCTCGTGGTGCGATTCGACACCTCCGGAGTGAAAAAAGACGGGCCGGTGTCGAACCAGATGGTCATGGGCCCGGTCGACGTTCCTACCGCGGAGGGCGCCCTTCCGGCGGAGTATATGGATGCGGCAGACAAGGGGCTGTCGTCCTTCCTGAAGGCCTATTGCCTTCACGGAAAGGTAAAGCTCACGGTGGCGCTTGCGCGGTCGTCGCTCTCCAACCAGCCCAGCGATGCCGAACTGAACAACAAGCGCATTTCAGACTGGATGCCGATCGAAGTGGACTTCAAGAACCCGCATCCAAAGTGTTAGGTCCGGACCGCCGAACCCAGGACTTGCGAACAGCCAGGATTCGCGGCTAGACTTCTTCGCTCGGTGCGACCGATGGCAGCGGTTTCAGCGCAATTTCCCGGCCGCACGGTGCGAAAGGCTCTTCAAAATGAAGTTACCTATTCGCTTGTAGACGGAAATGCCTGACAACGCCTGTGAGCTGGGGGCCACTGACCGCTCGTCCTCAACATCCAATGAAGACCCGGCGGTATCGCGAAGGGAGAACCCGGATGATCAGATTTCTCGTCGGATTTCTAACGGCAGTCGTTTTGGTCTTTTTGGCGCTGTACTGCTATGTACGCTTTGGGTTCATCGACCCACGCGCCGACCTTGAGCCAGGTTCGCTTGAATCGAATCTTGCTATGCCGGCTCTGGATGCTTCAGTGGATCGGCGCGCACCCGATGTGAAGAATCCCATTCAACCCACCGAGGAAAACCTGCTGGCCGGCATGAAAATCTACCAGTCGGATTGCGCGGGCTGCCATGGGGATGTCTCTCACCGGCACTCTCCCTTCGGCGATTCGTTCTATCCACGAGCGCCCCAATTCGTCGAGGACGCGCCAGACATGCCGGAGAATCAGAACTTTTACATCATCCTGCACGGGGTGCGTTTGAGTGGAATGCCAGCGTGGAAGACGAGTCTCAAGGAATCGGAAGCGTGGCAGGTGACTACCTTTTTGAGCAGCATGGATAAATTGCCGCCACAAGTCCTGGCTGCCTGGAAGACTGCTGCGATTGAACCCGGAACGGCGGTTTCCGCAGATGCGGGGACGAAAGCCCCAACAAAAGACAAGTGAATGGATATGTCCGGGCATTGAGTGGTGTCCTCCTGGCGCCAGGTCGCATCTGCCTCCAGCTATACGGACAAGACGAGGCTCGGAGCTTGCGAATAGCTATGGATCGCGGCTAGACTCCTTCGCATGATGCGACCGATTCCCCACATTGCCAGATTTATTGCCGCAGCTTTGCTGTTGTTAGCTGCCGTTACAACCTACGCACAAGACTGGGCCAAGGCCCGACTCGATGCTTCGCCACGACACCATGAGTATGTGACCCTCAAGCACGACAACCGCAGCTTGCAGGCCTTTGTCGTCTACCCCGAGGTAAAGAACAAGGCAACTGTCATTGTTATGATTCACGAGATCTTCGGCCTGAGCGACTGGGCCAAGGAAATGGCCGATGAGCTTGCCGCCCAGGGCTTCATCGTGGTCGCGCCGGATTTGATCTCCGGGCTGGGACCGAATGGCGGCGATTCGAACTCGATGCCCGATCGGGACGCAGCCGTCAAGGCCGTTTCCGGACTCGATCCAAACCAGGTGTTGGCCGATCTTGACGCGGCGGCGGATTACGCGAAGAAGATTCCTGCGGCGAACGGCAAGATTGTCTCGGTGGGATTCTGCTGGGGCGGGGGCAAGTCATTCGCATTTGCAGCGCACCGCAAGGATCTTTCCGCGGCATTCGTCTTTTATGGGCCGGGGCCAGCGGATGTCAAATCGATCACCGCTCCGGTGTATGGATTCTATGCGGGGAACGATGCGCGCATTGGCGCTACGATTCCAGCAACGACCGAGGCAATGAAGGCGGCCGGCAAAACGTATGAACCGGTAACCTACGATGGCGCGGGGCATGGATTCATGCGGGCGGGTGAGGACCCGACGGATACGAATCCGGCAAACAAGACGGCGCGGGAAAAGGGGTTTGCGCGGTTGGTGAAGCTGCTGAAAGAAGTGAAGTGAAGTGAGTTGGGTTCGTAGTCTCCTGCCCAGATTCTAGTGCCGGGTGGACAAAGGGCACCTGCGGGTTTCTCGCTACCCCTTTCGCTGCGCTCAGTGTCGCTCGGAATGGCACGACTAATGGAATTGCTCGCAATGATACAGCGTTGGATTCGACGGATCGGCATAGGGGGGAGAGTCACCTCTGCTCCCCTGCCACACCGCCGGACGTGCGGGTCCGCATCCGGCGGTTCGGTCAGATTGAGCTAGTTCCCTCCAACAACCGCGTAAGTCCAAACGAGTCGAAGTGAGCGTTTGGAAACGCACATTGCATTGCCGGACTGTGGGCCAGACGCCACGGACCGTGATCGCTCCCAGCCGTTTGTGCGGCCAAGTCTCACTCCCCGTGAGCATAGCCTTTGGAGTTCTCGAAGTGATAAGTGGATATAGTCAATCTGCTTTATCGGAGAAGCCTTCTTTGAGATGAAAACCCAATTAATGAGCACCACAAAAACGCAGCCGATCAGTCCAGTGAAGAACATGCCTTCATGCAGGTACATGCCCCAGATCATCAGCCTGAAAATCACTGTTGCGACCGATCCGTTCGTCTGTCTCAATCCGACAGAGACGACGCGCCGATGGTAGTAATGTCAGGCGGAGTGTATCCAGCGCCAAAACGTCGCGCAACCTATACGAAGGTATAGCCTTCGTCAAATCTAGGAGCACTGACCGACACTTGGCGGCCCTCCTGGGGCACAGTTGCCTTAGGCCGGATCTTGGGACTGCACTGCGTTTGGAATTAGGGTCAAATCTGGAGGCTCAGATGAAGCACAAAACCATCAGCCTTCCGCCTGCATTTCGGCAATATCAGAGTACTGGGCTGATTTCTCCGATGACGGCCTTCGCTCTTCCTCGAAGTCCTGGGGACAGCTAATCATGAAAGCGCCGCGCATGATGAGCGGCGTAAGCAACGTGGTCAGCAGGACCACGGTGACCATCACAGCAACCTCCGGCTCCTTGAAGATGCCAGTGCTGGCTCCCATCGCGGTGACGATCAATCCCACTTCACCGCGCGAAATCATACCGCAGCCGACACGAAAGCTGGGCACCTTGCCCATACCCATTCCCAAGGCCGCAGTTCCGCAGCCTAGGAGTTTGCTGACCACCGCTACGGCAAAAATGACAGCGAGCAGCGACCAGTGGCCACCCAGTGCACGAAAGTTGCTCGAAAGTCCGATGGACACGAAAAAGAGCGGAATCAGAAGTCCGTGGCCGATGGCGTAGAAAGTGCGCTCGATCAGCGTCTTGAGCTTTGCTCCAGCGAAGACATATCCCAGTAGATAGGCTCCAGTTATCCCAGCCACGCTGCCCAGCCACTCCGCGCTCACGGCGAAGAGAAGCACCAACGCCAGCACGCAGCTGGTCACAGCCTCGTTGGCATCGAGCTTGCGAAAGAGGCGCATCAGCGGATCGACCCAGCGTTGCGCCGCGCCATAGGCAACAACGAAAAACACGGTAACAGAGATGGCGATGAGTGACATTTGGACGATCAGCGGATGCCGGCCTGCCACCGCTACATGATGCTGCAGCCACGAAGAAAGCATAGGCGCCACACCAAACGCAGTTGCACCAGTACTGCTGCAGGAAGCCGCGAGAAATGCCAGGACGAACAGACCCATCACGTCGTCGATGACTGCAGCGCCGAGAATTACAGAAGCTTCAGGCGACGTCATCTTTCCCGCGTCCATCAATGTGCGCGCGGAAATCGAAACGCTTGTCGCCGTGAGAGCTCCACCAAGAAACAATGCACTGTTCCACGGGAGCCCGAGAAGATGAGCAGCTCCCGCACCAAGACAAAACGGCCAGATGACGCCGGAGAATGCCACCAGAAATGCCGTAGCGCTTGCTTCGCGCATCCGGTCAATGTCAGTCTCAAGACCGGCAATGAACATGAGGACAAAGCCACCGATCTGGGCAAGAAGCAGAAAGGCGTCCCCTGCCGGGGTGCCACTGAAGAGACGCATGTGGAGGATGTTGAAGCAGCCCGGGCCGGCCGCCACGCCCACCATCAGTTCGCCAAGAATGGCTGGGATGCCGAAGCGCGTGCTTATAGACGCAACGATCTTCCCTGCTGGTAGGAGTATGGCGATCAGCAGCGCCAATTGCAGAGTTGCGGGCATCCTCTCCCTACTTGGAACCAACTAGTACGGGTGCACTGCTTTGCTGCTTGGATTTGCGGAAATAATGGAGGATACGGGGCAGGAGCCCGCGATAACCTCCACGCTCAATTCCCTCTCTAAGCATAGTGCGGATCGTCGCTGCCTGCTTGCGAGCCAGTTCCGACTGAACTGCGTTCGATGCGAGTTGAGCGGCACAATGTGTGTGTTCCGCTGCCTGATCGCAGACACGGAGACGCATCAGCAATTCGCCAAATTTGAGCCTGGCGATAAAGCAGTCGGGATTCGCCTTTGCTGCTTCGCGCATCACTTCCATCGCTTCTTGCGCTAGCAGGTCCACGCAGAGCGCCATTCCCAAAAGCACTTTGATCTCGGGTACGTGCGGCGCCAACGCCGCGGCATCCCGCAATTGGGCGATCAGATCGCCACGCTCGTGCGGCTCAAGTACACGGGGATCGCGGAACATCCGCTCCAGCATGCGAGAAGTCTCAGCACCAAGCGTGGCTGGGAGCGCCAAAGGGGCTTGGGGTTGTGGAACAAGGAACATCTCTTCTTCTTCGGCAAAATCGCGATGTGCAACCTTTTTCATCGGGTGAACTCCAGAGTCAATCTAAAAAGTGGGCAGCAAGGCTTGGCAGAACTTTGCCTTGCTGCGCCAGGAGAATTCCGTTTCGGCAGAATTGAGAACCGCGTACGCCATTGCCGCCGGAACTCATCTCCGGCGGCCAATGGGCAAGGGGGTTCGGCATCTAGGCGACGGCTACCCGCTCTGCGGCAAGCAGAAAATCGGGCTCCGGACGGAAGACGAACTCTGGATAGCCGAGCTGGCCCATCTCAGGAAGATCGAGACCGGCAACCTCGGTCGCCGCGGAGACGCGCTGACCAAGAAAGATGTCCAGAACCCAATTGAGCACGAAGCTGAAGGTGAATACAAAGCCGACAAGCGTTGCGATGCCCACTAACTGCGCAACCAACTGGCTTGCGTCGCCGTAGAATAGGCCGGTAACGGAACCTGTGACTCCGTTCCAGGAGCCGCCATAATTGCTGGTGCCGTCGGCGAACAACCCCACGGAAAGTACGCCCCACAGTCCGCAGGTTCCGTGCACCGAGATAGCTCCGACCGGATCATCGACCTTAAGGTGGTTTTCAATGTAGGCGACGCTGAAGCAGACCAGCACTCCCGCCACGAAGCCGATGATGGCCGCGCCAGTGGTGTTGACGAACCCGCTGGGTGCAGTGATGGCAACCAGGCCAGCCAGCAATCCGTTGCCGCTCATCGACGCATCGGGCTTGCCCCTCATGATCCACATGTAGAGCAGTGCGCCGAACGTTCCTGTGCAGCCGGCCAGCATGGTGTTGACTGCAACCGATCCGATGCGTAGGCAACCGGCTCCCGATGCTCCGAGCGTGCTGCCCGGGTTGAAGCCGAACCATCCGAAAGCCAGGATGAAGCAGCCGATAAGAACGGCGGAGATATCATGGCCGATGATGGCATTGGCAGACCCGTCGCGGTTGAACTTGCCGATACGTGGACCGATAATCAGTGCAACCGCGAGAGCAGTGAGACCACCCACAGCATGCACCACACCGGAACCGGCAAAGTCGCAATAGCCTTTTCCGAGTCCGAGATTTGTTCCCATCTGCGCGAGCCAGCCGCCGCCCCATGCCCAGTTAGCGAAGAGCGGGTAGGTGAAGGCACCCATCAGCACCGACGAGACCGCGAAAGTCATGAACTTCCAACGTTCCGCGGCGGCTCCGGTCACGATAGTCAGCGCCGTATCCATGAACACCATCTGGAATAGGAAGATGACCATGACGCCCACATCATAGGTATGTCCCGCCAGGAACATGCCATTCTGTCCAAAGATGCCCCAATGCGTTCCGAATATCGTGATTGGGAATTCAGTGGCGAGCGGTTGCAAGCCACCCAGATTGCCGTTACCGGCCGCACCGCCCATCTGGATAGCAAATCCGATAATCCAGTATGCAAAAAGCCCGCACGCGTACACGAAGAAGTTCATCATGTAGGTGTGGTTGGCGTTTTTCACGCGACACAGGCCCGCCTCGACCATGGCGAATCCGGCCTGCATGAACATGACCAGGAAGCCCGTGATCAGGGTCCAGGTAAAGTTGATGCCGATCTTATTCTGGCCGACCTGGTTGGCAACATCGGCCAGTGTGACGCCAACTTTGGCGTCGGCGGCGGGTACGTCGTTGACGGTGCCGGTGAGGGAGCCGCCTGGATCGCCATTCGCGAGCGTAGCGGTGGCGGGTGCCTTTGCGGCGGCATCCTTCAGCTCCGCAGCCGACGCCGATGGAGGGGCGTCCGCGCGAGCCACGATCCCTGCGCTAACCGTCAGCACGAAGGCAAGTGCGCTAATACAAGATGCTATGCGAGCAATTCTCATCTATTTCAGCTCCATGGTGGGTTGATTATCGCGAGGAAGATTGGGGACGATTCCGTTATGGTTTCCAGATCGCGTTTTTGTTGACTGCCGCGGGCAGAACGAAAAGAACGCCCACCAGCGAGATCGCGAATCCGATCAGCGTAGTGGTCATTCGGCCCGAGACACTAGCCGTCAGATGTAGCCCGAAGAGAACGGTTACCCAGCCTAGTAGGACCACAGCCACGCCAACGAGTTTAAGTAGGGCGGGCTGCGCGCCAAGCGCGATCTTGCCCTCTTCCGGCTTGATCTTCAGAAAGCGAAAGAGAGAGAAGGCAAGGACAAGCGCGCCCAGAACAAAAGCCGCCTTGCCACTGCCCGATGAGAAAAATGCGATTCCGGCGGTAGCTGCGGTCAGCCCCCCCATGAATAGCGTGAACGCCCTGCCTTGTGCCTTTGTTGCCGCCATTAACACCCTCCTTGAATCAACTTCGAAATCTCAAGCGCGCTTCGCGCCTGTCCGACAAAACAGAACCTTCCGCCTGATCAGCTCAACTCAGGAGCAGCCCAACGGAGTCATGCTTTCCAGCGAACCCTCGGTTCGAACGAAGCGAAAGCCGCACAGCCTGGCCCGCATGGCTATCGATGCGACACGCTCTAGCACTTCATTAGAGCGATTCACGTTGCCCGTCATCACCAGTTCCAATCGACGATCTGCATCGGCGCGAAACATGCGCAAATCGGCGTTCATTACGGCCGGAAACGACTCGAAAACGACCTCGCGTAATTTGAGTGCATCGCGCAAGGCCTGCAGCGTTTGGTTCTCCCTTGCCACATGCTCAGGCAAGTCCCTATCCCATGGATCGACCGGGCGCATCAACCAGTCGCATTCCACCGAGTCTCCCTTCCACTGGAACCTCAGCAGGAGCATCGACTCCCGCGACAGCGCTCCGTAACGCAGCCATTTGCGCGCCTTTCGCAGAAAGCCTGCGGCTTCAATCAGTTCCTTCATACATGGCGCCGCGCCTCGGCTGCCGCTTTTTGCGAGGGCAATGCTAGAAAAACAATGAATTGAGCCAACGCGGTAAGCTCTGCGACAATGGGTGCTCCCAGTTGCAAGCGAACCAGAACCAGCAGAAGAACCATGGCAAACCATTGCCAACGTGTGCGGCGCAATCTCTCCAGCCGATCAGCCAAGACAAAGAGTCTTAGCGGAGCAAGGCCATGCAAGCCAGGTGACTCGGCTCGCGCGCGAAAGCACGCCACTGCGAAAAATGCCGAAAGCAACATTTCAACAAGCAGTTCCTTAGTGCCCATATACTCCTCCGCGAGGTAGATCACGATGGGTGGAATCTACGTGAAGGTGCGGCGTTGCGCGGAAAATGCGTCCGGTTACGGAAGGCGAGTGCAAACTCTTTTAAAGTAGAGCCCACAGCCGATAAAGATGGAATAAGGACAACCTATACTTTGGTATAGTGGGCGGGTTGATTGGAGCGTGAAACTCAATCAAGCTCAGACCCGCGGTCCAGGCCAGGACGACGGCTTGACGCGCTCGCACATCTTCACCAGTTCCGCCAAAGAGCCGGCCTGCATCTTTTCCATGACCTGTCTTCGATGCAGCTTGACGGTGATTTCGCTCAGATTCAGCTCTCCAGCGATCTGCTTGTTCATCAGGCCCGAAGTCACCATTGCCATTACTTCGCGTTCGCGGGACGTAAGCGAGTTGACGCGCGCGCGGACCGTGGCGATGATTCCTTCTTCCTTGCGTCGAGCACGATCGAACACGAACGCCTGGCCTACAGCATGCAGTAGTTCCTCTTTCTGGAATGGCTTCGTAAGGAATTCGATCGCACCCGCCTTCATCACCTTGCGCACCATCGGGATATCGCCGTGCGCCGTCATAAAGATCACCGGGATTCGAACGCCCGCCTTACGAAGTCGTTCCTGGAACTCGACCCCGCTAATTCCAGGAAGCCTCGCGTCGAGGAGCAGGCACCCTGCCATCGCTTCAGACCAGTACGCGCTGAATCCCTCCGCCGTGGCGTAGCTCTTGGCGTTGATTCCAACTGCTTCCAAAAGATTGCAAAGCCCTTCGCGTATGGATTCGTCATCGTCGACGATGAAGACCGTCTCGTGACACTCCCTCGTGCTACCTAATCCATCTGTCATGACTGAGCTCGCACCGTGAATTGAAAGACCGCGCCACCCTTCGGGGAGTTCTCCGCCCAAAGCTGGCCATTGTGTGTTTCAACAATGCTGCGGCAAATCGCCAGACCCATACCCGTCCCCTGTGCTTTGGTACTAAAGAACGGCTCGAAGATTCTGTCGGCGATATCTGTCGAGATGCCGGGGCCGTTGTCTTCCACTGTAACGAGAATCTCACTGTCGTCGCGCTGATGTGACCGAATTGTAAGGTGGCGTGGACCAGGATTCTCCGTCATTGCATCCATGCTGTTCGTGGCGAGGTTCAGCAACACCTGTTGGATCTGCACCGGATCCATCTCAAGCCTTGGAAGATCACGTGCCAGAAGCAATCGAATCGATATGCCTCGCCGGATCGTCTCGTCGCGCAGCAGACGCGCCAGTTCCTGAATCAACTGATTCATGTCAGCAGGCTCTCTTACCTGCGCCTCTTTGCGATAGAGCGCAAGAACACGCTTTACAACGGCGCTTGCGCGTGTGCTCTCTTGCACGATTTTTTCCGCCGTCGCTGACGCCCTCTCAACGTTCGCGGGCTCACTGCTCAGCCACTCGCGGCAGGCATACGCCTGGGTTACGACGGCGGTCAACGGCTGATTCAGCTCATGAGCGATGGAGGCCGCCATTTCCGCCATGCTCAGGGTGCGCGACAAACGCGTCAAATCGTCCTGAGCCAGCACAAGGCTCTGTTGCGCGCGATGCTGCTCTTCGATGTCGATGTGGATTCCATACCAGCGCGCGATTTGACCGTCCTCGGAACGTTGCGGGATGCTACGAATCAGAAACCAGCGATACTCTCCGTTTGCACCACGAACGCGGGCTTCGGTCTCAAATCTGCCGCCAGCCGCAAGCGCCACTTCCCATCCCTGGCGAAAGAGCACCGCATCCTCAGGGTGGAGAATGCTAAAGAAAGACTCACCTCCCAGCGCGCTGGAAGCTTCACCAAGGTAATTGCGGAGATGCTGGTTGCAGTACTCAACGCAGCCAGCAGCATCGGCTCGCCATATCTGTTGTGGGATCGCCTCGGTGAGCATTCGCAGCTGGCGCTCGTTTTCCTGAATCTCCAAATTGGACCGTTGAAGCTCAGCAGTTCTCTCCTGCACCTTCGCTTCAAGATGATCTCGGGCATTGCGAACTGCGTTTTCAGCTCGTTTGCGCGCCGAACTCACAACGGTGATGGCAATTGCACACACGACAAATGCGGCGAAAAAGCTCTGCGATTCCTTTGCCACGGAGATCGAATAAAAAGGAGGGACGAAGAAATAATCGATCAGAAGCGACGACAATACAACTGCCATGAAGCCGGCAATGAGGCCGCCAAACCACGCGCTTCCCATGATTGCAGCGAAGAAAAGAAACACAAACGGATAGGCGATGAAGTGTTGAAGCGGAAACGTCCATAGCATGGCCACAAGGACGAAAGCACCCGCAATGGCGCTGGGCCTAAGCCCGTACTCCATCGTCAACCGAGAAAGCTTGGTCCGTTCGGTGGTGGCCATGTTGGCATCATAAACGGAACAAAATAGAGCTATCTGGCCTTCAGCGGCCGACCTGCAAACTCCAGTCAGGATCATAAGAGACGACGGATTCTGTTTCGAGTTGAATCATCGGAACGACACAACTCGGTGTCGCTTCTCGAAAATGCCGGGGACTCGGTTGCTGTATTCACGAGAGAGAGAAGAACCATTCTGCCTTTCCCCGGATAGCTGACTTTAAGCCGAGGCTGGGAGGCCGGTGTTAGGGCTATCCGGGGAATGTCATTTGTCTCTTCAGAACAAAAACGCAACCGTGCTTTCATGCGAATGGGCCTCACACCGGATGCGACTTTTGCCGATCGGCGAGGCGTTTTGCAATGACCGCTTTCGTGGCTTCGTGCTTGGATTCGCTTGTTCGCTACTGAGAAGAAGAATTAATCCGATGGGAGCAGGCACAGCCAAGCGGCGGAGAGGATACCGCTCAACAAATCGGAGTGAAGTCTCTTCTCAGAATTGCCAATGAATACGTACGCAGCATTTTGAAGGCGCGTCCCTACGAAAGTCCCTACCGTCTTGTAGTTTTGAGGGTCATCGGGGAGTAGTACGGGTTCGTAAATCTAAGAAACAATTGGCTCCTCAGGTAGGACTCGAACCTACAACCCTTCGGTTAACAGCTAGGCATTTGCACTTTTCAGCATTGCTCTTTATTGTCCTACTTTGCTCATTTTAATTGCCTTATGGTGGTTCGTCTATCGCCACCGGCTTGTTGGACTAACCACAATTGCCCGCTATTTTTAACCAGCCCACCCACAAAAATCCCCACATAGCGGAGTGAGAGACAAACACTCGAACTCCAGGGATTGCCCGCGTTCATCGCCGAATCCGACAGTGCGCTACACGCTGCGAAGGGGGCAAGTAGGCCCGCGCTGACGTACGCGTGCCGCCATAGATATCAATCCTGCCTCTTCTCAAGACACATCCACTGCGCTCCCGTGAAAGTCCGGAGTTTGATATCTTATCGTCACGAGCGCAGTAGCTCCCGCCGCAGCCGACGCGCCTGCAGCCAGCACAGCGATTAGGCGAAACGCGTCAACAAATGCGCGGTCGATTGCAACCCTGCCTTTCGGGTCGTCCGTCTTGATTGCGCCGAGTAGCTTTTGCTGTTCTTGAAGCTGTCGGGCCACAGGCGGTGAAACATTTACAGTTTTCATCTGATTGGGCAGCGCAACGCGGAAGGACGCAAAAAAGATTGGTGCGCTGACGGCAATGGCCAACAGCGCCGCTGTCTGCGATACGGCATTGTTGATTCCTGATGCAGCGCCAGCACGAGTCTGGGTCGCTGAACTCATAACAAGTGTCGTTAGCGGTGCCACGCTGACGGTCATCCCGAATCCCAACATGAGTACCGCTGGGAAGTATGTTATCCAATACGATCCCCCAACTCCTGGAAGAGCGAAAAGAACAAAGCCGGCTGCCGTAACAGAAGGGCCGATGATGAGGGGCTTTCGCGGTCCGTATCGCCCCACAAGACCACCAGCCCAACGGGAGAGCAGGAACATCAGCAGAACCATCGGCAATGTTGCAGCGCCAGCCTGGGTTGGGGAATAGTGCTGAGCCTGAATGAGGTTTAGAGGAAGATAGAACAGCGTGGCAGAAAGGGCACCATATAGAAACAACGTGAGGAGATTGGCCCCTGCGAAGTTCCGGTTTTGAAAAAGCTCCATGGGAACGAGCGGCGCGCGAGTCCGTCTCTCGACCAGAACAAATAGAAGGAGCAAAAGCAGCCCGACCGCTCCACAAAGGCGCGACAGCATCCTCTGGCTCGACCACTCCAGTAGCCCGAAGGTGAGGCAGCTCAATCCAACTGTTGCTAGCAGCCCCCCCGGCAAGTCGAGCCGCCTCCTTTCGGCTCGCGTCTCTCGACTTCGAGTCTTCGTCAGGATGATCCAAGAAGTAACCAGGGCAATCGGAACATTCAGGAAGAAGACGGCTCGCCACGAGCCGTGTTGCACCATCCACCCACCCAGTACAGGGCCAAACGCAGTCATGATCGATGCGAACCCGGACCAGGTTCCGATGGCTCGGCCGCGCTCTGTTCCCTGGAAATAAGCACTCAACATGGCGAGACTGTTCGGGACAAGCAGTGCACCGCCAACTCCTTGAAGGCACCGCCCGATGAGAAGCTGCACAATTCCCGGCGACAAACCACACCAGATCGAGGCAAGGGTAAACACTACGACGCCGCAAAGAAACGTTCTTCTGAGTCCGAATCGATCACCAAGCGACCCACCGATCAGCAATAGCGAAGATATGAAAAGCGCGTACGCCTCGACGACCCATTGAGCCTCCGATCCTGTTGCCGCCAGTGAAGTTTGCAGGTTGGGAAGGGCCACGTTCACGACGGTACCGTCGATGAACTCTATGCTCGATCCTAGGATGGTCGCCGCAAGCACCCAGTGTTTTGATGACTCACCTGGCCCCGAAATGACCGCGGCGGATGTGTCGACTTCCTTGCATGGCATGGGGCCACAATTCATAGATCACGCGCCAGATCCGTAGATCTTCAAAACCTCATGAACAAACTGTACAGCCATCGGCCCCTCAGCCACAGCCCACGCCATTCTCTTCACGCTCTTCGCTCTCGCATCGCCGATTGGCATCGGTCATCACTTCAGCGTAGCCGAACTTCAGCTCGCTCCCTAAGTCATCGCAGAGCTCGGCTCCGTCAGCAGAAAAGCCATGATGTCTGAATGAATCCCGTTAGCTCTCAGGTGAATCTGAGTACTTCCTGGGAGAAGCAGAGTTGTTCTTGGCGATATCGATCATTTGCGCTGTTGTCCTGGTGGCTGTCGTTCTAGCCAAACACATGAGAGACCGTCGCGATTACACCGGAGGGGTTGCATGCACTGTTGGCGTTTCTTGTCATTGATGTTCGCCAGCCTTTGGATCTGTTGGGAGATTCCGTCGTCATCCCAAGCGCACAGAGTGGCTCGCACCCGATAAGGTGCGCGCCAATCCTTCGCTGCTTCCGAAAGAGCGAGATCTGATCGTTCTGCACCTGTCCAGGTGACAAAACGAGCCGCATCATCTTGCATCGCGCGACAACTTGAAACAGCTCGAGGCGATCTTCGTCGCGGTATTCACGGATGCTCAGACACGCGGGCAAAATTGGAACGGAAAAGGACCCTCTCGCTCTGTCGAAGTTCTTTTGTGGCGACTGTCATTGCCGGAATCAAGACGAACTTGCGACGTCCGTTCAAATGCACGACCGATCATGCTTGAGGTCCATTAACCGACCCGCGAGTCGCGAGGATGCAGCTATACTCACCAGCCGCCACTGTGGGCTCGTCGGTTCTGGCGTCCTTTCCATCTCAGCCAGTTCGTCGAGCCAGATGTCTTCAAGGACCTTAGCCCCTTCCGATCCGAGCAGGTCGATGACAGAGCCCACAAACGATCGCAGTTCTCGCTCGGCCATGGTGATGGGCTGCTCGCAGGCCGCAATACATTCCCCTCGTCTTAGCCGCATGTTGTCCATTGCTGTTCTCGATTTTTGAGATTTGCGCGCGCGCCCGTGTCAACGAAACTAGTTGGCACACGTTTCCTAGCTACGGAATGTACCGAGGCCCGTTCGAGCAGCCGAACGCGAGCCCGATAGAGCCGCGCCTTTGCCGCTGCTACTGAGATGTTCAACGTGTCGGCAACCTCTTTTACCGAGTACCCCTGAGCCACTTGAGCTTCGATCGGCGCACGTAATGGAGATTCAAGGCTGCGAATAGCTCGTAGCACGTGATCCTTTCTCTCGCGAAGGTCGCACAGTTGCTCCGGATTCGAAGATGAATCCTTGAACTCCAGGGGAGAATCGCCCTCCCCATCCTCGAAAGAGCAGATCAGCAATGCCTCGGGTCGCGACCGACGCCTGCGCAGGACCATCAGTGCTGAATTGATGGCAATTCGCGTAAGCCATGAGTAAACGCTTGATCTGCCCTCAAAACCATGCCGAGCCAGATATGCGCGCAGAAACGTATCCTGCAGGGCATCTTCAGCGTCCTCCCAATTCTTTGTTATCCGAAGAATAGTCTTGAAGAGCCGGGACGAATACTCCTTTTGGAGTTCATCGAATGCGGTTGTCGAACCCATACTCGAACCAGTCCTTATCTCCCCTTCGCGCGCTGTGATACCTTGCACGATGCTTTGGTTGCGAGATGCTTCCGTTTCGCGATTGATGGTGACGCCGATACGCGACGTTGGCGATCCTGGTAAATGAGTCGTTCCAGCTCCCACTTGCACACCTCTCTGTTCAGCTTCCAATTCATTGATCGCTATGATTACGCCACAGGACAGGACCGCGCGCCATTGGACATAGGTATGGGCGATACGTTGGTATAAGGCTGCAGGGGTTCGCGTGCTTTTGCGGATTCACGTCCCAGTTTCAAGCGCGGAACAGCGGTGACCCTTCGATCGAGCGCCCTAAGGGTGAAGTGTGCGTCATGAGTTTTCTTACACAGATTTATCCAGTCAAGCCCGGCGTCTCGGACATCCAACTCGAGAAAGCGATCCATGCGGCAACCCAACTCGACCCCGCGCAAGAACTGCGTCGCGGCATTCAATAAACAAGACACGAAACGCGGGAACTGTGCGTGAGTAGATGTCGGAGTCAGCGGAGGTCTTTATAGATGATCAGTTCATCCGAATTGCGGTGCGTCACGGCATTTTCAGATTTACCTGAGGAGCAGCTCGTGTGGTTTCTCAGCGCCGTTGAAGACGTCTCTCTCCAAGCGGGAGAGGCATTCGTACGACAAGGTGACCCGGCGGACTGGATGATCGTTTTCCTGGAAGGACTCTTTCAATGGCGAGGAGAGTTCGGAGGAGATACTGTCTCACTCCCGGCACATGCCGGTGAAGTCAGTGGGGTATTTCCGTTTTCGAGGATGCGGCAGTTCACTGTGACAGGACGAGCCCTGACCGATGGGCGCTTGCTCAAGTTTCCGGCATCGCTCCTTCCAGAACTTGTTCAGAAGATGCCTGAATTGACGAAAAGACTAGTCGCCACTATGTCGGACAGAATCCGCGAGGGAACCCGAATTGAGCAGCAGCGCGACCGTCTGGTCTCATTGGGCAAGTTAGCAGCGGGGCTTGCGCACGAGTTGAATAACCCCGCGTCTGCTGCCCAACGCGCGAGCGGTGGGATACGCCACGCCTTGACGAAGATGCGCAATGCCAATGCGGAACTCTGGCGGAGGCCGATTCAAGAATCAGATAGAGCCCGAATCGAGGCCTTGGAAGCGTCGCTGCTGCAATCATCAACACCGCTGGATGGCCTTGCGCTCAGCGATTTGGAAGAGCATCTGGATTCAATCCTGAAGAGTCATGGCTTCGAGAATGCATGGGAGCTTTCTGGCGCTCTTGCAAGAGCGAACATGCCTGCGGACACACTGATTTCTCTGCTGAGAGACCTCGATGCCGAAACGGCCCGCGCGGCGATTACCCGCATAGCAACAGCAGTAGACTTATCGGCTCTTCTCAGCGCGATCGAGAACGGAAGCGCGCGAATATCGGATCTGATCCGGACGGTTAAGGACTATACCCACATGGATCAAGCACCAGCACAAAACGAGGACATTGTGCGAAGTGTGGAAGCTACGCTCAGCACCCTGGCCCATCTTTTGCAACCTTCAATCAAGGTGCAGCGCACTTATCCGACGGAACCCCTCCTTGTAAATACGGTTGGCAATGAATTGAATCAGGTCTGGGCCAATCTTATCGAGAACGCCATCGAAGCGATGCACGGTCAAGGAGAACTCCGGCTCCACATCTTCCGTGAAGATCACAATATCGTGGTTGAAATCGGCGATAACGGTCCTGGAATTCCTCCTGAGATAGAGCCCCACATCTTCGATCCCTTCTTCACGACGAAGGGCATTGGGGAAGGAACGGGTCTTGGACTCAACACTGTGCGAACGATCGTCAGAAAGCACGGAGGGAGCATTCATGTGAACACAAGACCGGGAGACACTCGCTTTCAAGTATGGCTTCCCCGTGCGGACCACTCCGAGCCCGATCTACCCAATGGCTAGCAAGCACTCACCGGTTTCGGCAGAGATGCGGTGCGCTGGTACCGCAGATACAGGTGGTCTGCGCTTTGCTTGACGCTGAGCAGTTGGAACCACGGAGCACACTCCGGCATAAACTCCGTTCCTTCTATGAGCGCAGGCCGCATTGCGTCAGACGTTCGGCCCGCGATTTGCGGCGACAAGGTAAGAAAGAGTTCGTCAACAGCTTGCGCTGCCATGAATTCTCCGAAAAGCGAAGGGCCGCCTTCATGGAGGAGGCTTTGTATCCCATACTGCGCGTGGAGCAATCGCAGCATTGCCAGCGGGTCGATCGTTCCGGAACTGGAATCTGGAGTGTGTATTTGAACGGAGGGCAATTTCGCAGCGCCCGCCGCGGTGAGTGCATCCTTGCCTGCCGGGGTTGTCATCACCACCGTCCGGGCCTCAGGCACTCGGAAGATTGCCCTCTCCAACTCCAGTTTCCCACTGCCGCTCACGACGACGAGAAGCGGACGCGGCGGTTTGTGCAGAACGTTAATTCGGTATTCGGCGTACAACTGCTTCGCATCCGGGTAAATGGATTCGGCAGTCCAGAGGCTTTGCGGTCCTGTCTCGTGGACAGTTCGAGCGCCAACCATAATGGCATCAGCGGAAGCCCGTAACAGCCCCATGATAAAGCGATCGGCGGTGTCGGAGCCACTTATAGCGGAGCCGGTAGCCTGACCCTTTATTGCGTAGCTGACAACACCATCAAGAGTGGAAACAAAGTTTGCAAAGACGAAGGGGCGCTCAGCAGGTGATTCTCGGAAGTGCAGATCCCCATCGTAGAGATCTCTCAAGCCAGGCGGAAGACTAGGTTTCAATTTGTCTTGATCGCGATCAACGAGAGTTCGTATAGGCGTCATCTGTTTTCCCCTGTCTTCTCCGAGCATGCGAGATCCGGCACTCCGGGTCGATTGTAAATCGGAAAATGCACCGAAACATTGTCTCGGGAAAGGTCCTCTCGAAGGTGTCGTTTTCGGATCTCTTCAGAGAAAAGCGGAAACACCGTCACCCCCAAAGGTTAAGCCGGAAGCAAGATATCGAGCCCATTGAACAAAGGTATTGGCGATACCAAAGTCCAATGGCGCACTGCCTTGATCTGTTGCAGGGTTTGAGATGCAGGGTACGCGCACAGGATGCAGGGTGATCAACTTTCGGATGGGAGTGCGATGGGTGAAATGGCCGTCAAAGAGAATGGATCGCACGCTCTAGAGGCGCCTTTCTTGGTGGGTGAGGTTCTGCCGGGAAACGCGTTGCCGATTGGAGGCGCGCATCAGTCCGGAGACGGAGTTAATTTTGTCTTGTTCAGCCGCCACGCGACCCGGGTTCACCTGGAACTCTATCGAAATGCCGACGACTCATATGCGGCCAGGAGCATTGATTTGGATCCGGCGCGTCATAGGACCGGTGACATCTGGCATGTTTGGGTGCGAGGTATTCCGGCGGGTCAACTTTACGGCTATCGCATCGAGGGACCCTATCAACCGGAACTGGGTCACCGCTTCAACCCAAATAGGTTGCTTCTGGATCCTTATGCAAAAGCACTTGCTGGCGTTGAGTATTGGGACTTTTCAGCCGCCCGCGGCTACGATTCATCGAGCAGCCTGAGTGATTTGAGTATTTCAACCGTCGATAACGCAGGCACGACGCCAAAGTGCATCTTTACCAGCGACGAATTCGATTGGGAGACAGATGCGCCTCCGAATCATTCAGCATCCGATACGGTGATCTATGAGACGCACGTACGCGGATTCACCATCGATCCCACGTCGGGGGTGGCCCATCCGGGGACTTTCCGCTCTTTGACGGAGAAGATCCCCTATTTGAAAGACCTGGGCGTAACGGCAATCGAGTTGATGCCGGTCACCGAATTCAACGAAAACGAACTGATGCGACTGAACCCGGTAACCAAAAAGAAACTCACAAACTATTGGGGATACAATCCGGTTGCGCTGTTCTCCCCGAAGCAGTCCTACAGCATCGGGGGATCACGCGGCGAGCAGGCTTTGGAGTTCCGGGAGATGATTAAGGCTTTTCATCGCGCCGGGATCGAAGTGATTCTCGATATTGTGCTGAACCACACAGCTGAAGGGGATGAACTGGGGCCGACGTTTTGTCTGCGCGGGATTGAGAACTCGATTTTCTACACGTTGGAAGAGGACGGCCGACGATACTACAAAGACTTTACAGGCGTGGGTAATACGCTCAACGCGAATCATCCCGTCGTGAGACAGTTCGTCATGCTGGTTCTCCGTTACTGGGCCATGCAAATGCACGTTGATGGATTTCGCTTCGACCTCGCTTCTGTCCTGGGCCGGGATGAGAATGGAAAGATCCTCCGCAACGCTCCCCTTCTCGAAAGCATTGCCGAGGATCCCATCCTGCGCGACATAAAGATTATTGCGGAAGCCTGGGATGCGGGCGGTGCGTATCAAGTAGGGTGTTTCTCCACGCAACGCTGGGCAGAATGGAATGGCCGTTTTCGTGACGATGTGCGCCGCTTCTGGATAGGCGAAGCAGGCATGATGGGGCAGTTCGCCAATCGCATCTGTGGAAGCTCCGATCTATATCAGAAATCTGGTAAGGGCCCTCGAGCCAGCTTGAACTTTATAACTTCCCATGACGGATTCACGCTCAATGATCTGGTCAGCTATAAGCAGAAGCATAATGACGAGAATGGCGAGAACAGCCGTGATGGAAGCGATGCCAATTACAGCGAGAACTGCGGAATGGAAGGAGCAACCGATGATCCCGCTGTCGACGCATTGCGTAACCGCTTAATCAAATCGTTTCTCTTGACGCTTTTTGTCTCTCGAGGGATTCCCATGTTGCTGGGCGGCGATGAGTTTCGCCGCAGCCAGCGCGGAAATAACAACGCATATTGCCAGGACAACGAAATGAGCTGGTTTGACTGGGGCCTGGCGGAGAAACACAAAGACATTCTGCGCTTCACGCGCGGAATGATCGCCTTTCGTCGAGCACATCCTGTTTTGCGAAAGGAAGTTTTCTACAAAGATGCTGACCTAAAATGGTTCGCGCCGAACGGTGGAGCGCCCAACTGGGCAGACGAGTGGCAGAAATCGTTTGCGTGTCTCATTCTGGGTCAAACCGAGCCCGACTTATTCCTGATGTTTAACGCCCACAACGGACCGGTTGATTTTTTCATTCCTTCGTTGACGTTGGATAGGACATGGCGTTTAGCGGCGGATACCGCGCAGATCGCCCCTTACGATCTCTATGACGCCGGGAAAGAGCCTCTTTTGCAGGAGCAAAGCACCTTTCGAGTTGAAGCCCGATCGAGTGCGATTCTTTTGGCCGATGAACGAGAGGTGCCAGTTGAGTATTAGTTCCGCCTCTGGAAAACCTGCTGATGCTTCTATCCTGGTGAACGTCCCAAAGCTCATCACCGCCTACTACGAGTTGCGTCCCGATCCGAGTGACCTGGAACAGCGTGTCGTGTTTGGCACGTCGGGCCATCGCGGATCTGCTACAAGCGTGACGTTCAATGAGTGGCACATCCTTGCGATTACTCAGGCGATTTGTGACTACCGGAAGCTCCACAACATTGATGGGCCCCTCTTCCTCGGTATGGATACTCACGCGCTATCTGAGCCTGCATACGCAAGCGCACTGGAAGTGCTTGCGGCAAACAGTGTCGACGTGATGCTCTCTGAAGGCACGCCATACACCCCAACTCCGGCGGTCTCCCATTCGATTTTGCGGTACAACCGCAGTAGGAAGTCGGGGTTGGCCGACGGCATAGTAATCACGCCGTCTCACAACCCCCCAGACGATGGTGGATTCAAATACGATCCACCCCAAGGAGGGCCGGCCGATTCGAACGTAACCTCCTGGATCGAATCGAAAGCCAACGAGTTTTTACTATCGGCGCTCGATGGTGTGAAAAGATTCTCCCTCGAGAAAGCGCGTCAAGCCTCGACCACGCACAAGCACGATTTTTTGAACGCGTACGTCGAAGATCTCGACAGCGTCGTGGATATGACGGTCATCCGCGAGGCGAAGATAAGGCTTGGTGTCGACCCCCTCGGCGGGGCAGGAATCGACTATTGGCCGCAAATTGCTGAGAGGTATGGCCTGGACCTCACGATCGTGAATGAATCCGTTGATCCCACGTTTCGCTTCATGACTGTGGATTGGGATGGGAAGATTCGCACGGATCCTTCGTCCCCGTATGCCATGCAGAGGCTTATCGGTCTGAAAGACAAGTTCGACCTCGCGTTTGCTGCGGATGCGGATCATGACCGTCACGGTATCGTCACCAAGGGGAGCGGGTTGTTGCCGCCAAATCACTACCTATCGGTCTGTGCGCACTATCTAGTCTCAGATCGAAAAGGCTGGCCCGAGAACGTGGCCGTTGGGAAAACCGTAGTTAGCAGCAGCATGATTGACCGAGTCAGCGCGCGCCTGCATCGGCCCCTCTACGAAGTGCCAGTGGGCTTCAAATGGTTTGTTGAAGGCTTGCTTGCTGGCCGTTTGGGTCTCGCAGGCGAAGAAAGCGCTGGTTCTTCTTTTCTCAGGAAGGACAGCAGCGTCTGGACAACGGACAAGGATGGAATCATTCCTTGTCTGCTCTCGGCAGAGATTACCGCGCGCATGGGAAAAGATCCAGGCGAAGTTTATCGCGAGCTCACGCGTGAGCTAGGCGATCCAGTTTACGAGCGCATCGACGCTCCTGCCACGCCCGAACAGAAAGCCGTACTGGAGAAATTGTCGCCTGACGATATTCACGCATCAGAACTTGCCGGCGAGAAGATTGAGCAGATTCTCACCGTCGCTCCCGGGGACGGGAAGGCCATTGGTGGAATCAAAGTGATCGTCAAGGATGGATGGTTTGCGGCACGACCATCGGGCACGGAAGAAATCTACAAGATCTATGCAGAGAGCTTTCTCGGGCAGGACCATCTTCGCAAGATCCAGTTGGAAGCGCAGTCGATAGTTTCGGAATCGCTGGCACGGAACACTCGGACAACTTAACAAGCAGTGAGAAGGAGTTGCTTATGAGCATCCCAACCTACGTTGATCGCTCCTCCAATGCAAGCATCTCTGATGCGCTGACCGACCTGGCTTTGGATATGAGGTGGTCGTTCAATCACGCGGCGGATCGGCTTTGGGAGCAGCTTGACCCTGAACTCTGGGAACTAACGCACAATCCCTGGGTCGTGCTGCAAACCGCATCTCAGGAAAAACTGCAAAGTGTTACCGCCAACCCAGACTTTGAAGAATTGCTAACTCAGCTCCGAGAAGAGAAAACGCAGGATGAAAAGTCGAACGGGTGGTTTCAAAAGGCTCATCCGAATTCGGGCGTGTCAACAATAGCGTATTTCTCGATGGAATTCATGTTAAGCCAGGCCTTGCCGATTTATTCGGGCGGCCTAGGAAACGTTGCCGGCGATCAACTCAAGGCAGCGAGCAACCTGTGCGTTCCTGTAATCGGAGTCAGTCTTCTCTACCAGCAGGGCTATTTTCGCCAGGAAATTGATCTTCAGGGCAACCAGCAGGCTCTGTACCCATTTAATGATCCCGGCCAGTTGCCTATCCGGCCCGTACGGAAGCCAAATGGCGAATGGCTGCGGCTCGTCCTTCCTTTGCCGGGGTTTGAATTGTGGATTCGAGCCTGGCAGGTCCAGGTAGGCAGGGCGACATTGTATTTGCTGGATACGAACGTCCCAGCAAACCCTCCTGAGTACCGCGCCATTACAACCGAGCTGTACGGCGGCGGTCCAGAGTTGCGATTGAGACAGGAGTTGGTGCTTGGTATCGGAGGCTGGCGACTTCTGCGCGCATTGGGATTGCAGCCAGAGGTTTGCCATCTCAATGAAGGTCATGCCGCGTTCGCGTTGCTCGAACGGGCGGGTTCCTACATGAAAGATAGTGGTCAGACCTTTGATGTCGCGCTTGCTGTCACGCGCGCAGGCAACCTCTTTACAACCCATACTCCGGTGGAGGCAGGTTTTGACCGCTTCACGCCTGGCATGATGGAGCGATATCTCAAGAAGTATGCGGAGGAGAAGCTTTCGATTTCATTCGAGAGGCTTCTGGCATTGGGTCGCCAGAATCCACAAGACTCATCTGAGTCTTTCAATATGGCGTATCTCGCAATCCGAGGCAGCTACGCCATCAACGGCGTCAGTAAACTACATGGTCAAGTCAGCCGTCGAATCTTTCAGGGACTGTTTCCAAGATGGCCGGAAGAAGAAGTGCCAGTAACGCATGTGACCAACGGGGTTCACATGCCCACGTGGGACTCTGCGGAAGCAGACCGCGTTTGGACACTGGCGTGCGGCAAAACCCGTTGGCGCGGTGCGTTGGCAAACATGTGTCATGATGTCAGCGCCGTATGTGACTTTGACCTTTGGCAACTCCGCGCCGAAAGCCGGCGAATTCTCGTTCACTATGTGCGTAGACTCTACACACGTCAATCAGCCGCTCGTGGTGCACCGAAGGAAGATCTGGCACGGGCAGCGCAGATACTCGATGCCAATGTTTTGACTCTGGGATTTGCTCGTCGGTTTGCCACGTACAAGCGCCCGAACCTCCTTCTTCATGATCCAGCGCGTCTACTTAACATCCTGACGAATCGAGAGCATCCCGTCCAACTGGTACTTGCGGGAAAGGCGCACCCACAGGATGTCGAGGGGCAAGACATGATCAAGCAGTGGATTGAATTTGCCCAGCGCCCTGAAGCTCGATCCCGAGTGGTCTTTCTTGCCGACTACGACATGCTGATGGCGGAACACCTGGTCCAGGGTGTGGACGTTTGGGTTAACACTCCGCGACGCCCTTGGGAAGCGAGCGGTACAAGCGGGATGAAAGTGCTGGTGAACGGCGGCCTGAATCTCTCGGAACTTGATGGTTGGTGGGCCGAGGCATATTCGCCAGAGGTGGGCTGGGCTATCGGCGATGGGCGCGAACACGGAGATGATCCTTCCTGGGACTCGACCGAAGCCGAAAGTCTCTATGCGCTGCTTGAGAACGAGGTTGTGCCAGAGTTTTATTCGCGGGACGAACGCGGAATTTCACGCCGTTGGGTCGATCGCATGCGTGCAAGTATGGCTCGGTTGACTCCGAGCTTCTCAGCAAATCGAGCGGTACGGCAATATACCGATGATTGCTACATCTCGACGGCTGCTGCTTTTCGCCGGCGTGCCGAGAAGCGAGGCTCACTGGGCGCCGATTTGGTCGCTTGGGAAGCAGACTTGGCGAAGTATTGGCCCTCGATTCGATTCGGATCGGCGACCGTTCAGCAAACGGACGGGCAATCGCTTTTCCAGGTGCAGGTCTTTTTAGGTGATATGAACTCCGATGCGATAAGCGTCGAACTCTACGCGAACACAGAGAACGACGCTGGCCCAGTCATCGAAAAGATGAGTCGTGACGAACGAGATGGCGAGGAAACGGGCTTTACATATACGGCTTTTGTTCCCGCAACTCGCCCGGCTGGGGACTTTACACCGCGCATTGTTCCGCAGCACGAGGCGGCGTTGGTCCCGTTGGAGGCGCCCTTTATTCTGTGGCACGACGCGCCCTCCTGGCGATGATTCAAAACCATTTAGGAATTTGAAAGCGAGGTAGTCAGATGCGGAATGAATTTGCGGAGATGGATAGGCAGCAACCGGTGGAACTCATCCCTGATTTTCCATATGAGGATCGGCATGAGTTTGTAGAAACGCTGGCTTACAAGCTTTGGGAAAAGAGGGGTCGACCGTCCGGCTCGCCTGACGTTGATTGGGTCGCGGCGGAACGAGCCGTCTACTCGTCGTTGGTGGCATCGGGCTTGATTACCCCATCCGCGACTGACATGCAGCACCTCGAAGAAAAACTTTACAGGTAGTAAACTTCTTCGGCGCAAGCAGACGAAGCCGCTGTGCGCCTTAGACTTTAGGTCGGCCTCACAGGCACTCCTGATCGCGGTTGTAAAAGGGCGTTCCTCAATGGAACAGCTGGGGCGAATGTGAGCGATTTATTTACCTAAGACGTTCTCCCGAGGCTTTCCTTGCTGTGCGTTTTCTGGTTCTTGCGGCCTTGGCTGCAGCCTCAAACCGATGCGGATTCGGGTGTTTGCCGAGTTCATGCCAATTGGTCTCGGAAAAATTCACGCCGTAATACTTCGCGGCCTTTTCAATGTTGGCAAATGCTAAAGCCCGATCTTCGTCGGACACGTCCAGCACTTGATCGAATCGGGCAACGGCATTCCGCACGTGCTGAGCGTCGGTCATCGGCTCTTTGTGCTGCTCGGGAAACGCAAACACTGTCTCAGGAAGGTTGCCTCGCGTAATGTGACGCGTGACTTCCTCGAACGGCTCCCAAGTTGCCTCCAAAGTTGACATGCTGCCTCCACCTAGAAACTGTTTGCTCTCCACTTCATCTAACTCACGTGCTTCTTCGCAATTGCTTCTATCTCCGGCTCGCTGAGTGCAGAGAGATCCACGATCTCTGTTGCAATCACCCGCCGATAAAGCGCCGCATGATGCTTCTTCAAGTATTCCGCCAGAAATTCCAAAGCACTGCTCTTTCCCGTGCCGTGGCCGACCAGGACGATTTCCTCGGAAGGTAGAAGATCTTTCGCGAGCTCTTCATAGAACGAAGGCTCCTCCGGAACCCGCTGGCCTTGATAGTGAGTTTCCTTGCGGTGGATCAAGTGGCGATGAAATCCATGCGGATCATACGGCCTCGCAGCATCTTCGCTTTGAGCCTGGTTGTGATCGATCTCCCGATAGACTCGTGCAAGATGGTGGTCGATGATAACAATGCTGCGTACCGGTCGCACCGGCTTCTTTGGAGCGGCGCTAACATCGGCCTCGCGCAGGAACCTGCGAAGGCGCGATACTTCTCCCTCTTCAAGGCTATTTGTTCTCGGACGTTTGAAGAATGCGCGTTGCGAGCCGACAACAAACACAAACTCAGTGCCCCCGTGCGGTTCGATTTCACCCACCTTCCCGATCAGTTCAACGACATCACTCCAGTGAACGTTACGTGGAAGGCTGCCCCCTAGGAGACTTTCCAGAAGCAACTCATGTTTGTGATCGAGATGCGTGCTCATTCTTCCCCTTTTCTTGATCGGATCACACCACAAGGAGGGTCGCCCGACAATTAGACGTTGGTATCGCCAATACCTTCGGACCGGTGAATCACAACCTCGATACCAACGTCCGATTGCGCTCGACTGAGCCGTGATGCATTTTTGTGTTGTGCTCTTTAGCCATACAGTCGGCAATGCGAAGCGAATCGCGATGGGCACAGGCCAATTGTGAATACGAGAAAAGGAGACTAACGATGAGTAACACGCCAAAACGGGACGAAAACTCGGTCGTTGCAGTTTTCAGCAAACACTCCGCAGCGGAGAATGCCATCAAGCAACTGAAAGATGGCGGTTTTGACATCAAAAAGCTGGCCGTAATCGGCCGCGACTATCAATCGGAGGAGGATATCGTCGGCTTCTATAACACTGGCGAGAGGATGAAATACTGGGGCAAATGGGGCGCGTTCTGGGGCGGCCTGTGGGGTCTGCTTCTTGGTGCAGCGTTTCTGATTGTCCCTGGCGTCGGGCCGGTTGTTGCCGCGGGTTCGATTGTCGCTTCTATCATTTCGACGCTGGAAGGAGCAGTCGTCGTGGGAGGGCTTAGTGCCCTGGGTGCAGGCCTCTATAGTCTGGGCATCCCTAAAAACAGCGTCGTCACGTACGAGATGTCGATCAAAGCCGGCAAGTTCGTTCTTGTTGCGCACGGAAGCGCCGTGGAAGTAGCGAAGGCCCGCGACATCTTGAAGACATCGGGAGCGGAGAATATCGAAAACTACGACTCCTCGGCCGGAGTGGCGCAGGTCGCGTGAGCCAGTGAGACATCCAGGGAGGCGGGGCTTCGCTGTCTGGCCGGTGAACGGGCGGGAGCGTAGGGGCTTAGTTTGAGAATTTCGGTCGGAAGACTGCCTTCGATGGTGCTCACAGGAACTCCCATTGATCCGAAGTGCGTCGAAAGATCAATGATCGGGTGCAGGCTAACTGGACCACAGTTATCGGCACGGTGCGGTCAATTTTCCGTCGAATAGGCTCCCGCCCGAGCAGCGAACGCGACTCCCTATTCCATGCCACGAGCGCGAACTGGTCTCGCCTTGCTGACTCGGCGGACCGAGCCTCTCCGGACACAATCTTTATGAATTCTTTATGCGCTTGCGGTCCGACAGATCCTATTCCGATGAATTTCACCACAGGCAACACTGTTGACGTATTCTAGTTCCAGGCTCAAATCCGTGTTTTCCCCAGCTTCCCGGTCCCTTTTTTGAAAACAATACGATCCTAGCGGCATTTCCCTTCCGCACAAACTCGAAGCACGCGCACTGATTGAGCCAGAGCCGATAGCCTGATGCAATTGGACCTTGGTATTGGAAATACCTTGGTATCAGTGGCCGAACCGTCATCGTGGGGCAGGGCGGTCGCCGTCGGGGAACAGTATCGACCGCTGGAGCGAGCTGGGAGCATGACCCCTGGAACACATGACGCAAAACAGAGTAGCGAAGCACCTAATCTACGGGACCTGATCGAAATGATTCCCGGGTTGGTTATATGTGCACTACCTGATGGCTCCGCCGAGTTTGCAAACCGTGCCTGGCAGGAATATACGGGCTACTCATCAGGGCAACTGACCGGTTGGGCCTGGCAAACGGTGATCCACCCAGACGACCTGGCGAAGTTTAATAGCGAATGGAACTCATCTCCTTCGACTGAAAGGCTGTTCGAGACCGAAGCGCGTATGCGGCGCGCCGACGGACACTATCACTGGTTTTCGATTCGAAAGGGTCCCGCCGTTTCAGAAACACGAGGCAGCAAGGCATCCTTGCGTATTTTGATCGCTTTCGAAGATATCAACGATCGAAAAGAGGCCCTGGTCAAGCTGCGACTTAGCGAAGCCCTTCAGCAGGCGTTTTGCGATAACAGTCCGAATTTAATTTGGCTAGAAGATCGGCAAGGCCGGTATCTCTACGCTAACAAAGAGTTCCAAAGAGCGCTCTGCGTCACCGAAGAACCAGTCAAAGGGAAGACGGACGAAGAACTGTTTTCGGTCAAACAGGCTGCAGCTTTTCAAGCAAAGAATCTGCAAGTGCTTGAGACAGGCACTCGGGTGAGATTTGAGGACGTCTTTTTTCGAGAAGACGGGCAACACGCGCTCATTGTTCAAAAGATCCCGCTGTTCGATGCGGACGGTGTGGTCTACGCCATCGGTTCTGTCGCGACTGATATCACGGAACGTCAACAAGAGGAGTCGGCGCGCCGCTACAGTGAAGAAAAGCATCGCCTTGTCGTCGAAACGGCCAACGACGCCATTATCAGCATGGACGACACCGGCACAATTCAGTTTGCCAACCCAGCATCCAAGAGAATCTTCGGTTATGACCCCGCGGAGTTGATTGGGAAGCCACTGACCGTACTCATGCCGAAATTCATGCGCGAGCTTCACGAGAATGGATTCAGGCGCTACCTGGATACGGGCCAGAGGCACATCAACTGGCAGGGGACCGAACTGACCGCGCTGCGCGAGAATGGCCAGGAGTTCCCCGTGGAGATTTCGTTTGGGGAACTAACCAGAGATGGGCATACGATATTCACCGGATTCATCCGCGATATCGGTAAAAGAAAACAGGCCGAGGACAAGCTTCGTGAGAGCGAGCGTACCTTGCGTGAGTTAACTGAGACCATACCGCAGATGCTCTGGAGTGCCGAGGAGGACGGCACACTGAACTATTGCAACCAGCGAACTTTCGACTACACGGGGCTATCTGCCGAAGAAGTGCAAGGCTCTGGCTGGCTGACAGCAGTTCATCCGAACGACGTGGAAGAGGCAACTCATGCATGGTTGGGCTCGGTTGAAAGCGGCGAAGCATTTCAGTGCGAGTTTCGCTTTCGGCGGGCACCAGACGGTTACCGTTGGTGTATTTCCAACGCCGTACCATTGCGTGATCTCGAAGGGAAGGTCATCAGATGGTTCGGAACTATAGTTGATCTGCACGACTGGAGAGAGGCGCAACAGGCATTGCATGCGATTCAGACCCGTCAGGTCGCGGTCCGCGCGGACGTGAGTCTTGCTTTTGGACAGAGAGAGAGTCTTGAAGCGATCCTGCACGAGTGTGCGGAATCCCTGGTGCGGCATCTCGATGCAGCGTTCGCGAGAATTTGGACGCTGAGTCCTGACGGAAAAATGCTGGAGTTGAGGGCCAGTGCAGGGCTTTACACACACCTCAATGGAGCTCACTCACAGATACCGATTGGCCAACTCAAAATTGGGGCGATCGCACGGGAACAGAAACACGTTCTCACCAACGACATCATCAATGATCCTCGAATCAGCGACAAAGCTTGGGCAGCAAATGAGGGGATGTCGAGTTTTGCAGGCTACCCGCTGTTGGCCGGAACGCGAACTCTTGGTGTGATGGCAATGTTCTCTCGAAAGCCGCTTGCACCGGGAACAGCAGAAGCACTGGCATCCACAGCGGACTTGATCGCACAAGGTATTGAACGCAAACGTGCTGAAGGTGAGCTTCGTCTGAGCGAGCGTAACCTGCAGATGACACAAGCGGAGCTCGCGCGGGTTTCCAGGCTCACAACTATGGGTGAACTGGCAGCCTCGATCGCCCACGAGATAAATCAACCCTTGACTGCAGTAGTCAATAACGGCAGCGCGTGTTTGCGATTGCTTGCCAATCGCAATCTAGAACCCGATATTCTGCATCAGGCTCTTGAAGGAATCGTTGCCGACGGCACTCGCGCCAGTGCCGTTTTGTCCCGAATCCGCGCATTCATAAAAAAAGAAGCTGCTGAGAAGAGCGAATTGAATTTAAGCGAAGTCATTCATGAGGTACTTACCCTGGCTGGCCGTGAGCTTTATGAGAATCAGGTCTTGCTCGAAAACCAACTGGCAAATGATCTGCCATCTGTCCTGGCTGATCGTGTTCAGTTGCAGCAGGTTCTGCTGAATCTGATCATGAACGGCATCGAGGCCATGGCTGCGGTGACAGATCGACCTCGTTTGCTCGGGGTGCAATCCCGGATCGACCAATCTGGTGACGTGCTCGTTGCCGTAAGCGACTCGGGCACTGGCTTTGGTACTGCGGCAGATCGCGTTTTCACTCCCTTCTTTACAACCAAAGCGAATGGGTTGGGAATGGGTTTGTCGATTAGCCGCTCTCTCGTTGAAGGTCATGGTGGTCGACTCTGGGCCACACACAACTCTCCTCACGGCGCCGTGTTTTCCTTCACAATCCCAACGACCAGCGGGAATCTCTCATGACTCGTACGCCGATAGTCTTTGTCGTCGATGATGATCCATCGGTACGTTCCTCGCTGAAGTTCCTCTTGAGCACCGTTGGTTTACAAGTTGAGAGCTTTGACTCGGCGGATGCCTTTCTGCGCAAGACGCCGCCAGATGCGCCGAGTTGCCTTGTGCTCGATGTCAGACTGCCTGGTTTGAGCGGACTCGATTTTCAGCGCGAGCTTACGGCGAAAAACATCAGTATTCCAATTATCTTTCTCACCGGCCATGGGGACATTCCAATGAGCGTTCGCGCCATGAAGGCCGGTGCCGTCGAATTCCTCACCAAGCCATTCCGCGATCAAGACCTGTTGGATGCTGTTCGCATCGCACTGGAACGGGATCGCGCCAGACGTGAAGAGGGAAAAGAGGTGGCCGCCCTCAAACAGTGCTTCGACTCGTTGACTTCGCGCGAACAGGAGGTGATCTCCCTGGTCGTGTCGGGCATGCTCAATAAACAGATCGCGGACCAACTTGGAACTGCGGAAAGTACCGTGAAAGTCCAGCGTAGCCGGGCAATGGAGAAGATGCACGCGGAATCTCTTGCCGATCTCGTCAGAATGATTGAGAAGCTCAAAGTCCCCTCGGGAAGAAACCAGTAAACCAAGGTTTATCCGCGTACGCCTTTTTCCTAAGTCGGGGATCCCAAGATCCAATAGCTTCTTTCTCCGTTCGACAATAAGGTTTGTTGAGTATGGAGTTAGAAGTGGCAAAAGCTCTAATCTCGATAGTCGACGATGATGAGTCCATCCGGAGGACTACGACATTTCTCATCGAATCTTTCGGCTTTCGATCAGCGGCCTTTGAATCTGCCGAGGATTTGCTGAAGTCGGTCCGACTGCACGAGACTTCATGTCTCATCGTTGACGTGCAAATGCCGGGCATGAGCGGACTACAACTTCAGAGCCAGCTAGCTGCCGAAGGTATCGGCATTCCCATCATTTTTGTCACCGCTTACGACGACAAGGGTTTGCGTCACCAGGCAAAGCAAGCAGGTGCGGTCGCATTCCTCGGAAAACCATTTAACGACGAGGAGCTCCTTGAGGGCATTCGTTTAGCATTGCGGGGAACATTAGAGGCGACAAGGAATCTGATCGCCGTGGTCGACGACGATGAATCCATCCGCAGGACGACCACACTCCTCATAGAATCGTTTGGCTTTCGGGCGATTGCCTTCGAATCTGCCGAAAGCTTCCTCCAGTCAGGCCAGCAGCACAATACATCGTGTCTCATCCTTGACGTACGGCTGCCGCAGATGAATGGATTGCAGCTTCAAAGAGAGCTCGCTGCAGCTGATTGCAACATTCCTATCGTTTTTATCACTGCATATGACGACAAAGAATCGCGTGGTCGCGCCATGCAAGCGGGCGCTGTCGCATTCTTAGGAAAGCCTTTTAGTGATGAGCAACTACTCCAAATCCTTCGCGCAGCCTTAAGGCACGACAAAGGCGGTCCGATATCTATGTGACTCAACGGAGGCGTCGTCAGGATAGCCATTCGATGCCGGAGAGCTGCTTGAGAAAGTCCACGCTGCTCTAACGATTAGCCAAAGTAGTACGCGGAGCTTCCCAGGTTTTCCCGCGCGGAGGTGAACTGTGTCTAATTTGAATTTGCTTGACCAGACGTGTGGTGAACGTAGATCTGAACAGATCGTTGGCATCAGCCCTTCTCTGAAATCCGTCCTTGCGGAAGTGGAGCGAGTGGCACCGACGGATGCCAGCGTGTTATTGCTTGGAGAGACGGGTACCGGCAAGGAACTGATCGCTCGCGCCATACACAGTCTCAGCTCACGCAGCGAGCACCCATTTGTGAAATTGGATTGCGCGGCAATTCCCTTCGACTTATTGGACAGCGAACTCTTTGGCCATGAAAAGGGCGCCTTTCCCTGGGCTTCGGCGCACAGAATAGGCCGTTTCGAAATGGCTGATGCCGGAACACTGTTCCTTGATGAAATAGGCGATCTTCCCCTGGCGTTGCAGCCCAAACTGCTGAGGGTCTTACAAGAGCATGAATTCGAGCGCCCGGGAAGCAGCCAGACGCATCGCGTGAATGTCCGTCTAATTGCTGCGACGCATCGAGATCTAGTGGGCATGATCAGTCAGCGAGAATTCCGTAGCGATCTCTATTATCGACTGAGCGGATTTCCAATCAACCTCCCACCGTTGCGCGAGCGCCGCGAAGACATACCCTTGTTGGTCTCGCATTTCGTGGAAATGTTTTCACGACGCATCGGAAAGCAAATTCACGACATACCGGCAGAGACGTTGAGTGCGTTCACTGGACATTCCTGGCCCGGCAACGTGCGAGAGCTTCAAAATTTGATCGAACGGGCGATAATCCTGTCGAACGACGCGGTTCTTCCGAACCTCTTATCTGCAATGGCCAAGAAGTCGACGAGGGTGACTGCGCTACAGGGCACATCCAATGGTTCTGGAAATGCGGTGATCGACTCAAATACGGAAGCACTTCCGAGCCCGCCACCTACATCGGGCGACCGTTCGGATAAGAACGGGCATTTGCTTAATCATAAGTTCGAATCTTCAGGCACATCACATGATCTCCCCATCGTGTTCGTTGTCGATGATGACGTCCCTGCGCGTGAATCCATGAAACAGATACTTTGCCGCGAAGGGTGGCAACCAGAGACGTTCGCCCTCGCTCAAGAGTTCTTCGACCGGCCACGGCCACATGTTCCAAACTGCCTTGTGGTGAATATTTCTCCTCGAGACCTCAGCGGTCTTGAACTGCAAAAGCGGATCGTCATCGAACGAATGGAAACGCCAATCATATTCATCGCTGATCACGGAGATGTACCCACGTCGGTTCAAGCCATGAAGGCCGGAGCCGTGGAATTCTTGATCAAGCCATTCACGGATGACGCTCTTTTCGATGCAATCCGGGAGGCCCTCAAACGGAGCTCTATCGCGCTTGGCCGCGAAGCTGAAATGCGGTCGGTCCGCGACTCTTATGCGTCTCTCAGCCACCGTGAACGGCAAGTCATGGCATTGGTGCTGTCTGGGCTCTTGAACAAACAGATCGGTTCAGAACTCGGAATCAGTGAAATTACAGTGAAGGCTCATCGAGGCCGGGTGATGCAAAAGATGGGAGCCAAGTCTGTCGTGGACTTGGTAAGAATGGCCACAAGGCTGCGATCAGAGCGCGCACTTGCCGGGGCAGGCCAGCTCAGGTCACCGTCACCTTCTCCAATCTCCGGCTCGCCCGATCGCAGGATGAATAGGCCAGCTTCTTCGAGCGGACCTACGCTCAAGGCGGCAGGCGGAAGATCATAACCGTCCTTGCCACGAGACGCTTCGTCGTCTGCTGATCCGCAACGTGCTCGGCGCATTCGTTCGCCCTATTGGTGTCTTTCTGACCGCAAAACAGGTCGTTCGCATTTGGCCAATCTTCCGCGAGCTTTTGCAGCATTCGACCATTCGTCGGACTGCTCATACCAAGGTATTGGCGACACCATCGTCTAATGGATTCGCCTCCTCACTTCTGGCTTAATGGCAACGATGAGCAAGTCCCGGCGCATTCCGAGACCTTGAGTCAGGCTGTTCTTTGCAAGAAACAGCTGCAATGACTTTCAACAAGTGAAAAGGAGATTTATCTCATGTCTTCAACTTCGAAAATCGCGAATTCCAGCATCACGGCTGAGGATTTCAGCACCTGGAACATTGATCCTGCGCACTCAGCGGCCGAGTTCAAGGTGAGACACATGATGATCTCAAACGTGAAGGGCAAGCTCTCAGGGCTCTCCGGGGTGCTGAAGCTGGACGAGACCGACTACGCTCATTCCACCGTTGAGGTGTCGATCCCGGCAACAAGCGTAAGAACCGTCGACGAGAAGCTCGATGCTCACCTGAAGGCCGAGGACTTTTTTGACGTTGAGAAATTTCCCATGCTCACGTTCAGGTCTACGAGCATCCATTACGCGGGCGGTCAGGACTATGAAGTTGCCGGCGATTTGACGATCCGCGGCGTCACAAAATCCGTGACTCTGGCAGTGAAAGATGTCAGCGAACCCTCGAAAGACCCGTGGGGCAACGTGCGCATCGGTCTTGCCGGCTCAACCAAGATCAATCGCAAAGAATTCGGGTTCATTTGGAATGCTCCGCTGGAGCTCGGCGGCGTCCTGGTGGGCGACGAAGTCGCGATCACACTGGATGTGCAATTCATCAAGGCATAAGGGGCAAACCCTCAGCAGCCTTTGACTGCTCGTTCGGCCGATTCGACAGCACCGGCAAATAGTCGATAGCCAACGTAGTAAGAATCACAACCTACGCCTTCGTGACAACAATAGCCAATGATATGGAGATGTTATGGCTGCCCATCAACGACAAGATCGTCGAACCCAATCGGCTCCTCGCAGTGTTGGACGCGCGCAGCAATTCACGAGTGGCTCTGTTGCTGGATGGCAGCAGCTGAAGTGGCGCCAGGAGCAAGAGAGAGAGTGGGAAGGCCATTTGAGGAGCCTGCAGCAATGCATAGGCGAGTTGCTCATCGCAAATCGAGAGCTGAGAACTCCGCTAGCGTCAACGACAAATCACCGATACAGGGAGCGCGCCAATGAATACGAACATAGCATCGCGAGAAATCGATCATGATCGCCGTCGCTTTCTGGGAACTGCCACTGCGGCGGCTATAACCGAGAGCTTTGGTTTGGCCGGTTCTGGTGATGCACAGCCACGCAATGTCGCGCGTACCGGCATTGATAGTGCTTCGCACGCGTCGTTCGCTTCGCTCAAGCAGATCGAGGCGGGCCTCCTGAATGTCGGCTACGCTGAAGCTGGCCCCGACGACGGGCCCGCGGTGATCCTACTCCACGGCTGGCCTTACGACATTTACAGCTTTGTCGATGTCACGCGTCTCTTGGCATCTAAGGGCTATCGCGTGATCGCGCCTTATCTGCGCGGATTTGGCACAACCAGCTTCCTGTCCCAAGGAACGGTGCGGAACGGCCAGCAATCGGTGGTCGCAGTCGACATCATCGCTCTGATGGATGCGCTAAAGATCCAGAAGGCGATCCTCGCGGGATTTGACTGGGGAGCCCGGACCGCCGACATCGTGGCGGCCTTATGGCCGGAACGCTGCAGGGGCCTGGTATCCGTGAGCGGTTATCTGATTGGTAGCCAGGCCGCCAACGAGGCTCCGCTGCCACCGAAGGCCGAACTGGCCTGGTGGTATCAGTTCTATTTCGCGACGGACCGCGGGCGTGCGGGTTACGACAAGTATCGACACGACTTTGCGAAGCTCATCTGGCAGCTCGCATCGCCGCAGTGGAACTTCGACGATGCCACCTTCGATCGCTCCGCTGCATCTTTTGAGAATCCTGACCACGTGGACATTGTGATTCATAACTACCGCTGGCGAATTGGGCTGGCGAAGGGTGAGTCTCAATACGACGGATTGGAGAGGCGACTGTCCGCGAGTCCGGTGATTACTGTGCCGACGATCACCGTGGAAGGGGACTCTAATGGTGCGCCACATCCAGTCGACTCATCCTATCGCGGAAAATTCTCGGGCAAGTACGAATACCGCCTCATCACTGGCGGCATCGGACACAACTTGCCTCAGGAGGCTCCGCAGGAATTTGCCAAAGCGGTAATCGACGTAAACGCACTCTAACGCAGGCAACCAATATCCGCGGAGAAGAAGCAAATCATGTCGCATCGCCCGGTCGACATAGTCGTTGCTGATGACAATGCTGTTCTGCTGAACGTGCTTTCCGAAACGTTGGAAGAGTGCGGATATTCGGTCAGAAGTGCCGCCGGCGGATTAGAGGCCCTGACCGAGATACGGCGCCGGGCGCCCGATATTCTGCTGTCGGATCTGAACATGCCTCGCATGTCTGGATTTGAGCTACTGTCCATCGTTCGAAGACGGCATCCCAAGATCAAGGTCATCGCAATGAGCGCTTCATATCCAAGGGGAGTTGTTCCTCAAGGAGTCGCCGCCGATGCTTTCTACGAAAAGGACGCAACGAGTATCGCTCAGCTCCTGCTAATCGTGAACGCAGTGAGAAACGAACCCGACTCACAATTGTTGCGAGTCTCCAACCCCGTGTGGATCCCCAAGCCATCAATAGTGCAAGGCGGGAGTTGCGTGCCGTTTGCTTGCCCAGAATGCCTGAGGGCCTATCCATGCGCAATCGACGAGAAGGACTCCGCGCATCACTGGAGTTGTCCACATTGCCTCTACCGGGTGCAACTGGCATTTTGTCCTGCCGCTAGTGAAGCCGATGAGCAATCTCTTGTCTACTACTATTCCTGATTTCTTTGAGAACTTCGATTCGGAATGAAAGCAAAGGAGACAAACTATGTCACACCATTACTCCGGTCCTGATTTTGGGTTTCCCCACGGAGACGCGCGGCTTGACCTCACTGATCTTTACGTCTTCCCCAGCCCCGGAAGAGACGGCAAGACAATCTTCGTGATGGACGTGCATCCGTCAATCGGCGTTAACCCGCCTGGACCCACTACAGCCGAGCCCTTTGCACCGAATGCGATCTATGAGCTCAAGATCGACACCAACGGCGACGCTGTCGCCGACATAGCCTACCGCGTGCGCTTCTCTTCTTCCGACGGTGGCTCGCAGACTGCTGCCGTCTATCGTGTCGACGGCACACAAGCCGCCGGAACAGGCGACGGCGGTCAACTTATCCTCGAGGGGATACCGGTGTCGACGGGCAAATCGGCGCACGTGGCGGAAGCCGGCGACTACCGCATCTTCGCCGGCTGGCGAAGTGACCCCTTCTTTTTCGATACGGAGGGCGCCCTCAACAACCTCCAATTCACGGGCGTCGATTTCTTCACAAATGGAGATGTCTGCAGCATCGTGATCGAGGTTCCAACCTCCACTCTGGGACCGAATCCAATCGGACTCTGGCATCGCACTGTAGACGGCGCAAGTGGAACGTGGGTTCAGGCCGACCGAGGTGCTCGTCCTTCGCAAGCTGTCTTCCTCGCAGGCGATCGCAAAGCCGACTTTCTTGCCAGTGAGCCGAAAGACGATGCTCAATTCATCCCGGTCTTCGCTCACTCGCTTGAACATACTGGGGGCTACTCGCCCGATGAAGCAACGCGGGTCGCAGGTACTCTGCTACCAGACATTCTCTTCTACGATCCCAGTCAGCCCGCGGTCTTCCCGCACAATGGCCGCGCACTCACCGACGACGCGATTGACGTTTTCCTTGGCATCCTCACGAATGGCAGGATCACCAGCGATAACGTGGAACTCCATACAGACCTTCTTTCCGAATTCCCTTTCCTGGGTGCGCCTCATGAAGATCGGTCTGCGCATCAGGTCGCTGCGTGAGTCCCCGCGCAGTCAGCCGTGCAGTCTACATCCCTTATTGCGTTGTGGTTCTCGCCGCAATTGGAAGCGATACGAAGGTATTGGCCATACCAACGTCCAATTGTGCGGAGCATATCGTTCTGGCCCAATAGATCGTGATTAACGAAATCGCGCATTCAATAAATACGCCGCAAGGTGGCGAGCTCAATTGGCGCCTTCAATCACCCGGTTTCCGAGAACAACTTCGAGGAGAATCCATGGCAACTACAACCGCAACTTCGAAAGCCGCGCAGAGGAATGAATCGACAAAAGCTGCACAGCTTCGCATCACCCGGCGGTCGCCTGCCTATTGGCGTATCACAATCGATAACCCGCCCATCAATGTCATGGGACCTGAGATGGTCCGCGAGTTCCAGGATGTCATCCACGCCATCGAGACCGACAACGATGTCAGGGTCGTGGTCTTTGATAGCGCAGTCGACGGCTACTTTCTGAATCACTCCGATTTCGAAGCCAAGCTCGAGGATCTGACCTCAATGGCGGACGGCCCAACAGGCTTACCGCCTTGGCCCGACTTTCTCGTGCGCCTGACTCGCGCGCCAGTCGCATCTATCGCCCTCATCCGCGGTCGTGCGACGGGAAACGGCAGCGAGATCACGCTCGCCTGCGACATGAGTTTCGCCAGCCGCGAGAAGACCATCATCTCCCAATGGGAGGTGGGCGTGGGAATGGTCGCCGGCGGCGGTCCCATGGCCCGACTGCCCCAACTCATCGGCCGAAACCGAGCGCTTGAGGTACTCCTGAGCTCAGAAGACATCAGGGGAGACCAGGCGGAGGCCTACGGCTATGTTAACCGCGCGTTGCCCGACGCGGATCTGGAGGCATTCGTAGAAGCGCTCGCGACCCGAATCGCCAAGTTCGACAAATGGGCGATCGCTAACACCAAGCGCCTGGTCAACACAAGCCTGCCGCCCGACGTTGAGCTCGGCGCAGGATGGGATGCATGCATCGCTTCGCTAGGACGACCTGCCGCGCAGAATGGAATCAAAGCGCTCATCGCTCGCGGCTTCCACAAACCTGGAGATGTCGAGAATCGGCTCGGATACTACCTCGGTGAAATCTCGCGTTAGCCTGACTTCAACTGCGCGACGAGGGCATCGCTGCAAGACTTCTTCGATAGGGGAACAACAGATGGATTGGAAACGGTTGGCGCAGTTCGCTCTGCTCGGTAACAGTGATTCGGAGCAATACGCCATTTTGCTCATGCGCGTTTCGATCGGGCTGTTCTTCGCCATCTCCGGGGCAAGAAAACTGTTTGTGGCCAGCAGCAGGCAGACGATGTGCGAGACCCTCGCCAGGGCCAAAGTCCCGTTTCCGAACCTCATGACTTATTTCGTCTCGAGTGTCGAATTCGTTGGGGGATCCATGCTGGCTGCGGGGCTTCTGTCGAGCCTGGCCAGCCTGGCCTTGTTGGTCGACATGGCTGTCGCCATTCTAACCACGAAGCTTTCAGCCATGCCTAAAGGACTCTCGCCTCTCGAGTGGGTCGACAATCTGCTCTACCTTCCGGAGGCCCTGTACGTGCTCATCTTTTTCTGGATGATTTGTTCTGGTCCGGGAAAGCTCAGCGTCGATTACTGGCTCGCTTGCCAGTTACAGAAGTGATCAATCGACGCAGCGCTGACGGGCAGCTCAAGCGAGAAAGGCGCGCACCGAGGGCGGATCTACAGACACACCCTCTTAACCGTTCGGAGGAAATATATGTCAAGCAGCAAATCTGGAAACGTCATAGAAGGAGGGGCAGCGTCGTCGAATCCTCTTGACGTCGTCCCAAGCGAAATTCCGTTCGATGTGCCGTATGGGCTATCGATAACACTGGAACGAGCAGAGGCGGTTATTCACGCAGCCGTGGAAGAGGCGAGGATGCGGAACTGGAAGATGAATGTGGCAGTTTCAGATGCCGGTGGCAACTTGGTGGCCTTTGAACGAATGGACGGCGCGATGCTTGCCTCGATCCAGATTGCGCAACACAAGGCGCGTGCGGCTGCTACCTTCCGGCGTCCAACCAAGGTCTTCGAGGACGGCATCCAGCTTATGCACCTGAATTATCTGCTCGCGTTCGACGGAATTATTGCGTCCCGAGGCGGTATCCCACTCATCGATAAGGGAGTGATTATCGGCGCAATTGGCAGTTCGGGGGGCACGGATTCTCAGGACGAGATCGTAAGCGAGGCGGGAGCGGCAGTCATCAACCAACGCGCGGCGGAAGGAAATTAATCCAGTATCGAGAAATGATCGGGTACGCGGATCGATCGAGACATTCAGAATCGCATGGGGAGTGAATTGGATGACGTACCAAGATAGAGCAAGCCGGACAAATGCACCGTCGATTTGCGCGGAGGACCGCATCCGGGAGTTGGGCATTCGGCTTCCTACCCCGCCAACTCCCTTCGGGTCGTACGTGGAGGCTGTGCAAACGGGAAGCCTCCTCTACCTCAGTGGAATGTTGCCCGTAGTCGATCACCAACCAGCGTATGTTGGCACACTCGGCTTGGAACTCGACACGAATTCCGGACAAGATGCGGCCCGCATTGCAGCGCTGGGCGCACTCGCCGCAGCCAGGAATTACCTGGGCACTCTCGATCGAATCAAACGCGTCGTCCGTCTCAGCGTCTTCATGGTGGCTTCAGGAAATGCTGTCGATCAGCCCGCGGTCGCGAATGGCGCTTCGGATCTTTTGCGAGATGTATTTGGCGAGGAAAATATGGCTGTTCGCTCGGTAATCGGCGTCGCTAGTCTCCCTCTGGGCGTCCCCATTGAATTGGAGATCATCTTCGAGCTTAATGAGTAAGAAGGAGGATGCATGCGGAAGGTGAAGCTTGTGACGTTCATTCTGACAAGCTCCGTGTTCCTCTTCGTGATCGTGTCAGGTTTGAACTCTCAGACAAAGGATATGGCGATGGACAATCAGGTGTTTTATCGGACGACGAAGGTCGATGGGTTAACGATTTTCTATCGCGAAGCCGGTCCAAAGGATGCCCCGCTCATACTTCTACTTCACGGACTGCCCTCGTCCTCCCGCATGTTTGACTCATTACTGGCGCGTCTCGCCGATAAGTACCACTTGATCGCGCCCGACTATCCCGGCTTTGGCCACAGCGATTGGCCAGACCCGAAGCAGTTTGACTACACCTTCGACCACATCACTCGCGTCATCGATGATTTCTCGCAGGTCCTTGGCCTGAGCCGTTACACACTCTACATGCAAGACTATGGGGGGCCAGTAGGGTTCCGCATGGCCCTTGCGCACCCGGAGCGCGTCGAGGCCCTCATCGTGCAGGATGCGGTTGCTCACAATGAAGGACTTGGGGTGAACTGGGCAACTCGGCGGGCATTCTGGGCGGATCGTTCAGCGCGTGAAGAGGATTTGCGAACGAATCTGCTTTCGATGGCTGCCACCAAAACACGCCACGTCGGGGACGATCCGAATGTGGAACTCTATGATCCCGATCTCTGGACCGATGAGTACGCGTTTCTGAATAGTTCCGGCCAGGCGCAGATCCAGAGCGACTTGTTCTACGACTATCGAACCAACGTCGACTCATACCCCAAATGGCAAGCGTGGATGCAGAAAACTCAACCGAAACTTCTCGTGCTTTGGGGAAAGCACGATCTGTCGTTTGATCCCGGCGAACCTGAGCGCTATCGCAAAGATGTGCCGAACGCGGAAGTACACGTACTGGATGCAGGTCACTTTGCTCTCGATACGAAGGCGGACGAGATCGCTGAAATTATCCGCAGATTCATGATTGCAAAGAAGTGATCGATTGCTCATTCGCTGGGAAGAACCGAGCATGTTGTTCAAATCCTATCGCCGTGCAAAGACCCTGCGAGGCTATCGCATCCGGACGGTGCCGGCTTGAAACGCGAGCTTCGACATAAGCGACTCGCTTTCAGACGTCAGTCGAGTCCGATGTCAAACCGATCCGCTTAAGGAAAGATTTGATCGCCGTCGACTTCCGATTCCCGGATCTAGGTTTGCGGTAGATGATGCTGCCGGGGACAACCAGTTTGACCTCGGTACCGTTAGACGCGGAAGTTTCAACCGTCAGCTTGGCCATGATGCGGTCAGCCCGTTCTCTCATTCCCTGCAGGCCGAAGTGCCCTTCCCTGCCGCCCTCCGCGATGGCAGGGGCAATGCCAACGCCGTTGTCACGCACGCACAACATGAGATCCTCAGCGTAGGTGAGCTCCACCTGAAGCCGAGTGGCGTGCGAGTGAACACACGCGTTGCGAATTGCCTCGTACCCGATCCGGTAGACCTCATCGCGAACAATTGGATGCATCTCGCTTGCCTCCCCAACCACTGAAAGGGCGGCTTCCATCGAACTCTGTGTTCGACACTCCTCAATCGCCCTCTGGAAAGCAGACGCAAGGTCGTTTTCTTCCGTGGTCGACGTGCGCAGCGAGTTCAGCGCTGTCCGGCTCTCCTCGGTTGCCCGTCCGAGCCAGTTTGACAACTGTTCCATTGCACCACGTATCGGAGTTGGATCGGCTGATTGCTTTAGCGCAGAATCCGCAACCAGCTTACTTCCCTGGATGGTTTGCAGAAGCGTGTCGTGAAAATCTCGCGCGATGCGCGTGCGTTCGGCCAATCGCTCATCGAAGCGTACAGACATGGCCTTCGCAACTTGCCGCACGCGCATCCGATAAACAAGCCACACAATAAGAAGGGCGACGGCAGCGCATAGCGCGGAGAACCAGTAAGTCTGAAACCATGCAGGCGCAATCGTGAAATCGATTGTTGCCCCTACATTGTTCCAAACACCGTCGTTATTGCACGCAATCACCCGAAAACGATAGGTCTTTGGTGGAAGATCGTTATAAAAAGCCTGACGCCGCGTTCCTAGTTCCACCCAACCCGCGTCACGACCCTCGAGCATGTAACGAAACAGAACCTTTTTCGGGGCCGTGAAGCTGAGTGCCGTGTAATCAATCTCAAGATCGCGGGTTAACGCCGGCAGCCTGAGCCCTTCCTGGAGCGAGTAGCTCTTTCGATCCGCAACGATACCGTTGATATGCACCGGCGGCGGCACAGTATTCCCGGCCATATGAGCTGGATCTACCGTCTGCAGCAGGCTGCCGTTGGCAAACCACAATCGTCCGTCTGGTGTCTTCGCACTCGTGTTGAAGTGACCCATCCCCGACTGGACTCCGTCCAACACATCGAAGACTTTCACTTTCAGCTTCCCTTCAGGCTCGTCCCACCACCGTTGCATTTCCTCCTTCGGAATTTCGATCAGGCCGCACCCGGCGTAAAGCCACAGGTTGTCTTGATCGTCCGAAATAAGCCCGTTAATGTCATTGCAAGGCAGGCCGTTGCGGACAGTGAGGATCTGTTGCTTTCCGTTCTTCCATCCCGCGACCCCGAATTCAGCTCCTCCTAATATCGATCCGTCCGGTGCTGCAAAGAGCGCCTTCACTCGTGTATTCGGATGGTTGGCAAAGGTGAATATCTCCGTCTTGCCAGACCGAAAGCGTGCTAGATCTCCGCTCACCAGACCCAACCAGATTCCGCTTTGCAGATCGACCGCCAGCTTGCGGGCTATCGGCATCGGCGGTGCCGGCAACTCTTCCCGAACCTTCATGTCCTGAATGAGGATCAGCGTTGCGGGCGGCCCGCGAGATTCGACCCAGAGATTGTGATCCGAGTCTTCTGCCAGCCCCATAACCAACCCAAACGCACGGCCATCCTTCCTCTTGATAGAAGTGAACTTTCCACTTGCATAAACCCAAAGCGAGTTGTCGGATCCTACCCATAAACGACCGGCGTGATCTTCAAGGAGAGATGTAACTTGATTCCCCGGCAGACCCTTTTCAGGCTCAGAAACCACGCCATCCGGCCGAAGAGCCTGCAGATGGTCCGATCCGATCCAGACGGTGCCGTCCCGCGCGGCAAGAACCGCTTCGACTCCGTCTTGGCTGAGCCCTTCGTGCTTGGAGAAGCTGGTTACGCGAAGGTCGCGCAACATATCGATGCCCTTCGATGTACTAACCCAGAGGTCACCCTCTCGATCCTCGAAGAAACCGTACACGCTATCGCCGGACAAGCCATCTACACTCCCAAAATGATCGACGTCTAGACCGTGGATTCTATAGACGCCTTGACCGTCTGTACCGACCCATAAATTTCCCTGCCGATCGATCAAAAGGGACGCGACCGGCAGAGTTTCGCCGTTTAGTTTTGGAGCGATAAACGGCTTCAAAGCACCGTCTATCATGCGCTGCAATCCTCCCCCGCGTCCAGGAACGCCCATTCCAACCCATACAGAACCATCAGCCGCGGCAGCCAGGGCTTGCATACCATCGATCCCCTGACTGGATGCCAACGCTGCGGGTCGATAAAGTTTGGATGATCCCGGCCTCCATCGGAGAATTGTCGTTTCGCATCCTAGCCAAAAACTGCCTGAAGTATCCTCCACGAGGGGGCCCCCGCCGCACGTAGGCACTCCTTCGTCGTCTCTGAAACAATGAGCGTCTGTATCGACAATCCGGCAAAGTGGAGACATGGTACCGCCTCGCCCTTCAGCCGTGACCCAGATTTGGCCCTTCTCGTCTTGCCGGACGGCGTTTATTTGCTCTCCACTCAGGTACCTGATCGAGCGCCGGTTTACCCAGTGGACCAGACCAGACACCGTTCCGATCCATAGGCTTCCGTCCCTCGCGCCAAGCAGAGTATGGACGTTGCTGGACGGCAACGGCTCTCCAGATAGCGAAGTCCAGGGAGCGAACTGAACGCCATCGAATCGAAGAAGTCCCGCTTCAGTTCCGACCCATAGATATCCATCTGTCGTCTGTGTGATAGACAGTGCCTGCCCGGCGAAGTATCCGTCCTGAATCCTCCACGCCGTATGTCCATACTGTGAAATTCGGTGGGTCGGATCGAGGGCGCGAGCGAGACAGATGGTCAGCAAGAACAGCACAGAGCTGATCACAACCGACCGTGCAAGATTCACATGCGCCGCCTTTATTATCCGAGCTTCATATGTCACGTTATCGCGCTGCGCGTGTGGCGCAACACACCAAAGATCGTGGCCAATTCCCTACAGTTTCTGGTAGGAGTAACGACATCAGATTTGCAGCAGGCCCCGCCGCAGCGCGATCGTGACTGCATGGGTCCTGTCATTTGCGCGTAGCTTTTCCATCAGGTTCTTGATATGGAAATTGACAGTATTCTCTGAGATTGCAAGTTGATCCGCGATCTGCTTATTGCGATAACCTTCTCGAATCAGGCGAAGAACATCGAGCTCCCGGGCCGTGAGGTCCTCGTCTCCCATGAATTCGGCGAGTTTGGCCGCGACCTCGGGCGGTATATGCCGCCGGCCAGAATGAACTGACCGGATGACGCCCAGCAACTCCTCCATCGGCATGCTCTTCAGGATGTAAGCCGAAGCTCCTGCTCGCATTGCGCGCTGGATGTCCGCATCGCCGTCGGAGGTGGTCAGCATGATCACGCGAGCCCGGGGAAACTCTCCACGGATGGCGATCAGAACGTCAACACCGTTGGCTCCAGGAAGGCGAAAATCCATGAGAGTCACATCGGGACGGAGACGACGAAACTCCGCGATGGCCTGCACGCCATTGGCGGCGTGACCAACCATCTGCATGTCTGGCTCATATCCAATGATCGTTCTCAGTCCTTCACGGAAGACCGGGTGATCCTCTACGCAGAGGATCCGAATCGGATCGGTAACCACGATTTGTTCTGACCTCCAGCCGGGGATCTGCGGGGGAAAATTTGATTGTACCCATTGTTTCCAGCCTGTAACAAACCCGTCGTTTCGGCAGACCACTGAAATTTGTAGGGCGAGTGCCACCATGACTGGTGTCGCGGAAAAGACTGATCACGTCCACACTTCTGACAGTCTCGGAGATGGTTCGCCGCACTAAGCTCCGTTGCCGATTCAAAGATGCTGACTGGTTCCAGGAGGAGGGATATGTGTGCTGCCGCTGCGATCGAGATGAATACGGGACGTATGCCAAGTCCAATAAACGCAGCCTGTGGGGATTTGAAATCACAAACCATTTCTCACACTGAGGCAATGGTTTTCATTGTCGACGAAGACATCGATATTCGAAAATCGCTGGAACTGCTAGTTCGCTCCCAGGGCTGGCAGCCTGAGGCGTGTTGCTCAGCTCGAGAATTTCTCGCCCATCCGCGTGTGTTTGTCCCTTGCGCATTGATCCTTGCCTTTTCTTCTTCGGGTCCTAACGGCCTTGAAGTCCAGAAGAGGATCGCCGGGGATTACGCAGCGATGCCAATCATCGTAGTTGCCGATTACGAAGATGTCTCAACCGCTGTGCAATCCATGAAGGCGGGCGCTATTGATTTTCTTTTGAAGCCGTTCTGTCAGGAACTGATGGTAGCAACAATTCGCCAAGGCATCGCTCGCAGCCGCGTCGTTCTTGATAGGGGAATGGAGATGCGCGATCTGCGTAGCCGTCACGCTTCGCTCTCTCCACGGGAACGACAAGTCATGGCTCTGGTGGTTTCCGGTCTACTCAACAAGCAGGTCGGCGGGGAACTAGGCATCAGCGAAATTACGGTTAAAGCGCACCGTGGGCAAGTCATGCAGAAGATGAAGGCGACCTCCTTAGTTCACTTGGTGAATATGGCGTTGAAACTACGGATAACAAGCTCCACGGCATTATGCGTCAGCTATGCGTGAAAACCGACCAATACCTTCGTATCGATCGATACGATCGTCCAATAGATTCATCCTCATTCCTCAGGCCTAATCAACGTGCGGCTGATCGGAAGAGTTGAGCAGTAAAAGACATTTTCAGAAAGAGAGCACGTCATGAAAGGATCCACGAGAAAGTCTCCCGCCGGGGAGCAACGCAGAGAAAAGCCCGAAATGCGCTTGAATCGTTTTACCATTCTTACGGCCACGGCGTTGCTTGGCGTCCTGGGCGTCGCGATTCTTTGCGCTCAAGACCAGGGCAAGGAAAAGTACTCGCTGATATCGCCGGACGGCGTTGCGTTGTCCGACTTCAGGGGATACGAGGACTGGTCAGTGGTCTCTTCCGCGCATCAGGAAGAAGTCCTTAAGGTAATTGTCGCCAATCCGGAAATGATCAAGGCGTACAAAAGCGGATCGCCCCGAGAGGGACACTTCTTTCCGGAGGGGTCCAGGATCGTGAAGCTGCAGTGGAAGCCTAAGAAGAGCACGGAAGCGCCTTTCGCGGTGGACGTGCCCGATGTCTTTAAGCAGGCTTTCGTAATGGAGAAGGACAGCAAAAGATTCCCGAAGACCGGCGGCTGGGGATACGCGGTGTTCAACTACGACGCCGCATCCGGCAGGTTCACCCCCGATCCCACGGCTCACGCTGACTGCGGAAACACATGTCATATGGCTGTGAAAGCAAAGGACTACATCTTCCACCCGTACCAGATGCGCTAAACCGGCCCGAGACTTGAGTACGTCTCGTGGAGAGTATTGCGGTGCGAAGGGCCATCTTCGAATTGGCGATCCGGGGAATATGCCGCGATCTAAGGAGAGAGAAGATGAAAGCAATTGTGGTCCACCAATATGGCGGACCTGAAGTACTCAAGTGGGAAGAATACCCCGACCCGGTTCCGGGCCGGGGCGAAGTGCTGGTACGGGTTGCAGCCGCGAGCGTGAATCCGATCGACGATAAGCGCCGTGCTGGATTGACGAAGGATTTCTATCCGATCCAGTTCCCTGGCCTGATAGGAATCGATATGTCTGGAACGGTGGTGAAGGTCGGACCGGGAGTTGTAACTTTTATCGAGGGAAACCGGGTCTTCGCAATGGCCGACAACACATATGCTGAACTCTGCGTGGTGAAAGCGGACGTTCTAGCGGATGTTCCCGTGGGTCTCGATTTGCTTCAGGCAGCGGCGCTGCCGCTCGTGACCGTGACTGGGAACCAGCTCATGTCAGCCACGGGAGTTTCGGCGGACCAAACTGTGTTCGTCATAGGTGCTGCTGGAAATGTCGGGCGCTCGGCTGTATTCACTGCGAAATCACGCGGGGCGACTGTGATCGCGGGGGTGCTGAAGAGGCAGATCGACGACGCTAAGACTGTCGGCGCCGATCAATACCTCGCGACCGACGATGACGCTGCGCTTGCAAATCTTCCTCTGCTCGACGCGGTGGCGGATGCGGTTGGCGGAAGAACCGCCGAGAAGCTGATGGCCAAGGTCAAGCCGGGAGGAGTCTTCGCATCGGTAATCAAGACACCACAGAATGCAGCGGACTACCCTTCTGTAAAGCCGGTGTTCGTATTCTCGAAGTTCGACAGAGAGACGCTCGAGTTCATGGCCGAAGCGGTGCGAGATGGCAAGCTGGTAATTCCAATTAGCCTGAAACTGCCACTCAGTGAAGCGGCCAAGGCTCAAGCAACCGTAGAGAGGGGTCGCGTCGGGAAGGTCTTGCTGGTCGCTTGATATTCTCTTGTGAACGGGTGTCACGGAAGGCAATCGGAAATGAAAAGAAGCCGGCGCGGAATCAACCCCGATTCAAAGCCAACTGGTAATGGGTGTGTGGAATGTCTGGCGACGACGGAAGGTTGGTGGTTTCATCTCCGTCGGTGTGCGCAGTGTGGGCACATCGGTTGCTGCGATAGCTCTCCGAGCCAGCATGCATCCAGGCACGCAGCTGAAACCGGGCATCCGATCATTGCCAGCTTCGAGCCAGGTGAGGATTGGTTCTACGATTATGATAAGGGCGCGATGATCAAGGGCGTTGAGCTGCTTCCCCCGCATTCGCATCCCCTGAATCAACTAGCACCCGGACCAGCAGAGAAAGTCCCAGCTGATTGGGAATCGTTGCTGCACTAGTTGGCCTCTCTGCGGATAACTCTGCGCCTGGTATGTGACCGGTACCTTGGTATCTCCGATACGTTCGTCCAATAGATTTGTCGTTGCGCTTCTGCCAATCTCTTCTTGAACAGTCACTCGCTCTGAATCAAAAGGAGCACCAAGTGGACGAAAAGAATGGACTGAAAGAGGCCGTGCCCGTGAGGCCGCCGATCGCGCCAAACTCACTTAGTGTGAACGTTTTTACCGCCCCGGGAAAGGCGATGGTCGGCGAGCGCCCAAAGCTCTTCGGCGAACCGCTCGGCTTTGATCCGGCAACGTCGACGTTGATCTTCGGCGAGCACGACGCAGTACTGGCGGACGCCATGACCACGGTGGCTGAGGCCGAGGCGCTCGCGGACTGGATTGCGCTGCATAACCGCAATCTCGAGACCATCTATGTGACACACGCCCATTTCGACCACTTCTATGGTTTGAGCGTTCTGCTGGACCGTTTTCCACGCGCTCGGGCGATCGCAACCCCCAAAGCGGTGGAGGGCATACAGATGTATTTGTCTCCCCCAGCGCAGCGCTTAGCCCGCCGAATGTTCCCTGGGCAAGTGCCCACGAAGTTGGTTGGACCTGAGCCCTATGAGCAGGAAACCTTCATGCTTGAAGGCCGCGAATTGCGCATCATCGAGCAGGGCCGCACCGATTGTCCCGATTCGACGTCTCTCTACGTTCCATCGATCGGATTGATCGTCGCGGGCGACGTCGTGTACAACCAGTGCCGCATGTACGTCGGCGACACCACTCCCGAGAGCCGAAAGAATTGGATTGCTGCGTTGAACCGGCTAGCGGCGCTGAATCCGTCGATCGTTGTCGCGGGTCACAAGAAGTCTGGTGCGCCCGACTCTCCCTCGGCGATCCAGGACACCAAGCGTTACTTGGAAGACTTCGATCGGGTGCAGAAAACCGCGAAGTCGGACCTGGATCTGTTCGATCAGATGACGGAGCTATACCCCCATTGGGTAGCCAACCAGTCGTGGCTGATGTTCGGATTCCCGCAGCCATAATCCACAGCTTTCGTTCCAACTTCAGAGAGGAGAAACAAAATGGCAACAGCAGGAAAAATCCTGGCACTCATCTCCAGCGGTCGAGGCTTGCCCTTGAAGGATGGCAAGATTTATACCGGCGCCGGCTACTACCTCAACGAAGTGACGGTTCCGGTTCGCGCCCTGATGAAGGAGGGCTACGAGATCACCTTCGCCAACCCCACAGGCAACACGCCCCAGGTGGATGTCCATTCAGAGGTCGCCGATTTCTTCGGTGGGGATGCGGCCAAGCTTGAGGACTATATGTTGTTCCGCGACGGCCTGCTTGGGCTCAGAGATCCGGTTCGCATCAAGGATGTCATCGCGTTGGGCCTGGATCAATTTGACGCTGTTTTCGTGCCTGGCGGCCATGGCCCGATGATCGATCTTCTGGATGATCCCGATGCCGGCATCGTGCTGAGACACTTTCACGAGACATCGAAGCCAACGGCGGTGCTTTGCCATGGCCCGATTTCACTCCTCTCGGCTCTTCCGAATTCGAGGGAGTTCGTCGCGGCGCTGGCAGCGGGCGACGAGGCGGGAGCGCACGCAAAGGCTGCAGGCTGGATCTATGCCGGATATAAGATGACGATCTTTTCGACGGCCGAAGAGCAGCAGCGCGAGCCGCTTGAGATTGATGGCAAGGTTCTCTTCTACCCGGACTTCGCCTTGAGTACCGCCGGCGGCGACGTCAGTGTGCTGCCTCCATGGAAGAGCTACGTCCTGCAAGATCGCGAGTTGATCTCCGGTCAGAACCCGTTCTCGGATGAAGCAGTTGTGAAACTTCTTCTATCGGCACTCGGCGCGAGGAAAAAGCGAGCCGCTTAGTGGGGGCTGGTTCCGTGGTTTCCCCTGCCGGTAAGTCTATCCAGATTGGAGCGAGTCAATGAGCGTACAAGTGGAACAGAAAAGCTATGAGATGCCCCCGAAGGATGGGATCAGCATCGCGTGTTTTCTCACCGTGACGGACATCAACCGATCGCTCGATTACTACGAGAAGGTCTTCGGCGGTCGCATTCTCAGCAGAGGCGACGGCAACGCGCCTGGGTACCTTCAGCTTGCGAATATCTGGATGATTCTGAACGTTGGGGGCGGGCCGACTCCGGACAAGCCGACAGTAACGCTCAGCACCCCCGACCCGAATCACATCAACAGCTTCATGAATTTCCGCGTTGCGGATATTCAGGCGTGCTATGAACTATGGAAAAGTCGAGGAGCGGAGTTCATCACGGAGCCGATCCCCAAATACGGCGAGATCCGCTGTTACATCCGCGATCCCGACGGCTACATTATCGAGGTTGGACAGAGCACGAACCTTACTTACGGGTAATGCCCGACCGGGCCGGATGCAGACGCGAACGTTTACGGATGTCCCACTCAAATAGGAGGGAATGATGGCACCCGTCAGTGGAGTTCACAGTTACGAAAAGCTCACGGCGCCCGGTCTCGCAAAAGTGGAAATGAACCTGGAGGTAGTGGTCATCCCGGTTTCTGATGTTGACCGCGCCAAGGAGTTTTACGCCAAGCTCGGCTGGCGACTCGATGCCGACTTCAAGTTCGATAATGGTTTCCGAGTCGTTCAGTTCACGGCACCCGGTTCCGGCTGTTCCGTGCAATTTGGCGTGAAGATCACTTCGGTTGCGCCCGGCTCGATCCAGGGCACCTACCTCATCGTCTCCGACATTGCCGCCGCACGCGAGGAACTCGTCGCGCGCGGAGTCGAGGTTAGCGACGTGTTCCATGCTGTGACGCCGGGTGCTCAGTTCCAGCCCGTGGGCGACAGCGGTCGCGTCAGCGGACCAGCGCCAGATCACGCCAGCTACAGCTCTTTTGCAACATTTAGTGACCCGGATGGCAACAGCTGGCTGCTGCAGGAGATCACGACGCGCTTGCCCGGGAGAATTGAAGCGGAAGCAACGACCTACGCGTCACCGAATGACTTGGCCGACGCATTGCGCAGGGCTGAGACAGCGCACGGTCAACATGAAGCACTGACGGGGCAAATCCGACAAAAACTGGCCGGACTGGTACGCCAGTTTCGTGACTTCTGAACAGCACGGCACAGAGTTCCCGAAATAGAAGGAGTCAATCATGCGTTCCGACATTTTGCCCGGAGGCCATTTCCCCGACTACCAACTGCCGGATCACATGGGCACACTGCGCAAGCTCAGCGAACTCCAGGGAGACGACCCGCTGGTGCTTACGCTCGCCCGCGGCCACTACTGTCCAAAGGAGCACCAGCAGCATCTGGAACTAGCCGGGTTTTACCCCAAGTTCGCCGTGGCCTACACACAGATTGCCACGATCTCTACGGATGACCACCACACGCTCCAGGAGTTTCGTGCATCGGTCGGAGCCCAATGGACCTTTCTTTCCGACCCTGGCCGAATCATTCAGAAGGACCTCGACATCCAGGAGTACACGGATCCCGAGCACAATCCGATGGTTCCGCACACACTCGTCCTCAAGCCGGGCCTGGTGATTCACAAGATTTATAACGGCTATTGGTTTTGGGGCCGTCCGTCGATCGCAGATTTGTGGCGAGACCTGCGTGCCGTCACCAGTGAAATTCGGCCGGACTGGGATCTAGGCAAACCTGGACTCCGTGAAGCCTGGAACTCCGGTGATTTCTCAAATTTCCACGGGTGGAATAAACGCGCCAAATTGTGAGCGGCTCATCCCCTGGGAGAACGAGTCCAAGACGCGCCTGTCTCACCTATAGTCATGCACAGCGCGCATTATGACGAAGGCGGTTTGCTCGGCGGATCGAAAGCCACGGCAGATTCAGACGTCAGATAAAGGAAGGTAAACGTCTCCTGCAAATAGAGTCGAACAGTGGTTTCAGTGTGACTCGAGTACCCGATGGAGATGTCCTGCCCGAGGTGAAGATCGAAGTCACCGCCTCGAGTAGTGACGACGAAGGCGCCCTCGATTGACGGCGCCCAGATGATTTGACCATCGACCAGGCGCTTCACATGCTCGAGAACCGGGTACCCGTAATCACTCGTCTCGGCGAGTTCGGTATAAGCATCGGCGCTGAGCAGGATGGAGTACGGGCCGTTGACGCCGACGAGACGCAACTGGCTCAAGGCCTCCGCAAAGGCTTCTGGATACTTGCGAACGTCAACGGGAAGTGATTTTTTGGGATTACTGGTGCCCTGCCTGATCCCTACTATTCCGGCGGCAGCGTAGCCTTCGAAGATGGCGCGGTCTTCGGCAAAGGCGAGTTTGCGCGCAGCGTCCTTTGCGGGTTGCCAATCAGAGTCATTTGCACCGCGTTCTACGTCGTCAACCATATTCCGATCGAGATCGAATGGAACGCGAATCTCGACAAGAGATCTTGCTTCGCGCTGTTGAGCGGTCACACCGTCTCCGGGCGCCTCGATAGCACGCTGATGGCCTGTGCCCACTGCAGCCAACGCTGCGCCCTCAGGGCCGTGAACATCCGCAACGCGGCGACCGGCAAGATAGCGCTTAATGGTGCGTGAGGTTTCTTCTTCAATTTGAGCCCACGCCGCCGTAGAAATCGGTGCCAGCTCGCGATACAAGTTATTCATTGAAGTTTTCTCCTTTGAGAGAACCTATTCCGAGAGAACCATTCTTCCTTCCCACGGAGTTCGCGCCGGTTTCACTTTGTGCCGAGATCGGTGCGGAATCCTGCGCGGCGTGCACCGGCTGGTCAGGGGAAATACTGTCGAGAAACGTGGACGTGGGTATGAAGAATAGGCATCCAGTGACCGGGGTGCTGAAGTCGAGGATGCGATCATAGTTGCCCGGCGGCCGCCCGACGAACATGTTTTCGAGCATTTCTTCGATCGTGCGGGGCGAGCGACTGTACCCGATGAAATACGTGCCAAACTCACCGCGCCCAGGGCTCCCGAACGGCATATTATCGCGCAGGATTTTTACTTCATTGCCGTTCTTCTCGATCACGGTGAGGGCATTGTGTGCAGACATGGGCTTGATGGAATCGTCCAGTTCAATATCAGAGACTTTTGAGCGCCCGATGATCTTCTCCTGAGCTTCGGTAGAGAGATTGTTCCAGGCTTCGAGATTGTGAAAGTACTTCTGGACGATGACGTAACTTCCGCCGGCGAAGGCCGGATCTTCGCCGCCAATGAAGACGGCGTCGGCAGCCGCGTTTCCCGCGGGATTCTCGGTGCCGTCCACGAAGCCGAGCACATCCCGCTGGTCAAAGTAACGAAAACCCTGGACCTCATCGGCGGTGCTCACGGCGCCGTTGAGACGAGTCATAATCTGCGCGGCCAGCTCAAAACACAAATCCATCTGCTTGGCGCGAATGTGAAAGATCAAGTCGCCCGCGGTGGAGACAGCATGGCGAGGGCCTGAACGAATCTCACGAAAGGGATGAAGTTCGGCTGGACGCGGCGAGCCGAAGAGACGGTCCCAGGCATCGGAACCGATCCCCATGATGCACGACAAGGCACCTTCGAGATTGCGAAAACCAACACCTCGAAGAAGCGCGGAGAGATCCGCACAGAGGGAAAGAACAGTTGCCCGATGATCGTCTCCGGGATTGATTGTGACCACAAGAAAAATTGCAACTCTCGTGAGCGGAGACGAAACGAGCTGCGGGAGAGTCAATGCTGCCGAAGCCTGCGTTGTTTGCGGGTCCGATGCCATTCAATTCGCTACCTGCAAGAAAGAATTGCCGTCAAGAGAACTATATCCTGACCGCGAAAGAAGCCATAAATCTCCCACGACAAACTTTCTCATTTCGGCTGAAGCAGTGACCGCAGGACGACAGCTTCGTTGTGGACTTCATCTTTCGCTCCATAAAGCAGCGTAATGGGCCCCTTTGCTGCCTTCGCTTTCAGAACATCAAGTAAATCAGTCTCCGATTTCAGCTCCTGACGGTAGCGGGCTTGAAACTGGGTCCACTTGCTCGGATCATGGCTGAACCACTTGCGAAGCTCGGTGCTTGGCGCGATGTCCTTGAGCCAAAGATCGACCCGCGCCCTCTCTTTGGAAAGGCCCCGTGGCCACAACCGGTCGACAAGTATCCGCATCCCATCCGCGCGGCCAGGGTCTTCATACACTCGCTTGATTTCAACCTTCAACGAACACCTCACGGTCCCGAGTCAATGCGGGACTCCACAGGCAATCTCAACAACAATGCGGGATTCAAACAATTGGACGATAGTATCGGTCACACTTTGGTATCGGTCAATCAACCTCACGAGAGTTGAGTCATATGGGTCTGAGCCGAGGCACCAACCATCACATTCATAGCTCACTTGAATTCGTCTCGTTGAACCGGTTTCTTGAACACCGACGACTTCCACGAGGAGTCGATACGAAGGTATCGTCGATACCTTAGTCCGATTGTTTCGCTTCCACGATTCGAGCTTAATCGCAATAGCGCGAGGGACGTACTGATCGCGTTGAAGTCGAGTTTTTCAAGGGGAGCGATTATGAGCGAAGTGATCATCGAGCACGAAACAGTTCGGCAGGAAAAGGAGAGCAAAGGCGAAGCGCCAGAAGGTATGGCTCAGCCGCACCAGCCAGGCGAATCGGCTTTCAAATCTACTCTGCCTGAGGAAATTGACTGGAAGCCATTCCCGGCTTTTCCACCTTCGGTACGTCTGGCTGTTGTTGTTGGCACGCCTTCAGAGCGCGGCCCGTACACGATCAGGGTCAAAGTTCCACGCGGTGTCAAGTTGATGCCGCACAGGCACCCGGAGGATCGAGTCTACACAGTGCTATCGGGGGTCTTCTATATCGGATTAGGGGATCAATTCGATGCCGATAAGTTGGAGGCTTACCCACCTGGCGCCGTCATTGTGCTACCGGGCAACACGTCGCACTTTCACTGGGCGAAATCCAGTGAATACATTACTCAAATCACGGCGATCGGGCCACTCGGAATTGATTACCTCAAGCCGAAGGACGATCCGCGGAACAAAACTGCTTGAAACTTCGGGCTCGTGCCCACTGCGAAGAGTTGTCAAAAATGTGTGCTTCATTCATCGCCTTCAGTGACGCCAGGAAAGGATTTGCGATGGGGCTTCGAACCTGGGCTAGAGCGATCCTGCTCGGTGCTCAGCTGCTTGGTGGACTGACTGCGTTAGCCCAGTACGGCGCGCCTGCTACGCCAGCGCCGTACAACCCGGTTGCTTTGGCCGACGTGACAGGGGCACCGCGCGAAGCCGTTCAAGCCCGGCAGAACGGCTATCAAGCTCTCTCGCAGAATCCATACCTGGGAGGAGTTCCCGGAGGAAAACTCAGTTCAACTCCGGTGGAGCTTTCTCTGGAAGGCGCCGTCGCCCTCGGACTCAAGCAAAACCTCGGCGGAGAGTTGGCCTCGGATGCAATTACCGACGCGGAGGGGCAGCGATGGCAGGCGCTGAGCCAGTTGCTTCCGAATATTGTCACTGATACAGGCTTCGGGGTTCATCAAATCAACGTGAGGGCAACCCTCGGTATTTCCATTCCCGGAAAACCTCGGATCATTGGTCCATTCGGCTATTTTGACTCGCGGGCTTATCTCCGGCAATCCGTTTTGGATTGGTCATACATCGAGCAAGCGCGATCTTCGAACGCGCAGTTAAAGTCGGCGGAGTTCAGTTCCAGAGATGCTCGCGAGCTTGTTGTCCTTGTCATCGTCTCCAACTACTTGCTGGTTGTCGCAGATCAGTCGGAGGTCGAGTCAGCAAGATCGCAACGGGATACCGCGAAGGCACTTTATCAGCAGACAGCGGACCAGAAGTCCGCCGGCCTTGCTTCGGCCGTGGACGTCCTGCGCTCACAGGTGCAACTGCAATCACGCGAGCAGAAGTTGATTGTCGCCCAAAACGATCTGGCAAAAGAAAAGCTGGTATTGGCCCGAGCTGTCGGGCTCCCTATAGGTCAGCAACTCGAGATAACCACCCACTTGCCTTATCAGCAGCTGACGACTTCGAGTCTCGATGAAGCCCTCGCAAGCGCGTACAAGACTCGTTCTGATTTTCAGAGTCAGGTGAATCGGGTTCGATCTGCTGAACTCTCGAGAAAGGCCGCCACTGCTGAGCGCTATCCATCGTTGGGTGCAGATGCCGACTATGGTCTCTCTGGAGTCAACCCGGGCTCATCGCATGGCACCGTTAATGCAGCCGCCACACTCCGCATTCCCATTTTCCAAGGCGGGAGAGTACACGGGGACGTTCTCAGAGCCGACGCCTCGCTAACCGCAGAAAGAGAGCGGCTGGAGGACTTACGAGCCAGAATCGATCAGGAGGTTCGCGACGCTTACCTCGATCTTGAGGCGTCCGCGCAGGAAGTGTCTGTCGAAAGAAGCGCGGTAGCGCTGGCCACACAGAATTTAGAGCAGTCCCGAGATCGATTCGCTTCGGGAGTTACAGACAACATTGAAGTCGTTCAAGCGCAGGACGCGCTGGCGATCGCTAACGACGCTTACATTGCCAGTGTGTATAGCCACAACCTCGCGAAAATATCTCTGGCGAGGGCGACAGGCGTAGCGGAATTACATTTTGCTGAATACGTGGAGGGAAAATGAACTCGGCTGAGCAAAATCCGGCGACGAATCCACTGCTAGAATCTCCGCCAAATGCACCAGGGAACAACGCCGACGCAGCTGACCCATCAATTTCGGCCTTTCCGAGGAAGCATTCCCACAAACGCTGGATATTTCTTGCCGCTTTCGTTGTTCTGGTCGTTGCTGGAGTATTCCTCTGGCACTATCTCTCCGGCTTCGAATCCACTGACGATGCTCAGGTGGACGCCCATCTTTATCCTGTCAGCGCTCGCGTCTCTGGATATGTTCAGAAAGTCCACGTTGAAGACAACCAATGGGTGGATGAAGGCTCGCCCCTCGTGGAAATCGATCCCAAAGACTATGAAGTAGCATTGGCACGAGCGCAGGCTACGCTGGAGACTTCAGAGGCCTCTGCGAAAAGTTCGAATATCGACGTGCCCATATCTTCCGTCGTTACGTCAAGCCAATTGAAATCCGCAGCCTCGAATATCAAAAACGCGGAAGCTGCGATCGAGGCCGCTGAAAAGCAGGCCGCAGCCGCCCATGCTCGCATTTTGGAAGCACGAGCGGAAAATATGAAGGCTCAAGATGACGTCACTCGCTATCGCTTGCTTCTCGCGAAGGAAGAGGTGCCGAAGCAAACCTACGATCATGCTTATGCCGCCGCAGCGACTGATGTGGCCGCCGTGGCTGCTGCAGAAGCTGACGAAGCTGCAGCTCAGCAGGCCATTCAGGAAGCGCACAGTCGCCTCGCTGAGGCCGAGGCACACTACGAAGATGCGCAAGCCGGGCCGCAACGCGTTACCTCAACGCGAGACAAAGCGTATTCAGCGATGGCCGATGTAAAGCAGAAAAGTGCCGCTGTCGAGCAGGCACAGCTCAATCTGGGATACACCAGGATATTGGCGCCCGCAGCCGGGGAAGTCACGAAGAAAGTTGTCGTCGGATTGAATGTCGACCCCGGAGAACAGCTGCTCACGGTCGTTCCTCTGGATCAGGTGTGGATTACCGCGAATTTCAAGGAGACTCAGCTCAAACGTATGCGTGTGGGCCAGAAAGCAGAGATTGACCTCGATTCTAACGGTCGCACTTATCACGGGCATGTGGACAGCATCGCGGGAGCAACAGGCCCCATCTTCAGCTTGTTGCCACCTGAGAATGCTACGGGCAACTACGTGAAAATCGTTCAGCGGGTCCCAGTAAAGATAGTCCTCGATCCGGGCGAAAATCGCGATCGCCAGCTCCGGCCGGGAATGAACGTCGAAGCGAAAGTGTATTTGCGATGACCGCCGCATCGCTGACTCTTCCTTCCGAGCAGGTGGTCTGGCGTCCCAAGGTAAATCCATGGGCGATTGCCGCGACGGTGTCGATGGCAGCGTTTATAGAGGTTCTGGATACCAGCGTTGCCAACGTGGCATTGCCTTATATCGCCGGAGACGTCGGAGCTAGCTATGACGACAGCACTTGGGTACTTACCTCGTACCTCGCCGCAAACGCGATCGTGCTACCAATCAGCGGATGGCTCGCGGAGATGATCGGCCGCAAACGATATTTCATGATCTCCCTTACCATCTTCACGTTGAGTTCACTGCTCTGCGGGCTGGCCCCGAGCCTCCCGCTATTGCTGTTCTTTCGAGCTGTGCAAGGCATCGGCGGCGGTGGATTGCAGCCCATGGCACAAGCGATTCTTAACGACACCTTCCCTCCAGAGCAGCGAGGCTCAGCGTTCGCTGTCTACGGCATAACTGCAGTTCTTGCTCCCACAATCGGCCCCATGCTGGGAGGCTGGATTACAGATAACTATTCCTGGCGCTGGATATTTTTCATCACGTTGCCCGTGGTCCTTGTGGCTCTGTATTTGACTCACACCCTGGTCGAAGATCCGCCATTCCTGCATCGTTTAAAGAGCGGAGGCATTCGGGTGGATTACATCGGAATTCCATTGTTGGTGCTTGGAGTTGGATCGCTGCAGGTGGTTTTGGACAAGGGACAGGAAGACGATTGGTTCGGCTCGCACTTCATCACGACCCTGGCGATCACCGCAGCCGTTTGCCTGATCTCACTGGTTATTTGGGAATGGTTCCGCGAACAGCCTATCATTGATGTCCGCATGTTCAGGAGTTTCAATTTCGCGGCGGCGAATTTAATGATGTTCATGATGGGCTTTATGCTCTTCAGCACCCTGGTCCTGATTCCGGAATTCCTGCAGACCTTGATGGGTTACACCTCAGAGCTTGCAGGACTCGTCCTATCCGGAGGCGGAGTCGTCCTGCTTGTAATGATGCCCGTTGTTGGACGGCTTACATCAAAGATTGAAGCCAGATGGCTGATCGCGACGGGATGGCTATGCCTTGCTATCGGACTCTTCTATTGCGCTCACGAAATTAATTTGTTCGTCAGCTTCCGTTTTGCGATGTGGCTGCGCGTAGTCCAGGTCATCGGAATCGGATTCCTGTTTGTTCCCATCACCGCAGCGGGCTACAACGGAGTTCCTCCGGACAAAGGCAATAGCGTCTCCGGCATGATCAACTTCATGCGTAACATCGGCGGCAGCATCGGAACCTCCGTCGTGACCACAATGATTGCCCGACGGGCTCAATACCACCAGCAAATCCTCATCGGCCACATCACTCCCGATTCCCCTGAATTTCACTTGGCATTCCACGCATTGAGCTCGAAAATCGTACACTCCGGACTTCGCACTGCGGATGCTCGCGATCAGGCGATTGCGAGACTTTACGGATCGGTACATCAACAAGGTGGCGCACTGTCTTATATGGACATCTTCTGGGTCTTGGGCGCGCTCTGCTCCATCATGTTCGTTCTCGCATTCTTCTTGAGAAAGAATGATCCGGGAGCGGGCGGAGACGTAGCAGTGGGCTAAGGATGAACGCGATGATCAATGCCATCACAATTGAGCGAGAGTTCGGCTGCGGAGGATCTGAAATTGCCAATTTGGTCGCCGGCCAGCTTGGCTGGAGTCTGTGGGACGAACGGTTGACACAGGAAATCGCGCGACTGACCGAAAGTACTCCAGAGGCGGTCGAGCGGAGGGAATGGCGATCTGATCCCCTCGTATACAGGCTCTTCCAGGACTTTCTTCGAGGTGGGTTTGAGGGAGGGTTGCCGCCCACTAACCGGCTGCAGTTCCTCGATGCGCGCCGGATCGCCGCGGTCTCAGAATCAGCGGTCAAGACAGCGCTTTCTGGCGGTCCGTCGGTAATTGTTGGTCGAGGCTCGCAATATTTTCTACGCAAACGTAAGGATGCTTTTCATGTGTTTCTCTACGCACCCAGGGATCATAAGATACGCAGGATGATCGCTCGGGGCGCAAGTGAGGAAAAAGCAATCGAACTGATCGACACAACGGACAAAGCCCGAGGCGCGTTCATCCGTCAGTATCTCGGGCTGAAATGGCCGGAACCCAGCTTGTTCCACGCAATGTTCAATACCGGAACGGGGGAGTCATGTACGGCGACCATGCTCGTTGAGTGTGTCAAACGGTTCGAGCGGGATGCCGATGGAAAAGCGTGTGAAACCCTCGACATCCCAGAGCTACCGAGGGTCGAATGAACAGCATAGATCTCCCGCTCATTGTGGGCCGTCTATCGCCTCGGGAGGGACGGTAAAATGTAGTGCTCGTGGATCAGATCATGGGAGGTTGCCACAGTGGAAAATGCGCGCGAAGAACTTGACCAAAATCAGGCTGATCGGTTCAGAGAGGCACAGGTCGTCGACTGGACGGGGACGGATATTCGTCCAGACCTCGCTTTCCCAAGACTTACCGAAGAAATGATTGAGCGGCTCAAGCCCTACGGTCATGAAGAAACCTTTCCTGCAGGTGAAACGCTCTACACCTATGGTGACCGGCACATCGATATGTTTGTCATCCTCGAAGGTGGGGTCGATATTTTCCTGCCTGCTTCCAACCCTGGGGCGAAGATCTATAGGCAGCATCGCGCGTTTGACTTCACGGGGGAACTTAACCTTCTTAACTCCCAGCGGGTTGTCGTCGAGGCACGCACCACCAGTGAAAGCCGACTGCTGCGGATTGATCACGACCAGCTGCGGCAGTTGATGCGCGCAGAGGGCGACATCGCAAACCTCATCGTGCAAGCAGCGGTCTGGCGTCGCATCGGCATTATGAGGGATGCTTCGAGCGGCGTGGTCCTGATGGGCCAGGCGAATGATGCACAGACGACGCTACTGCAACGCTTCTTTGTACGCAACAGTTATCCATATAGGATCCAGGAGGTCGGTTCGGGAATTACGGGTGGAACTGTCAGCGGGCTACCCGCAGTACGGCTTTCGGATGGGCGAGTGATGCACCAGCCGACCATCCCTCAGCTTGCGGATGAGTTGGGCATTACCGAGCTACCGGATCCCGGACTGATCTATGACGTAGCGGTCGTGGGTGCGGGCCCGTCGGGCCTTGCGGCAGCCGTTTATGCGGCATCGGAAGGGCTCTGCACTATCGTCATCGAAGGCCTGGCTCCGGGAGGCCAGGCGGGAACAAGCTCTAAAATCGAAAACTATCTCGGCTTTCCAACCGGCATCGGGGGACAGCAACTCGCCAGCCGTGCGCAATTGCAGGCGTTGAAATTTGGCGTTCAATTCGCGATCTCACGAGAGACGGTGAGCGTCGAGCAGGTGGATGGAATCCATAAGCTGCTTCTCGCTGGCGGCATTCCCGTATGCGCTCGCGCCGTGGTCGTGGCCTCCGGGGCGCAATATCGCAAGCTGACGGTCCAGAACTACGAGAACTATGAGAACCGCGGTCTCTACTATGCGGCTACCCCGATGGAGTCGATTCTTTGCCGGGAGAAGGATGTGATCGTCGTCGGCGGAGGCAACTCTGCCGGTCAGGCTGCCATGTTCCTCTCGGGCATCGCCAGGCATGTCTACCATATCGTCCGCGGGCCGTCGCTTGCGGCAACAATGTCGCAGTACCTTGTGTCACGCATCGAGAGTTCCTCGCGCATCACTCTGTGCACTAACTGCGAAATTGTCGCGCTTGAGGGCGAGCCTGATCTGCAGGCTGTCACCTGGGTAAACCGCAGTACGGGTGAACGCACACAAAAGGCGATTGAAGACGTCTTCGTGATGATCGGAGCTGAGCCGAATACAGGCTGGCTCTATGGGACAGTACAGCTTGACAAGAAGGGGTTCATCCTCACCGGAGGGACCGCCGGATTTGAAAGCACTCCATATGCGACTAGCGTCCCCGGCATCTACGCCGTCGGAGACGTCCGCGCGAACTCGGTCAAGCGCGTGGCTTCGGCTGTCGGCGAAGGCTCCGTGGTGATCTCCGATGTTCACCGCTATCTCGCCAGTGCACGTAACCACGTGTCGCCAGATCCTGACTCCGCCCTGGCAGCCCTGCGCGCAGCAGGCGAAGCGACCGAAGCGAGAGCTTAGAGAACATTTCGCATCAGCGAGATCCGGTGCAAAGCGTTTGCTTCTCCGCGAGCGCTAAATCGCGAAAACTCGGGTGAAGGAGTTTGAGATTGCACGTTGAACAAGATGTCCGGCCACTGTCGCGGGCCCGCTTGCCAGTCGATACGACGGAGCTGGCCCGGTATCTTATCGGGAAGACGATCGTCCGCAAAGTAGGACGAAGCCGGATCAGCGGACGAATTGTCGAAACGGAGGCGTACCCACCAGGCGACTCGAGCGGGCATGGTTACCGCGGACAAACGGCACGAAACCACTCCTTGTTCCTGGCCAACGGTTTTGCTTACGTCTACTTGATCTATGGCGTGTCTTACATGCTCAATGTCTCATCTGAAGAGCCGGGCATCGGTGCCGGTGTGTTGTTCCGGGCATTGGAGCCTCTTGAAGGAATCAACTTGATGGAACGTCGCCGCAAGACCGGCAAGCTTACGGACCTGGCAAGAGGGCCAGGTCGGCTTGCACTCGCATTACAGATCGACCGAAGTCTGGATGGAATTGACATGTGCGCCGAAGGGCCACTTTGGCTGGGCACAGCGGTTCGGAAGACCGGGCACATTGGCACAAGCACCCGGATCGGCATTACCCGAGAGGTCGGCCGGTTGCTGAGATTTTTTGAGGTGGGAAGCCCCTTCGTTAGCGGCCCAAGAGCCCTCTCGATGAAATGAGAACCCTGCGTCTATCGCGATTCGCGGTGCGTTCGCTTTGAGACGGTCCGAAGTTCCCGATATGCGGATATGAGTTCCTGGAGACTGAATGCCCGATTCAGTCCACTTGGATTGGGCAAGACCCAGACTTCAGCACCACCAAACCTCATGAACTGCTCTCCCCAGTTGACGCTTCCCTTTCGAAAGATAGCTGCAAAGGCAGGTTTACCGAGAAACGCCAGATACCGCGGGCAATAACGTTGAAGCTTTCGTTCGAGTTCCCCTGCGGCCTCCCGAAATTCATGACTTGTGAGCTCGTTGGCACTTACAGTCGGTCGCTCCACTGCAGCCGTCAGACCGCATCCGTATTGAAGAATCGTGCTGTCGTCTTCAGGTCGAATCAAACGTGGAGTAAACCCCGCCAGGAAAAGGACACGCCAGAATCGGTTATTCGGGCCCGAGAAATGGTGTCCCGCCCGGGCTACGCTCAGCGCTGGATTAATCCCACAAAACACGACATCAAGGTTCTTGCGGAGTAAGTCGGAAAGTCGGAGTGTCGACCTCCGGGTGCTGTTTGGCCTCATGTGGCTCTAACTCGTGGAATGAAACCAGGACTGCCGGTGTTCACCACGTCATTGAGTCTCTGCCTGGTCTGAATGCGATTGATTTCATCAAACGCGTCCTCTGGAAGGGGGCAGATGTCAAAGTTCTCCGCCGCGCGGGCTGCACTTCTCGGCGTGGTAAGCAAAGCAGAGCCCCTTCGCACAGCCCACGCCAGCAGCACCTGCGCCGGCGTCTTTCCAACTCGCGCGGCGATCGCTGTAACGACTGGATCTTCAAGCGGCCCCGGTCTGGCCCCATGGCCTAGTGGCGCAAAAGCCAAAAAGACAATGCCATTCTGCTTGCAGAACTCCAAAAGGTCAGTCTCTGGCAGATATGGATGTGATTCTACTTGGATCACCGCCGGCTTGATTCTCGCTGATTCGTAGATGGGTAACAGCCCGCTCAAGGTGATGTCAGAAAGTCCAATGGCTCGGCATCTGCCATGGTCCACTAGACTCTCCATCGCCTGCCAGGTATCGAGCAAAGTCACTCCGTGGTCGTACAGGACGTTTCCGTTCTGATCGCGGGGATCCTGCTCCTCCCCGGGCTGAAATGCAAAAGGGGTGTGAATGAGGTAGAGATCCAGATAGCTGAGCCGGAGCCTGTCCAGACTGGCCTCGAATGCCGGCTCCACGCGCTCGGGCCGATGGTTCGTGTTCCATAATTTTGTAGTAACAAAGATGTCTTCGCGCGCGATTCCTTCAGCGGCAAGTCCCGCCCGCAATCCCTCGCCCACTTCACCCTCGTTACGGTACCGCTCCGCACAGTCAAAATGTCGAAACCCTGCCGCGAGTGCATTTCTGGTTGCGCTTATCGTTTCGGCTCTGTCGGCAATCAACGTGCCAAATCCAAGTGCCGGCATGAGGCCTGCACCGTGGCTTAATGGTAGCTTTGTAGCCCGAAAATCAGAAGCTGCAATCATCACTGCCCCTCGGCATTAACTCGCGTCACATTTACTTTCTATCGCACTGATCCTCGTCTAGCCGCCGGCTGAGTGTGACTGCGTACCAACTACGCTCATCTTTCCAGGTGCTCTCAATCTTGAGGCCCGAGTCGGAAAGGAGCGCGTCAAGAGTGTTGTCGGTAAATTTGTAACTGTTTTCCGTATGGATGGTTTCACCCTCTCTGAAGTGAAGCTCGAGCTCAGCACTCGCAATCTCAACGTATTGGTCACGCACGCATTCGAGGTGCATCTCGATACGGGATGCAACAGGATTCCAACGGGCACGGTGCCGAAATCCGGTAGGATCAAAATCCGCACCGAGCTCATTGTTGAGCCGATTCAGAACGTTCAAATTGAACGCCGCGGTCACTCCCTCATTGTCGTCATAAGCAGCAATCAGGATCGACTCCTCTTTCACGAGATCCGTTCCAAGAACGAGCGCATCTCCGTTTCGTAGTTGCGAACCGATGTTTCGGAGAATCGTTCGCGACTCCTGCGGCATAAAGTTGCCAATGCTGGAACCGAGATAGAGCGCGAGGGTTGAGCCATCAAAGTCCTCCAGTTTTGGCGGACTGTCGACGTAATTAACGACCACAGGCTCAAGCAGTACTTCTGGAAATGCGCTCTCAATGCCCCTGCACGCGATCTCCAGTGCGTCCGCCGAGACGTCCAAAGGCATGTAGATTACTTCAATCCGCTTCCGTACAGCGGCCGCGAGCAGCAGACACGTTTTCGAAGCCGTGCCTGCGCCAAGCTCGACAACACGTAGCGGTTGCGAATCCGCACATGCAGATGCCACGATCGCATCAGTACGCCTCTCGAGCAGTGAACGTTCGGTGCGCGTCGGATAGTACTCGGACAGCGCTGTGATCTGTTCGAAAAGGCGTGAACCCAACTCGTCGTAAAGCATCCACGGTTTGAGTGAACGCGGGCGCGATTGAAGTCCGTTTTGCACTTCTCGGATGAGTTCTGTGCGCGCTCCAAGAGCAGACCGGCACGCAAGATCTAACGCTGGGGAAATCGTAGTCACGATCGACGCCTCACTTTGCCAAACGTATTCCTGAAAACTGCCAACGCGTTGCGGGGGGAAAGAAGTTGCGGTAGGTTGCGCGAATATGATCCGCCGGAGTGACGCACGCCCCTCCCCGGAGGATCATCTGACCGGACATGAATTTGCCGTTGTATTCGCCCAGAGCGCCCGGGAGAGATTTGTATCCGGGATAGCCTGTGTAGGCACTGGCTGTCCATTCCCAACAGTCGCCGAACAGTTGCTCGACGCTTGCGGCCCCGCTCGCCGTTGCAGGATGCAACCTCCCCGCATTAAGCGGATTCCCTTGCAGAGGCTCCTGGCTCGCGATGGATTCCCATTCAGCCTCTGTCGGAAGCCGACATCCGCGCCACCTGGCAAAGGCATCAGCCTCATAGAAACTGATGTGGCACACCGCCGTATCAAGCAGGTCCGACAGCCCAAGTGAGCCCCTCAGGGTAAAGACCTGCCAGCCAGTCTCATCACCAGCGTCTCGCTCCCAATAAAGCGGCGCCTCCCACTTTAACTGCATTACAAGCTCCCATCCGTCAGAAAGCCAGAGCCCGGGCCGCGAATATCCATCATCAGACATGAACTCCAGATACTCACGACACGTCACGCTGCGGTTCGCGATCTGGAATGGTTCGAGATAAACCCGATGACGGGGAGTTTCATTGTCAAAGGAAAAGTCCAGAGGATTGTCCGCATCTGGCGAATAGCCGATCTCAGTCACTCCGCCTTCGTGATCGTGCCATTCGAGTGTCGTAACTTCCCGAGTTCGATCTTTCGGTAGAGCACAAGACCGGTAAGACGGACGGAGAGGATTGGAGAAGAATGCATGCTTGATGTCGGTAAGCGCCAGTTCCTGATGCTGCTGTTCATGATTCAGACCCAGGACGATGCGCCGGCATACTTCGATATCGATTGAGTGCCCAAGCAACCTTTCCATTTCCCGGTCCACATGCTTGCGGAATGCCACAACCTCACCAAGCGATGGCCGAGAAAATGACGATCGCAGTCTCTTTTCGGGAATCTCTTCTCCAAGAGAAATGTAATAGCTATTGAAGAGCCAATGGAACTCTTCCCGGAAGGGTTTGTAGTCGGCTAGGAAGGGCCGTAAAACGAATGTCTCGAAGAACCATGTCGTGTGGGCCTGATGCCATTTCAGAGGACTGGCATCGGGGCACGACTGAACCATCTGATCTTCTGCGGACAACCCTGCCACAAGAGAATCCGTCATCGACCGGACAGCGCTATATTTCGCGTGGATAGCAGACACCCTATGATTCGCCGGGGATTCCGCAACGCCACCTCGCGCGCTCATCCCTGCATCGACGGCGCTCCAACTCTCGACCGAACCCATTCTTCCCTCGCCGTGAACGCTGCACATCTTTTCTCTCCCGTCCTTGGATTAAGCCGGAAGCAGTGAGCGAAAACAATTGGACGAAGGTATCGCCAACACTTTGGTCTATACGGCTTAACACCTTTTATTGGGCCCCGACGACTTTATCGCCTGAGTGGCAAACTTCACAATTCCTTCTTCATCGGATTCTTCGATGAAGGAGGACTGCGCGAGTGTGATGTGGATCATATGACGGCTCGTTAGGAGTGACTTCGTTTGACACACCTCTCGGCTGATGAGTACGCCTGCCAAACGGCTCGCCTTGATTGCGACGCCGCTGTTCATGGGTGCTTCCTCCGTGGGCTGTTGCACTGGTCTTTGCTCTTGAATCGAGCGGCGGCGTTGTACATAGATGCCGAACGCCTCCTGGCGAAGGCGGGGGTAGCAAGCGCAAGGGGAGGGGGATCTCCCACCCTTGCAACGAAGCAAAGCTGGAGTGGAAAGGGCGGAGCGAAACGGAGGGCTGCACAAGCGCAGCGCGGAAGCCTGGGGAAACCCCTTGCGGGCGCGAGGGGCAGAGCTCCTGAGCATACCGGGGAGATGCGTTACAAAACAGACCAAGGACCTGCGTTACATATGACGTGGAACCCTATGGTTCCTGAGCTCTGGTCTTACGCACGATGATGCGGTATGCCCCGAGAGTGAGTCGTATCGTGGATCAACGTCTGCAATTTCTGTCGAGCTACGAAAAGGAAGAAATGTCTGCTTCAGAGCTACTGAAGTTGCGGCCAATCGTTGGTACGATGCCGGTACTTCGACGCACTCGGGATTCCGCTCCTCAAGGGTTGGCAACGAGCGTTGTTCCCTTCGGAGCAGTGGATGGCGGTGACACTTGGAACTCGCTGCAGAGCCCGGGAAGACTCCCGAATGGACTTGAGTCAAGTTGAAGCCAGGTGCGAAGCGGCGATGCTGAATAGTCATTTCTGCTTGGTCAGCTTTCGCTTGGTGAGGAGTTCTTGGGCCCGCGCCGCCTTGGTTATCTGGACTTGGCGGTAGAGAGCGGCGAGTTGTTCTTGGTTCATCTTCTCGCCGCGCAACAGTGGGTCGAGCGCATTCATTAGGAGCATCTGGACACCGACAAGCTCGGTGAAGATGTGGATCTCCATCTCGGCGCGGCTTTCGTTTTCCGGGACATGCAGCAGAACATCGCGGGCCCATTCACGTAGATTCTGGCCGTTTGCCTCTGCCCTCTTCAGCAACGCCCGTTCCTCCGATCGAGTGAACCGCGTTGCAATGCTCTGAGTACGAGGTTCGCGTCCTCTGATTCGCCGAAAAGCTACGCCCGTATCTGCTGCGTTGTCTGTCATCCTTTTCTCCGATTTCACGCAAGAAACACCGGTTCCGGGTGGAACCGGAAAAGTGCGCATCTCATTGATTCCTCGCAGTGATTCCGAATGGAACCGAAAGGTTCCAAACGCGACCCTGTCAGGGGTGGAGTGTCACAGTTCATCCGGTGCGCAGCACCGTCGTCGCTCCACCCCGGAATTGAACGCCGAATCACACCCTCATCGCCCACCCAACAAGCGGTCGTTTAGGTAACATTGATCCGACTCGGATGTGCTGTCCAAGACTTTTTTGGTCATCTCCAATGCCCACCGGTTATCGTTTGGTCTCAGGTGGAGATCCCGAGGAATTTGGTGACAAGTTTGGCGTTCATTGGCGCCGAAGATTTCTAGCTTGTGGCGCCGACTCATTCCCAAGAACGGCGTCGGCTAATCTCAATCACAATCCTCCTCGATTACTGCGTTGGAGCAGCACTACTTGGCTGCCGCTAGAGATCTCAGGGATGACGACGTGCGGAAGTTACGTCCCGACTCCGGCAAGTATCCAGGAATGCGAACCATTCCCGATGCTTTCCTGCAACACATCCATAGCCTCCTCCGTGCGGTCTTTCCTCAACAAAACCTTGACGGAGGCCCGCGGCTAAACACAGTTCATTCAGCTACTGATTGCACTGCCGAATGAGTGCGCCCGAAGTCCGCGGTTACGAGAGTTCGCCGGTTGACGTTGGCCATCGTGACATGCGCTTGTACATAGACAGGATTAGTTCGTGGAACAATAGCACGCAAACTCTCGGATCGCAGCAGAAGTTGCACAATGTCGTTACACCGAAGGGCAGGCAATATCCTCGCTTTGACACGATCCCTTTCAACCTTCGAAGGGCAAGAATCGAACTCTTTGACCGCTTGCGAAACAGGATCGCCACAAACCGCGCCTACGCCTACCCAATTTGGTTGAAATTGAGGTTAGTAGTTCCGATGCGCATTTCATGCCTCAATACCTCAATTTGAAGCCGAGATTCCCAGATCAAAACGGAAGGCCAGCGGTAGACTCCCGGTCGCGAGTGAGGTTCCCGAAAGCTGTGTGAGAACCATCCTCGAGCAACTCGTTACTCCGTTCAATTCCCGCAAGTATCTAATGGTGCCTCCCTGATGCCCGTCGAGCATCAGTCTTGACGAAAAAGGTCTTGGACGCCCGTGGAATTTTGGGGCAATCTCTGAAAATGAGCTTTGCCAGGTTTGGAAACGCTTTTTGGTAGTCATTCAGACGTGTTCCAGGATCCGAGAAACGCGATCGAGGCGAAATCATATTGAGGAGCATACCGCTATGAGTTCCCGATTTCTGACGGAATGTGAAGTATCAGAACGAACCCAAATTAGCCTCGCGACATTGCGTCGGTGGCGACTGGAAAATCGTGGGCCGAAGTATCACAAGTTCGGATCACTCGTGCGCTATGGTGAGGAGGAGTTGACCCGTTGGGAACAGACTCAACCGACCGGCGGGGAAAGTGACAACGATCCAATCCAAGTGAAGTCCGTGCGGAGCAATATCCTGCTGAGAAAATCTGGGTGAATAAACTTCAATCGGTTCAAAAGAATCCCTGGCATCTAATGTTGCATTAGGATGGAGAAGAATGATCGACACTTCACTGAATGATGGAATTTCGCAGGGGTGAACTTTGAGTCTTTTTCAACGTGGCGACATTTGGTGGTACGAATTCTGGTTTGCTGGCCGACGCATACGGGAATCCAGCAAGTCTGAATCGAAGACTGTGGCGAAGTCGGCCGAGAAGAATCGCCGCCGTGAACTGGAAGAAGGATTCAACAACGTTTCGGACGTCAGACGTGAACGAGTCCGCGCTATGGGTGAGATCGCCGATGAGTTCTTCGAGCAATACAAGTTGCGGCTTCCGCAGTCGGCAACGTTCGCCGAGTACGCAATTGGGCACATCAAGCGTCTCGTGGGGGACAAAATGCTCGTCGACATGAACGAGGCGTCGATCGTCAAGTACCAGAACGAACGCCTTGTCGAACGCGCAGCTCCAAAAACCGTGAATGAAGAGGTTGGTTTCTTGCTTCGCATCATGGGCGACCTGGGTGATCTATTGCGAGTGCGACTGAAGAAAAAGAAGAAGCTCAAGCTCAAAGTGAGGAACGATATCGGCAAAGCGTACACAGCAGAAGAGAAAGAACGGATGCTGACCGAAGCCGCCAACGCGCGTTCTCCCCACATCTATTTGGCACTCACCCTGGCATTGAACGCGGGCGTTCGAGATGCGGAGCTTCGTGGGCTCACGTGGGAACAGATCAAATTTGCGAAGGGCTATCTAGTCGTAGGGCAGAGCAAAACGGAAGCCGGGGAAGGCCGAACCATTCCGCTGAACTCTTCGCTGCTTCCGGTCTTGAGAGAATATGCGGTCTGGTACCGAGAGAAGTTTGGCGAGACGCGCCCGGAGTGGTACGTCTTTCCGTTTGGGAGGCCTCGCCCTTGTGATCCAACGCGGCCCATTACAACTTTCAAAACAGCTTGGAAGAATGTCCGCAGGAACGCCAAGGTGACAGGAAGGTGGCACGACAACCGGCACACGCTCATCACGGATCTTGCGGAAAGCGGCGCGGGCGATCAGACGATCATGGACATCGCGGGCCACGTCTCGAAGCGCATGCTCCGCCATTACAGTCATATTCGAATGGAAGCAAAGCGTTCGGCGCTTGAATCGATCGTCAAGAAACAGTCGAATGGCGCCGAAGACGAGACGGAGGACTCTCGCTCGTCTGATGACGCCAAAACTGTGGGGTACCCACATCGAGCTCAGGGTTTTAGAATTGGCCGCGCGGTGAAACCAGCATCCGAAACGGATTGCGCAGAATCACCCACAATTACGCAGCATTCTGAAGGGGAGTACCCACAAAAATCCCCACAATCGGTCGTTTCTGAAGTTCATCGGGGAGTGGTAAGGAATCGCAAGTCTAAGAATCTAATTGGCTCCTCAGGTAGGACTCGAACCTACAACCCTTCGGTTAACAGCCGAATGCTCCGGCTTTTTGCGACTCTGAAAAGCCCGGCAGGAGAACATCCGAGGACAGGCTGCGCTAAGGCATTCATAGCAAAAGCACATAAGCTCATCTATCAACCGCTGAAATATGAAGGACTTGTGGCCGCGCCAACAAGATTCACAGCAGATGTTCTGACTTCCCTCCTCTTCACCGATTGCTATCGGTATGCTCACGATTATCACTCATTTTGAAAGAGCAGGTGCACAAATCTCTTCACAGTGTTTTGGCGCTCGAATCGCACGGATTTGCGCGATTTGGATGCTCTGTTTGCCATGGGCTGATCTGGGCGAAAAGTGCGGCGAGTTCTTCGTCAATGCAGCCAGCTCGGAAGCACTGGTTCTGCGACCGCATCAGAGTAAAATGCAGAGTATGGATTTGGTCTCCCTCCTTAGCCGGCCGGAAGGCAAAACGCTCGAATTCAAGCGCGATCTCTCGTCCCCTGAAGGTGCGTTAAAGACCATAGTCTCCTTCGCCAACACCTCCGGAGGCGCTCTTCTTATTGGAATCGAGGACGGCGCAAGAGGAGTCAAGGGCGTCCCGAACGTCCTGAAGGAGGAGGAACGTCTGGCGAACCTCATCGCTGACAACATCTCCCCCAAACTGGTCCCTTCCATCGAGGTCATCGCCTGGCGGAAGACCCATGTCCTGGGAGTCGAGATTTATCCGAGTTCCAGCCGTCCACACCATCTCAACCGCCTCGGGCCGGAAGAGGGTGTCTTCGTTCGGGTAGGCTCGACGAACCGGCGCGCCGACCCCGTTCTGATCGAGGAAATGCGGCGTTTCAGCCAGGTGTCTTCCCTGGACGAGCAGCCGATCCCGGAATTGAACTCGGAAGCCATCGACTTCCGAGCTGCTTCCGAGTACTTTCGACCGATCCGCAAACTGACTCGGCATGAACTGGAGACTTTGAGGCTGGTGACGACGTACCAGGGACGGATTGTGCCGACCATCGGCGGCGTTCTTCTCTTTGGCGCCGACCGGCTGGACCGCTATCCAGACGCATGGATACAGGCCGGCAGATTCGCCGGTAATGACCGGCGCCGGATCATGGATACCACCGAGGTACGCTCTTATCTTCCCGGTGCGGCCGAAGAAGTGATCGCCTTCCTGCAGAAACATATGACCCGCGAGGCCGTCATTGGATCCGTGAAGAGGACCGAGGTCTGGACCTATCCGGTGGTCGCAGTCCGGGAAGCAATTATGAATGCGATCGTCCACGCTGACTATGCTCAGCGGGGCGCGCCCATTCGCGTTGCCCTGTTCGATGATCGCCTTGAGATCGAGAATCCCGGGCTGCTGCCCTTCGGCCTCACAATCGACGACATTCAGAAAGGCATCTCAAAGCTTCGAAATCGGGTCATTGGTCGCGTATTTCAAGAACTCGGACTGATCGAACAATGGGGAAGCGGCATTCAGCGCATGACGGCATCTTGCCGGGATCGCGGGCTGGATGCCCCCCATTTCGAGGAGATTGGAACCCACTTCCGCGTGACACTTTCGGCGGTTGCTCGCAGCGCCCCTGCAAAGGACGCGCGAGACGAGATGATTCTCGCAGTATTGTCCGAGAACGCCGAGGCCGGTCTCTCCACTTCGCAGATTGCTGAACGACTTGAACTTTCTCCCCGCGCGACGAGGACTCGCCTAATTTCGTTGGTGGAACGTGGATTGATCGTTGAGATTGGAAGCGGTCCGCAGGATCCCCATCGGCGTTATCACCCCGCCACGAGGCCACATTGAGCATTCCATTGGCGTTCGGGTTGGCGAACTCAACCGCAGACTCTCGCAATATGGATCTTCAGTGAGTACTTTAGCGATAATGCGCTCATCGAGAAACTGCAACGAGTCAATTGGCCGCGATCACTCGTCCGAGCAGCCGGTTTTACGTCCCAGTGGACCGATTTATAAATACTGGCCGACGTGGACGTTTCGGTAGTAACCAGACTTCGATTATCGACTCGGCAATGATCCGCGCGCTTATGTGGAGTTGAAGCGTAAGACCGTAGAATCCAAGCCGTCCTCTGCGGCAGATCGTTTCAATTTTGAGTCCAAAGTCTCGGTCTCAGGCTTTTCCCTAGGACGTCATTGCTTTTGCCGATTGTCTAATTCTTAGCGACAGGTTCTCATCGGCTAGAACGTCCGTGTCGGTGATCACTTGACTTTACCGGCCTGAAATCCTACGATTCAAGCAATGTTGAGGTGAGGGAGTTCACCTTTAACCGCTGTCCCTTCCACTAGGCCGGACAGATGATGACTCCTGACAGGGAATCCTGTCGCGGAGTCTTGTCCCGGCAGCGATCCCTGAATACAACTGAAGGAGCTTGGTTCCATGACAAATGCATGGGCCCTCTCAGCTTTGTGGGTGGGATTGGCGCTGGCCGCGACGCTGCGCGCGAACTGGCTTAGGATATCAACGGCGCTCTCCGAGATCGTCGTCGGCACCGTCGCCCAAATGATCGTCGGTGTCATTCGTGGCATCGGAGGTCTGCACAGCGCCACACCGCAAAATCAACTTCCTAGCGGCACGAAAATCACACGACAACTGAACAAAAAGCAAAGACGTTGCGCGATCGCAGACCTGGGCTTCGCCATGTCGTGCGTCTTCGGCGCAATTGGGCTCTTACAACCAGCGGCCTAATGGCCGGGAAAGCGTAATCATTATGTCTGAAATCGCAAAACTCCAAGCACTTGAAATCCTGGACTCACGCGGTAATCCCACTCTGGCCGTCACAGTGACTCTTGCGAACGGCGTCACCGCAACCGCAAAGGTGCCATCCGGCGCCTCGACCGGCAAGCGCGAAGCTGTTGAGCTTCGTGATGGTGATAAGTCCCGTTACGGCGGCAAGGGCGTTCTGAAGGCGAAGGGACACGTAGAGGGCGAAATTCAGAGCGCCGTCCGCGGCTTTGATGCCAATGATCAGAAAGGGCTCGATAAGAGACTCTGTGAATTGGACGGAACACCAAACAAGGGGCGTCTCGGTGCGAATGCAATCCTCGGCGTGTCGCTTGCGGCAGCTCACGCGGCGGCAACGGATCACGGTCTTCCGCTTTACGCGACCCTCGTTGACAAGCCAGCCAACCTTCTTCCCACGCCCGGACTGAACGTCCTGAATGGTGGCAAGCACGCCGACAGCAACGTGGATTTTCAGGAGTTCATGATTTCGCCTGTCGGTCTTCCATCGTTCAGCGAGGCACTGCGCGCATCTGCCGAGACATTCCATGCGCTCCAGACGGTATTGCACAAGAAAGGTTACAGCACGGGCGTTGGCGACGAAGGCGGGTTTGCGCCTCAATTGAAGTCCAATGAAGAGCCGGTCGAACTCATCCTCGAAGCAATTCAGAAGGCAGGCTACAAGCCCGGCACCGACATCGTCATCATGCTCGATCCTGCCGCCAGCGAGTTCTTCGATGAGGGCAACTACATCTTTGCGAAATCGGATAAAAGCAAGAAGACCCCGGCCGAGATGATCGCGCTGTGGAAGAGCTGGCTGAACAAGTACCCGGAGATCTGGTCGCTGGAAGACGGAATGGCAGAGGATGACCGGACTGGCTGGCAAGCGATTACGAAAGAACTGGGCAATCAAATCCAGCTTGTGGGAGACGACAATTTCGTTACCAACCCTGAGATCTTCAGCAAGGGAATCAAGGACGGCATAGCCAACGCGATCCTTATCAAGTTGAACCAGATCGGCACCGTCACTGAAACGCTCGATTGCATCCAGATGGCGCGGGAACACGGCTACGGAGCGGTGATCTCGCATCGTTCGGGAGAGACGGACGACACGAGCATTGCCGATCTCGCGGTTGCCGCAGGAATGGGCCAGATCAAGACGGGTTCCGCATGTCGCGGGGAACGGATCGCAAAGTACAACCGGCTGCTTGAAATCGAGCGCGAATTGGGAAGCAAGGCACGGTACGCAGGCGCGAGCATCTACGACCAATGGAAGAAGCCGGTGAAGGCATAAACATTCGCAACCGGCGTTTGAGTTCGCCGTAACCGCTTACCTGGGCAGATGACTCCTCCAAGCGAAGGGCCTGGAGGAGTCATACCCGAGATTCAAACGATGAACACGGAATCGCAACAACATGGAGAACTCAACGAAGCCCAGCTTCGGCGGCTGGGCGTGACCTGCTCCTACATCGACAAGCTCCTCAGCGAAGTAGAGCAGGTTCTCCATGAAACAACGTCAACGTCTCCGTTTCCACGGCACGTTGTCGATGTAACTCCGGCGCAGACGCGCGTGTTGGAGGATCATATTCGCCGCATCCGCGAGCAGCTGCTCCGCGCGCTCGCGTGGCAGAACATGACGCCCGATCCTCCGGAAATCCCCGCCACTCGCGCCGCACTCACGCACCTCGCTTTTGTCGACATTGCCATCGAAGAACTAAAGCCAAGCTACATGCGCGGCTCCGGGGCCGTTCCCGAGGATGTTGCTGAAGAGCTGAACGGTGTTGTTCACGAGCTTCGTTCCGTTGCACAAAGCATGGAACGCTATCTCCGGCAGGAACTGGGAATCAATCTCGAATCACGCTTGACGAAGCTGGAGCATGCGGGCCATGATGTCGCTCTCTTGCAGGCGATCGAAGCGGTGGTCACGCGGCACGGTCTGGTCGAGTTTCGTTCAAGGATCGCGTCGCTTGCAGCGCGGCTTGAAGACAACAATCTCGAAGTCGCGTTTTTCGGCAGGGTCAGTAGCGGAAAATCTTCGCTGCTCAATGCGCTCCTCGGCACAGACGTGTTGCCCGTTGGAGTTAATCCGATCACAGCCGTTCCAACCAGACTGCGTAACGGAGACTCTGTTCACGCCCGAATCACCTTTGCAAGTGGGCGGAACGAAGAGGTGTCGATCGATGAGTTTCGGAATCTGGTGAGCGAAACCGGAAATCCCGGCAATCAGCGCAACGTGACGCACGCCTTAGTCGAAATCCCGTCGTCTCGCTTGAGCCAAGGCATTGTGTTGGTAGACACTCCTGGGCTGGGGTCCCTTGCCCGGCGCGGTGCGGCCGAAACCATGGCCTATTTGCCCTCCTGTGATCTGGCAATTCTGCTAATCGATGCCGGCGCAACACTCAATGACGAAGATATTGGGACGTTGCGTTTGCTTCACGAGGGTGGCATCTCTGCAATCGTGCTATTGAGTAAGACCGACCTGCTCGCGGAAACAGACCTTCAACGCGTCGCCACCTACGTTGAGACGCAGGTCGGGAACGAATTAGGCATCAAAATCCACGTTCAGCCCGTAAGCGCTCTTCCGAATCATTCAGGATTGCTCGACCAGTTCTTCGAGCAGCAGTTGCTTCCAAGATTCAATGAGGCACGAAATCTACGCCAAGCGTCCGTTGCTCGCAAGATCGGAGCACTTCGCGAATCTGTTATTGCGGCACTCGAGACATCGCTCCAGCGGGGAAAGCGTCAAACCCTGCCCGCGAATGATGGGAACGAGATAGAAGCGAAATTGCGTCATATCACCGGCGAAATTGGCGAACAGCGCAGCCGCCTGGATCAAGCGTTTCTTGAATTGGGTGAGCGTCCGCAGATCATCGTCTCTGAGCTGGCGGAGATGGCAGCCGTTCACGTTTGTTCAGAGAGGAACTCCCAAATTGATTCCTCCACCCTGGCGGAATGGATTAGCGCAACGATCCAAAAACATGTCGATCTAGCACTCGTCAACACGAGTAAAGCGCTGAGTGATGCAGTTGCCGGTCTTCGGGAAACCGCAAAGGTGATCGCACGGTCCGACATGCCGACGGAAGAGGAGGCCGAAGCGCTGCTCCGAAATGCGCCGCAGTTTGAAATGGCTTCAGTTCCGCGTCCGATCGGTGCAGTGTTCTGGAGATGGTTCGGACGCAAAACCGCAATGGCACTTGCACGACACAGCCTTCAGGAGGAATTGGGTGAGTCTTTCAAGGATGAGTTGCACCGTTACGGCCGCGCACTCAGCCAGTGGAGCGAGCACACAGCGCGAAGGATGCAGTTCTTCGTTGGTTCGTACGCCGATGCGTATCGGGCGCAACTCAGGCGAATCAGCGGTCAATCGTCTGATGTGGCAAATTCGCCCGAGCTCGAAAGTGATCTCTCGCGACTATTGAATTGGAACGTCGAGACGGCAGAAATACGGAGTTAATCTAGGAGGTTGGGCATTGGAGAAGTACCTATTCATTGCGGTTGGCGGTTCGCTCGGTTCGATTGCTCGTTACTGGGTTGGATCGACGGTTTCCGGCCGCATCGGCACGAAGTTCCCCTATGGGACCTTCACTATCAACATCACGGCCTGCATCATTATCGGATTCGCGCTCACATATCTGGGTAAACATGTGGAGCTGAATCCGGCGTGGCGGTTCATGATCCCGGTCGGTTTTGTGGGCGCTTACAGCACATTTTCCACCTATGAATGGGAGACGCTTTCAACACTTCGCTCAGGCGCTTTTCTGCTAGCGGCTCTGTACGCCGTCGGCAGCTTGCTTTTAGGCCTCGTCGCTGTTTGGGGAGGTTCGGTTCTTGCGGAGGTACTAGGATGAGAACTCATCGACAACTGGTCGTCTATCAATCGATCTTGCAGGTTCTCCATGAGCCAGGATGTCCGGTTTGCAAGTTCCTTAAGGAGTATCAGGCAGGGAGACTGCAAAAACGATCGGAATCGGAGACTCATAAACTGTGTAATTTCCACGCCTGGGGTCTCGCTGCCGTTCAGGATGCTCCCGCTGCCGCTCAGGCCTTCATCGGAATCCTGAGTGAGCCGGAATCGGTCGCAAATGGAACCCAAGCATGTGACGTCTGCAACGAGGTCAGGGCGGAAGAGGACCTGCGCATTCGGGAGTTGGCCACTTGTTTGCACAGGCCAGATGTGGCCGATTGGCTGAGAACGGAAGCAGTTCTCTGCATCCCGCATGCAACGAAGCTTCGACACGAGGTGCCGCCCGTACTCGTATCGAGGATCGATGCTATCGTACAGAATTGCCGCCGGCAACTGAAGGAACAACTGAATCAGTTGCGCAACGAGCCCGATATGGACCGCAACGGATGGGGAGTACTCGGACGTGCTGCCGAATTTCTTGTTTCGCAACGCGGATTACGAGTCTGAAGGAGGGTAAATGCTGAAAACTGGAAAGGCTTTGAAAGTTTCAATTTACGTCAGCGAGGGGTCAACACACCATGGGATTCCGGTGTATTCGAGCATTCTTGACTTCCTTTTCTATAAGGGCGTGTCTGGGGCGACGGTTGTAAAGGGCGTCGCCGGATTCGGTGCGGATCATCACATGCATTCTGCGAACATCGTCGAAATCTCAGATCACATGCCGCTCAAGATCGAGTTTATCGAAGCTCCGGAGAAAGTGAATGAGCTTCTCGGCAAACTTGAAGAGCTTGCGGGTACAGGCATGATCGAAGTACAGGAGACAACCATTGCGAAGCCGGCACAGGTCTCGAAACCGAAGAAGGCCACGCCTCCTGCGCACGTGAAGATGGAGGGCAAAGCAAAGATGATGCGCATTTACGTCGATGAGGCAGATCGTTGGAAGGATAAGCCTCTATACAAAGCGCTCGTCGAAGCTATGAGAGCCAACGACATCGCCGGCGTCACTGTCTATCGTGGAATTCTCGGCTACGGTGCCCATCGCCACATGCACAAGGACAAGGCGCTGCACCTGTCGCACGATTGTTCGATCATGCTTTCCGCGATTGACACGGAAGAGAAGCTGAGATCCTTCCTTTCTCTTGTGGATCAGATGGTGGAGGAAGGATTAGTCGTTCTCTCGGATGTGGATATCATCAAGTACTCCTACCGCGCACTGGACGTGGATTTGCCAGAGTCGCAGGCGGGAAACGCTTCGGCATGAGCGGAGGATCAATAATGAAAGACCAATTTCAAGCGCGCATGTTACGCATTCATTTCGGAGAGGGCGACAAGTGGGAGGGCAAGCCCTTGCATGAAGCAATTGTGTCCAAATGCCTGGAACTGGGAATGGCCGGCGCCACTGTATACCGAGGGATTGAAGGGTACGGGGCAAGCACAAGGATCCATCATGCAAGCCATTGGAAATTTTCCAAAGATGCGCCCATCATGTTGACCATCATCGACAAGGACGAACAAATTGCGAAGCTGATCCCGCATTTGGATGTCATGGTGGAAGAAGGCTTGATCGCCATGTCCAGTGTCGATGTGATCCGCTATTCACGTGCGGCCGCAAAGTGACTGGAACCGCTTCAAGAAGAGAGTAAGAGTAATGCAGCAGTACAACAGCAGTTCAACATTGCAAGAATACGGGAACCTTCCAACTGAGACATCCGTGACCGCGGATGGCGCTTCCCGACTGTTGCGGCTTGCGGATTTGGCACAGGAACTCGGAGCTGAGCCTGTCGCCCAGGAAGCCCGCGAACTCGCAGCCCGGGTTGCCGCAGGGCGTTTCTATGTCGCATGTGTTGGTCAGTTCAAGCGCGGCAAATCTACCCTGTTGAATGCGCTCGTTGGCTGCGAAGTTGTCCCAACCGGCTTCGTTCCGGTCACGGCCGTGCCCACTGTGATTCGGTTTGGCGATAAACTCCGCGCGCGTATTCGGCTGCACGATGGGTCCTGGCGGGATATTGCGATGCCCGAGTTGAAAGAATATGTGACCGAAGAGTTGAACCCCGAGAACAAAAAGTCGGTAGAGGGCGCGGAAGTCTTTGTGCCCAGCCCTTTGCTGTCTTCCGGCATGTGTTTTGTGGATACGCCGGGTTTGGGTTCAGTCTTCACCGGAAATACGGCAACGACGCAGGCATTCATTCCTCATATCGATGCAGCATTGGTTGTGGTTGGAGCCGATCCACCGATTGCCGGCGAAGAATTGACGCTGGTGGAAGCGGTTGGCAAACAGGTTCAAGACTTGATCCTGGTGATCAACAAGGCTGACCGCACAAGCGATCCCGAGCGGGAAGCTGCGTCCAAGTTCACGCGGGAGATTCTGGAAAAGCGGCTCCATCGCCCGATGGGCGAGGTTTTTGAGGTGAGTGCCTCCGAACGGATGCAAAATCGCGGTCCGTTGCGGGATTGGGAAAGACTGCTGGCCAGTTTGTATCACCTCGTTGATGACTCTGGCTCAAATCTCGTTCGCGCCGCTTGTGATCGCGGCCTTCAGCGCCTGAGTGAGCAACTCCTGGTCATTATCAGTGAGGACCGCGATGCGCTTCAGCGGCCGATTGAAGAATCCGAGCGGCGCATCCATCTCATGAAGGAGACCATCGGCGAGGCCGAGCGATCCATGCATGAGCTGAGTTTTCTGTTCATGGCGGAGCAGCATCGGATTTCGGATCTCTTTGGTGACAGGCACAAGCAGTTCTTCAATTCCGCAAGGCACGAATCTGAGGCGGAATTTAATAGGAAACTACCGTCCGTTTCCCTGGGCTTTGGTCCACAATATCGGCGTCGCGTGATGCGTCTTGCCCAGGAGATCGCGCGCGGCAAGGTTATGCCCTGGCTCAAACCTGAGCAGGATGAAGGCGAGCGCCAATACCGGGCCGTTGCTCGTCGATTTGTAGAGATGGGAAACAACTTCCTGAAAAAGCTCGCCGATGCGGGGCTAAGCGAATTGACTCGGATGCCCCATGCGCTCGATCCAGAGAAAGGATTCCGCGTTCGTTCCAGGTTCACTTTCGAGGACTTCATCGGGACTGCGCAACCCCCGTCGCCGCTGCGCTGGCTCGCCGACGCCGTCTTTCCGGCGGTGGGAGCACGCAGAATAATCACGAACGAGGCTCGGGAATTTCTGCAGCATCTTCTGGAAACGAACAGCGCTCGGGTGCAAAACGATGTTCTCAATCGCATTCAGGAGAGTCGGGATCGTCTGGAGGTTGAGATTCGCAAGCTGCTGCATGAAATCAGTCGAATAGCAGAACAGGCGCTTGATCGGGCACGGAAAGTCAAAGAAGAAGGAACTCCCGCCGTAGACTCCGCACTTGAACGGCTCAACCAGGTAGAACGGGATTTGTCGGCACTCGTATAAAGCGGTTCAGCCTCTTACGTTACGCGGTACAGGAAAAGAATCAGGAGCAAGAAGGCGAGCACATACGCGACGTAGGCATTGAGCCGGCCGTGGTGCATGCGCGCAAGGAAGTCGGCTATCCATCTCGCAGTCATCCGCACAGGCCGCAGAAATGCGCGGTCCACTACATGCGTCTCTTCTCGCTGCCGGTGAATGGCGGTACGGAAATGTACAGCCACCGTCTGGCGTGTGTCTTCCGTAATGTTGGGTTGGAAGATCGACTGGAACACCACTCGGACGGGATTCGAGAAGCCAGTTGCCGTGTAGGTCATTTGCGGCAGGAGTCGCGGAATCCCACCCGCCCACAGAGCGCGCCGCTCAACCGACCGCTTCCGGGTGAGCCAGGTGACGATGGACCACACCAGCAGTATAAGGATCGTTAAAGCGATCAGGCTGTAAGTTGGGGACATCGCGAATACAACCGGGTTCTGTTCACCGCCGCGCAATAACACAACGAGCCCGTTGCCCGGCAACACTCCCTTGCCGGATTGCGCCCCCAAGTTGTGAAAATCGTGGAGAAACGCGGTCGGAAGTTGCCCGTTTTGCTCTGTCGCCGTGAAGAACGGAGGGACGAGCGTTGTGGTGGCGCTGGCGCCTGCAAGCGGCTCCACGGCTGGGTTCAGCAACGGAAGTATGTAGGTTGGAAGTGTTCCGAGCAAAAGGCAGAAAACGGCGAGAAATATCGGAGCAAATCCAGTGCCCTTATGTTCATGCAGGCGCGGTTCCCAGGTGCCCCTGCGGGTCCCGAGAAAGTTCATGGCATACGCCTTGACGAAACAGGTCACCGCCAATGCCGCAGTGAGGGCAAGGATTGCGCCACAGAGAGCAAAGACAATTCTGATCGAGGTGGATGATATAACCGCACTCCGCAAGAGCGCCTGCAAGCTTAACCATTCGCTTACAAAACCGTTGAATGGAGGTACAGCAGAAATTGCCAGGCAGCCGACAAGAAAGACAATCGACAATCCAGGCAACAGGCGTGACAGGCCACCAAGCTGGTTCATGTCCCGCGTGCCAGTTTCCGCCTCGACATAGGCGGCGCTCTGAAACAGGAGTGTCTTGTAGATCGAGTGGTTGAGCATGTGATAGAGCGATGCCGACAAGGCAAGGGCCGCAGCAGTGGGATGTCCCGACGCTCTATAAATCAGGAAAGCTCCCACACCGGCTACGACGATGCCTGCGTTTTCAATCGAACTGTGCCCGAGCATCGTCTTCATGTCGTTCTCTGTCGTCGCATAGAGAATTCCTACCAGCGCCGTAATGCTCCCAACGATCAATGCGAGCACGCCGGTCCCGATGCTGGTGTGGACGAGGTCAGCATCCAGCCGCAGTATCCCATAGAAACCGAGATTCAACGTAACGCCGGCAAACACCGGGATGAAGACGGAAGGTGCCGCGGTGTAAGACCGAGGCAGCCACAGATTGACAGGAACCAGGCCGGCCTTCACGCCGAACCCGAAGAATCCAAGGAGAAACACGCACCAGAGTCCAGATGATGAGAGCGTCGCGCCTGCGGCACTCAGAGCAGGAAAGGACAGGTCTGAAGCCGTCCTGCCCAGCAAAAGAAAAGCAACCACTACCGCCAGAAAGCCTGCTTCGCTCATGGCCAGCATGATGTACCCGGCCCGCTTGTCGGATTGAGGTTCCAGCTCAAAGTTGATAAGCAAATAGCACAGGATCGACATGCACTCCCAACTGAGAAGGAAGAGCAGAGCGTCACCGGCTACGAGAATCAAAGCCACGGAAGCCATCAGGGCAAAATACAGAACGCCGAAACGATGGGCAGGATAATCAACATGCAAACGGCGGGCGATGAAATCTCTCACAAAAAGAGAAATCGGGAGATAGACAATTCCCGCCGCTAAAAGAAATACGGCCGAAAGAGGATCGACGCGGAGCGAAAGCTGCCCGAATCCATCGATGGCCCAGAAAGTGGCTGCGTAGCTTTGGCTTGTCAGGAGTACGTTCGCCGACGCAAAGACCATCAGCAGCGACGAAATGCTCCCCACGACTGCAATGACCAGAGGAGCGCCCCTTCTTCCAGCGAAAGCTGATAAGAGCATTCCACCGGCGCAAGAAAGGAAGATTGCGATCATCGAAATTCCCAGCGGTGAAGCCATCGGGTTACGATCTCCTTTCAGGCGCCAGGTTGCTCTTAACGGCAGATTTCCGGCCTGCCACGGCGAGCAGTCCATGCAGTATTGCAAGAGGAGGCGGGGGATTTCCCGGAACTTCAAAGTCCACCGGGAGAACCGTGGCAACGCCCCCTGCGCAGATAAAGCTGCGGCGGAACACGCCGCCCGAAATGGCGCAACTGCCAACAGCCAAGACGCGCCTGGTCGCAGGCATGGCTTCCCATGTCTTGAGGAGAGGGCCGCGCATGTTTTCACTCACAGGTCCGACGATGAGCAGAAGATCCGCGGTACGTGGCGTCGCCGTGAAGAAGAATCCCAGCCGATGGAAATTGTAAAGAGGGTTGTTGAGTTGCTTGACCTCATGAAGGCAGGCGCTGCAATCTCCGGTGTCCACCACCATTACATGCAGGGACTTTGCGAAAGCCGAAGGCAGAGGTTCGGAGCCTGTTTGCTGTTCAGATATACGGGCCCATTCGAATCCGGTTTCCCAATTCATTGCGGGTGCAAGGCCCAAGTGGCACCGCTGGCAGTTCACGCATTTTCCGTGGTCTACAATCGCAGTCCGGCCAACAACACCGATCGCATCGACCGGGCAGATCGCCGCGGCAAGCTGAGCCTGGTCGACGGAAACGAACTCCGTGTCAATGGGACGGCCAGGAGAAATGCCTGGAGCCGTCTCGGCTTCTCCCGGATAGCGGGTCGATTGAATCCCTCTACGCAAACCGTGCCAAAACCAAAAGCTCATCTCCATCTACCTCTACCGATCGCACTCAGTTGCAGAGAGACCAAACGTCGCGAGTATGATCGGAAAATCCTGAAACGCGAAATCCTCCGCAGCCACATGAAATCCAAGCCAGTTTGTGAAAGATGGCGTGATCGCGTGGAACCGCGCCACCAAACCGTCATCATTGACCCTCACCCAATGCAATGTCGCACCTCTTGGAGCTTCCGCCCATCCAAGCGCAGCGCCAGGCCTCATACCCTCGCAAGGAATCGAGACCGCTCCCGGTTCCAAACCGTCGATCGCCTGGTGGATCAATTTCGTTGATTGAGCCGCTTCCGCGAACAGGACGCGCAGCCGTGCAAATCCATCTCCTTCGGTTTCACGCGGAACCTCAAAGGCATAATTTTGATAGCCGGAATAGGGACTCGCCCTGCGAAGATCGCAACAATGCGCTGAGGCGCGGCCAATTGGACCCACGAGATTAAGATCCCGCGCATTTGTTTCGGTGACGACCCCGACATCTTCAAGACGATCGAGAAAACTGCTGCTGTAGCGCAGCCGGTTCTCGAGGACTTGCAGCTCCTTAGCTGCCTTGTCAATCGCCGGCAGAAGGCTCTGGCACTCCTCCACTTCGAAATCGCGGCTCAGTCCTCCCGGCACGTTCAATCCAAAAAGATAACGGTGTCCGGTAAAGACGCAGGAGGCGCGCAGCAGTTCTTCTTCGATGATGGATGCGTGAGCGGCCGGTACGGCCAATGCTGTGGACGTGCAGATGTCACCTATGGCACCTACGTGATGCCGCAATCTCTCGACTTCGGCAATGAGCACACGAAAGCGCATCGCACGCTCCGGCGTTTCGATGTCATTGAGCTTCTCGACGGCCTGACAGAACGCAAGCGAGTGCGCAAAAGCGGAGGTCGCCGCAAAGCGCTCAGCGAGCAACAAGACGTCGCTGGCCTTCTTGCCTTCGGCAATTTTCTCAACCGCACGGTACTTGTAGAATAGCCGGGGTACCGCACGAATCACGTCCTCGCCAACCGTCTCCAACAGGAAATGCAGCGGCTCGCCGAGACCTCCTTCATACACAGGCCCCACCGGCATCGCGAATGAGCCTGGGTCTCCAACCACCAGAAGCGGTTGCCATTCAAGGTCGATCTTCCGTGCGAGCGGGGGTTGGTTGATGTCGAAACGCTTGCGCATCGGCGCGATGCCTTCACGCCAGATCTGGTCGTGAAGGATGAAGTCGCCAAGCCGCGGGTGATTCTCGAAGCAGATCCCAAACATGTCTTCGATCTCGCGCTCGTGCCAGTCTGCGCCATGCACTTCACTCACGATGCTTGGGACAATCATGGTCTCGGTCGGCAAAGAGAGCGCTACTTCGATCCATCCCGACTCCGGCCAGAGGAACGTGTAATGGAGCTGCCACTGGCTCAGGCGTTCCTCTGCAATGATGCCGCCAAAAATGCAACCACAGTCCCAGAACAGGTATTTGCACAATGCAGGAAGAATCTCTGCACGTGAGAGCGAGAGCGTGAGCGAATAACCGCCCTTGGCGGACACGATTGAGACCTCGCCCATGAAATGCCCGACCAATGAGGTACTCAAACTCTCGAATTCAGCTTGCCTATTACTTTTGCTGGAAGGCGAGTTGGCTGTCATTTCAATGCCCTCCCAATTGCTGTGCTGCCAGCTCCATGAGAGAGTGAATTGGCCCCGGAATGTAGATACCCAAAACGCAAACGGGTATCGCGCCCAGCAGAATTGCGATGCGAGGGCTCAATGGCAACGGGACCTTTGGAACCGTCGATTCTGAATGGCCAAACAACATACCGTTCATCTGGAGGAGAATCGCCACAAAGGCAACCACGATAAGAGTTGCCAAAATAACAACAGCGACGTAATGCCCTGCACGCAAGCCCGCCGAAAGAATGGAGAACTCGCTCAAAAAGATTGGGAATGGCGGCGCCCCGGCGATTGCCAGCGAGCATAGAAGCAACGCGCCGCCAGTAAACGGCGAGATCCGGAACAGTCCGCGCACTTGGCTAATCTCGCGGGTCCCAAACGTCATCAGGACCAAACCTGCCGCGTAAAAGCACAGGGACTTGGTAATTGAATGATTCAGCATTTGGGCGACGGCTCCATACGCCGCCGCATGGGTGGCGAAGCCAGCAGCAGTGAGGATGATGCCCATGTGTTCCACAGTGGAGTAGGCGAACATGCGCTTGTAATCGCGGACTTGCAATAGCAGGAATGCAGCAATCGCCACAGAGATCAGGCCGATGACGATCATCCACTCCCCCATCCGCGCATCGGGCGAACCCAAAATGACGGAAAGCAGGCGCAGGATCACGTAGAGGGGTATGGTGGTCTTCATCCCGGATAGCACAGCGCATACCGGTGTAGGCGCCTGGCTGTGCGCATCGGGCAACCAGGTGTGCATCGGAGCAAGACCGGCCTTTGCGCCGAACCCCACAAAGACCAGCAAAAACGACAGCCTCAACAAGTTCGGCGACATGGTGGATGCCATCGCGTATAAGCCCTGCCAGGTTTCGGCCGTACCCCCACCGCTCGTCCGAAAGGCCCAGTAGAGAGTTAGAAACCCGAATAGCGCAATGGGCGCTCCCATGATGGTCAATATCGCCATCTTCCAAGCCGCTTCGAGCGCACCCGGCGTGCTTTCGAACCCAACCAACAGAGTGGCAAACAGAGTAACCAGCTCCACCCCGACCCAAACCAAATTGACGCGAGCGAGAACAGGAACCACAGCAAGTGAAAACACGAACAGGTTGTAGTTCGAATAAAACCACCACAACCGTTCCTTGGATCGAGCCTCACGTCGCATATATCCGCCGGCAAAAACCGCCGCCACGAAGCAAACGAACGCGACAAGAAGAAGTACGAGAGCGCTTAGACCATCCGCTTCAATCCATCCCGGCACGGCAACGACATGTCCACTCGAAAGAACTTCGCCCACAGCAACAACAGCTGAACCCAGGCTGACAGCAAGGCAGACAACGGTTACAGCCCAAGCAATTGATCGCAATGGCCGGAACCAGCAAAGGAGCGCCGCTAAAAGCGGGAGACTGACAGCAGCGATTAGTGCCATCGCCGGGGCTCCTCTCGCAGTTCACTCATGGTAGCGGCTTCTGTCGTTCCGACGGTTTCAGTGATATTCCGGGTGAGCACGCCGACGACGACAACAATAAGAATCACATCGATCGCGATGGCAAGTTCGGCAATTACCGGGAGATCGGGCGCGATCGCAATCCCAGCAAAGAAGGCTCCGTTTTCCATCGCGAGAATGCCGATAAGCTGCGGTATAGCCTCCCGTCGTGCAATTAGGGAATATGCGCCGATTAGGAGTCCAGCCATTCCGATGGGCAGATTCGCATGGACAACCGGGTCCGGGGTGGCGGCTACCAGAGGGCCAACCAGAAATTCGGCCGCAATTGCCAACCCCAGCGCCAGCAACAACGAGAAAGGAATGTTGATGACTTGGTCGATCTCCCGGCGCTCGTACAGATCCCCTGGCAGCATGCGCCTGAGAACCCAGGGAATTGTGATCACTTTGGAAGCGATCATGATGCAACCCAGAGCCAGGAGATCGATGGAGCCGCGGTTGAATCCGATCAGGAACGCCGATGCGGCGACAAAGAGCGATTGAACGATAAGAAACCGAAGTACACCCTGCACCTGACGAGTTGTCACCATGCCAAATGCAGCCAGCAGGACCAGCCCCGCAGTGAGTGCATTGAGGCCGTAGATCAGCTGCGTGTGCGCATTCACCATATTCCGGCTCCTTTCTCTAAGCCGCTCCGGACGAAAAAATGCTCGCGATCATCGCCGCAACGGAAATGATGAACGCTGCCCCAAGAAACTCGCTGATGCGAAAAAGGCGCAGTTTGGCCAGGGAGGTTTCAATCATCACCAGGATCAACGTGAACAAGAAAATCTTGACAAGGATCAATGGAATCGCCAGAAGGACGTGGCCAACCTGCAAATCCGTTGCAAGGCCCCAAGGCGCCAGCAAGACGTTCAGGAATATGCAGGTCAGCACCAGAAATTTCATCTGTCCGCCCCACTTCATCAACGCAGCGCCTCGGCCGGAGTATTCCAGTCCCTTCGATTCATCGATCATTGCCAACTCAAAGTGGCCCGTAGGATTGTCAACGGGAATCCTTCCTCCCTCGGCGAGAATCAGCATCAGAAAAGCGATCAGTAGAAGGATGTGCGCCGGCGAGAAGAAAGCGGTGGGGCTGGCGACCCATTTCTGCTGAACAATGTAGGGAATGGTAGATTGAGCGACAAACGAAACGGTAAAGAAGACGATCATGAAAACCGGCTCCGCCAGGAATCCAACCATTCGGGTCCGGCTGGCTCCCATGGGGCCATAGGGATTCCCGGTATCGACCGCCGCGAGCGCAGCAAAGAAGCCGCCAAGCGCAAGGAAGAAGCCTCCGGCAAGCATGTCGCCCATGAAGGCAAAAGCGAGTGGATAATCGGTGAGAACCGGGATAAGGCTGGCGACAAACAACGGAACGATGAAGACGAGGTAGGGAGTGACGCGAAAGATCCACGTTGCCTGGGAAGAGACAACCTCGTCTTTATGGAAGAGCTTCCAGATGTCCCGATACGGCTGAAGCACGCTCGGCCCGCGCCTGCTCTGCACGTTCTCTTTCAATTTGCTCATTACGCCGGCATACAGGGGAGCGAAGCCGAGCACGAACAGGAGCTGGATAAGGTTGTAGAGAATGGTTTGAGCCATCAGGGTTCCCCATGTTGAGTTCAATTACCGCCAACTTGCCAGACTTCAGCGGACTCCTTGGCGATTCAACAGCGGCGAACTTCGGCTCCACGCGAAGACATTGCTCCACGCGAGGGGGCTGAGAATTGAGAACTTTGGAGGGGGAGGGCCGGGTATTCAGGCTGTTGAGTTGATTTTCGCAGGTTCATCTTCACGGCGCTACTCCTTATCGGGGTAGGAATCATCAGCCGTGAGGCGGTTATCGGTGGAGTTCCATCACCGTTGCGGAAATGTCTCTGCGACCATAATGAACCCGGGCTGACTGGTTGTCAACATTGGGCTTAGATGGCTAGCTCCGGCGCGGGCAGAATCATTCGAATCGCGCGTATACTAAATGTGGACGAGTGTTGGAGTCCACTCTTAAACGCCTCTCTCCCGAGGGGAAGATGACTCCTGCGAGGCTTGACCTCGGAGGAGCCGCTTGTGCCATCGCAACTCGCCAGAACGCCAAGCCTCACTTCTGAATCGCATAGCAACAGTACTCCTGCGTCTAAAACCCATTCCGCGCCATTTCACAGCGTCCTTTTTGACAGTGACGAGAATGGCTCGAAGCACACGAACCACGAGGCACCGGAGTACTTCGGTGATTTGAACCTCGATCAGGTTGTTGAAGCAATGACAGCCGGACGCGACGAGTACGATCTAAAGCCGCTTTTCTACCGGCCTCTCAGGCGTGTTGAGGAGATCCATTATCGCCAGGCTGTGTTCCGGGATTTGGAGGACCCTTCACTGTTTGAGCGGGTCAAGGCATTTGCCGAAAAGATGCGGCGAATGCGGTCGTGCATGGCTCAGTCCGCAAAGTTCTATTACAAGTTCCAAAAGAATGCGTTCTTCCTGAGCGCCGTCGAAGGCTACTGTGCCGCTGTGTCGCGGCTGACTGACGAGTTCCTGTCCGCTAGTCCACAATCGCTCGCTTTCCGAAGCCTACGCGATTATCTGGCTCGCTACACCAAGTCTAGTGATTTTCGGCTGCTAACTGCGGAAACGGCGAGGCTGCGAGCGGACCTCCAGTCGGTCCGATACTCGCTGCACATCAAGGGCAAGCGTGTAACCGTGGGGCGATATGGCGACGAGCCGGACCTCAGCGCAGATGTCCTGCTGGCCTTCGAGAAATTCAGACAAGGGGTATCCAAGGAGTACCAGTTCAGAGTATCGAATTGGCAGGAGATGAATCACGTCGAAGCCGCTATCCTGGACCGGGTCGCCCGCCTCTATCCGGAAGTGTTTTTGCGCCTGTCGGAATTTCCAGATCGACATGGCGGCTTTTTGGATTCTGTGATTGCGGTATTTGACCGCGAAGTGCAGTTTTACCTTTCCTACATTGAGTTCAAGAGTCGCATTGAACAGGGCGGTCTTCCATTCTGCTATCCCGTGGTTGCCACGCTCAAGGACATCCACGCTCACGACACCTTCGATCTGGCGCTTGCAAATAAGCTCGTCGAAGAGCACCTGCCGGTAGTAACGAATAGCTTCTTCTTGAAGGACGGGGAGCGAATTCTCGTCGTATCAGGGCCGAATCAGGGCGGCAAAACGACGCTCGCTCGCACCGTTGGGCAGCTCCACTATTTGGGCAGTCTCGGCTGCCCGGTTCCGGGAACCAACACTAAGCTTTTCCTGTTTGATCAGGTGTTTACTCACTTCGAAAGGCAGGAAAATCTCCAGAATCTGACTGGCAAGCTCGAAGACGAATTAAAGCGGATTCACAGAATTCTGGAACAGGCGAGCGACAAAAGTATTCTCATCATGAATGAGAGCTTCCTGTCCACTACATTGAACGACGCGCTGTTCCTTTCGAAACAGATCATCCAGCGCATTCATTCGCTCGACATGCTTTGCGTAACCGTCACGTTCCTGGACGAATTAGCGACGCTGAATGATTCCACTGTCAGCATGGTCAGCACTGTGGACCCGAAAGATCCGGCCCTTCGCACTTTCAAGATCATTCGAAAGCCTGCGGACGGGCTCGCGTACGCTGCAGCAATCGCTCAGAAATACCGTCTCACGCAAGAGGCCATTGTGGAACGCATTTCCGCAAAGGGAAAGAGGGAGATCCCATCATGAAGGTCTTTCTCATGCATCGCGACCGCGATTTCCGGCTCGGAGAGAATCTGCCACCAAATAGAGGAGAGTTGACCCAGGATTTGGAACTGGACATTCTGTTCGACGCCATGGCGGCAGACGACAGCTTTCTGCGGGAGGTTGCAAAGAACGCCACCCTCGCAAGCCTTCGCGATCCGGAGTCGATTCTCTACCGGCAAGAGATAGTTGCTGACTGTCTGTCAGCGCCCGCGGTTATCCGAGAGATTTATGCGATTGCAATTGAAGCAATCGAAAGTGAACGAAAAGTCTGGAGCCTGATGTGGGAGCGGGATGCGAGCTCGGCCCTTCATCGCTCAACTGAAGTCCTTCAACTATGCGTGAGTCCGCTCCGCCGTCTCTGGCAAATCGCGGCAAACAATGGCCCGCAGTTTCGTTCAGAGGGATTCACGCGATTCTTTGCCATGATCGTCACCGAGTTTGACGAAGAGTACATGCGAAGCGTCGAAGAGTACCTCGAACGGCTCGACTTCAATAACGGGGTGCTAATGAGCGCCGGACTAAGCAGCGACTGCAAAGGCGACAACTACGTTCTTCGCCAGACGGCCACAACAAGGCGGACATGGTTTCAGCGTGCACAGGAATGGGTGGATGGATTGACCGGCAAGTCCGATCCAGCCCTTGTGTACGAGGTGGACGAACGCGATGAAGCTGGCTTCCGAATACTTGGAGACCTGCGGGCGCAAGGAATCGTCCATGTCGCCACCGCTCTTACGCAATCAACGGATCACATTCTGAGCTTCTTCAGAATGTTGCGGCTCGAACTCGGCTTCTACATCGGCTGCTTGAATCTCCATGAGCGGCTGGCACGGAAGGGAGAGCCCGCCTGCATTCCAGAACCATTAGCGAGCCTCAACTCGGGGTTCAGGTGCGAGGGACTTTATGATGTTTGCCTGAGCCTCAGGTTGGGCGAGCGCACCGTTGGCAACGACGTGAATTGTCACGGCAAGCCGCTCGTAGTGATTACAGGCGCCAATCGCGGCGGTAAATCAACATTTCTCCGAAGCGTCGGCCTCGCGCAACTGATGATGCAGTGCGGAATGCTCGTGCCCGCTAAGGCCCTTTGCGCCGCCGTGTGCAGTGGCATTTTCACCCACTTCAAGCGCGAAGAAGACACAACGATGCAGAGCGGAAAGCTCGATGAGGAATTGAGCCGGATGAGCACGATTGTCGATAAGGTCGCTCCAGGCAGCATCGTTCTGCTGAATGAATCCTTTGCTTCGACCAATGAGCGCGAAGGCTCGGAGATAGCAACGCAGATCGTGCACGCATTCCTGAAGATGGGAATCGAGGTGTTTTATGTGACGCACCTCTTCGCATTAGCCGAGGGCTTTTTTCGTTCAGAATCGAGTTCTGCGCTCTTCCTAAGGGCGGAGAGGCTCGCGGATGGCCAGCGAACTTTTCGTCTTCTCGAAGGCGAGCCACTGTCGACTAGCTATGGCGGAGACCTCTTCCGGCGGATTTTTGAAATCGCCAGTTGAGATCGACGGTCAGTTTCGGTGCTTGACTGGACCTAATCATCTGGAGTCGTTGCGGTTGAGTTGCAAAGTATGCTACTTTCAGGTTGGCGAAGGAATCCGCCATTAAGCGCCGCCCGAAACGGGTTGGATGATGACTCCTGCAGATGCGCGGGGGTCTTTCTTTTGCTCCTGTGTTCTGCCTGGAGAAGGAGCAAAATGGACAGCTATCTTGAACTCCCCATTGGCGATAACGCGCCCGATATCGTCACCGCGATCGTCGAAATTCCCCAGGATAGTGTCAATAAGTATGAGTACGATCTAAATCTGAAGGTCTTCGTACTCGACCGCAACCTGCATTCTCCGATCCACTATCCTGGCGATTACGGCTTCATCACGCAGACGATCGCGCAGGATGGTGACCCGCTCGACATCCTTGTGCTCGGCGACGGTCCCAGTTTTACCGGGTGCCTCTGCAAGACGCGTCCAATCGGGTTGTTCGAGATGTTGGACAACGGTGTCTGCGATGAGAAGGTCATCGCCTACGCAGCCGGGAATCCTCGGTATGTCGAACTCCAGAATTACTCAGACATCCGTCCGCACATTCTCCGTGAGATTGAACACTTCTTTGCTGTTTACAAGGACCTTGAAGGCAAACAAACGAAGGTACTCGGCTGGAAGGATCGGGATGCTGCACACGCGGTGATCCAATCCAGCCATAAAAGGTTCAACAAGAAGTACGCTTCCGAATGAGGCTCCAACATGGCCGTTTTGGCTGTTAACGGCACCATCGATCCTCAGCAGTATTTGGCAGTCGTCGAGCGCACTGAGGAACTGGCACGGTTGCAGGCCCAGGCACAGAGGCGGAAGTCGATGCTGATTTTTGGCCCGGAAGCGGTCGGCAAGACGCGCCTGCTGCGGGCCTTTGTCCAAACACAACCGCTCGTCCTCTTTGCTCCCCAAGTCCAGTCTCCGCGCGAAATGTTGCTGGCTCTGATTGAGGAGCTCCGGCGCGTGGCAAAGCCCGGAATTGACCTTCCTGCAAACTGTACGTCTCTGCGCACGGGTTCTTTAAAGGGCATTGTGCAACGTGCGCTCGAAAAACATCCGTTTTCCCTCGCGCTTGATCACCTGGCGGGTCCGTCGCGTGTTGTGACGGGTCTTATTAAGGACCTCAATTATTTTGATCGGACTCCGGTGATCTTCGTAGCTCGTACACCGCACATGGAAGACATTGGGAATTTGCAGCCCATGTGCGCCGGTAAAGCGGAACGGCTGGAGTTGAAGGAGTTCGTGCCGCCCATTGCATTGGAATTCGCGCGGAGAGAAGCGAGCAATACGGGACTTTGGGCCTCAAACCTCGATCATGTCCTGCATCAACTGGTCGAATGGAGCAGCGGAAATCCCGGCTCCATCGTTCACATGCTGAAGATGGCGCATTTCCCTCGTTACTATGCCGGAGACCAGATCAAGGTGCATGTTCTTTATCTCGATTACAGAATGGGCCGCCGCGAGTGAACTGACGGTTCGGACTATCAAAACACGGACCCTGCCCTTTCCCGTCCTCAGACTTTCCTGGATGAAAGTTTGATCCGTTATCCCAGTGAGTCCGAAGTATCCGAACTGAAATGTCTGTATGCACTACCGCCATTGAGCAGGGAGGGAATCGCTATCTGAATGAGTGAGATTCTAAAGTGGTTCGCCCTTCTTGCGGGGGCACTCGTTGCATCCACTCTGGCGGGAGTCACAGGATTCGGCGGAGCCGCCGTCCTTCTGCCAATTCTGGTGGCAACTTTCGGAGTACGAGATGCCGTTCCGATTCTTACTGTCGCGCAACTGATCGGAAACGGAAGCCGGGTCTGGTTTAATCGCAGCCAGTTGGAGTGGAAAGTCGTCGGCTGGTTCGCGCTCGGCGGGATTCCGATGGCACTTCTTGGCGGTTATGCCTTTGCGGTCGCTCCTTTGACCCTGCTCACCCGTCTCCTCGGGGTTTTCCTTCTGGGAGTCGTCGTCCTACGCCATATCAGACCGCGAGTCATGAAGCCCTTTCCCACGGTGGCGTTCGCCGGAATCGGCGCAGTTTCCAGCTTTCTGTCCGCTCTTTTGGGCAGCGTTGGTCCCCTTATGGCCCCATTTTTTCTTGCCTACGGCCTGGTCAAGGGAGCTTATATCGGAACAGAGGCGCTTTCCACCGTGATCATGCACGTTACAAAACTAATTGCTTACGGAGGAACTTCTGTGCTGACGCAATCGGATGTATTCGTGGGTCTGACACTGGGGCCAGCCATGGTGCTTGGTTCGTTTCTGGGCAAGAGAATTCTCGATCATCTCCCGAAAGCAGCATTCATACTGTTGATCGAGGCAGTTCTCGTCATTGCTGGGTGCGTATTCCTTATCCACCCCTGAAACCGCTGCATGGTACTCGTGGCGCTGAGCGTTCAAGGGAATTCTAGATTCGTCTTGAGACTCTAAAGCAGAAATTCCACCTGCCAAGGCGCGTTGACGTTTCGATGACCGGCAAGCATCAGCAACAGAAGCTGTGACGCGCGCCGCTCCTCTTCACTGGTTAGATACCGGCGAAGCGCATCGTGGCGAAGCGCGTAGCGCTGCGCATCTTCCCCAAGTCGTTCAAGAAACCTGGCGTGGGCAGCTAACAATACCTGGGCGGGTTTTCCTTTCCCGAGCGCCGCGGTCGTCATGGCAAGATGAACGAGACAGCAAGCGGGCATGTTGCCGGCCTGTGACCTCGCGATTTCACGGATTCTGCCTGCCGCCTCAGTGACGGCATTTCGTTCCGTCTCGATGCGCACTTGACATACTTGGCAGGTGCCCTGAGATGCGGCCAAGTGGTTGATGCTCTCAAAAGTTCTGGTCGCCCCGTCCAGGTCGTTGGCCAGCGCCTGTAGCTCCGACGCCAGACGGTAAGCTAGCGCCGGATATGATGCGCAGACTCCGTAGGGCGAAGAAATATTCTCGTACTGCCAGGTGTGCAGAGAGCAGAAGCCTCCCCGTTTTGCGTGTTCCTGCTGCGCTGCGCGGTCAATAGTTAGGTCGTATTGGTGCTTGCTCAGGAATCGAAAGACGGCTTCCAGTACCTGTCCACAGATCCAGCACCCGGTTCGCCTCTCAAGCGCAATGCCGACTGTGACGCCAGCTTTCTTGCCTCGGTCCTCGGCGACTTCTTGTGGAGGCAGATGCGAGGGCGCTGTCAGTTCACGGAACCTTGCAAGGAGGCCATCCAGGATCTCCCGTCGCTCAGATAATCGTTCTAGGTCGGACCTCTGAGTGAGGAACGCCAAAACCCGCGTTTGAATGTTTGCGAGAAACGCCTCCGCCTTCTCTTCAGTCAAAAATTGGAAAAGCGCGTCTTCCAGCTGGCGAATGCCGCTTGACTCGACAAGTTCGTCGTTTCGCGATTGTTTTCCCTCAAGAGCCTGACGTGCAGAAACGGAGAAAACTAGTGGCTCTCTTGAGAAGAAGTATTGAGCAAGACGTTCCTTCACAAACTCCAGAACCTGTCCTCGCTCGCTTGGACTCACCGTGTCATGTTTGTTGACAATCACAAAAAGAACTCGATCCGCCTGTCGAATCCTGCGCAGAGCGCGGTCCTCCTCTTCCGAGAGCGGGCTGTCATAGCTTGTGATTAGGACAAAGGCGTCTGCCTCCGGAAAGAAGCGCTCCGTGGTTTCGGTATTCTCTGTGATCGAGGAGCCGAGCCCGGGACTGTCTACAAAGAACAGTCCACGGCGCAACAATTCCACCGGCACTTGAATCTCTGCATACGCTACATGTTTCACATTTCCGGGATTGGACTGCTGAGTCACATATTCCGGCAACTGCGAGAGCGGAATCTCGCGCGGCAAGCCCGCGTTTCTGAAATTCAAAACAACCTGGGGACGACTTCCATATCGCACCGTAGTGATAACGGATGTGAGGGGCAGTATTCCTGTTGGCAAGTACGGATGACCAAGGACAGCGTTGATCAGGGTGGATTTGCCGCGGCTGAAGCGGCCGACCAACATCAAGTTGAAGCGATCGTCTGCCAGGCGCGTCAACAGTTCACGGGACGCGGATTGCAGTTCCGCGTCCTTCGAATCGATGGCCTGCGCAGTCCGGACAATCTCCGCCATCGAGAACTTTGCCTGCTCGTACTCCTTTAGGTTCATCGGATCAAGGCGCCTCCTCTAAGTGGCCCCTGAGAACGTGATAAAGGATGCGCCATAAGGGCGAACCCCAGTTCGGCTTCTCACCCTCATCTGCGTGTCGCACTGCGACGGTGTTGGCGGCTGGCCTGGCAGTAGCACGATGCCTGTCCAGCAATTCGGTCACCTCCAATTCCTGCGCCCAATTCATTCTGGCCGATGCCTCGATCAACGCCTCGACGATGCTCTCTCTATCTACATCCCCAGCGAGGGATAGCCCCAGTCGCGTCGTGGCGATGACGCAATCGAGATCTTCGTCGTGCAGATACTGTTGAATCTCTGGCCAGTCACTCTCTGGAATGCCGAAGTCAACCAGGAGTTGAAGAGTGCAGTGCCGTCGCCGCGTCGCCATTGACCCTTGAATTGGAGTCTCCGCGCATCCGCGGAGCAACAGGATCGCGTAGGGTTGGGCTGCCAGCGGTACTTTTCGCAATTCCGTCATTGCGTCCGATCTGCACAAATCGTCTTCGAGCAATTCGAACAGCAAAGGGACGCTCTCGCGACGGCGAAATGCGCCCAACGCTTGAACCAGGCCGCTGGTCGCGCGCCGCTTCGCAGCTTCCAGTAATACGCAATAAACTTCGTCGCAGTGGACTTGGGCGAGTTCTCTTGCTGCCGCACTGCGGACTGCGTCCTCCGCAAACAGAACGGCAGAGTCAGCGGGACGCTGGTATCGCTCGAAGTAGCGCGTGAGAGCCGAGTAAGCGCCCAACTCTCCAAGAGCGCGGACGGCACGGCAGCGCGGTATAAAAACCGTTCTTGGCGGACAGTCCAACAGAAAGTGTTCGAGATGAGGGATGGCTTGTTTTCCGAACGCGACCACTCTCTCCACCACAGATTCGCCACCCATTAAGGAATCCAGCTCTCTGATGGCTTCCTGAATCGTTTGGTTCGGCTGAATCTGGTGCGCGCCCATTGCGAACTACCTTGTCGCTTTCGAGGATTGCATCGCAGGCAAAGTGCCCGTTCGCAGTAGACCGATCAGAGCGTCCTGCTCTTCTGAGGAGATTGGCATAGCGCGAATTCCACGAATGGTGTCAGCTACGGGATATTCGAACTCCTTCAAAGAAACATGCCCGTCTTGCCAGACGGCGTAGCACGCCAGCGGGCGTCCCGTCTTTGGTTGGCCAAGACTTCCCGGATTCAGGATGATTGTGTTGCCCTCGCGTCGCACGAAGGGAGTGTGAGTGTGACCGACGATGAGAAAGTTCGAGTTGATTCTCTCGACTTCCTGCTTCCATTGGTCAGACCCTTCAGGGCAATAGCCGAAAAGCGGATCACTAGGAATAGCGTGTACGAGATAAAAGCGGGCGGAATTTACTGTCAGTTCTTGCCGAATGGGCAGACTTCGCAAAAAGCCAAAATCGTCCTGCGTGCAAACAACCTGCGTAAAGCGCAGAGTATCCTCAGCCAGTTTCTTGAATGGGGTCGAGCATTGCGGATCTACAGAGAATCCTGCGGCATGGTCGTGATTGCCGCGGACTGTTACCTTGGCCTGTTGTCTCACCCACTCGACTACCTCATGCGGATTCGGGCCGTAGTCGACCAGATCGCCGATGCACCACAGTTGGTCGAAATCGCGCTCTGGCAGTGCATTCAAGGCCGCGAGGTTGCCATGAATATCGGAGATGATGACGATCTTCAAGATTCCTCCATTCCTTGCGCAGAAACAGTAAGCGCGTGCGTTGGAGGTGAGATGGGATTGCTGGAAGATCCGTGTGAACAGGCAACTCCCCGGCGAAATCTCACCAGGGGTTATCATCTGTTCGTCCACGCGAATGAAGAGAGGAAGGAACAGCGGTTAAGGCGAACCCCTTCGCCTCGTACATTCCCGCTTTCGATGTACATCGCTATTCTATCAAGAAATTGGCCCTCGGATTCCAGCAACTGACGGAGCATTTCGGAAGCATTCACTGTAGGTCCTGGTAGTTCATTCCCCAGGATTCGCTCGAAGATTTTCGGGCCATGTTTCCTGTTTGTTATCTTCCGGAACTAAGCTTGGAGTTGAGTTCTTTTGACTATTGCAAACTGCTCATTGCACACTTGCTACGCTGAATTCTAAGGGTTAATCCCTGAAAACGTTAGGTCCAAGAATGCCATTGGTCGAATTTTGCGGCAATCCACTTGAGCGAATAGTCGCTAGCCTTGATCGGAACCGCCTCGTAGTCGCCTTTCCGGACAAGTGGCCCTTGGCTTAACTGTTGACTTCGAGTCGCTCTTCGACACATCGCACGTGGAGCTTTCCGCGCATCGATCCTCGCCGCATCGCCAAAGTTCGAAGACGGAAACCCGAATAAGGCGGAATAAGCCGGCCCGACAGCAACGTCTTGAACGAACCGGTCACAGATTCCAACTGTCGAGCGGCTCGTGCCAGACCATTCGATCAACGAATCGGTGGCCAGCCTCCTCTAACCACGGTTCGGCTATCAGGAACACCGAAATGAGGATCGATAGCAAGAGGCTCCCACAAAGGGCCGACACAGCCATCTCACTCAACGACATTCGGGACGAAAGAATCGGGGTGCCGCAGCGCGGGCAAAGCTCATGCTTCGCCGTTTCCCGGGTCTCCCTCTGAGCTACCCCTCTCTGCCATCTCGATGCGATACCGCCCGTCCATGTCCGAATCGATCTCATCGCTATCGTCCTCCTCTTCGTTATCAGTAGCCTGGTCACCCAACGCCGCAAAAGCCGCCCGTTCACGTTTGTCTCGCCGGACGACTAGCAGTTGCTCCCCAACCGTGTGTTTGGGGACGAAGCAGTATTCAACGTAAGCCTCAAATAACGCCTGGTTCCGAATGCCACGATTCGTGAGATCCCCGTGATGATGCTTGTAAAGGACCTTGAGCGCTTCGGGAGTGATGATGTAGAAACGCCGCTTGCCTTGAGTGGCGACTGAAGCCTGGAGCCAGTTCTGTTGAATCCAGAAGACGACCTCTGCCTTGCGAACATGAAGCGCGCTGGCCAGACTTTCTACCGAGAACAAATCGCATCGGATTTCTCGCAGGCTGAGTTGGTTCCTCCTGAGCATG
>NZ_JBAUUO010000060.1:0-8816 GCF_049582745.1 Occallatibacter sp.
CCAGCGACTTCCTTCAAACCGCTCTATCCGACCTGCTCCGCGCTGTCTCCTGCCACCCCTCACGCCTGATCGCGGAGCAGCTCCGATAGAGTCCTGACGTTATTCGGCCAGGTGGATTAGATTTGTAGACACCGGCCGAAATCTTCGTGATCAATTCTCCCCCTAATTCAGCGAGGGCTACATTCTGAGTTGCATGTGACTTCGCCAGGAGGATAAAACAGCAACTGCCTCCCCAAGGTCAAAGCCGTCTTGTATCGGACTTCAAAGTAGCTCGTTCCTGCGCATATGCGCAATCCTGGACTTAACTGACAGACTTCTCCAATTCGATCGCTCGCGGAAAGTAGATATTGTTCTCGAGATGGATATGTTGATGCAGGTCCTGCTCGAATTCCCTCAAGCCGTCATAGAAGGCGTGGAAGGTAGGACATGCATCCGGAGGAGTGGTGAAATTTCCACTGAGGCGGCGGATTTCAGCAAGCAGAGTTCCGGCAGCATCGTGTTCCTGTGTCATCATTGCGATCGGATTCGAAACTGTGCCAAAGCAGCTATGCGGCTTGGGCGTCCCGTTGGACAGGGATTGCTCGAGGCGAGTGATGTAGGGGAACAAAACTTCTTCTTCCTTGGCCAGATGCTGAGTGAGTTCTTCGTCCAGATGCATGAGAGCGGTCGCAATCAGGGGTAATTCGGGCTTCGTTGAGCCGTGACGATTGACGACTTTCTGCGCGAGCTGGGCGAGTCTTGGCAGCTCACTCTTCACATATGCGTGGTGTTTGGCCACGATGTGTGAGCTCAGGCTCTCCAACGATCTGTCGGTCCAGTTATCGAGCTCGGTCCCGGGCTTTTTTTCCGCCGCCTCCAACGCAGCGATGACCGCTGCAATTTCCAAGTTTCCGGCAGCGCATGCCTCGGCGAGTGGTTTGCGGCCCCCGCAGCAATAGTCGATTCCAAATTGTTCGAATACTCGGATTGCGGTCGGCTGTTCCAGTGCGATTTCGCGAACGGTTTGCGTGGTTGCGGTCATTTCGATCTCCTTGAACACAGCTTAAGGAGATCGGTAGACCGCCACAGCGACTTTGGTCACTCAAAACATATTTAAGACTTGGTTTTGAATGGAATCTGCAGAGACAGGCTATTTCCGGCGGAATCGGAACTCAGTTCCAATCGCGGTGAGCGCATTGCAGTCCAGCACCTGCGCGGCGCGAGAGAAGACTGTCGTTTCCTCGACCTGAATGTGGTCAGAATAGAGTTGCTTGAGGCGCGACGTTTCGGAGAGCAGTTGCCGTGCTTCCTCCGGACCGAGCTCGCCGGACTCAATCCAGGCTGAGTAGGATATTTCGGCAGACGTGTGCAGGTCGTTTTTTCATTTTCCAGCCGGTCGATCTCTTCGTAGGCCTGTGCATCCGATTTGCGCAGGCGTGGAAACAGGGATCGCTCTTCATCCGCGGTGTGGCGCTGCCCGCCTCTACGGAAGTACTACAGTGCAGCCTGAACTGCGACGCGCTCCTCGTCGGTAAGACTTCTGCCCTGTGCGCGGTCGACCACAACACAGAGAATACCGAGGAAGCTCTCGATCCTCCGGTGGCAGTCTTTGAGCATGCCAATCGGGTCGTCAAAAGCGCTGTCGGGCTTCGCGCCAATCTGAATCGCCATGGGTGTCTCCTGTCTTTCCGTCCCTTGTGATTGTCGCCCATTCGGGGATTTGCTGCTCTCAAGCGCCCTGAAGAACATGAAGGGATGTCGCAGTTTTATTCTGCAGCGGCGGCTGCATGTAGCCCTTTGGGATATAGGAGCAGCATGGCTCTTCAGCGTGGGGGTTTCCGGTCAGGGCGTATGCCCGGGCGCGCGATCCTCCGCAGATCTCTTTGAACTCGCAGGAACCGCACTTTCCCTCAAGCTTTTTCGTGTCGCGCAGATTACGGAACAGAGGCGACTCGCGATAGATCTCAGCCAAGTTTTGCTCACGGATATTGCCGGCCGCGAGTGGGAGGAAGCCGCTTGGGAAAACTTCCCCTTTGTGCGAGATGAAGACAAATCCCTTGCCGTCGTTGAGGCCTCGCGGTGCGCGGCCAATCGCGTCGACGGCCCGCTCGTGCTGCGAGGCGAGGTCGATTCCCAGTTTGCGTTCAGCGACGCGTTGCTGCACTAGGAAGCGCCTGTAATGCTGCGCCTCGGTTGTTTTGATATCGAAGCTTGCGGTTTTGGACAGACTGTAAACCTTGGCAAAGACCGATTCGAACTCTTCCGCGTTCAATAAGTCGTTCAGCTTTCCACGTCCCGTCGGAACGAGGAAAAAGACGCTCCAAAGGGCGATCTTCAGCTTCTCCATCAAGGCAACTATATTGTCGATCTCGTTGATGTTCCTGCGGCTGAAGGTGGTGTTGATCTGCACCGGCAGTCCAATCTCATTTGCCCAGCGCACGGCATCGAGCGTTCTCGCGAATGACCCGCCCATTCCGCGAAATGCGTCGTGGGTTTCGTCGCTTGCCCCGTCCATACTCACGGCGAGCCGGGCCAGGCCGGCATCTTTGAGCCTCACAATGATTTCCTTCGTCAGCAAAGGCGTGGCGCTTGGCGTCAACGAAGCTCTGACTCCCACTGAGCGCGCATGCCCGATCAGTTCGAAAAGGTCGGGACGCTTAATGGGGTCGCCGCCCGTCAACACAAAGACCGAAACCTTCAAGGCCGCGATCTCATCGATCAGATGTTTGCCCTCATCCGTGCTTAGTTCCATGGGACTGCGGTCTGGCTGGGCAGATGCGCGGCAGTGGACACACGCAAGATCGCATGCCTGCGTTATTTCCCAGATGGCGATGAAGGGGCGCTCGTTAAAGTCGGTGGTGTTGATTTGCGGGTTCATGCAACCTATGAGACCGCGAAGAGCGAGGGGATTCAGTGACCAAAGTCCCACGATGCGTCGTATTCTTGGGAATTCTTCAGCCCAGAGCTTCAGTCTCTAGTCAGGCGACCAAAAGGAGGGAGAAACCTGCATGAAACCAAAGATGACGCGGGCTTTGCAGCATGCCGTAAGATTCTCAAGTGACCGCTGAACGCACTGACCTCGCTACCGCCCTTGGGAAGACCGCGCTTTTGTCGAGCCTTACGCCGCTGGAGTTGATGACGCTGGCCGCGCGAACAGTTCGCAAGCTGTTCAGTGCCGGGGAGTTGCTGTTCTCTGAAGGCGAGCCGTGCAATGGTCTGCACATCATCGCACAAGGCAAAGTTCGCATCTTCAAGACTTCGATGAGCGGCCGCGAACAGGTTCTAGCGATCAACGTTCCGGGCGAATCGGTAGCGGAATTGCCGGTCTTCGATGGCGGTCCGTTTCCGGCTTCGGCGGTGGTGATCGAGGATGCAGAGATTGCATTTATCTCACGTCGCGATTTTCAGGCGTACTGCATGGAGCATCCAGAGGTTGCTCTTAAAGTGCTCCAGGTGGTGGGGACGCGATTGCGACGCTTGGTGGGAATTATTGAAGAGCTTTCGTTTACCACGATCCGCCAGCGCTTGATTTCGGTATTGTTCAAGCTCGCAGAGAGCGAGGGCAGGAAGACCGCTCGCGGAATTGAATTTCAGCTTCCTGCAACCCATCAGGAACTTGCCAATCAACTCGGTACCGTGCGCGAACTCGTTTCCCGCAACCTGATGCGCCTTCAGGCTGAAGGCCTGCTCGACGTAGACGCGCGACAAATCGTCGTAAAAGATCTAGGCGGGTTGAAAGCTCTGTTGGAAACCTCGTCCTAGATCATTTTCTGCTCCGAGTGACATAAGTTACTGCTTCATAATCCCTTGACCGTTACGGTTGCTGGTGGAGAGTGCTTATGTCTACCGCAACGCAGTCTATCCGCGAGATCGTAACCAGCAGGCCGTCCGCAGCTAGCATCTTTCATCGATTCGATATTGATCTGTGCGTGCAGGCGGACTTGTCGCTCGAGGCTGCTTGCCGGGAGCTGCAACTCTCTGTCGATCAAGTTCTCGAAAAGCTTGCTGATGCAGAGGTCAAAGAGAATGGCGGTTTGGCGTTCGATGCTCTGAGTGTATCGCTCGGTCGCCTGATCCAGCACATCGTCCGCGTTCATCACCATTGCGTTCGTCAAGACCTTCCAGCTTTGGCCGAGATGGCATCGAATGTCGCGGCGAAGCGGAGTGATCGAGATCCCGAGCTGGTAAAGGTTGCGGAAGTAGTTGAAGAACTTCGTAGCGAGATGTACGCCCATATCGAGAAGGAAGAGCAAGTGCTTTTTCCGTTCATCTCGCAGATGGATCAGGCGTCGATCGTCTCCTATCCTCCCGCGCATGCGTGTTTCCGTTCGGTAGCTCACCCGATCTTCATGATGGAGCAGGAGCACGAATCCGCTGGCCACATCATGAGCGAGCTGGTTCGTCTCACCAATCACTTCGAGACGCCGTCGTGGGCCTGCGCGACGCATATCGCCCTGTTTTCCGGCCTGGGCGAATTTGAGGCGGATCTCGGGCAACATGTCCATCTTGAGAATCATGTCCTGTTTCCACGTGCCATTCACTTGGAAACGGAAATCAAGGCGAGGAGTTAGCCATGGCTACGATTCCAGCGTTTGATCAACCTGTTACCGGCGCTGCACTCGGTGAGAACGCAGCAATCATCGCGCGTGAACGGCAAAAGAGCCTGATGCTTCGCGCATGGATCGCGAGCGGACTCTTCTTTATGGCCTTGCCGGGAACGTTGCTGGGATTCTCAAACCTGATGGCAATCAGTGCTCATCACGGACTGGGCACCTTGCCGGCTGCATGGATGGAAGGCCACGGACACGCACAGATGTTCGGATGGATCGGTAGTTTCATTCTCGGCATCGGTTTCTATTCGCAACCCGCGCATGGGCGCTCGGTCCTTCGTGTGCCGCTTTCCTGCTATGTGCTGTGGACTTCCGGCGTTGCGATGCGCTGGTTTGGAAATATTTATGGCTGGCACTGGCGCGCTCTTCTGCCGATTTCCGCTGGATTTGAGCTGCTCGCCGTGTTGCTGTTTCTATATGCGGCCTCACACCACAAGCTGCCGGAATCGAGTGACGGAAACAGGGCCAAGGCGCCGATGGAACTCTGGATGATCTCCGTTCTGATCGGCACTGCAGGGCTCGCATCTGCTGTCATCTTCAATTCTGTCGAGTGTGTTCGATTGGCATTGGAGAACGGCCTCCGGTCTTTTCCGCATGGGCTCGATCAGAAATATCTCATATTGCTTGGCTGGGGATTTGTCGTTCCGGTGGTATGGGGATTCTCAGCGCGCTGGTTGCCGTCCTTTCTCGCAATCTCGAAGCCCAGTGCTCGCTGGTTTCGGGTGTCTTTGCTGTTGGACATCGCGGGTGTTCTTTCTGGGGTTTCCGGCTTGCCCAAGCCTGCTACGATTCTGTTTGCTCTTGGCTCAGTCACGATTGGGATTGCTCTGCGTTTGACAGAACGGCCCCATGGCCACGCTAAGACGCAAGGCATCCATCCGAGTTTCCCGACATTCATCCGTTTGGCTTACGCATGGATTATTGTGGCTGGATCGATGAGCGTCTGGGCCGCATTTATGGATGTCCGCGGTGGCATTTGGGGCGCCTCGCGTCACGCGCTAACGGTCGGATTCGCGGCGACGATGGTCTTCGCAATTGGGCCGCGCATCCTGCCTCACTTCGCCGGCATTCAGCGTATCTTCAGCACGCGGCTGATGTTCCTCAGCCTGGTTTGTCTTCAAACCGGATGCCTGCTGCGTGTTTCCTCAGAGCCACTTGCATATGAAGGTCTGGCCTCGTTCGCATGGAAGGTGCTGCCTGTTTCAGGCATGCTGGAGTTGAGCGGAGTGCTTCTATTCGCTTCAAACCTCACGGCTACCTTCTTGCTCGGTCGCCGGGCGTTTGCCATCGAGAGCTAGCCGCACAATGCGGAATCCCACGTCGTGTCACCAAGAACGAAGAGAGCCCCCGCTCGCGGTGTGATCTAAATCACACCCCGACTCGCTTCTTGCTGGGATGATAAGTCTCCGTATTTTTTGAATTATCTCCGCCGGATAGTGACCTAAGTCCCTGCACTTCCCTATGACTGAACGCTACTGTTGCCTCAGTGCGAAACGCTCATGAGGTACTTTCAATGACTCCCAGGGGCCTCCAATTGCCGGTTTATGTGCCGCAGACACGCAGATTGGAATGTCGCTATACCCAGGAGCATCACGCACCATTTTTGGCCTAATTGAGTGAGGGAAATCATGTCTTACAAACGTTATTGGGTGGCACTGGCCATCGTCATCATTGGATCTTTCGCCGTTCTCGGAGGAGTCGGCAGGAAGATGATCAGCGAAGCTCCGCCCATCCCCGATGTGTACAACTCTGATGGGCAGCTTCTCTTCACTGGAAGTTCGATCACCGATGGCCAGGGAGTCTGGCAGTCGATCGGCGGGCAGGAGATCGGCACCGTCTGGGGCCACGGAGCCTATGTCGCACCCGACTGGAGCGCGGATTGGCTGCACCGGGAATCGGAGATTCTGCTGAACACCTGGGCTGTGAGGGCCGGGGCGGCTAATTTCGAGGCTCTCGGACCGGACCAGCAAGCAATCTTCAAAGCGCGGCTGATTCGCGAGATGCGCACCAATACATACGATGTCTCTCGCAATCGCGTAACCCTGAGCGCCGATCGCGCTGCGGCGTTTGATCAGCTTCGCGCCTACTACACCGACGTTTTTGCGACGGGCAGATCGGCATACGCCATCCCCAGTGGTGCATTGACCAATGCCGCAAAGCAGCATCAACTTGCCGCTTTCTTCTGGTGGACTTCGTGGGCTTGCAGTACGGATCGTCCGGGTTCTGAAACGACCTACACCAACAACTGGCCACATGAGCCGCTGATCGGCAACGTGCCAACATCGGGCGCGGTTCTTTGGAGTGTATTGAGCTTCGTTGGCTTGCTGGCTGGAATCGGCGGCCTTGTCTGGTGGTATGCGTCGCAGGAAAAGGAACTCGTTCACGGGCCGTATCCAGAAAGCGATCCGTTTCTAGTGTTCAAGCCAACCCCATCGCAACGCGCGACTTTGAAATATTTCTACGTGGTAGTGATCCTCTGGGGCGTGCAGATTCTGATGGGAGTCTTGACTGCTCACTACGGAGTCGAGGGGCAGGCCTTCTTCGGATTTCCGCTCGCCAAGTATCTGCCGTATGCAGTAACGCGCACATGGCATCTGCAGATCGCCATTTTCTGGATCGCAACCTCATGGCTGGCGACAGGCCTCTATGTTGGACCGGCTGTCAGCGGCCATGAACCGAAGTATCAGCGTCTCGGAGTGAACGCGCTCTTCGGTGCACTGATTCTTGTGGTTGGCGGATCGCTCGCCGGCGAGTGGATGGGTATTCAACAGCGTCTCGGCAACATGTGGTTCTGGTTTGGCAGCCAGGGTTATGAATATGTCGATCTCGGCCGCTTCTGGCAGATCCTGCTGTTCATCGGATTGGTACTGTGGCTCGTACTGATGGTCGCGGCTCTCAAGCCGGCATTGGTTCGCAAGAGCGAAGACCGCGCGCTCCTTTCGCTCTTCCTCATCTCCAGCATTGCGATTCCGCTCTTCTACTCAGCAGGACTGATGTACGGTCAGCGCAGCCATCTGGTTACAGCCGAATATTGGCGCTGGTGGGTAGTTCACCTCTGGGTTGAAGGCTTCTTCGAAGTATTCGCAACGGTCGTGATCGGATTCTTATTCACGCGGCTCAAGCTGATCGAGATTCGCACCGCTACCAAGGCCGCGCTCTTCTCGACGACGATCTTTTTGTCGGGCGGCATTATCGGAACGTTTCATCACCTCTACTTCGCGGGTGCAACACCAGCGGTGATTGGCCTGGGTGCAATCTTCAGCGCATTTGAAGTTGTGCCGTTGACTTTGATTGGCTATGAAGCCTGGGAGAACATTCGTCTCGCGCAACCGACCAGGAAGTCTCAATGGATCGTCAACTACAAATGGCCCATCTATTTCTTCGTTGCGGTTGCGTTCTGGAATCTCGTGGGAGCAGGTTTATTCGGTTTCCTCATCAATCCGCCTATCTCTCTCTATTACGTCCAGGGACTCAACCTCACTCCCGTTCACGGTCACACGGCTCTATTCGGCGTGTATGGAATGCTCGGCCTCGGGCTCACGCTGTTCTGCCTGCGCGCACTGAATCCTGGACGCATGTGGAAGGAGACTCCGCTGAAACTCTCCTTCTGGTCTCTCAACATTGGATTGATCTTCATGGTCATTCTCAGCATGCTGCCGGTCGGATTGCTGCAGGCATGGGCATCGATTGAACACGGTACCTGGTACGCGCGTTCTTCTGAGTTCATGCAGTCCGGTTCCATGCAGACCCTGCGTTGGATGAGAGTTCCGGGGGACATCCTATTCGCAATTGGGGCTGCGCTGTTCGCGTGGTTCGTGCTCGGCCTCTTGACAGGGCATTCATTCGCCCCCAAGGCAACGATAGGCAGACGAGATCAGCCAGAATTGGAAGAACGAGACATGGCCCTCGCAGGCCGTTGAATGCAGTCTAAATCTGTGCGCGTCTCTGATTGCACCTTCTTGTCAGAGACGCCGCACGGAGGTCTGGTGGAACAGTCACTATGGAGTGACCGGCGCCGATGCGCTGACCGTGGGTTAAGCTGTGAGCGTCCGAAGGACGCACAGTTCAGAGCCACAAGCGGAAGGGAGCCGGTCATGAAGGAGAAGTTACGATTTTTAGGTTTGGATGTCCATGCTGAGACGATCGCCGTGGCGGTCGCGGAGCCAGACGGTGACGTGCGAAGCTTGGGAACGATTCCGAACCGCGCTGAGTATCTCCGCAAGCTGA
>NZ_JBAUUO010000061.1:0-22738 GCF_049582745.1 Occallatibacter sp.
GTGCGCACCTGGATGAGGCGCAGGTTCACTTCGTCCGGCACGCGATATTCATCGCGATGCTGGTTGTAGTAGCGCAGCACATCCTCGCGCGTGACCTCGACCTGCTCGGAGACCTTGGCGTTGTCGATCACCAGATAGTCAGCCTTGCGCTTCTCCGGGATCGCGTTGGCGTAATGCGCCTGGCTTATGACGAAAAACGCTTTCAGCTCAGCCTCGTTGGGATGAATCTCGCTCATCATCTTGTCGAGCGAGAGCACGGCATAGTCCAGCTTGACCTTGGTGTTGTCGCGCCGGGCTTCCTGCTGGATGTCGGCATCGGAAATGCTGACCGCGCCTTCGACCATGCCCTGCAGCTTGCGCAGCAGCAGCTCATCTTTTACTTGCTGCTCGAACTGCGGGACGCTCATGCCGAATTGCTGGGAGACGAACTGCTCGTAGCGCTCCTGGCCGATGAAGTTGCCGCTGGGAAACAACTGGGCTCCCAGCGCCCCAGAGCGCAACTCCTCGCGCAGCTCGTCATCGGTCACGCGCAGGCCCAGGTGCGAAGCTTCGACCATCATGGCGCTGCGCACCACCATCTGCTGCGCTACCTGGCCGCTCACGAATTGCTGCAGCGCCGCCGGGTATCCCGATTGCCGCATCGCCTGTTGCGCGCGCTGCTGCACGTCTTGCATGGTGACGTCCTGGTCGCCGACCTTGGCATACACTCCTTGCCCGGCGCCGCCACCAAAGCCCAACGCGCTGCCCAGGCTTCCGCCCGGAATCAGGGTGATCACCATGGTCGCGCTGATTAGTATCAGCAGGCCGCCAAGCAGATACTTCTTCAGCGGCCCAGGTCTTTGCAGAAATCGAATCATTTCGTTGAGTACCCCGAAGAATTTTGCGAGAGACATTAATTATAAACCAGGGCCAGCTTTCCTTTTGGGCGCGGCAGTTGCCGCAGATTACCGCCATTGCCGAGGCTGCGCGTGCGGCTCGCGAACGCGGCATCCCGGTCATCGCCGATGGCGGCATCAAGTATTCCGGCGAGGTCACAAAAGCAATCGCCGCGGGCGCCAACTCCGTGATGATTGGATCGCTCTTTGCCGGCGTGGACGAGAGCCCCGGCGAAACCATCCTTTACCAAGGCCGCAGCTTCAAGAGCTATCGCGGCATGGGCTCGCTGACGGCCATGAGCCAGGGATCGGGCGAACGGTACTTCCAGAGCGCCGAAGATCTTGCCAAGGAAATTGACACGGAAGGCGTGGTCCAGCGTGAACGCAACGGACAAAACCGCCTGGCAAAATTCGTTCCTGAAGGCATTGAGGGCCGCGTTCCCTATCGCGGGCCGCTCGAAGCCATGGTCTACCAACTTGTCGGCGGTCTTCGCTCCGGCATGGGCTATCTCGGGTGCAACACGATCGCAGAGTTGCAGGAGAGGGCGCAGTTTGTGCGCATTTCCAATGCCGGCCTTCGCGAAAGCCACGTGCACGACGTTATCATCACCCGTGAGGCGCCGAATTACCACGTTGAATAGGCCGACGAATACGACCGATCGACGATCGATGCGCTTCTGGATTCGCGCCTGGATGCCGGTGTTTCTTGCGATTTGCGTGATCGTGATGGAATCGACCGCGTACTTCGGCGCCGATCAGACCAGCGGGCCACTGCGCTGGGTATGGGAGCACATCTTCGGGCGGGTCAGCGACGAACGCTGGCAGCTTTTCCATCATGTCGTTCGGAAGACCGGCCACTTTGTTGGCTACGGCACCATGGGGCTGCTGTGGCTGCGCGCCTGGTGGCTGAGCCTGCCCCGTGCGGGCTTCCTGCGGAATGCCACGCTCGCGCTACTGGGCACTGCGCTGGTCGCGAGCTCCGACGAGTTCCATCAATCCTTCCTGCCCAATCGCACCGGTGTACCTTCGGACGTGCTGCTCGATTGCTGCGGCGCCGTGGTGCTGCTTTTGATCACCTATCTCTGCATTCGCCTGAGATGGCCTAACCGCCTCTCAAAGGCGGCTTGATCATCGCGATATTCTCGGCGCCTGATACACTGCCGGTGTGAAATTGCGGTCGCTAGTCCAATCTAGCGCGTCCAAGATCAAATGAGCCAACATGGACAAATTCGCATCGGTATCGCCGGATGGCGCTACGACGAATGGCGAGGAACCTTCTACCCTGAGGATCTCGCGCAGAAGCGCGAACTTGAGTACGCCTCGCGCCAGCTCAATTCCATCGAGTTGAACGGAACCTTCTACTCGACCCAGAGGCCGCAAAGCTTTCAGGCATGGAGCAAGGACACACCCGACGATTTTGTCTTCTCCATCAAGGGCTCGCAGTTCATCACGCACATTCGCAAGATTGAGAATGTCGAGACAGCACTGGCGAACTTCCTTGCACAGGGACTGCTGCGGCTCGGCAAAAAACTGGGGCCGATTCTGTGGCAGTTCCCGCCAAACTTCTCCATCGACTTGACGCGTCTCGGGAACTTCTTCAAGCTTCTGCCGCGCACACAAAAACAGGCGGCAGCCTATGCGCGGCAACGCGACGAATGGATGGCAAGCCGTTCATGGCTGGAAGTTGAAGAAGACCTGCCGCTTCATCACGCTGTTGAAACCCGCCACAAGAGCTTCGCAATTCCCGAATATGTCGCGCTGCTTCGTGAGAACAATATCGCCCTTGTGGTCGCGGATTCAGTGAAGTGGCCATGCCTGATGGACGTTACCGCGGACATTGTTTATTGCCGCTTGCACGGCAGCGAGAAGCTCTACCCCAACGGCTATACCGCGGATGCTATCGACGTTTGGGCCCGCAGAGTCATTGCATGGTCGCGCGGAAAAGAAGTTTCGGATGGGAAGAGGGTACATTCCGAACCCGGGCCAAAACGCACGGCTCGCGATGTTTTTGTGTACTTCGACGATGACGTCAAAGTTCGCGCCCCATTCGACGCGATGAGCCTGGGCAAACGAATCGCCGAGCTCGCTTAACCCGGCAGGTCCAACACTCTTCCCTCGATATGCTGTTTTCAGGTAAAGTCCTGATTCCGGGGCGGTTAGCTTCGGAAGTGGTCTCGTAAATGATTGAAAACAAGCAACTTAATCGGTAAAGTCTTCAAAAATAAGGACTTGATGACATTTGCACCATTTTGGAGTCATGATCGTCCCGGATTGTGGCGAAGTGTCCCCGGGGTTGAGCTACTTGCTCACAAGGTCACCTCAGTCGACATCCTGTCGCTTTTCGCTACTGAGAGAAATTGTACGAAATTGGAAGAAATAACCTGCAAAACTCCGAGAAAAATATCGTGAACAGAATGAGGTAGATGGCGCGAATTTTCAGAGAGTGGGGTATTGACATTGCGAAGGTACGGACCGGGGAGATGGCTGACATATTGAACCGGGGAGATTCCTGACACTGCAAGTGGGGCCTGAGGCCGTACAACGTCCTCATGCTCTGGAGAGCGAGCGGTGTGACGGAAGAGAAGCTGCGCTTTGTGTATGAGTATGAGCGCGATGAGGAGACGATGACTGAACTGTGCAGCCGCGGGGCGGTCTCGCGGTACCAGGTGTCAAAGGCCTGGGCGTTGCCTGCGGAGATCTTCTTCCAGAGTTCCCGTTCGTCGAGCAATTTGCGGTCTCCGATCTGTACTTCGGGTGGAAGACGGAAAAGGTTCGGGACGCCGAAGAGATTCTCGCAGAAAAAAGGCGCATCGCCCGTGATGGACGATGCACCTGGACTTGCGACGAAAAACAGGAGGCGAGGAGCCGGTAGAACTACGCGGCCTCTTCGCCGCCTTTTTCTTCGTCCTTCTTGCTTTCTTCAAGCTGCTTCTCGAGCTCAGCGCGCTTTTTGGCCTTCACTTCGTCGCGCTTCTGACGCTTCTCGTCGAGCTGCTTCTCAGCGCCCAGCAGTTCGATGAATGCCTTTTCGGCACCATCGCCCTTCTGGAAGCCGGTGCGGACAATGCGCAGATAGCCGCCCTGACGATCGCCGTAGCGCGGGGCCACGGTGTCAAACAGGCGCTCGACTGCCTTGTCGGTCATAAGAAAACTGAGCGCCTGGCGCCGCGAATGCACGTCGCCCTTTTTGCCCAGCGTGATCATCTTTTCTACGTGCGGACGCACCGCCTTGGCCTTGGCCACGGTGGTCTCCACGCGGTCTTCTACGATGACGGACGTGACCAGGTTGCGCAGCAGCGCGCGGCGATGGCTGGTGTTGCGTCCGAGTTTGAATCCTGCATTGCGATGGCGCATGACGTATTACTCGCTTTCGAATCTTGTGAGCTATCAGCTATCAGCCCTCAGCTTTCAGCGCATCCGAATCTTGCTAATGGCTGAAAGCTGATAGCTGACGGCTGCCTTTAAAAGTTCTCGGTCTCGGTGGGCAACTGGAGATCGACCGAATCCAGCGGCTCGTCCTCATCGTCGTAGCTGCTGTAGTTGGCAGCGAGTGCGGTCGCCGGCGGAATGCTGGTCGGCCCTGGAACGGCGTTGCCGCTCTCGTCGATCTTCATACCCAGCGAAAGGCCCATCTGCGCGAGAATTTCCTTGATCTCGTTCAGACTCTTGCGGCCAAAGTTCTTGGTCTTCAGCATCTCGGCTTCGGTCTTCTGCACCAGTTCGCCGATGGTCTGAATATTCGCATTCTTCAGGCAGTTGTAGCTGCGGACCGACAGTTCCAGCTCTTCGACGGAGCGGTTCAGGTTGTCGTTGCGCAGCATCACGCGGCCTTCTTCACTGCGCGACTCAGCTTCGATCTCTTCCTCAAAGTTGATGAAGATGTTCATGTGGTCCTTCAGCAGCTTCGCGGCCAGACCGACAGCATCGGCAGGCAGAACCGCACCGTTTGTCCAGACTTCAAGAGTCAGCTTGTCGTAGTCGGTGATCTGGCCCAGGCGAGCTGCCTCGACCACGTAGTTCACGCGGCGCACGGGCGAGTGGACCGAATCCACAGGAATGAATCCGAGGCCGAGATCCGCGTCGAAGTTCTTGTCGGCTGAGATGTATCCGCGGCCGCGCTTCAGACGCATTTCCATCTCGAGCCGACCGCCTTCAGAGACGGTGGCGATGTAGACGTTCTTGTCCAGAATCTCCACTTCACCGTCAGCTTCAATCATTCCTGATGTAACCACGCCGGGGTGGTCAGCGCGAAGGTACAGCGCCTTGGGACCGTCGCCCACAAGCTTGAAGGGAATCTGTTTGAGATTCAGGATAATGTCGGTCGCGTCTTCTACGACGCCGGCGATCGACTGGAACTCGTGCAACACGCCCTCGATGCGAACCGCGGTGACTGCGGCGCCTTCGATGGAGCTGAGCAGCGTGCGGCGCAGGGCATTGCCGATGGTTGTGCCAAATCCGCGCTCAAAGGGCTGGGCGCTGAACTTGCCAAATGTTTCGCTGAGCGTCTCGGCATCGACTGCCAGGCGCTTCGGTTTTTGGAATCCTCTCCAAAGCATATCGTTATCTCTTTTCCCGCGCGGCAGGTACGTCGCGATGCATTTTGCGGCGGCCGCGCAAGTTCTCCTTGTGGTTGAGTTCATAGTTCTAAGTTCGTAGTTCACAGTTGCTCGCACGAACGGAGCGAACTCTGAACTACGAACTTTGAACTGTTTCTTTACTTCGAGTACAACTCGACGATCAGCTGTTCGTTGATCGGGAGGTTGACATCCTTGCGTTTGGGCAGGCTGAGAATGCGCCCAGACATGTTTTCGAAATTCGCTTCGAGCCACACCGGCACCGGGTTCTGCGCGGCATACTGCGTGCCCTGCTCGACGATGATCATCTTCTTCGCTGCTTCGCGAATCGCGATCTCGTCGCCGACGTTCACCTGGAACGAAGGAATGTTCACCTTGCGGCCGTTAACGGAAACGTGACCGTGGCGAACCACTTGGCGAGCCTGGCGGCGCGAAATAGCGAAACCAAGCCGGTAGGCCACGTTGTCAAGGCGACGCTCCAACTGCTGGATGAGCAGTTCGCCGGTGACGCCTGGCGCGCGGTTGGCCTTTTCGTAGTACTCGCGGAACTGGCCTTCGAGGGTGAAGTACATGCGCTTGGCCTTCTGCTTTTCGTGCAACTGGAGGCCGTAGCCCACAATCTTGGCCTTGCGATCTTTGCCGTGCATGCCCGGCGGGAAGTTGCGCTTCTCAATCGGGCAACGGTCCGATAAACATTTGGTGCCCTTCAAGAAGAGCTTGGTGCCCTCGCGACGGCAAAGGCGGCATACTGCTCCGGTATAACGAGCCATTTCTTCTCCTGACTTCGGATGTCGGCCGGTTTACATCTCCGGAGGAGACTTCCTCCCGGCCCATGTTTAGTTTTGAGTTCTAAGTTCGTAGTTCTTAGTTTTCGGTACTGTGAACTAAGAACTCTGAACTGCGAACTCGCCGCGTCTTATACGCGGCGCCGCTTCGGCGGACGGCAACCATTGTGTGGAACCGGCGTGACGTCGCGGATGGAGCGAACGTCAATGCCTGCTGCTGCCAGCGCACGGATGGCCGACTCGCGGCCCGATCCCGGACCGGCAACGCGCACGTCGACTGCCCGCAGACCGTGATCGCGCGCCATGGATGCCGCATTCGACGCAGCCTGCTGCGCCGCGAACGGCGTGCCCTTGCGCGAACCGCGGAAGCCGAGCGAACCCGAGCTCTTCCAGCTGAGCGTGTTGCCCACCTGGTCGGTGATGGTCACGATGGTGTTGTTGAACGAGGCTTGAATATGGCAAATGCCAAACGGCACATTCTTGCGCTCGCGCTTCTTGAATTTCTTGTTCTTGCCAGCTTTGCCGGCTGCGGCCTTCTGTTCTGGTTTCGCCATTAGGTCTTCGCCGTCGCTTTCTTCTTGCCCGCCACCGTGCCCTTACGCGGCCCCTTGCGGGTGCGGGCATTGGTGTGGGTGCGCTGTCCACGTACCGGCAGCGACCGGCGATGCCGGCTGCCGCGATAGCTCTGAATATCGATGAGGCGCTTGATGTGCATCTGGGTATCCTTGCGGAGATCGCCCTCGACTTCACCCTCGTCCTCGATCACCTGGCGGATGTGGTTTACCTCTTCTTCGCCGAGATCCTGGACCTTCTTGTGGGCGTCAACATTCGCCTTCTCCAGAATCTTCAGCGACCGGGGATTGCCGATGCCGTAGATGTAGGTAAGCGCGATCCGGGCCTGCTTGTTGCGGGGCAGATCGACGCCAGCAATACGTGCCATTCTGAATCCTTTGCCACTTCGGTTCTTGTGCCTCCGGCCTCAGCCGGTTCGCACGGGTTATTGCGGTTCACTCGGGGGTTCATCGCAAGCCTTGACTCAAGCTAACTAGCCCCTGTGCGAAGTTCGCAGTTCAAAGTTCTAAGTTCAGAGTCACAAATTGCCCACTTTCGACTCTTCAACTCTGAACTACGAACTCAGAACTCGTGTGGAGTTTCCGCTTCGTTGCCAGGCTGAACTAGCCCTGGCGCTGCTTGTGCTTTGCGTTTTCGCAGATCACCCGAACCACCCCGCGGCGGTTGATGACCTTGCACTTCACGCAAATCTTCTTTACCGATGCACGGACCTTCATTGCTCTACTGCCCTTCTCCGCGCATCTGCCGACGACGCGGTTCAAATCTCAGTGGTCAGTGAACAGTGGACAGTGATCAGAACTTGTCTTGATTCCTTCACTGATCACTGTGCACTGATCACTGTTCACTTATACCTGTACACAATTCGCCCGCGGTTCAGGTCGTACGGACTGAGCTCAACGGCTACGCGGTCACCCGGCAAAATGCGGATGAAGTTCTTGCGCATTCTTCCCGAGACGTGAGCCAGCACTTCGTGATTCGTCTCGAGCTTCACCTTGAACATGGCGTTGGGCAACGTTTCTGTAACCGTTGCCATGACCTCAATCGCGTCTTCCTTCGACAAACTGTATCCACTTCTGGATGCTTCCGCACCCTTCAAGTTTTGGACCGATATCTTGCTGCTATTCGGTCAGAACCTTTGCCCCGGTGTCGGTAACCGCCACCGTGTGCTCAAAATGAGCACTCATGCTTCCATCGCCCGTCACCGCCGTCCAGCCATCGCGCAACACGCGCACATCCGGCTTGCCGGCATTCACCATCGGCTCAATCGCGATCACCATTCCCGCACGCAACCGCATGCCTGAACCCGCTTCGCCAAAGTTCGGCACCTGCGGATCTTCGTGCATGTGGCTGCCAATTCCGTGGCCCACAAAATCGCGTACCACGGAGAATCCCTCGGCCTCGACCACTTTCTGTACCGCGCTGCCGATATCCCCCAGCGTCGCTCCCGGCTTCACCACCGAGATGCCCGCATGCAGCGACTTCTCTGTCACCTCGAGCAGCTTTGCCGTGTTGGGAGCAATCTTCTCGCCCACCGGCACCGTAATGGCGGCGTCGCCGTAGTAGCCGTCGACAATTGCACCGCAATCGACCGAAACGATGTCCCCTTCCCTGAGGACACGCTTCTTCGAAGGAATGCCGTGCACGACCTCATTGTTGATCGAGGTGCAGAGCACGCAGGGAAATCCGTGATATCCCTTGAAGGCCGGCTTGGCGCCCAATTCAGCGATGCGCGCCTCGGCCACCTTTTCGAGATCCAGGGTGGTGGCGCCCGGCTTGACCTGGCTGCGCACCAACTCCAGCACCTCGCGGACAACTTTGCCCGCGCGGCGCATCTTTTCGATCTCCAGAGACGACTTCAGTACGACCGCCACTTCCTTGCCCTTTCGACTCCACTTCACGCACAAAACCCCGTTCGCGCACCGCGCTATTGGCGCAGCCGCTCAACGGAAGAAACAATTCCAGCCGCAATCGCGGCTATCGGCCCATCTCCAGGCACTTCTACAAAGCGCCCCAGCTCCCGATAGTGCTCAATCACAGGCGCGGTTTGGGCCGCGTAGGCGCGCATGCGCTCTGCAAAAGCCTTCTCCGTGTCATCGGATCGCTGGATCAGTGCAGCCCCTTCAACATCACAAAAACCAGCCCGCTGGGGCGGCTTCGTATAGATGTTGTAGATGGTCTGGCAGACCGGGCAGTTCCTGCGCCCCGTAATGCGGCGCAATAACTGATTATAATCCACTTGGATACTGACGGCAACCAGAGGCAAAGCTTCTGTTTGCGTTGCCAGGCGCCCATCCAGCCAGTGCGCCTGCGCCAGCGTCCGCGGGAACCCATCCAGAATGTAACCTTTAACCGTATCCGGTTGTTGAAGTCTGACGGCCACCATCTCATTCACGAGGGAGTCCGGAACCAGCTCTCCCCGGTGCATGATTTCCTTTGCCGTCTTTCCCAGCGGCGTGCCCTGACTCACATTGGCGCGGAGCAGGTCTCCGGTCGAAATCTGGGGTATCCCCCAATGTTGCACCAATTCCTTGGCCTGGGTACCCTTCCCCACGCCCGGTGCTCCTAAGAGGAGAATCGGTCCAGGTACGATCATCCTTGCCGACCCTCGATCTCCTTCTACTGCTGCTTCTTGTCCACTTTCAACACTTGCTGCAGACGACGACATTACCAGTTTTTCCTTCCGCGTATACGACCGGAACGCGGGGAAAAGCCGTCATAATGGCGCATGATCAGCTGCGATTCGATCTGGTTGACAGTGTCCATAGCGACACCCACTACGATCAGCAGCGAGGTGCCGCCAAAGTAGAAATTGACCCCCAAACCATGTGTAGCCCAGGTAGGCAAACTCTCAAAAAACCTACCAATCAGCCAGATCTTGTCGAAACGGATACCCGAAATCAGGAAGGTGGGCACCAGGGAAATGATGATGAGATAGAGCGCGCCGACCAGCGTGATGCGCGTGAGAATGTCGTTGATGAAGTCTGAAGTGCGCTTGCCGGGCCGGATGCCGGGAATAAACGATCCGGATTTGCGGAAATTGTCGGCGATATCGTCCGGCTTCATCACGATTGAAACGTAGAAGTAGGCAAAGAAGACGATGCCCAGCATGTACAGCAGTTCATACCAGGGATAGCCCGGGGCCAGCGCCTGGATGATCGGCTGGAAGAAGCGGTTGCTCTGCACCCAATCCATCTGCCCGAAGAGCAGCGGCGCCGAGAGAATCGAGCTGGCAAAGATGACCGGCATCACGCCGCCGGAGTTCACCTTCAGCGGCAGGTGGCTGGACGAGCCGCCCATCATTCGCCGGCCAACAATCCGCCGGGCGCTCTGGATGGGAATGCGGCGCTCGGAACGCTCTACGTAGACGATGAATGCAACCACCGCGATCATGCCCAGGACCAGCAGCAGCACGGCAAAAATTGTAAAGTTTCCCCAGGCAGCGGTTTGCACCTTGGCGACGATGTCGCCCACGCCGCGGGGCAGGCCTGCAATGATCCCGGCGAAGATCAGCAAGCTCATACCATTGCCGATGCCGCGATCCGTAATCTGCTCGCCGAGCCACATGATGAAACCGGATCCCGTCGTCAGGGTCAGCACCGTCATAAGGCTAAATCCGATGCCAGGATGGTAAACCAAACCTTCCTTGGTGAGGATAGCTGAAATGCCGATGGACTGCAGGGCAGCCAGCACAATGGTCACATAGCGCGTCCATTGCGTGATTTTCCGGCGGCCGAGTTCGCCTTCCTTCTGGATGCGCGCCAATGGCTCATAGACCACGGTTAGCAACTGGAAGATGATCGACGCCGTGATGTACGGCATGATGCCCAGCGCGAAGATGGTCATGCGGCGCAGGTTTCCGCCGCCAAACAGGTCCATCAGGCCCAGCGCCGATCCGTTCTGCGCGTTGAACATGAGCGCAAGCTGGTGGGCGTTCACGCCGGGCGTGGGGATAAACGCACCCAGGCGGTACACGGCGAGAATGCCCAGTGTGAACAGAACCCGCTTGCGCAGGTCAGGAATCCGGAAGATATTCAGAAACTTCTCAAGCATGTTTGGTTTTCCGCTTCAGGCGATGACGCCGCTCGAATCTTGCCAAAATCCAGTGTAAGCGCGAAGGTCGCCACCTGTCCTCGAATTCCGCCGGATGCCTTCAGCTTTCGATCTTGGCAGCCGTGAAGGCAGACTGGCGGTGTTCGCGGACACATGGGGTGCCCAGGTCCCGGTTCTGAGACCTGGGAGGGGTGTCCTACGCTGCCGCCGGCGCTCCCGCCACCACGGCCTTGCCGCCGGCCTTCTCGATCTTCTCGATAGCCGACTTTGAAAACTTGTGCGCATGAACGGTGATGGCCGAGGTCAACTCGCCCGGGCCCAGCACCTTGATCAGCGCCTTCTTGCTCGAGACGAGGCCCAGTTTCTTGTAGTCGTCGAGGCCGATTTCCTTCACGGAAAGCTCGGCCAGCCGGTCAAGATTCACCACGCTGTACTCGGTGCGGAAGATGTTGGTAAAACCGCGCTTTGGAAGCCGGCGGTGCAGCGGCATCTGGCCGCCCTCAAAGCCGCGCATCAGGCTGAAGCCGGAACGCGAACCCTGGCCCTTGTGGCCGCGGGTCGAGGTTTTGCCCATGCCGGATCCCATGCCCCGGCCCACGCGCTTGCGCCCGGTGTTAGCCTTCTTGGGCGCGCGCAAATTCGATAGATTCTTTGCCATGATTTTCCTCGCTGATAGCGCCGACAGGGTTGATCCCCGACGACTCGCGTTTGATGAAACAGTGAAGAAGTGAAACAGTGAAGAAGTGAATCAGTGAAGAAGTGAATCAGTGAGGAAGTGAATCAGTGTGGAGGTCCGAAGGATCTTTCACCGTTTCACTTTTTCACTCTTTTCACTTTTCTTCCAAAATCCGAACCAGGTGCGGCACCGTCTTCACCATGCCGCGAATCGATTCGTTGTCCACGCGCTCGACGATCTGGTTGAGCCGCGTAAAGCCAAGTCCCTTCACCACCGCCTTGTGCTTGGCGGGCGTGGAGTTCTTTGAGCGGTAGTATTCAATGCGAATCTTTTTGGTCTCAGCCATGATTAAAGCTCCTCAACCTGCTTGCCGCGCGCCGTGGCCACGTAGCTCTTGTCGCGCAGTTGAATCAGCGCGTCGAACGTTGCCTTGATGACGTTATGCGGGTTCGCCGTTCCCAGGCTCTTGGTGAGCACGTTCTGCACGCCGACCGAAGTCATCACCGCGCGCACCGCGCCGCCGGCAATCACGCCCGTTCCTTCGGGAGCCGGCTTCAGCAGCACGTGGCCCGAGCCGAAGCGCCCCAGTACCTGGTGCGGAATCGTTGTTTCGGTCAGGTTGATGCGAACCAGGTTCTTCTTGGCCGCTTCAATTCCTTTGCGGATAGCCTGGGGAACTTCCTTGGCCTTGCCCGATCCGTAGCCCACCACACCCGAAGCGGCGTCGCCGACCACAACGAGCGCGGCGAACGACATGTTCTTGCCGCCCTTCACCACCTTGGTCACGCGGTTAATTGAAACCACCTGATCCTTCAGGTTGTACTGGTTGGCATCGAGTTTCTTATTCGAAATCATCATTGCTCTCTCGTCTCTTTCAGTGGACAGTGATCAGTGGTCAGACTTGGATGCTCTCACCATTTCGGAGTCTTCACTGTGCACTGTGCACTGTTTCACTGTTCACTGCTTTTAAAACTCCAGCCCTGCCTCGCGCGCTGCCTCGGCAAGGGCCTTGATGCGCCCGTGATACAGGAAGCCGCCGCGATCGAAGACCACCTTCTTGACGCCCTTCTCCTGCGCCTTCTCCGCGATCACCTTACCGATTTCCTTGGCGGCGGCCACGTTGCCGCCAGTCTTCGACTTCGCGGCCAGTGTCGAGGCGGACACAATGGTCACACCCTTCTGGTCGTCAATCACCTGCGCGTAGATATGATTCAGCGAACGATACACATTCAGCCGAGGCCGCTCACCGGTGCCTGCCAGCTTCGCGCGGATGCGCGAGTGAATCCGCTGGCGAATTTCGTTTCTCTTGATCATCTTCGTCTCTTTCCTATCAGCGGAGCCGCCTTACGGCCCCGTTCGGTTATCCCAGGTTTCAGATGTCAGGGCTCAGTTGAATTAACACGTTCTCTTCAGAAGCTTCTTACTGATCCCTCAAACCTGATCCCTGCTTTACTTCGCGCCCGTCTTGCCGGCCTTCTTCTTCAGCTTCTCGTCCGAGTAACGCACACCCTTGTTCTTGTACGGATCGGGCTTGCGCAGCGAACGCATATCGGCGGCAACCTGGCCAACCTTCTGCCGGTCAATACCGGTGATCGTCAGATGCGTCTGCTTCGGATCGATTGCCACTTCGATGCCCGAAGGCAGCGGAACTTCGATGGGGTGCGAGTAGCCCAGCGTAAACACCACTGTGCCCTTGCCCTTCAACTCCGCGCGATAGCCGATGCCGACGATGTCCAATTCCTTCGTCCAGCCCTTCGTCACTCCGTGGACCGCGTTGAATACCAGCGCGCGCGTCAGCCCGTGGACCGCAGCCTTGTCTTCGCTGGCGCGGTTCACATGCAGCGCACCGTCTTTGGTCTCGAGGGAAATGCCGTCCGCAACCAGTGCCGACACTTTGCCCTTCGGCCCTTCCACCAGAACCGTGTTGCCCTCAACCCTGTACTTCACGCCGGAGGGCAGCGGAATCACTTTCTTACCAATACGCGACATCGAATCAATCCTTCACTTGGCTTGCGAGTCCCGAAAAGCAGTTGTCAGTGATCACCTTCAACGTTTTTCGTTCCACTGCAGCCGGAAAAGTGAACAAGTAAATAAGTGAAGTAGCGAAAGAACTCATCGCAGCCACGGCAAAGGCTCACCGCCGTTTCACTTCTTCACGATTTCACTTCTTCACTGCTCTTACCAGACCTCGCAGAGCAGTTCGCCGCCGACGCCTTCGCGGCGTGCCTGGCGTCCGGTCATTACGCCCTTGGGGGTCGTCATGATCGAAATGCCGAGTCCACCCTGAACGCGCTTGATCTCGTCGCGGCCGATGTACACGCGGCAGCCGGGACGCGAAATGCGCGCAAGGTCGCGAATGGCCGCTTCCTGTCCGCCGTACTTCAGGTACACGCGAAGAATCTGCTTGCCATCCTCTTCCTGCGTCTTGTAGTTCGAAATGTAGCCCTCTTCCTTGAGAATGCGGGCAATCTCGGTCTTCAACTTGGAAGCCGGCACATCCAGCTTCTGATGACGCGCCCGGATCGCATTCCGGATCCGCGCCAGAAAATCTGCTACTGGGTCGGTCAGACTCATTCCTTCTCCTTCATTCCCCGTTCGCTCCCGGTCTCACTTCAACAGGAGAACCAGCGGGAATGCGTGGGGCTTACGCCCCAGTTCTAAGTTCGTGGTTCGTAGTTCTAAGTTGACGGTGAAACTGCGAACTAAGAACTCTGAACTACCAACTGTCTTTACTACCAGCTCGACTTCACGACGCCGGGGATCTCTCCCTTGAGCGCCAGCGCACGGAAACACAAGCGGCAAATCCCAAACTTCCGCAGGTATCCCCGCGGACGTCCGCAGAGCTTGCACCGGTTGTGTTTGCGGGAGCTGAACTTCGGCTTCCGCGCGTCCTTCACTCTCTTTGCAGTGGTTGCCATAAATCCTCAATCATTCACAGTTCTGAGTTCTGAGTTCTGAGTTCTTAGTTCTCAGTTCTTACGGCTCATCAGCCCTAAAGCTGTGAACTACGAACTGTCGTTACGCCCCTTGCCGGAACGGCATGCCGAAGGCCTTCAACAGTGCACGAGCCGAGTTGTCGTCCTTCGCCGTGGTCACGATCGTGATGTTCATGCCCTTCAGCTTTTCAACCTTCGAGTAATCGATCTCGGGAAAGATCAGCTGGTCGCGCAGTCCGAGCGTGTAATTGCCGCGCCCGTCAAAACTTTTTGTCGACACGCCGCGAAAATCGCGAACCCGCGGCAGTGCCGTCGAAATCAGGCGGTCGAGAAATTCGTACGCCTTTTCATTGCGCAGCGTCACCATCGCTCCGATGGACATGCCGGCACGCACCTTGAAGGCTGCAATCGACTTCTTCGCCTTGGTCATCACCGGTTTCTGACCGGTAATCTGCGTCAAATCCGCAACCAGCGGATCCAGAAGCTTGGTGTTCTGCGTCGCTTCACCCAGGCCCATGTTAATGACGACCTTATCGAGCCGCGGAACAGCCATCGCGTTCTCGATGCCCAGTTCTTTCTTGAGCGCCTGCTTTATTTCCTTGTTGTACTTCTCTTTCAGCCTTGCTGCCATTTCCTTCACTCTCTTTCTTCCGGTCTTCGGGGTGGATCGCTCTCGATCCGTGTACCGTTTCGGAAGGGTTCCCATCAGCCTTCAGCTTTCAGATCACCATGTCTTTCGACTTGCAGCAACAACAACTGAAGACTGAGAACTGATGACTGATAACTGCTTATTACTTCTTCGTCGGCAACTCGCTGCCGCACGTCTTGCAAATCCGCTGCTTGCTGGTGCCTTCAACCTTGTAGCCGATAGTGGCCGTTTCGCAGTTCGGGCACAGCAGGGCCACATTGGACACATTGATCGGGGACTCGTGCTCCGCGATGCCGCCCTTGGTCCGCTGTCCCTGCTTGCTCGAAACCGTCTTCTTCACCACGCGCACGTGCTCCACCAGCACCGTTCCCTTGTCGGGAAACACGCGCAGCACACGCCCGGTCTTGCCGCTATCGGAACCCGCGAGCACCTTCACCACATCGTTACGACGAATGTTCAAACTCGGCATTTGTTTCTCCGAAACAGTTCTTAGTTCACAGTTCTTAGTTCTGTGCTCGGGTTCACAGTTCAACGCATTCACTAACTGCGAACTACGAACTCTGAACTACGAACTCGTTACACCACTTCCGGTGCCAGCGACACGATCTTCAAAAACTTCTTTTCACGCAGTTCGCGAGCCACCGGCCCGAACACGCGCGTTCCTACCGGCTCGTGGGCGTCGTCAATTACCACCGCCGCATTCTCGTCGAAGCGGATATAGGTTCCGTCACGGCGACGATGCTCTTTGCGGGTGCGGACAATCACCGCCTTTACCACTTTGCCCTTCTTCACCGTGCCATCCGGCGAAGCTTCCTTCACCGCTGCGGTCACCACATCGCCCAGACCGGCGATCTTGCCGAGTCCGCCGCCCAGGGGCAGAATTACCTGCAGCTTGCGCGCGCCGGAGTTGTCGGCCACCGCGAGCATGGTTCTCATTTGCACAGCCATGGATTCTTCTCCTTAGAACCGCTCCGCCTACTTGGCGGCTTCTACTTCAGCGGCTGTTCCAGCCGTGTCTTCAATCTGCGCCAGCGACGAACGCCGCACAATCTCTTCAAGCGACCACCGCTTCAACTTGCTAAGCGGCCTCGTCTCGCGAATGCGAACCACATCGCCCAGCCGCGCAGAGTTCTGCTCATCGTGCGCGTAGAACTTCTTCGAGCTCTTCACAATGCGCTTGTACTTCGGATGGGCCTTGCGCATCTCGACCTCGACCACAATGGTCTTCTGCATCTTGGTCGAAACCACGTTGCCCACCTTCTCGTTACGCCGGGACGCCGGCGCCTGCTTCTCTGTTGCTACCGTCATTTACCGGCTCCCTTCTTCGTTGCGCTGGCCGCTGCAGTCTTTTTCGCGCTTTTCTTGGCGCTGGACCTTGGGCCCTTCTTAACGCTCTTTTTTGCGCCGGCCTTGGCCTTCGCCGGCTTCGCGGCCTTCTTCACGGTCTTCTTGGCGCTCTTCTTCTCTTCGCCCGCGGGCAGAGTCGAAACCAGCTCATGCTGTGCGCCGCGAATACCCAGTTCGCGCTCACGCGAAACTGTCTTGATCTGTGCGATCTCCTTGCGCAACTGGCGGAGCTTCTTTACTCCGTCGCTCTGCCCCATCGAAACCTGGAAGCGAAGCCGAAACAGCTGTTCCCCCGAGGTCTTCTCGTGGTGCAGCAGTTCGTCGTCGCTCAAACTACGAATCTTTGCGAGTTCCATCTCTTCTCTCCGGCGCCCTGCCAATCCCCGCGGGAACCAGCGGCGCGTCTTTCCCTAGGCCGACTTCTTTTCAACCGCTGCTGTCTTCTCGGCGCCCGGACGCTGCACGAATTTCGTCTTCAGCGGCAGTTTGTTCGAAGCCAGCCGCATCGCTTCCTGCGCGATCTCCGGCGTCACGCCTTCCATCTCGAACAGGATCTTGCCGGGACGAACTACTGCTACCCAGTGATCGAGTGCGCCCTTGCCCGAACCCATACGGACTTCGGCCGGCTTCTTGGTAATCGGCTTGTCCGGAAAGAGACGAAGCCAGATCTTGCCGCCGCGCTTGATGAAGCGGGTCATGGCGATACGGCTGGCCTCGATCTGCCGGTCAGTGATGTAGCCGCACTCCAGGACCTTCAAACCGTACTCACCGAACGACAGAGAAGAACCACGCCACGCCTTACCACGGCGCTTGCCCTTCTGCTGCTTCCGGAACTTAACCTTCTTCGGCATCAACATAGCGAAATCCTCAAAACTCAGTTCAAAGTTCTAAGTTCGTAGTTCTCAGTTCTTGCCGCTCATCAGCGCTGTTCGCAACTGTGAACTTCGAACTGTGAACAGTGAACTGCCTTTAAAACACCCCCGAACCTGCGGGCGCGGGCTGGCGGCGCTTCTGCTCATAAATATCACCGCGATAGATCCACGTCTTCACGCCGATCACGCCGTAGGTGGTGTGCGCCTCGGTAAACCCGTAGTCGATATCCGCGCGCAGCGTGTGCAGCGGCAACCGCCCCTGCAGATACCACTCCGACCGCGCGATTTCGTTGCCGTTTAAACGGCCTGAGACACGCACCTTGATTCCCTTGCAGCCGAAACGCAGCGCCGAATCCACGCTCTTGCGCATGGCGCGGCGGAAGCTTACGCGCTTTTCCAGCTGCAGCGCGATATTCTCCGACACCAGCTGCGCATCCAGCTCCGGCTTGTTCACCTCGATGATGTCGATGAACACTTCGCGGTTGGTGCGCTTGCCGAGCTCGGTCTTGAGCTTCTCGATCTCCGCTCCCTTGCGGCCGATGACGATACCCGGACGCGCGGTGCGGATCAGGAAGCGCAGCTTGTTGCCAGGACGCTCGATTTCCACCGAACTCACGCCGGCAGCTTTGAGCTTTTCGCGGAGCTCAGCCTTGAGCTTCACGTCTTCGACAAGGAGCTTGTCATAGTCGCGCTCTGAGAACCAGCGCGAACGCCATGGCTTGTTTACTCCGAGCCGGAATCCATAAGGGTGGACTTTCTGTCCCATACTTTTTTCCTCAAACCTCTCGGCCTACTTCTTGGCCTTTTTCTTCGTTGCTGCAACCGGCTTCTTCGCCGCTGATTTCTTTGCCGTCTTCGAAACTGTCTTCTTTGCGGCCGTCTTCTTGGTCGACTTCGCAGCCGTCTCCGGCTCGTCGGCCTTGGTCACCAGGTGCGAGTTTCCGCCATCGCGCTCGGCCACCGACAAAATGATGTGCGTCAGCCTGCGCTGGTAGCGATACGCGCGCCCCATCGGAGCGGGCCGGATCCTCTTCATGCGCGGACCGTCGTTGGCAATCGCCAGCTTCACATAGAGGTTGTCGACGTCCAGATCGATCCCCCGCTCGCCCGACACGTACTTCGCGTTGTCCACGGCCGAAGTCAGCAGCTTGTGAATCACCGGAGCAATCCGCTTCTTGGTGAATTGCGCCGTCTCCAGCGCTTCCTGAACTCCCCGGCCCTTGATGAGGTCCAGCACCAGCCGCGCCTTCTGCGGCGACACCCGCTGGAACCTCGCCTCGGCCCGGTATTCTTTTGTCTCGACTGCCATTGGTCTCTTCCTCAAATTCAGTGGCGCCCATTGCGCCGAATCTCAACTACCGCGGCCCCGCCGGCTTCGCCGTCGCTTCCGCCGCCTTCGATCCGCCCGTGTGCCCCTTGAATGTGCGCGTCGGAGCAAACTCGCCCAGCTTGTGTCCCACCATGTTCTCGGTCACGTACACCGGAACAAACTTTTTGCCGTTGTGCACCGCGATCGTGTGTCCCACAAACTCCGGGAAGATCGTCGAGCGCCGCGACCAGGTCTTGACGACCTTCTTATCGTTGGCCACGTTGAGCACCTCGATTTTCGTCGTAAGGTGCGCATCCACAAACGGGCCTTTTTTCGTTGAACGTGCCATAAACTTCAGCTCCTAGCTCTCAGCTTTCAGCCGTCAGCTTGTTCGTGCCTAAGCCAGCTTCAAGCAATTCACTTAATCTCTTCTGCGCCGCCCTAGCTAAAAGCTCATAGCTGATAGCTGAAAGCTGCCTTTTTACTTCGCCCGGCGGCTGATGATGAACGCATCGGTCCGCTTGTTGTTGCGTGTCTTGTATCCACGTGTCGGCTGGCCCCACGGAGTCACCGGATGACGACCGCCGGAGGTCTTGCCCTCGCCGCCGCCGTGTGGGTGATCCACAGGATTCATCGTGACGCCGCGGTTGGTCGGGCGAATGCCCTTCCATCGGTTGCGTCCCGCCTTGCCGATCGCCACGTTCTCGTGATCGGTATTGCCTACCTGTCCAACGGTCGCCAGGCACTCCACCAGCACCTTGCGGGTTTCGCCGGAAGGCAGCTTCAGCAGCGCGTAGGCGCCTTCTTTGGCCACCAGCTGGGCCTGCGCACCGGCCGAACGCGCCATCTGCGCGCCTTTACCCGGCCGCAATTCAACGGCATGCACCGTGGTGCCGGCAGGAATGTTCTTGAGCGGCAGCGCATTGCCTACCAGGATGTCGGCCTCGGGACCGGAACTCACCGTCGCCCCAACCTTCAATCCCACAGGCTGAAGGATGTAGCGCTTCTCGCCGTCAGCATAGTGCACCAGCGCGATGCGCGCCGAGCGATTTGGATCGTACTCAATCGTCGCTACCTTGCCCGGAACGCCGAACTTGTCGCGCTTGAAGTCGATCAGCCGGATCTTCTGCTTGTGTCCGCCGCCATGGTGCCGAATCGTCATGTCGCCCGAGTTGCGGCGTCCGCCCGTCCGCTTCCGCACTGCCAGTAGCGGCTTGTGCGGCTTGTCCGTCGTCAGGTCGTCATTGACCAGCGAGGTCTGAAACCGCAACGTCGGCGTGATCGGTCTGTATGTCTTGATAGCCATCGTCTTATGTCCTGGAGTGCTTGCGCCTGACTTCTGCGCCGCTCTCCCCGTTTCTCCGAAGCCTCTCTACTTCACCGGCTCCGATATTCCAACTCGGCAAACTGCGAACTCTGAACTTTGTTGATCACTGTTCACTGACCACTGTTCACTCGTTTACAGGTTGCTCACGTACTCTGGCAGCTTCTCGCCGGCTTTGAGCCGAACGTAAGCCTTTTTCCAGTCCGGCCTGAAACCCGCGAACTTTCCGCGGCGGCGTTCCTTGCCCACCACATTCGCAGTCCGCACCGCGGCCACCTTCACCTTGAAGAGAGCTTCGACCGCCTGCTTTACTTCTGTCTTCGATGCATCCGGAGCCACGTCAAACACCAGCGTGCCCTCGGTTTCCTTTACGCTCAAACCCTTTTCTGTAATCAAGGGCCGGCGAATCACTGTATAAAGACTCGACATTACGCGGCCTCCGTTTGCGCAGCGCTGCGCTTTGAAACGGTCTTCACGAGAGACTCCGTCAACTGCTCGATCGCGGCCCTGGAGAAGATGGCCCGCTCGTACCGCAGCAGATCGTAGGGATGCACTTCGTTGTTGAGAACCAGTTCGACACCCTTCAGATTGCGCGCGCCCAGCATCAGCGCCTGCGAGAGCGTCTTGCCGTTCTCGACCAGCAGCGCGGTACGCGTCACGGCCAGCTTGTCCAGCGCCTGGCGATAGAGCTTGGTCTTGCCCTCTTTCAGCTCCAGCGTATCCACCACCGTGAGCTTTCCGTCGGCCAGCTTTGAAGCGAGCGCCGAGCGCAACGCGCCCTGCAGCTTCTTGCGGGGGAACGCATAGTCATAGCTGCGCGGCTTGGGCCCGTGCACGGTGTAACCATGCCGCCACAGTGGCGAGCGGACTGAGCCGATACGAGCGCGGCCGGTGCCCTTCTGCTTCCACAGCTTCTTGCCGGAACCCGAAACTTCAGTGCGGCTCTTGGTCTTGTGCGTGCCCTGGCGCATAGAAGCGCGATAGTGCTTCACCGCTTCCCAGAGCAGAGCCTCGTTCACCTGGCCATACACCGAATCGGCCAGTTCGAGCGAGCCCACTTTTTCGCCGTTCAGATTTACAACATCTACGTTTGCCATCTTCTTCTTCTTCCGCCGGACTCGCATCCGGCTCTGAATCTCTTCCGCCGGCACTCTTCCGCCAGCTCTGCATTTCGTGCGCCGCAAGGCGCGATTGGCCCCACCGCAGGTGGTTACTTTCTCTTGGCCGTTGCTTTCTTCGAAGCCTTCAACGGATCGACCGTTGTCGAACCCGCAAATCCACGGCGCTCGCGCGGCGGCGTCTTCGCCTTCGAAATCAGCACGTACCCATCTCGCGCCCCCGGAACCGCCCCCTCGACCATCAGCAGGTTCTCTTCCAGGTCGATACCGCGAATGCGGAGATTACGCACCGTAATTTGCGCAGCGCCCATGTGCCCCGGCATTCTCTGACCCGGAAACACACGCGACGGAAAACTCGATGCACCGATAGAACCCTGCACCTGGAACATGTGTCCGTGTGACTTCGGACCGCCGCCAAACTTGTGCCTGCGCACAACGCCGGCAAACCCGCGGCCCTTCGAGGTTCCGATTACGTCTACAAACTTCGCATCCTGGAAGATGTCCACCAGCACGCGATCGCCTGCCTTGGTCTGGACCTCGCCATCTGCGGAAGCTTCGACATCCACTTCCTTGATCACCTTCACCGGCGGTGCTTCGGTCTTCGCGAAGTGCCCTGCCTGCGGCTTGGTCACGTTCTTCGTCTTGATGAATTCCACGAGGCCAATCTGCGCGGCGTCATACCCGTCGTTGGCCAGCGTCTTCAACTGCGTAATTACGCAAGGGCCAGCCTGCAGCACCGTAATCGGGTGCACATCGCCCTTCTCATCGAAGACCTGCGTCATGCCGATCTTTTTCCCCAGTATCCCTGTGACTGCCATATCTTCCTCACCTCATCATGCAGAGCACTTTGACTCTGCACTGCCGGAATTTGTTAGAGAGCTTTCAGCCTTCAGCTCTCAGCTTGGCCTCGCCGCTCGCTCGCTCCCATATCCAACTGAAAGCTGATAGCTGACGGCTGATGACTTACTTTTCGAACGCCTTGATCTCGACGTCCACACCAGCGGGGAGATCGAGCTTCATCAGCGCATCCACCGTCTGTTGCGTCGGCTCAAGAATGTCGATCAGTCGCTTGTGCGTGCGAATCTCGAACGCCTCGCGCGACTTTTTGTCGACGTGCGGCGAACGCAGCACGCAGTACTTGTTCTTGATCGTCGGCAATGGAATCGGACCCGCCACCGTTGCTCCGGTGCGCTTGGCCGTCTCCACAATCTCGCCGGTCGAGGTATCCAGCACGCGATAGTCGTATGCCTTCAACCGAATTCGAATCCTTTGACCTACCATTTGGCTTCCCTTCGGTGAAGCCAGTGAACCAGTGAATCAGTGAACCAGTGAAGTAGCTACGTATCGCCGATTCACTCTTTCACTTCTTCACTGATTCACTACCTCACTTCACTTCTTCACTCGTTCACTGCTTCTCGTGCTACTTGATAATTTCCGAAATCGCGCCCGCGCCTACCGTGCGTCCGCCTTCGCGAATCGCGAACCGCAATCCCTTTTCCATGGCTACCGGCGTAATCAGTTCGATCGTCAGTTCCACGTTGTCGCCCGGCATCACCATCTCTGTGCCTTCGGGCAATTCCGCCACTCCCGTCACATCTGTAGTCCGGAAGTAGAACTGCGGACGATAGCCCTTGAAGAACGGTGTATGAC
>NZ_JBAUUO010000062.1:0-159378 GCF_049582745.1 Occallatibacter sp.
GGACAGCGGCTTGGTCGTCAGCATCGCTCTGAGAACCTTATCGAATTCCTTCGCTTCTACGGCCTTAACCTTCATCGCTTCATCCTAACCGCCCCACTGCACATGCGTGTTCGGGATGATCATTCCACTAAGCAACTGACGCGTTGCCGGTAACCCAGACTAACGACCTTCCGCATCCCTTTCGCGAATCGTCTGGGCCAGGTGGCAGGCCAATTGGTACGATTCCTGATTAAGGATCAATCGTGGACAACTTCCTGAGGTTGGAAAACCGCCATACCGGCGAGGTGTTAGTGATGCGCCGCATGCGCGACGCTCAGGGACAAACTGTTCTAACCCTCGATGGCACCTTGCCGCCGGGAACGAGCGGCCCACCACTGCACGTGCATTTCCATGAAAACGAGGAAGGCATCGTGAAAGCAGGTACGCTCGGCGCTCAAATCGGGAACGACAAGTTCGTTGTACCTGCCGGGGGAACCGTAGTCCTGCCCGCAGGCCGCCCTCATCGATGGTGGAATGCGGGCGACGATCTGCTGGTGTTTAGCGGCCACGTAGTTCCGGTGGACTTGGATCGCTATCTCCAGGCGGTGTTCGCTGTTCTGAACGCCTCTGATGGCAGGCCACCGATCTTTTATTTAGCCCATGTGCTCTGGCGCCATCGCGACACACAATTGCTTTTAATTCCTCCGCCACCCATGCAACGAATCCTCTTGCCTGTCGTGTTGATCATTGGACGCATTCTGGGCAAATATAGCGGCTCGAGCTTGCCGGGTTCGCCCGAGTCGTGCCCAGGGGCGCCGCTTGTTGATGGGGAAGCATAAATCGGCGCAGGTGTGAGGGTTCAGAGACCAAAGAACAGAAACCAGGAATCGCAAAATTCACACTTGACTTTCACCGACAATCCACTACCATACGGTTGTGGATAGATTGGGTACAACGTTTGCGGCTCTGTCTGACCCAACCCGGCGGGCGATGATCGAACGACTCTCCCGTGGTCCTGCCTCTGTGCATGGATTGACGGAACCGTTTGCACTTTCGCAGCAGATGATTTCAAAACATATTGCTTACCTGGTCCGCGCCCGGATTGTGATCAAGACGAAGCGTGGACGAGAAAGTGTGTGCACGCTCAGGCCGGAGGCGATAAAGACAGTCAGCGACTGGGCGATTCGCTATCGCCGGTTCTGGGAAGAGAGTTTCGACAAGCTGGAAGTGGTAGTCAACGAAATGAAAAGAAACGGAGGTCAGAGATGACAAAAGACGCGGTTAACGAGATAGAGCGGATGGTTATCACAAGAGTTTTTGATGCCCCACGCGAGTTGGTTTGGAAGGCGTGGACAGACCCGAAATATGTAATGCAGTGGTGGGGCCCGAAGGGCTTTACTTCGCCTGTTTGCAAAATGGATGTTCGCGTTGGAGGAAAGTCTCTCCTCTGCATGAAGGCGCCGGATGGGTACGAGGGCTGGAATGCGATTGAATACCACGAGATTGTTCCGTGCGAGAAGATCGTTTCCTCCATGTACTTCTCCGACTCGGAGGGAAACAAGATTGAGCCTGCGGAATTAGGACTAGAAGATGAGGCCATCGAGGGTGCGTACGATGTGACCCTCTTTGAGGATCTCGGAAACGGCCAAACCAAGCTCACCCACATTGGCAATGAACCCATGGAGAGCGCGAAGAACAGCGGTCAATTCGAGGGCTGGAACGAGACACTCGAGAAAGTTGCCGCAGTTGTTGCGGAGCTGGCGCAGGCGAAATAAGAAGTTGAAGTTTTGATTCGCGAAACTCAATCATGGAGAAAGAAATGAAAAGAATCCCGTTTCTCGCTATCGTCCTGCTGGCATTCGCATTTCCCGCGCATGCCCAGGACGCGATGAAGAAAGATGCAGCCATCAAACCTGCCGATCCGGAATTGAAAGTCGTGCTCGATTCCTGGAATGAGATTGGCCGCAAGCTGACGGCGATGGCCGAAGATTTTCCCGAGGACAAATACGACTTCAAGCCGACACCCGCGCAGCGGAGCTTCGCCGAGCAGTTGCTGCACGCGGCGGGCTCATGCTACTACTTCACGAATCCTGTGATGGGGCTGAAGCTTCCCGCGGCAGAAGATCCGAAGCGCGACCAATACAAGTCCAAGGCCGACATCATTGCGTTCGTCAAGAAATCCTTCGCCGACGGCGCAACCGCCCTCCAGTCGAAAGGCGAAAAGGGCCTGACGACGGAGGTTGTTTATTTCCCAGGGCAGAAATCGCGCGTTCTCGACATAGCAAACGGCATCATCGAACATAGCGGTGAACACTACGGCCAGCTCGTTGTGTACTACCGCCTCGCAGGTCTTGTGCCGCCGGAGTCGCGGCCCAGGAAGTAAAGCCCAAGAGACCAGATACCCCGTCCTCGTCGCGCGCCGTTTGCGCGAAAGGGCGGGGATTTTGGTTTTTGGGACCTTCAATATTCAATGCGGCGGGTGGCCCCGATGTCGAGGCGCTATCCAGTTGAGGGACCCCTTCGACAAGCTCAGGGCAGGCTCGGGCACCCTCGGCGTGGTTGAAAACGATCTTCGGGACCGGGGCCACCCGCCGAGTCCGCTTTCTTGCTATTTCGACTGACAAATAGGCCGCAAACCGCATCGGACCAGCTTTTAGCTATTGCTCCGTTTTGGGGAATGCGCTGCGGTCATTGCCTTAAGCGCGGCCAGTCGGTCGAACTGATTCGTCTGCTCCTGCTGGGACTTCGCAACTGCTGAGTCAATAAGATGCTGAATTGTGTCAGTCGCTAATGGGCTGTTCCGATGTTCTCCTACCGCAACCACGAACTCTCTTACTCGGTTAATGACCGACAATGCTTCCTCTTTCTTGTACCATCGACGCGTATGCGATAGCTCATTCCGCCATATATCCTTCATGTACTCGCAATGATCAGCGGCGTTTGAAAGGAACTGTAATTCTTCCTCTCGTTTGGGGCCGACTGGGCGCTGGCGAATTTTCTTAATCTTGTTTTGAATAGCCGAAATCACGTCCTGCCAAGTGCCATATCAATCGGACATGGGCGACGGTTTTTTGTGAGTTTGACCCGAAGATTGCGATTAGCAGCGAGCTTCCTTAATCCATATTCGGCCACACGCATGCAATGGAAGACGCAGGCTGTGTATTGACTCGCTGCGTAGCAGTTCCCAGCGGAAAGACTTTCCCGAAAAGCATTTACGGAATATTTGTCTTTGAAAGACTCACCAAATAAGCGGAAATTGTTGTAAAAGCCTGCCTCTTCGTCCGAAAAGAAGAGGAACTTCTTCTTTGAAAGATTGTGCGCGATTGCATCCAGAACCCCTTCGATTTGCGCAAGGATCACAGCTTCTCGTCTGTCCGCCGAGTGCTCCGCGAAAGACTTTGATAGTGCGTCAAGGTGGACCACCAATGTTGAATCTGTACCTAAATTTTCGCAGGCCGACTTCAGGCCACCGAAAATTTTGCCCAAGATCTCAAGAAAGTCGTCATTGCAAACTGATCTCCCAAGAGTATCCGCATTTTGCAGGGTCCCATGGCAGGTTTCAAGAGTCTTTATGCGCAACACGAGTTCAGAAACGCCAAATTCTTTCATGTTTTGCCCCAGACTCACATTATCGCTGAGCGTCAATCCCCTAAGAATCGTTCTGGGTGGATGGTGGACAACCAGTCAGTGGACAACCAGTGGACAACCAGTGACAACCAGTCAGTTACTTCTCAACAAACAGGATAGCCGCTGACGGACCCCACAGCGCCGAGCAGATTAGTGTGTTCCCGTGACAGGCCCAAGTAGCAGCAGGAAGCTGCAATGGGTGGCAGCATTCGTACCTTCGAGCACTGGACGAGCTAACCCTGGTGCTGGCTTTCGTACGTCTCGTCGAGCAGACCTCATGATCTCGCGATACCATTAGCCCTGATCGCGGGGGCGCTCAAACAAACCCTGAACACTGGCGGGTGGCCCCGGTCCCTCGCATTTGGGGACCGGGGAGGGCCGTCACCACCGACAGTAGATTTGAGTTGCCGCCCTATGCCTTCCCTTTCCATCCCAGCCAATCCAGAATCCACCGCCAGCTGCTATCGAGCGTGTGTGGCGACGGAGGCGGCGGCAAAGTTGCGGTTGGAAAGACAACCGGCTTGCCGCGATAGGTTTCGGCGAGTTGTTTGAAGACGCGGCCAGCGGGTTTCACTTTTCCGTCGTTGGTGAGCAGGCCGAGCGTGTACTCCAGCGGGTTGAAGTCGTACTTGCGATCGACATCGTGGCTATCCCAGTAGCTGAACCAGCTCACACCCTGCTCGATCGCCGCGTGCACGGCCTTGTCGAGCCACTCCGCCTGCTGCTCGTCGGTCAGTTCCTTGATGCAGGTGTTGAACTCGCCTGCCCACACCGGCTTCTGTTGCGTCCCCGCGTACGACCGGATCAGCGCCGCCATGGCCGCCAGCAGCTTCACGCTGGGCGGATCCATCGCACCGCCATACTTCACCGCGCCCGTCCAGAACGGATAGCAGTGCATCACCGGCATGACCTGGTCGGCGACAAGCGCCTTCGGAGAGAACGTGTCATCGGCGAACCATGGCTTGTGATCGACTCCGTTCACATGCAGCCTGCCGGGAAGCGTTGCGTTCATCTGCGCAAACATCCGCTTCATCCACGCGTCGCCCACCTCTAACTTCGCCTCCCAGCAGGTGTTGATCTCGTTGCCTTGATCGAAGCCGATGAGATTGTCGTGGCGGGAAAGCGTCCGCCCCAGCTCGCCAACGAAAAGTTCCTGCGCGGCCAGCGTCATCGGGTCCGTAAAAAACCCATCGGACTGCCGACGGAACGGCGGCAGAAAGTACCAGCCGCTCAGCTGTCCTGTAAATACGGTGACCAGCGCATCAAGGTGTCTCTCGCCCATCAGCGTGACGAGTTGATCGAGCCGCTCGAGATGCGCCGGACTGACCCACTTCGGATTGGGCTGGAAGAACGCCCAGATCAGCAGGATGCGCAGGTGATCCGCGCCCAGCGCAGCGATCGCATCAAGATCGCGCCTGATCGGATCGGAATCCCAGTCGTTCCAGCAGAACCACCAGTTATGCGAGGGCGTATAGTTGACGCCGAAACGATGACGCAGCGGATCGAGCCGAGTTGATGGATTGTCCGTGGCTGCCAACACGCGCGCAATCGAACTTCCTGGTCCCACCATCGCCGCCGTTGCCGCGGTGCTCGTTGCCATGAATTTTCGTCTGTCCAATTTGCCCGTCCTCTTAACGACAACAAAGCTAATTCCCGACGGTGAAGCACGTCCAGCAGACGCTCCGGCTCCAGGCGTCAAGCCCCTTGCACTCATTTTTCCGCTAAGTCCCTGAATCTACGCGCACGATTTTCGCTGTCCATTTGCAGGTTATTTCCCGCTTCCGGAGCACAATAACACTATGGCGAGTTTCCGCCCACAGCCGATCTCCTCCCGCAGTGGTGCCAGGTCGTCTGAGTGCTTTGCTATGAATTATCTACGGCTAAGTCTATTCGCTTGACGACTTTGCATCCACCTCCCTTCCGCAAGTCGCTGATTCCAGCGAAGTACTCGATAGAGGGGTAGGGAGGGGGGAGGGGGGGGGTAAAGGGCAACCAAATGGTTGCATATATCTTACCGGCTGTGATGCAGCACTCGATTGCCGGAATCTGTGCCCCGAAGAGTTCGCCGCCAGACGTCACTCTTTCGGAAACACCTCCGCGTACGATCCACAACCCCGCCGACCTAGAATGAGATGTGCGCAAAGTCCTCCGTTTTGTACTTCCGCTTGTAACCCTCGTTTCTACTGCCATTCTCGTGGGCTGTTCCTCCGCACCCGCGATTGACTTGCCAACGCCCGTGACCACCATTGGGCAGGCGACGCCGGTAAGCGTTCACGTCACCGATCCGCACGGCGTTCGCAGCGTCTCCGCGACCGTCGAGCAGAACGGCGCGAGTTATCCCGTCTGGCAGATGTCGCAGCCCTCCAAGGCAAAGGAAGCGACGTTCAATTTCACCGCCGGCGTCAAAACCACGCCGCAGCTCAAGGACGGCAAGGCAAAGCTCGTCGTCGAGGCGACGTCGAGTGGCATGCTGCACAAGTCATCACGCATTGAGCGCGACGTAACCGTGGTGACACAGCCGCCGACGATGAGCGTCGACTCGGAGCAGCACTATCTCTACATTGGCATGGCCGACTTGGCGACGTTCAATGTATCGGGAGCCTACACGTCGGCCGGAGTGCGCGTGGGCGACCAGTCGTACCGCGCGTGGCCCTTGCCGGGCGGCAAACCGGGCCTGTTCTCGCTATTCGCCTTTGCGTGGAATATGCCGCAGGGTACGATTCCGCTTGTCTTTGCCTCGAACGGCGCGGGCAACGATGTAACCAGCCCCATCACGGTCATCTTCCCCAAGAAGGAGCAGCCTCATTACACCGTCCATGACCTGCAGGTGAGCGAGGCTTTCATGCAGAAGGTGGTTGGCGAGCTTGATCCAAACGGCTCCGGCGACATGGTCACGCGCTTCGTCAGGATCAATACCGAGATGCGCAAGTCAAACAACAAGACGCTATCCGATTTACGCTTCAAAACAGCGGATCACTTCCTGTTTACGCAGACCTTTCAGCGCCAGCCGCACTCGCAGGCTGAGGCGAACTTTGCCGATCTGCGCAACTACATCTACCAGGGCAAGAAGATCGACCAGCAGGTCCACCTTGGCTACGACCTTGCCGTCACGCAGCATGTCGGCGTGGAGGCATCGAACGACGGTCGCGTCGTGTGGGCCGCGCCGCTAGGCATCTACGGCAACTGCATTGTGCTCGATCACGGCTATGGCCTGCAGACAATTTACGGCCACATGAGCCACATCGACGTCCACGAAGGCGACCTGGTGAAGCGGGGCCAGGTCATGGGCCAGAGCGGCATGACGGGCATGGCCGGCGGAGACCATATTCACTTCGCCATGCAGCTTGACGGCGTACAGATCGACCCCAAAGAGTGGTGGGACCCGCACTGGATCCAGGACCACATCACGAAGCGCATCGATGCAGGTATGGCGCCCGCCTCCGACGTGGCGACTAAGCCGGCGCAAAGGCGAAGACGCCCAGCCAAGTCCAGAAGGCGGCGATAACGGCTCTTGGGTTCGCGCCGACTTCGCCGCAAACCTGCCAGCGCCCGATGAGCGTGTTCATCGCTATGGCGGCATAAGCCTCGGGAATGCTATGCTTTCCCGCTATGAAGTCGAGGCCGTACTTTGCACTCGCTTGTTTTCTTGCCGCATCATTTGGAGCCGGATGTTCAACCTTCGCCCAGCAGCCTGATCCTGCGATTGCCACGCTGCAGGCTCGTCCATCGCCCGCATGGCTGAAGTCGGGAACCATCTATCAAATCTTCGTGCGCTCGTTTTCGCGCTCGGGCGATCTGAACGGAGTAACCGCACGCCTCGACGACCTGCACAAGCTGGGCGTGAACATCCTGTGGCTCATGCCCATCCACCCCGACGGCCAGGTAAAGAAGAAAGGCTCTCTGGGAAGTCCGTATGCGGTTCGCGACTACTACGCGATCGACCCCGCGCTCGGCACCAGGGAAGACCTGCATCGGCTGGTCGAGGAGGCGCACAAGCGGCAGATGAAAGTCATCATCGACGTGGTGGCCAATCACACCGCGTGGGACAGCGTCATGATGGCGCATCCCGAATACTACAAAAAGGATAAGGAAGGCCGCGTGACTTATCCCTACGACTGGACCGACGTCGCGGCGCTTGATTATTCCAATCCCAAGCTGCGCCGCTATATGACCGATGTACTCCTGTACTGGGTAAAGGACTTCGACCTGGACGGCTATCGCTGTGACGCCGCGGACGAGATTCCGACGGATTTCTGGGAAGAAGCGCGCAAGGAACTTGAGCAGGTAAAGCCGGACATCATGATGCTGGCCGAAGCATCGAAACCGGAACTGCTGCGCAGCGCATTCGATATCGATTACGCATGGCCCATGCTGCACACCGTCGACGACATCGCAATGAACGGCGAGCCTGCGACCAAAGTCCACGACATGATGGAGCAGCAGGACGCATTGTTTCCCAAGGGCGCGCTGCACATGCGCATGAGCGATGACCACGACGAGCTGCGGGCGGTAACGCGTTACGGGTTTCCCGGCGCAATTGCGGCGTCGGCGCTGATGTTCACGTTGAATGGAACGCCGTTGATCTACAACGGCATGGAGGTCGGCGATTCCACACAGTCGCGCGATCCGGCGCTCTTCGAGCCCCAGAAAATCTTCTGGGGCTCCGAGAAGTGGCATCCGGAGTATCCAAAGTTCTACGCATTCATGACAGCCTTACGCCGCGAACATGCAGCACTCCAGCAAGGCGCAACTATCTGGTTGCACAACACCGACGAGCAACATGTGGTTACGTATTTGCGTCGTGCGGGCTCTGAGGAGTTCCTGATCGCCGTGAACCTGTCGAATACGCCATTTCGCGGAAGCGTGGAAGCCGCCGGGAACTGGAAGGAGATCGAACTTCCAGTCTCGAAACCTGAATCTGAAGCCGTTCCGTTTATCTCGCTGAACGCGTTCGAGGCTCGCATCTTTCAAAAGCAAGCCCGGTAGGAAGAACTCATGACCACTTCACAAACCGAACCGGTGGGCGCGAAGACTGTCACATACTTCCGCAAGCCCGAGCGCAGCTTCTGGCAGATTTGGAACATGAGCTTCGGCTTCCTCGGCATCCAGTTTGGCTGGGGCTTGCAGATGGCCAATATGAGCGCCATCTACGAATACCTGGGCGCGCGAGCAGACCAGATTCCGATTCTCTGGCTCGCCGCGCCGCTGACAGGACTGCTGATTCAGCCGCTCATCGGCCACGCGAGCGACCATACGTGGGGGCGTCTGGGTCGCCGCCGTCCGTACTTCCTTGCCGGCGCGATCCTGAGCTCACTCATGCTTGTCTTCATGCCGAATGCATCGGCGCTGTGGATGGCCGCAGGCATGCTCTGGATTCTGGATGCCTCGATCAATGTGAGTATGGAACCGTTTCGCGCGTTTGTTGCCGACATTCTGCCGGAAGGCCAGCGCACCGCAGGCTTCGCTATGCAAAGTCTGTTCATCGGGCTCGGTGCATCGTTTTCATCGGCGTTGCCCTACATCCTCACGAACGTCTTCCACATGCAGCAGAAAGTGGGAGACACGCGCGCGGTGCCAACCGTCGTGCGCATTTCGTTCTACGTGGGCGCCGTGGCTTTCATCGGCGCAGTGCTTTGGACGATCGTCACCACCAAGGAATATCCGCCGCAGGATATGGAAGCGTTTCGCCGCGCGAAAGCTGAAAAGACAAGTCTCGCCGCGAGTGCGCGTGAGATATTCGCGGCCATCGCCGAAATGCCCGACACCATGCGCAAGCTCGGCCCCGTGCAACTGCTTACGTGGCTGGGGCTCTTCTGTATGTGGCTCTATTTTCCTGTCGCCGTGGCACACAATGTCTTCGGAGCCAACGATACGAGTTCGCCGCTCTACCAAGCAGGAGTCGAATGGGGCGGCAACTGTTTTGCCATTTACTCGATTGTCTGTTTCGCCTTCTCATTTGCGCTGCCTGGTCTGGCCCGCAAACTCGGGCGCAAGAACACGCACACTGTCTGCCTGATTTGTGGAGCGCTGAGCCTGATGTCGGTCGCTGTCATTCACAACAAATATGTACTGCTGCTGACCATGGTCGGCGTCGGCATCGCCTGGGCCAGCACTCTGTCGATGCCATATGCAGTGCTCGCGGCCTCACTACCGCCTGTCCGGACCGGCGTGTACATGGGCATCTTCAACTTCTTCATTGTGACGCCCGAAATTCTGGCTTCGCTGTTTTTCGGCTGGTTCATGATCCACATGCTGCACAACAATCGCATCTACGCCATCATTGCCGGGGGCGTTTTCATGCTGATTGCTGCCCTCCTGATGCAGCGTGTGCGTGATCCCCAGACCCTGAGCGTACAGGACATCTAAGGACCCTATTGCTTCAATCACCGTTACTCCTGCCGCATTCTCTATCGCGTCCGGACAGAGAAAGCAGCTTTCCGCACTCGGCGTTTACAGCGATGGCAGCTCACACGATGTGACCGGCCAGGTTACGTGGAATGCTCTCAGTACCTCTTATGCGACGGTAAACTCCACGGGTTTGGTGACGGGCGTCGCCGCTGGCAGCTCGACTATCACGGCAACGATTGGATCGACGACAGGTTCGGCAACTGCGACTGTAACCGCCGCGCAAGCTCGGGAGCCGTGACGTCAGTGCCTGCAACGCTGACGGTGACCGCGGCAGTGCTGACGGAGATCGACATCTCGCCGGATGGCCAATACATCCCGGCCGGCAGTCAGCTCCAGTTGGCAGTGACGGGCACGTATAGCGACAACACAACGCAGACCCTCACGAGCGCGACCTGGTCTTCTTCCGATTCGACTCTTGCTTCTGTAGATCCGAATACCGGTGTCGTAACGGGCGTTGCCAACAGCAACAACAACCCGGTCACGATTACGGCAAGCTACGGCGGAATGACCGATACCGCGACCGTGTACGTCACGGCAGCTGTGGCGGAGTCACTACAACTCACTCCAACCTCCGCCTCGATCGCAAGCGGAACCACGCAGCTATTCGAAGTAAATGAGGTCTACAGCGACGGAAGCATCCAGCCGGTGACGGCCGGGCTCTCGTGGCTCTCGTCTTCGCCTTCGGTTGCAGGAATCGATACGAACGGGCTTGCCACCGGTCTTGCTCCGGGTCAAGCAACGATTACTGTCGGCTATCAATCCATGACGGCCACCGCATCGCTGACCGTAACCTCTGCAACATTGGCAAATATCGTGGTCACACCGGTGACAACGGTAGTGGGCATCAACGGCAACGTTCAGTTCACAGCGACTGGCGCCTTTACGGATAACAGTACGCAGGATCTGACTGCGCAGGTTATCTGGAGTTCATCGAATGCCAGTTTCGCGTTGATCAACGGAGGTGGCCTGGCGAGCGGCTTGAGTGCCGGCGCAACCACAATTACTGCAACATCCGGCAGCCTAAGCGGTTCCGCCAGCTTGACCGTGACTACGGCAACGCTGGTCTCAATCGCCATCACACCTTCGAATCCGATTGCGCCACCGCGCTCGAGGATTCAGCTAACCGCGATTGGGACTTTTAGCGACGGTTCACAGCTTGTCCTCTCGGGCGTCTCATGGCATACCAGCTCAGCGAGGTATGCGATGGTAAACGGAAACGGCGTGCTGCGCACCAAGAAAGCCACCAAACAACCCGTGCCGGTGTACGCAAAGCTCAATGGCATCACGGGACAAACCACACTCACCATTACGTCAATGACGATTCAATCGCTGGTGGTTAATCCAGCCACTCCGACGATTGCCGTCGGCACCACGCAGCAGTTCTCATTGATTGGCACATTCAGCGATGGCGTGACGACGGTCGATCTTACGGCATCGGCTCGTTGGCAGACCTCGAACTACCAGGATGCGGTGATCAACCGGCAAGGTATTGCAACCGGTGTGGCAGCCGGCTCGGTGACGGTTACCGGCTCGATCAATGGTCAGACGGCTGCAACAGCCTCACTGACCATCTCGAATGCAACGATTCAGAACATTGCGGTGACGCCGGCGACGCCAACCATCGCACTCGGCGCTCTGCAGCAATTTGCTGCGAGCGGCTTGTTCAGCGATGGCTCGACGCAGGACATCACCTCGGTGGTGACCTGGTCTTCGTCGACTCCCACCGTTGCGGTGATCAATCAAAAGGGAGTTGCATCCAGCGCAAGCCACGGGCAGACGAACATCAACGCAACACTCAAAGGCGTGACCGGTTCAACTCTTCTGAACGTTAATTAAATCGCAAAGTGTACGAGTTCCCTGGATCGCGTCGCAGTGGAGAAAGGGCTCACCCGAACCGGGGTGGGCCTTTTCTGTTGTCGCGATCGGATAATTGGCGCAACTCTGCGGCAACAACATCCGATCAGGCAAGCGGTGAGCCTGAGACTGGAGTTGCGCTTCACGCTTTCTTTTGTTCTTTCCGGGACATCTGCAGATCGGCTGCAAGCGGACAGTGCGCGCAATCGGGAGTCTTTCTGCAGTACGCTTTGCCAACGGCGACTGTGAGCGCGTGGAAGTCATTAAAAAGCTGCGCGTAATTCGCGTCAGGGTCGAAGGCAAAGGCGCTGCGGGTAAGTTGGACGAGCGCCTCGTAACCCTTGCGATTCTTTCCTGGCGCAGGGTCAAGAAGGCCATGACGGACTGCGATGCGGCGCAGGTATTCGTCTGCGACCGGAACGGGATGGCCGAGCGCATAGAGCAGAATCGCATCGGCTGTCTCAGTACCAACGCCTGGCAGCGCGAGCAGCCGATCTCGCAAAGCTGCAGTCGGCGTATCGCCCAATTTATCGAGCGATCCTCCAAACTCTGCATCGAGCATGGCGATGAATGCCTTGATAGCCGGCGCTTTGCGGGTATAGAAGCCCGACGGACGGATCAAGTCTCGCAGATGTTCGATGGAGAGGGCGCGGAGTCCTTCGACGTTGAGCGCGCCTGCGTTCCGGAGATTGGCAAGAGACACTTCGACGGCTTTCCACGAGGTATTCTGCGTGAGGTAAGCGCCAAGGATAACTTCTATGGGCGTCTCAGCGGGCCACCAACGTTGTGGACCGTAGGCACGCTCAAGTTCATCGTGCATCCTGCGTAAGCGTCGCGCGGGATCGGTCGAGTGCCGACTCATCACTGTCTTCCATCCTTATCAGGAGAAGATTGCAGCTCCGCCTTCCACTCCAGAATGCGGGCGCGCGCGGCCGCAGTTTCGGCCTCCGGAATGTGTCCTGCCCGCTGGAGCGAAATCGACAAGGCGGTGTGGGCGAGTGGATCGTTTGGCGTCAAAGCGGTCAGAGCGAGGGCAGCGCCAATGGATTGCTCGAACCGGCCGGCATCGCGCAGGGCGCGGATGAGTCCGTGATGGGCTTCGGCGTAATTGGGATCAACCGTCATTGCCGCACGAAAGCTCTGAACGGCCTCGGCGGCGGAACCGGCTGCGAGCTGGTCAAGCCCACGTTGCGAGAAGGCTTCCGCTTCGTTTGAATTCATACTGGTCACGCATTCTTTAGGATAAATGTTGTGACCAGGCGATGCGATCAGCACCGCATGTCCGAGGAGCCCAACAATGAAGAGTCATACGGAATACATGACGTTCGAGACCAGAAAGCGCCGTGAGATGGTGCACATTACAGACCGGGTGGAAGAGATCGTCAAGCGCAGCGGGGTGAAGGATGGACTATGTTTTGTGTCTCCCATGCACATTACGGCTGCAGTCTATGTGAACGACCTTGAGAGCGGCTTGATTGAGGACATTGGGAAGTGGCTGGAAGAGTTGGCGCCAGCACGGCCCGACTACAAACACCACCAGACCGGTGAAGATAACGGCGACGCGCATCTCAAATCACTCCTGCTGCACCACGAGACGACGCTGCCGGTAACGAACGGCCGGCTCGATCTGGGCACGTGGCAGCGGGTGTTCTATGCGGAGTTCGACGGCCAGCGCCGCAAGCGAGTCATCGTAAAGATTCTCGGAATCACGTAATCAGCCGGCGACGGTGAGCTCTTCTTCCAGTTGCTGCTTCTGGTAGAGGCCAGCGTAGTAGCCATCCAACGCGAGCAACGCATCGTGGCGGCCAACTTCGACAATTATGCCGCGATCGAGCACCGCGATCTGGTCGGCATCGCGTACAGTCGATACTCGATGCGAAATAAGAATCGTCGTGGCAGTCGCGGTGTAGTTGCGCAGTCCACCCAGAATGCGTTCTTCGGTATAGGTGTCAACGCTCGCGAGCGCGTCGTCCAGGATCAGAATAGCGGGTCGCCGCAGCAGAGCGCGCGCAATTGCCAGACGCTGTTTCTGTCCGCCCGATAGCGTCATGCCGCGTTCCCCAACCATGGTCTCAAATCCCTGCGGAAATTCCTCAAACTCGCGCCGGATGTGCGCTGCCTCCGCCGCTTCGAGCAACTCTTCGGCAGAGATTGAAGGCACGCCAAAAGCCAGGTTTTCTCTGAGTGTTTCGCTGAAGAGAAATGTTTCTTGCGGTACGATGCCCATATTGCGCCGAAGTGTTTCCAGCGGATATGCGCGGATTGGGCGGCCATCGATAAGCAGAGAGCCCTCGGGGGCTTCGTAGAGTCGCGAAATCAAGTTGACCAGGCTGGTTTTGCCAGAACCTGTCGGTCCCACAATTGCGAAGCTCGAACCGGCAGGTATTTTCAGCGAGATATCGCGGAGTATCTGCGTATCGCCGTAGCTGAAGTTGAGATCGCGGAATTCTATATCGCCACGCAAGACGGCGTTGGCAGGAATCGCAGGATCGGCGGAGCTGTCATCGATGCCCGGGCGGGCACGCAGGATCTCATCGATACGCGCGACGGAGGCAGTTCCGCGCTGGAAGAGATTCACAACCCATCCCACCGCAATGATCGGCCAGATCAGCAGAATCATGTAGGTATTGAAGGCTACGAATTCGCCCGGCGTAATGCGATGTGCAATCACTTCGTGGCCGCCCACCAGGAGAGTAATGATCATGGCAATGCCGAGGATGAACTCCAGCGTCGGCCACAACATTCCCATGAGCTGAACGAGACCCTGGGCCCGCGCGATGTACTGGCGGTTCAGCTTCTCAAACAGGCTCATCTGCGACTGTTCGCGTCCGAATGCGCGCACCAGCCGCGCGCCTGAATAGTTTTCCTGCGCTTGCGAAGAGATTTCGGAGAAACTCTCCTGAATCTTCTCGAAGCGATCGTGGATCTTCCTTCCGAAGTACTGGACGAGAATGCTGGCGAGCGGCATGGGAGCCCATGCCACCAGGGTTAGCCATGGGCTGATGCGGAGCAGAAAGTAGAGCGCACCGACCGTGAAGAAAACCGTATTGGCGCTATACATCAATGCTGGACCGAGCAGCATGCGCACTGCATTCAGGTCGTTGGTCATCCGCGCCATGACATCGCCGGTGCGGTATTTCTGGTAGAAACTGGCGTCCTGGCGTTCCAATTGCAGGAAGAGGTCATTGCGTAGATCGAATTCGATCTCGCGGGAGATGCCGATCAAGATCCAGCGCTGAGCGTAGAGAAAGAGACCTTTGACGAGGTAGATGGCAACAAACACACAGGCGAGAAAAACAATGCGCTCGTGCGAGACACCGCGCTCCAATTCGTCAATGGTTTTCTTCAGAATCTGAGGCCCCTGCACGGCGGCCACATTCGTCGCGATGCACGCGAGAGTGCCCCAGAGGTATCCCCATCGATAGCGGCGCATGTAGCTGAGCAGCGGGCCCAGTTCTCGAAGCATATCCTATTGTACGAGGAATGATGGGTACCGCCGAATGGCCGGCGAGCGCCGCGAGACTCGACCTCAGGTGGGAGTTCTGAGCAGCAAATAGCCGCCGGTAAGGCCAAAAAGCACGTCCGGAGACCACGCCGCCAACGCTGCAGGCAAGTAATTCACATTTCCCAGAGCGCCAAACAGCCCGTTCACGACCCAATAGGCGAGAGCGACGGAAATGGCGACGGCAATTCCCGTGAGCGATCCGCGACGCCCCATCGAGAGCGCAAAAGGAATTGCCAGCACCGACATGACCACAGCAATCAGCGGATAGGCGAGCTTTTGCCACAGGGCTACCCTCAGCCGCATTGTGTCAAAGCCGCTTTGGCGAAGATCTCGTATGTAGCTGTTCAGCTGGCCAAAGTTCATTTCCTGGGACTGCCAGTTTTCTTTCTTGAAGTAGTCCGGGTCTTCGTGTATCTCGGCGAAACTCGTGTTGCCGAATTCGTTGTACCCCGGGCTATTGCCCTCGATGTCTCTCACCCAGCCATTGTGGAAGCGCCATGTTTCGGATTGCTCATCCCAGACCACGCGGGAAGCAAAAATTCTGCGGGAAAGAGCGAATGTGGTTGGATTGAACTCAAAGATCGAGAGGTTGGCGAATGCATTGTTGTACGAATCGAAGAATTGGTAATAGAAGATATGGCCCAGTTCGCCCGGGCGAGATTGTCCGAACATCCACTTTTCTTCGGGGTGCAAAAATGTTTGCGGCGGCCGGCCCTTGATTGTGCTGCGTAGAGCCTCCTGCCGGCGATTTGCCGAGGGCAGATAATAGTCGTCGAACAGGAACAAGCAAACGGCCAGCACCGCAGAGATCGATACGATCGGGATAATGAGACGGTAGAGACTGATCCCGGTGGCTTTCATGGCGACGATTTCGCTGTTGCGATTGAGAACCCCGAAGGTCACCAGCGCGGCGATCAGCACGGCAAGAGGTGTGATGGAATAGACCATGCTGGGAGCCAGGTTAAAAAGATAAGCGCCTACTGTCGCAAGTGCGACGTGATTGCGAACGATGTCGCCAACCAGCTCGAAGAATGTGAAGACCAGCATCAGCATGACGAAGCTGGCCAGCACAAGCATAAACATTCCAAAGAACTCACGCACAACGTAGGCATCGAGCAGCCGCGGGAACAGACCGCGCGAAACAAGGCGGACGGTGCGGGGCTGGAGTTTTTCGAGAAGCTCCGTCAGATGAGCCCCGTTTGATTTGATTGCAAGCCGAGGCTTGGGAGTGCGCGACGCGAGGCCTGCGATGGCGCTCAAGACACGCCCGCCGCTTGCCATCTGCCAGAGCAGGAAACTGCCGACTGCCGCGAAGAGGAGATTGGCCATCCACACACCGAGGAAGGGCGGGAGCTTCCCCTGGCGGCTGAGCGCTATACCCGTATACGAAAGGATGTAGTAGAGCAGGACCAGCAACACGGTAAAGACCAGTCCCGAGCTTTTTCCTCCGCGCCGCGAAATCACTCCGAGAGGAACGCCAACAAGCATCAGAACAAGGCACGCCGCCGGATAGGAAAATCTTGTGTACAACTCGAGAAGGAATCTTCTGCCATCAGGACCGTGTGTTCGCGCCTCGAGGGTCGACAGGGGCAGGGCGTAAATCGCAGTATCCATGCGGCCGAGGTGCGTTTCGCTTTGCGGACTGAGTGACAGGGGCAGATCCGTTTGCTTGAAAGTCGAGATGTTGTACTGCTGCGGCTGGCCGGCAACCGTCTCGTGGCGCGAACCATCGCGGAGTCTCATCATCAATTCCTGCGAAGAGTCGCTCACCACAGTCGCAGATTTGGCGGTGGTGATGATCGGATTCCCAGGATCGCTGACGTCGGCCATAAAGACCTGGTCCCAGTTGGAGGCCCCTGTTCCGCCTCTTACGTTCTGGACGTAGAGGACAGCATTGCGGAAATCTTCGTAGAATACGCGTGGCTGAATCTCAAACGAAGCCTGGGAGGTTTCCAGTTCCTGCTGCATATCGAGAATGGCCCGGTTCGCGCGGGGCGCCACAAAGACTGAATTCACCAGCCCCAGCAGCGTTCCGCCGATCGCGACAATCGAAGCGACGCGTACAAAGTACCCAATGCCCAGCCCGGACGCGCGCATGGCGATAATCTCGCTGTCAGCGGCCAGGCGGCTGAGCCCCAGCAGGATGCCGACAAGGACGGCCATCGGGATGGTGACCTTCAAGGTGTTAGGGAGGCTATAGACAAATATTTCCGCGATGCTGTCGAAGGTTGAACTGTTGCGAACTACTGCCTCAAGGATCTGGTTCAGATCGCGCATGAAGAGAATGAAGGTGAAGACCGCGCAACCGATCAATGCGTAGGAGAGGATTTCGCCGAGGATATACCGGGTGAGGATGCGCACGGTCAGGGCTCTAAGGCTAGTTTAGCTTGCCTTTGCGGCGGGCAGCGGGCGCGGCTGCCATCCCCTGAGCCGAAGACTGTTTGCCAGGACGCTTACGGAACTCATGGCCATCGCAGCTGCCGCGATCCAGGGGCTCAACAGGATGTGAAAGGCGGGATACAGCAATCCGGCGGCCAGGGGGATTCCGATCATGTTGTACGCTGCGGCCCACATCAGGTTCTGCCGCATAATGCCGACGGTAGACTTTGCCAGGTCGATTGCGGCGATCAGCGCCGATGGTTGCGCACGCAGGAGCAGAACGTCCCCGGCCTCCTGGGCGAGATCGGCGCCGCTGCCCATCGAGATGCCGGCGTCAGCCTGGGCCAGGGCTGCCGCATCGTTGATGCCGTCGCCGACCATGGCGACGCGAAGACCTTGTTGCTGCAGGGTGCGGATGCGCGCAAGTTTCCCTGCCGGATCCAGCCCCGCTTCAACTTCGCCGATGCCGGCCTGGTTGGCGATGGGCGCGGAAGCTGCGGCGGAGTCGCCGGTCAGCATCATCACGCGAAGACCGCTTTGCTGCAGTGCGGCGATGGCTCCGCCGGCATCAGGGCGCAGGGAGTCTTTCGCATCGAAACAGCCGATCGATTGATAATCGAGCGCGATCCAGAGGCGGGTAACTCCAGGCTTTGCAGGAGGAATGCTGTCGGGGAACCGAATCGCCGATTCCTGAAACAACGCCTCGTTTCCCAGGAGGCAGTTGTAGTCCTCTACGCGGGCGGCAACGCCGCGGCCGGGAATCACCACGACCTCTTCGGCAGGTTCCCACTTGATGGCGCGAGCCCGCGCGCAATCGACAACGGCATGGGCCAGGGGATGATTCGAGCGCTCCTCCGCAGCAGCAGCCATGCGCAAAAGGTCGTCCTCGCTGTATCCCTTGACCGGGCGGACCGCTTGAAGGACGGGTCGTCCGACGGTAAGGGTTCCGGTTTTGTCGAGGATGACGACGTTGAGGTTGGCAAGCCGCTCCAACGCCTCTCCGCCCTTGTAGAGCACCCCGAACTGCGCACCCCGGCCAACCGCCACCGTCAGAGCGGCCGGAACTGCGAGACCCATGGCGCAGGGGCATGCGATCACGAGCACGGAAACAGTGGTGGCCAGGGCCATCGAAACAGAATGCGTCGTAACCATCCAAACGGCAAAAGTGATAACGGATAGCGCGAGAACGATCGGTACGAAGATAGCGCTGGTGCGGTCGGCCAGCCGCTCCGTTGGCGCTCGCGACGACTGAGCCTGCTCTACCATCCGCGTTATTTGGGCGAGCACCGTATCTTCGCCCAGGGACTCGGCCTTGCATACAATGGCGCCGTCGTAATTGAGAGAGCCAGCCAAAACGCGCTCCCCAGCTTCTCGCGGCTGCGGAATCGCCTCGCCTGTCAGCATTGACTCATCTACGCTGGTGCGGCCTTCTGTAATCTTTGCGTCTACCGGAAATCGTTCGCCGGGAAGAACAAGCACGTTGTCACCGATGCGAACTTCTTCAAGCGGCACAAGGGTTTCGACGCCATTCACAATGCGGCGGGCTGTCGAGGGGCGCAGACGGCCCAAGGCATCGACGGCTGCCAAGGCGCGATGTTTGGCTCGCGCCTCGAGTGCTTTGCCAAGAAGCAGAAAGCCAAGGATCAGAAGAACTGCATCGTAGTAAACCTGGCGATCCGGTGCAGGATAAACCGTGGCGTACGCCGAGTAGGCGAATGCAACGCCGGTTCCCAGGCTCACAAGCGTGTTCATATTGGTGCCGCCGTGCGCCAGGCCACGAGCAGCCGCGACATAGATCCCACTTCCCGCCCATGCCATCAGGACCGCGGTAACGATGAGCAGCGACCAGCGCAGAACGTCCGGCGACGTCTGGTAGAGCCACGGCAGTATCCCCATCAACAGGTGATCCAATGAACCCATCTGCGTGCCAATGGGCATGGCCACCAGCATCGCGAGTGCGCCGACAACGAGGGTTGCCGCAGCTTTGATCTCGGCTCTTCCGTGCGAAGGATCCTTGCCACGTGGCGCGGTTGCTCCGCTGTGGGGAAGCACGGCGTCGTAACCGGCCTTGCGGATCGCGTCCACCAATCGCTCGGCCGATGCCTCGGCTGGGTCAAACTCCACGAGGGCACGATTCGCCATCAGGTCAACATGCGCCGACTTCACACCGGCCGTCTCTATGAGAGCGCTTTCGACATGGTGCTGACAGGACGCGCACGTCATTCCAATGACGGGTAATGTCAGCGACGCTGTCTCGGTCGAAACCATCGTGCGGCTTATTGCTCCAATCGTGCGCTGAAGCCGACCTTGGCGAGCGCAGCTATCGCGGCATCCACGGGCGGTGTCTCGTCGGACGACTTCAATCTGGCAGCCCCAATGCGTACCTCTTCAACTTCCACGCCCCCGATGGAATTCAAGGCCTGGGTTACGCGCCGGACGCATGAGCCGCAATGCATGCCATCGATGCGCAGTATGAACTCCGCCATCATGTTCTCCTGTTTGCTTTGATGATACTCGCAGCGAATCGATGCAGCCCCGCAAGAAGCAGAGCCGAACGGTTTTGGCTGGTTACGCAAGTGTTGAAGCGCGGTCTATGGTAGAAGCAGAGATGATGGCAAACGTCCTGCAGCGTGAATTCCCCCAGGCTCCGATTGTCGGAGTTGGCGCGGTCGTCGTGGACCGAGAGCGCGTCTTACTGGTGCAACGAGGCCACGAACCCTTGAAAGGGAAGTGGTCCCTGCCCGGCGGCATTCTGGAACTGGGAGAGTCGCTGGCCGAAGGCGTTGCTCGCGAGGTACTGGAGGAAACCGGCCTCGTCGTGGAAGCCATCGAATTGGTCGAAATCATTGATCGCGTCCAGCGAGTGGGCGGTCCGGACGGTGAGCGAGTGCAATATCACTACGTAATTGCCGACTACCTTTGCCGCGTGGTTGGGGGCTCTTTGCATGCGGCATCGGATGCGGATGCCGTGCGCTGGGTAGAACGGGCGGAGTGGAACAGCCACAGCGCGCTGGCACTCGATGCCATTACCGTGCGCGTAATTGAGGTTGGCTGGCAGCGAGCCAGAGAGTTGAATCGTGCCCAACAGGAGCAACGTTGAAGCAGAAACTTAAATGGATTGCTTTCGCTCTTCTCGTTCTGATTGCAACCCTGGGTTTGGAATTCTGGCGGCATCCTCTTGATTTCTTTTTTGAATTCTCGAAAGCGGAAATGCTTTTCGCCGGAGCGAAAAGCCGCTTTACGGTGGTCGATGGCTATCGCGTTCACTACTATGCGCTGGGACCGTCAGACGGTCCGGTCGTCGTCCTGGTGCATGGCCTTGGAGGCCGCGCCGAGGATTGGGAGAAACTCGCGCCGCAACTGGCAATGGCAGGGTATCGCGTATACCTGCCCGATCTTCCCGGTTATGGCCAAAGTGACAAGCCGACGGACTTTTCCTATTCAGTCAGCGATGAAGCGAAGATTGTCCTGGGCTTTGTTGACGCGCTCGGTTTGAAGCAGGTTGACCTCGGTGGCTGGTCGATGGGCGGCTGGATTGTGCAGCTTGTCGCCGCGGATCATCCGGAGCGGGTGCGCAGGCTGATATTGTTTGACAGCGCCGGTCTCTACGTGAAGCCCGACTGGGCCACAAGCCTGTTCACGCCCGGCACTGCCGCAGAGCTCGACAAACTAGACGCGCTGCTCATGCCTCATCCGCCCCACGTGCCTGGATTCGTCGCAAGAGATATTCTGCGCACATCTCGCAAACATGCGTGGATCGTCCATCGGGCGATGGACTCGATGCTGACCGGGCGCGACACAACAGATAAGTTGCTGCCCAGTCTCAAAATGCCGGTATTGATTGTGTGGGGCGAGGTTGATCAAATCACTCCGCTGAGCGAAGGCGAGAAGATACACCAGCTCATTCGTCAGTCGCAGTGGACCGTGATTTCCGGTTGCGGACATCTCGCGCCCAACGAATGCGCCGACAAGATCGGGCCTGTTGCGGTCGATTTCCTGAAGAGGTAGCTTCTGACGAAGCTCGCACCATGCAAAAAGGCCACTCCTTGAGAAGTGGCCCCTTTGCATGCGAAGCAAACCTGTTGAAGCAAATCTACACGCCGATGACCGCGCACAGCTCCTTGACGGCGGCCGCGCTCTTTTTCAGGGCAGCGTCCTCTTCGGGCGTGAGCTTGATTTCGATGATCTTTTCAAGGCCCGCGGCGCCGAGCTTGCAGGGAACGCCGATATAAAAGCCGTCAATGCCATATTCGCCCTGCAGGTAGGCCGCGCAGGGGAGAATCTTCTTCTTGTCCTTCAGAATCGCTTCCACCATTTCAACCGCAGCCGCGGAGGGAGCATAGTAGGCGCTGCCGGTCTTGAGGTATTTCACGATTTCAGCGCCGCCGTCGCGGGTCCTCTGCACAAGCTGCTCCAGCCGGTCGGGTGCAATGAGCTCTGTAATTGGAATGCCGGCAACCGTCGAATACCGCGCGAGAGGAACCATGGTGTCGCCATGGCCGCCGAGCACAAATGCCGTCACATTCTCCACGCTGACATTGAGTTCTTCCGCGATAAAGGTGCGAAAGCGGGCCGAGTCGAGCACCCCTGCCATACCGATGACGCGCTCGCGATTGAATCCTGCTTGGCGGAACGCTGTCTGCGCCATGGCATCCAGGGGATTTGAGACGATGATCAGAATGCATTCGGGCGACTGCGCAACCACTTTCGCAACCACGTCCGACATGATCTTGAAATTCGTGTGCAACAAGTCGTCGCGGCTCATGCCGGGTTTCCGCGGAATGCCGGCCGTGATCACAACGATGTCGGAGTTCGCCGTCGCAGCGTAATCATTGGATCCGGTGACGTGCACGTCGCGCTTCTCGATGGGCATGGCTTCCAGTAAATCCAGTGCCTTGCCTTGCGGCACGCCTTCCACAACATCAATCAGCACCACGTCGGCCAGCTCCTTGGCCGCAATCCAGTGTGCTGCCGTAGCGCCTACGTTGCCGGCGCCCACAATACTTACTTTTTTACGCATTTTTCTTTTCTCCACTTGGGCAATGTCCCTGTCCCTCGGGGGCTAAAGCCACGTTGCTTTATTGGATATCTGTGACACGCGACCCAGAGGGTACCCCGAGTCGTGCCCTTTCAAAACTGGTCATTGAAATCTAACAACTGAAATGTAACAAGCCAAAACTGACTTCCGAAGACTGACAACTGAAAACTGCTTCTACATGTTTCCGATGATGCGCGTTGCAAACTCGCTGGTGCCCACCTTGGTTGCGCCAGCCGTCTGCCGTTCAAAGTCGTAGGTTACGAACTTCTGCTGGATGGTCTTCTCCATTGCGCCTTCAATCATCTTGGCTGTTTCTTTCCAGCCTATGAAGTCGAGCATCATCACGCCGGAGAGAATCACCGACCCTGGATTGATGACATCCTTGTCGGCATACTTTGGAGCGGTGCCGTGCGTCGCTTCGAAAACCGCGTAACCGTCGCCGATGTTTGCACCGGGCGCGATGCCCAGCCCGCCTACCTGCGCCGCCGCCGCATCTGAAATGTAGTCGCCGTTCAGGTTGGTCGTCGCGAGAATGCTGTAGTCCGACGGGCGGATGATGATCTGCTGGAAGATGGAGTCGGCGATGCGATCGTTAATGAGAATTTTGTTCTTCCACGCGCCTTTGCCGTGTGTCTTCCCGATGGAATCGAGGACGCCCTTGATCTCAGCGCAGAGAGCATCGCGAAACGCCTGGTTGCCAAACTCGAGGCCGGGCTCGATCAATGCGGCGTTCTCTTCGACGGTGATGCTGGGGTTTGCATCGACGTTGCCGAGGATCCAGCTTTCCCGTTCGGTCACTGTCTGGTCGCGGAATTCTTCGACCGCAACCTCGTATCCCCACTCGCGGAATGCGCCTTCGGTGAACTTCTGGATATTGCCCTTGTGCACCAGCGTGACGGTCTTGCGACCCATCTCGAGCGCCTGGCGAATGGCATAGCGGACGAGGCGCTTGGTTCCGAAGATCGAGATTGGCTTGATGCCGACGCCCGAATCGGAGCGGATCTTTTTCTTCGTGCCCTTGAGCAGGTCGTCATTGATGAACTCGATGATGCGTCCCGCATCCGCACTGCCCTGTTTGAACTCAATGCCCGAGTACACGTCTTCGGTATTCTCGCGGAAGATAACGATGTCGACCTTTTCGGGATGCTTCACCGGGCTGGGTACGCCCTGGTAGTACTTGACGGGCCGCACACAGGCGTACAGGTCGAGCAATTGGCGAAGCGCAACATTCAAGGACCGAATTCCTCCGCCCACGGGTGTCGTGAGTGGCCCCTTGATGGAGACACGCAGGTCCCGCGCAGCGCTGACGGAGTCGTCCGGCAGCCAGGTGTTGAACTGGCGAAAGGCCTTTTCTCCCGCGAAAATCTCGAACCATGCGATTTTGCGCTTGCCGCCGTAAGCCTTTTCGACCGCGGCATCAAAGACGCGCTGCGAGGCCTTCCAGATGTCGCGTCCGGTGCCGTCGCCTTCGATAAATGGAATGATGGGATTGTCGGGAACCTGATATTGGCCGTGGCTGTACTCGATGGGCTGGCCGTTCTGCGGCAATTCCAGCCCGTTGTAGGTCTTTTGCATTTGTTTTCTGGAGTTCCTTCCCTCGATACGCTGTAAGGAAGGCTAACACCTGCAAATTATGCGTGGCAATGTGACCGGAGTCGCGCAAAGAGACGCAAAATCGCGCCCAAGCGTATTTCCGCATCCGCTCTGCGAGCGTGCTCGAATGTGTACTACTGCACCGGCGCGTTCCTGAAGTCGTCCGCATCGAGCCGCGGAATGCCGAAATGTCCACGCAGGTGCATCAGGTCTACCGGGCTCAGATTGCCGGCCACCGTGACCAGCGTCAGGCTTCTCGGAGTTTCGGCCAGCACCACCGCCCCGCGCACATTCGCACCATCCAGAACGACCCACACGTCGGTCGTTCCGTTATGCAGTGGGCCACCGTGGTCCGATGTCGTCACCAGATGCTTCCATCCCCGCAGGTGATACGAAGCGCGAATTGCCTCGACCGCGCTTTCATCGGGGATTCCGGCTTCGTTGAAGCGCATGGTGTGGACACTCACGCCGTCAAGCTTGTTGATCGCCTGTCGCGTCGGCGCATCCGAATCCGGAACCAGCCCCGCCGCCAGGCCAAGCATGGTCCGGTCGAGGGTGAAGCTTGACTTCACCGGCGCTTCCGAACTGAGTTGAGCTAGCGCCGGCGGTACCCATTCCAGCGGCACAGGATCTGCGTCGGGATTCGCTGTTCGAACCGGAGGAGGCCCGGAAGGAGCCATGTATTCCTGAGCTACAGCCAGTGCACAGCCCAGCGTCGCGCTGAGCACAGAAATGCCGAGAACCAAAGACAGCTTCATTCCTGTTCAAACGCTGCAGTCCGGGAAAAGTTCCGCTCAAACGGCAAAGAAGCTCAAATCGCCGTGGGAAGAACGGCATTTCGGCACTCAACCGTAACGTTCCCGGCTCCCGGGGCATGAACGAGGGATTAAATCGTCACCCGCACTGCACTTACGCGTCAATTTGCGATAAACTCAGGCGGGAACAGCTGCAAATTCAGTCATCGCCAACTGACGGAGGATACATAGAAATTGGGAAAAAACATGGTCCCGAAGAAGCTTTTTTTCACCAAGGGCGTAGGCAAACACAAGGAACGTTTGACCTCGTTTGAGTTGGCCCTTCGGGATGCCGGCATTGCTTCGCAGAACCTGGTGCGCGTCTCGTCCATTTTTCCGCCTCGCTGCAAAGTTGTTTCACGCAAGGAAGGCCTCAAATACCTCGATCATGGTGAGGTCGTTTTCGCCGTCATCGCCGAGAATTCAACTCGCGAACCGCACCGCCTTGTCGTTTCAAGCATTGGTGTTGCCATTCCGGCAGATCGCGACACTTACGGTTATCTCAGTGAGCATCACAGCTTCGGGGAAACCGAAGAGCAGGCGGGCGAGTACGCGGAAGAGTTGGCCGCCGAGATGCTGGCCACTACGCTCGACGTGGATTTTGACCCGGATAAGAGTTGGGACGAGAAGAAAGAGATCTACCGCATCTCCAACAAGATTGTGCGCACCAGCAATGTGACGCAGTCGGCCGTTGGCGATAAGCGTGGCCTGTGGACAACGACCATTGCAGCCGCAGTCCTGATTCTTGAAGAGTAGGCATTGTATGCGGCGGAATTGAGGCCAATCCCGCGAGGCGGGGTTGGCCTTGTCGCGTGGAGTACTAAAAAGAATTGCCACAGAGGAATCATCGTAACCATGGAAAATGCTCGCAAATACAAAGTCGGCCTGGTGCAGATGCGGATGGGCCCCGATCCCGACGTAAATCTTGAGTCGGCAATCGTGCACATCCGTGATGCGGCGAAACGAGGGGCAAACATCGTCTGCCTGCCCGAGCTTTTTCGTGCTCAGTATTTCTGCCAGCGCGAAGACATCAAGTTGTTCGATCTGGCAGAGCCGATTCCAGGTCCGACGACGACGAGACTCGCCGAAGTTGCAATGGAAAACCGGGTAGTGATCGTCGCTTCGCTGTTCGAGCGCCGCGCCCCCGGCCTTTACCACAACACCGCCGTCACGCTCGGGCACCACGGAAGCATCATTAGCGTCTACCGCAAGATGCACATTCCCGACGATCCGCTCTACTACGAGAAGTTCTATTTCGCGCCGGGCGATCTCGGTTTCAAGGCTGTCGATACGGCGTTTGGTCGTGTTGGGACCCTCGTCTGCTGGGACCAGTGGTATCCCGAAGGCGCTCGCCTTACAGCTTTGCAAGGCGCCGAAGTGCTGTTTTATCCGACGGCCATCGGCTGGCACCCGGCAGAGAAAGAAGAGTTCGGCGCGGCGCAATATGACGCGTGGCAGACGATCCAGCGCGGCCACGCCATCGCCAACGGAGTCTACGTGGCCGGTGTGAATCGCGTGGGGCACGAGACCGGCGACATTCGCGGCAATCGCGCCAGCGGGCCAGGCCTGGAGTTCTGGGGCGGCAGCTTTCTTGCCGATCCCTTTGGCCGCATCATTGCAAAGGCTTCGCACGAGGAGGAGGAAATCCTGATCGGCGAGGTCGACCTTGCGCTGCTTGAAGACACGCGGCGCAACTGGCCTTTCCTGCGCGACCGCCGCATTGACGCCTATGCGCCCATCACCAGCCGCTTTCTCGATCCTGGTTTCGGAGACGGCAAGTAAGAATGTCTACCCAGACTCCGCGCGAACTTGGCTACCGCATGCCTGCCGAATGGGAGCCGCACGAGGCGACCTGGCTGGCTTGGCCTCACAATCCGGAGGACTGGCCGGGGAAGTTTCAGGCGATTCCATGGCTCTATGCGGAGATCGTCCGCCTGCTTGCGGCACACGAACGGGTTCATCTGCTGGTGCAGGATGAGAAGGAGCAACATCGCGCGACGGGCATTCTTAAGCGTGCCCACGTCAACCTTGACAACGTCAGCTTTCATCAATGGCCGACAGACCGCGTCTGGACACGGGACTCTGGGCCGATCTTTGTCCGCAATTCTCAAGGTCAGGTCGCAATGACGAACTGGGGCTTCAACGCGTGGGCCAAGTATCCGGACTGGCATCTTGACGACCAGGTTCCCGATCGCGTGGCTGAGTTGCTCGGACTGCCGCAATGGCAGCCAAGTATCGACCTTGCGGGTGAGCAGCGCAGGCTCGTCCTCGAAGGCGGGTCCATTGATACCAACGGCCAGGGCATCCTGCTGACGACCGAAGAGTGCCTGCTCAGCGAAGTCCAGCAGCGCAATCCCGGGGTGAGCCGCGAACGGCTCGAGAGCGCATTCCGCGACTACCTCGGCATCGAGCAGGTGGTCTGGCTGGGACGGGGAATCGCCGGCGACGACACGCACGGGCACGTGGACGACATCACGCGCTTTGTCGGGCCGGTGACGATCGTGACCGCCGTCGAACCGAACACGAAGGACGCCAACCACGAACCATTGGCCGAAAATCTCGCACGTCTCAAAGCCGCACGCACTGCCGAAGGCAAGCAATTCACGCTCGTTGAGTTGCCGCTTCCGCGTCCTGTCGTTTTTCGCGATCAGCGCCTTCCAGCCAGCTACGCCAACTTCTACGTCGCAAATGGATTGGTTTTGGTTCCTACGTTTCACGATCCCAACGACCGCGTCGCGCTTGGCATTCTTGCAGAACTTTTTCCCGATCGCGAGGTGATCGGTATTTATGCTGTCGATCTCGTGTGGGGGCTGGGGACGCTGCACTGTATGACACAGCAACAACCTGCAGCCACGCCGCTCAAGCATCGATAGGGGTCCGCCCGCCCTTGTCGCCGAGGCAGCAGCTACGGATGCGCTGGTAACTGCCAGGGAACAATTCGGCGGGACGAGCGGATTATTTTGCCGTACCATTCTAGGCATGATTTCCGACCTCGAAGCGATGCGAGAAGCCCTCTCCGAAGCGCGCAAAGCCAATGCGGCCGGTGAAGTGCCGATTGGCGCCGTGATCGTTTCTCGAGGCGAGATGGTCGCGCGGGGACAGAACTCTGTGATTCGCACCAGCGACCCCACCGCCCACGCCGAGATCGTCGCGATACGTCAGGCTGCGCGCACCTTCGGCAATTACCGCCTCAACGGCACCACGCTCTTTGTCACGCTGGAGCCATGCGCCATGTGCGCGGGGGCCATGATTCACGCGCGTCTCGACCGGCTGGTGTACGCGGCCGCCGACCCGAAAGCGGGAGCATGCGGATCGGTACTCTCGGTGATCAACCACCCGCAACTCAACCACGAGATGCTGGTGCAGCATGGAGTGCTTGGCGAACAATCCGCTGAATTACTGCGCAGCTTTTTTCGGGACCGGCGCTAGGGGCAGTTTCTGAGACGGTGCACTGGACCGGTTCGCAGGTTTCGATGGAAGCGGTTGCGGGAAGTGACCGCGAGTAAGGCGATATGCAACCGAATGGTTGCGCGAAATAATTTTTGGCGGCCTTTTGAGCAAAGTCTTCTTGTCAAAGAGGTTACGGAGGGGCCTCTCCTTTAAGTCCTCTGTCAATTGAACTTAACATGCAAAGTGTTCTTGGCAAATGACTTAGGGGTTACTTTTCGTCCCTGGCTGCCGATTTTGTCCCGCATCCCGGGATCGACGCGCGCATTCCACATTGCCTGCATGCGGATCACATTCGACCTTGAATTCATTATGCGCCGAGGATGGTTAATTACCGGCAATATCTCGGAGAAGAATTGTGTTTTTAAAATCAACCGGTTAGCGTGGAACGAGGTCGCGAGGAGCTTGACATCGGCGTGAAGGTTATCGGGTTGGCAGTCTCGCCAATTCTCAGGCAAAGAGACACCCATCGGACTCAACTCCGGGTCAATGCCTTTATCCGTTCTTTCTCTGAGGGCCACTTCTCCGCGAGCTCGGCATAGCTTGCGTTGTGATAGTCGGCGTAGTTGAAACCGGGCACCACCGTGCATCCCAGCAGCGCCCATTTACCGTTCCCGATCAGTCGCATTCCCTGCCAGACCCCTGCCGGAACGAGGACCTGAACGTGCTGCCCGGCTTCCATATCCGATCCAAGAGTGAAAAGCGCAGAGCGCCCATCGGGGTAGAGCTGCAGCATCTCCACGGGATCGCCGAGGTAGAAATGAAACATCTCGTCCGAGTCGAGCACGTGCATTTCTGAAAACGTGCCCGCTTCCAGCAGGTAATAGATCGCGGTGCCTTGCGGACGGGTTCCGCGTGGAAGCTCTACGTTGGCCGCCGAGGTAAAGGTGCGCCGGAAATAGCCGCCTTCCACCGGATGGGGAGCCAGATTGAGCAGGGTTTTTATTTGGTCAGCCGTCACACAAAAGATCGTACTCGAGAAAGTAGAATCGAGGTATGAAGGTTCAGGTCTACACCGCTGCCTGGTGCAGGGATTGCCGGGCAGCAAAGCAGTTTCTTGAAACGCACGGGATCGAATACACAGAGATTAATGTCGATCTAGATCCGGCCGCCTCAGCCGAGGTTGTGCGGCACGTGGGCAAGCGGGCTATCCCCCAACTGGTCATCGACGGCGAGTGGTTTCAGCCTTACAAACCGGGCCGCGGACTGCTGTACGACGAGCTGCACAAACGCTTCGGGATTCCCCGCGGCTAGAGCTGGTTGCATAAACCATCTTGAACAGCTAGAAGAAACTCCTCAGGGGCTAAAGCCCAAGCTTTTAAGCGCCCCTGGCGGCACGGCTAAAGCCGTGCCCTTTCAAAGACCTATCTATACAACCAGTTCTAGACAGCTTGCCCGGCATCACGGCGTTAGGATGTGCGAGAGGTGCAATCAAAATAGGGAGCGAGAAACAAAAAGCAGATTCTTCGCTCACCACCCCCAAACGGAAGTACGTTTGGGGCCCCTTTCACTCAGAATGACACCTCTTTATGTATGAGGCGTAAGTAGAATGACGCCCCTTTATGTATGAGGCGTAAGAAGAATGACACCTCTTTGTGTATGAGGCGTAAGTAGAAGCGACTCCCGGGGAGACAGGTTGCAGGCGCTTGGACCTCGTACAATCAAGAGTTGGCGACGGCCATCAGCGGTGGCCATTTAGAGGAGCCTGCCTTTGATCAAGCGCTATACCCGCCCCTTGATGGGCCGCATCTGGACCGAGGACAACAAGTACCTCTGCTGGCTCCAGGTAGAATCGGCGGCCAGTTCCGTGCTTGCCGAGGATGGCGTCATTCCGCAGCGGGCCGCGGACGCAATTGCGAATAAGGCCAGCGCTTCGGCGGAACGCATTCATGAGATCGAAGCGGAAGTGAAGCACGACGTTATCGCCTTCACCACGGCGGTCGCTGAAAGCCTCAAGGCGCATGGGCTCGGGGAGCAGTCCCGCTGGCTGCACTACGGGCTCACCTCAAACGACGTCGTGGACACTGCGCAGGCGCTGCAGGTGAAAGAGGCGTCGGAACTGATCAAGAAGGGGATTGAAGCGCTTCTCGCTGTTCTGAAACGCCGGGCCATTGAGTTCAAGCACACCCCCACGATCGGGCGGACGCACGGCATCCACGCCGAACCTACGACCTTCGGTCTCAAGCTGCTGAACTGGTATGCCGAGATGCAGCGCAACCTCGTGCGCTTCGAGGCCGCGGCAGAAGATATGCGTGTCGGCAAGCTGTCTGGAGCTGTGGGTACCTTCGGCCACCTGAAGCCGGAGCACGAAGAGCGCATCTGCGCGCGGCTCGGCCTGAGACCGGCGCCGGTAGCAACGCAGGTGATCCAGCGCGATCGACACGCGGCGTTCATCGGCACTTTAGCCATCATCGGCAGCACGCTCGACAAGATTGCTGTCGAAGTGCGGCATCTGCAGCGCACCGAGGTTCGCGAGGCGCAGGAGTACTTCAGCGAAAAGCAGAAGGGCTCCTCGGCCATGCCGCACAAGAAGAACCCGATTACTTCGGAGCAAATCAGCGGGCTGGCGCGTGTGCTGCGGTCGAATTCGCAGGCGGCGCTGGAGAATATCGCGCTCTGGCACGAGCGCGACATCTCGCACTCTTCGGTTGAGCGCATTATTTTTCCCGACTCCACGATTCTGGCTGATTATTTGCTGGCGAAGACGACGGATTTGATTGACCGCCTGCTGGTTTACCCCGAGCGCATGAAGAAGAATCTGGAATCGACGGGCGGTCTCATCTTTTCAGGACAGTTACTGCTTGATCTGGCGGAGGCCGGCATGCTGCGCGAAGAGGCTTATCGGCTCGTGCAGAGCTATGCGATGCGCGCCTGGAAGGACGACCTTGTCTTCCGGGATGAAGTGGCGAAGGAACCGGCGATCACGACGCTGCTCTCGACGGAGAAGCTGGCAGAGACGTTCGATTACACGCGGCAGTTGGGGAATGTGGATGCGATCTTCAAGCGGGTACTCGGGGAGTAGTGGGCGGGTCAGAGAGATGCGCCGTAGGCGCAGTGTTTGCTAGCCCCGCGCTTCGCGTGGGGTAGGAATTTCAGTTGTAGAATTAGGGTCCCGTAGGGACGGTGTACCATGGCGCACACGTACGCGAACATTTTCATTCATTGTGTTTTCAGCACCAAAGATCGCCGTTCCCTTATTCCTGCCGCCCGCAAAGCGGAACTCTATGCCTACATGGGCGGCATAGCACACGGCGAGGGCTTCTCGTTGATCGCCGCAGGTGGAACGGCGAACCATGTTCATTTGCTATTTATTTTGCCGGCGTCTCATTCCCTTGCCCATGCAGTTCAAAAGCTGAAAGGAAGTTCATCTCGATGGATGGGAGATGGCTTTTCCCGGCAGGAAGGGTATGGAGCATTCAGCGTCAGTTCATCGCAGGTTGAGATCGTAAAAGGATACATCCAGAATCAGGAGGAGCATCATCGCAAGCGCGATTTTGAGCAGGAATTTGTCGCCCTTCTGCGCAATTGTGGAATCGCATACGACGAGCGCTACGTTTTCGGGTGATAGGAAGCAGAGCCGTCCCTACGGGACTGATTCAATCGAACGGACGCGAACCCCACCCCACGCTGAAGCGCGGGGCTAACAAACATTACGCCTACGGCGCATTAGATTCGGGTTGGCAACCTCATTGCTATTTGAATCGGGATGGAGCATCCGAAATGGGGCTCGCGGAGTAATCGACATGAATGAAATTTCAGATTCGGCGGCTGAACGGGTGCATCGGGAGGAATCGGCATGAACCAGATACCGGATACGTCGGCTGAACGGGTGCTCGGGGAGTAATCATGAACCAGATACCGGATACGGCGGCTGAATGGGTGCTTGGGGAGGACCAGGCGTGAACCAGATTCCGGATCACGCGGCTGAGCGGGTGTTGGGCACGATTCAGGAAGTGATCGACTCGGCCGATGAGGAGCTCGAACAGGCGGAGCAGTCGATGAAGGCGCTGGTGGAGGAGTTTCCCGAGGCGTCGGTGGTGCACAGTTATTACGGGTGGGTGCTGTCGCGCCAGGGGAAGCATGGCGAGGCGATCGAGCATGGGCGCGTGGCGGTGCGGCTGTCGCCGGAGTCGGAAATATCATCGGTCATGTTGTTTCGGTTGCTGTGGAGCGCGGGCGAGCATCAGCAGGCATTTGATGAGAGGAAGCGGCTGCAGAAGCGCGGGCAGTCTGAGGCGTACGAGTTGTTGATGCAGGAGTGGAACGAAGGGAAGCTGGAGGACTACGAGGGCGAGGGGAACTGAGGAGCCGGGGCCGGGCATGACTCCTGATCTGATATTGTCTCTCGACAGGAGAGGTCGATGAGGATCATTGCTTGTCTGCTGATTGCGTGCGCGGGGATGATGGCGCATGGCCAACAACGGGGCCCTACGTCAAACCAGCCCAACCCGCTGGACAAGCTCGCATTCATGGAGGGCGATTGGAGCGGCAAGCAGGAGTTCAACAATCAGGGCGGGCCCGCAATGGTGGGCGATGCCAGCGACCGCATTGAAGAATGTATTGCCGCGCGATACGTCTGCGAGATGCTTTCGACTACGCTGCCCGGTGGCAAACCTACAGACACGCGTCACTTCATTTCTTTCGACAAGCAATCGAGCAAATACACGGCGTGGTGGTTTAACGACACATCCACTCATCCCACCGAATTGACCGGCGAAGTTGCCGGAAAGAAACTTGTCCTGCTGAGTGGCGCTTCCGGTCCGGGGCCGGTGCTGCGCGCAACCTATGAAAGCCCGAGCGCCAATACGCTTACGTTCCTGCTTGAAATGAAACAAGGTGACAACTGGGCAAAACTTTTTCTCACCACCTACTCAAAGAAAGCCCCTGCGCAGCCGTGACGCGGCGCGGAATTCGGGGAAGGTAACTTGCACGTGGAAGCCGTAAATCTGACCGTTGCCATCACCGGGGCATCCGGCGCCGTTTTATGCCGTGCATTGCTCCGTGCCCTCGAAGCGGATGGACGCGTGGCGCGGGTTCATTTTGTTGCATCGGAGAATTCGCTGCGCGTGATTGCCGAAGAACTCGGCGTCTCCGGGCGTACCGGCCTGCTTGAAAAGCTGCTTGACGCTTCGACCACTAAAATCACGCAGCATTCCGACACGGACATTGGCGCTGCGATCGCCAGCGGAAGCTATCCCTCGCACGGCATGATTGTGCTTCCCTGCTCCATGGGCACGCTGGCTGCCATCGCCAACGGGCTTGCGAATTCGCTTATCGCGCGCGCCGCGGATGTCACGCTGAAGGAGCGGCGACCGCTGCTGCTCTGCGTGCGCGAGACGCCGTTCAACCGCATCCACCTGCGCAACATGACGCTTGCTGCCGAAGCAGGGGCGGTCATCTTTCCTGTGATTCCCGCGTTCTACAACAAGCCGGTGGATTCCACCGAGATGGCGCGGCAGTTCGCGTTTCGCGTGCTGGCGCACATTGGATTGTCGCAGCCGGGAGCCTACGTCTGGAAGGCGGATGAGTAGCGAGCCTTCGGGTGCGTTGCTTTCCCACCCAAGCGCGATGAGACTGCGCTTGGATGGGGCACCGGCCTTTGTGTGGAAGGCCGATGAGTAGAGCGCATGCAGGGTCCGAATCGCCCTTCTCAGTGACAATCTGCTTACAAATTCACGTTTGACAGCGCGATACGCATTCCGCGATACTGCCTTCAATGCTGAACTCAGCGCAACTCGGGATTGAGGTCATGGCCATGTGCATGTGTTGCGCATGCGGGTCGATCCGTGTGGCTTCTGAGCGGCGAATGCGCTAGTCGCAACCGATCAAGAACCAGGCGGCCCGGATCCAAAACAGGATTCGGGCTTTTGCATTTCCGGTTTAGGTGCGGCTCCCCGAGAGCTCTTCCGTCGCACCTCAAACGATACGAAATCGAAGGAGATCACGATGTCTGAAGAGAAGAAGCAACACCTCGCCACGCTCGCCGTCCACGCGGGCCAGTCCCCCGACCCCACTACCGGCTCCCGCGCCGTCCCCATCTACCAGACCACGTCGTACCTGTTTCAGGACGCCGATCACGCCGGGCGGCTGTTTGCGCTGAAAGAATTCGGCAATATCTACACGCGCATCATGAACCCGACGACGGACGTGCTTGAGAAGCGCGTAGCGGCACTGGAGGGTGGCGCCGCGGGTTTGGCGACGGCATCCGGCCAGGCCGCCGAGACCCTCATCATCACCACGCTCGCCGCAGCAGGCGACGAGATTGTCTCGACGACGTCTCTCTATGGCGGTACCTACAACCTCTTCCACTACACGCTGCCGCGTCTTGGCATCAACGTGCGCTTTGTGGACGCGGACGATTTCGACGGGCTGCGCGCCGCGATTAACGCGAAGACCAAGGCGGTCTACACCGAGACGCTCGGCAATCCCAAGCTCGACATTGCCGACATCGAGAAACTCGCGGCAATCGCCCACGGAAGCGGCATACCGTTCGTCATCGACAACACCTGCGCCTCGCCCGCGCTGGTCCGTCCGATCGAGTGGGGTGCGGACATTGTCGTCAATTCCGCCACCAAGTTTCTGGGTGGTCATGGCACTACCATCGGCGGCGTCATCGTGGACGGGGGCAAATTCGACTGGGCCGCCTCTGGCCGTTTCAAGGAGTTCACCGAGCCGGACCCCTCCTATCATGGTCTTTCCTACACTGAGGCATTTGGGCCACTGGCATTCATTCTCAAAGCGCGTGTCCAGGGATTGCGCGATACCGGCGCCGCGCTCTCGCCGCACAGCGCCTTTCTGCTGCTGCAGGGCATTGAGACGCTCCACCTCCGCATCGAGCGTCACTCTCAGAATGCGCTGGCCGTTGCGCATCATCTTGAGCAGCATCCCGGCGTGGATTGGGTCAACTATCCCGGCCTCGAGTCCAGTCCTTATTTCGCACGTGCGAAGAAGTACATGCCGACCGGCCAGAGCGCGCTGATCACGTTCGGTATCAAGGGTGGATACGAGGCAGGCAAGAAGTTCATTGATTCGTTGGAACTTCTTTCGCTTGTCGCCAACATCGGCGATGCCAAGTCGCTTGTGATTCATCCCGCCTCGACCACCCACCAGCAGCTTTCCGTGGAAGAGCAGGCCGCGACGGGAGTGACTCCCGAGCTTGTGCGCCTCTCTGTCGGCATCGAGGACATTCGCGACATCATTGCCGACCTCGACCAGGCCATCGAGACGGCGAACGGGCATGCCGGCGCCGGTGCTGCCACAAGCAAGGTTCATACGGCACAATGAGTGTCATGAACGAAGCCGTAACCGGGTCGGGCCCTGCTTCGACCCGGCCGCCTGCTCTTGAACCCACGTATGAAGGCGACTTCGTGCTGGACCAGCACCTGATGCTCGAGAGCGGGCGCATGCTGGCCCAACCCACGCTGCACTACGCCGTGTATGGCCGGCTGAATGCTGCGCGCGACAACGCCGTCCTCATCTGCCATGCACTGTCGGGTTCGGCGCGTGTGGGCGACTGGTGGCCGGAGATCTTCGCACCCGGCGCGGTCTTGTCGCTGGAGCACGATTTTGTAATCTGCATCAACATCCTGGGCTCCTGTTACGGCTCCACGGGACCCGGCACCGTGGATCCCGAAACCGGCCTGGTGTATGGCCCCGATTTCCCCCTGGTCTCGATTCGAGACAATGTCCGTGCACAGGCCCATCTGCTCGATTCCCTCGGGATTCGACGGCTCCGGCTCGTCCTGGGCGGATCGATTGGCGGCATGCAGGCGCTGGAATGGGCGATCCACGATCCACAACGGGTCGAGCGTGCGGCCATTATTGGGGTAGCTCCTTTATCCGCCATGGGATTAGCCCTGAATCATCTGCAGCGTCAGGCCATCCAGAACGACCCGGACTGGGACGGTGGCTACTATCTGCCGCAGCGCCAGCCACGTCTTGGCCTCTCGCTCGCCCGGCAGATTGGGATGCTCAGCTACAAGTCCGCCGGGCTTTTCGACGAACGCTTCGCCCGCAAACCCAATCGCAACGGCGAAGACCCGTGGAGCCTCGACAACCAGGGAGGAGGCCTGATTGGCGGCCGCTTCGACATTGGCGGCTACCTGGATCTCCAGGGAGAACGCTTCATTCAGCGCTTCGATGCCAATGCCTACCTCGCCATCTTGCGCACCATGGATACGTGGGACCCTCTCAATGACGGCGCCACCCCGGCAGAGGCCTTTGGCGGTATTCGCGCCCGCCTCACCTTCATCGGGATAAGCTCCGACTGGCTGTTTCCGGCCGAGTCAGTCCGCAGCTTCGCAGAGATCATTCGCTCGGCCGGTGTGCCCGCGGAGTATCGCGAAATGACCAGTTCCCACGGTCACGACGCTTTTCTTGCGGAACAGGCCGAACTGGTTCAACTTCTGCAGTAACTCGCTCTGGCATGCCGGACGATCCTCTGATAAGCTCAGGAAACACTTTTCCGCGATGCGGTGTCTAAGCGATTATGCGATTGGCTGTGGGGGCGGCCAACGGTACCCCACAGGGAGGCAGAACGATTCCCTTACGGCTTCGAGCTAGTGGATTTTCTCAGATTGCGTGGGCGCCTTGGTTCCCGAATGAGCCGCCGACCTCAAAAGTGCGTCGGCAGCCCGAACGCATCGGTTTTTATCGAATCAGGTGCCTTGTCACAATGGGCAGGGCTTTCTATAATCCTCCCAATACCGCATTGGACATCGTGGGAGTGTCTAGCCGCCAAATTTTGCTGAATCGCCCCTCAAGACGGATAGACGAAACCGCGAGCGAGTGCTTAAGTAACGAATCCACTTCCGCATCTCCCAGGAGCACTGAATGAAGAAGTTTGTCTTTGCATCTGTGATGGCGCTGGCGAGCTTGAGCCTCGTTTACGCACCCACGCTGCGCGCGCAGGATCAACAGGGCGGCACAATTCAGATCAAGGATCCCGCCGAGTACAACGCCTATTCCATGGCCACAACACAGTCTGACCCCAAGGCCAAGGCGGCAGCTATTGAGGACTTCCTGACCAAGTACCCGCAAAGCGTCGTCAAGAAGACACTGCTTGACACGCTGATCGATACCTATCAGGGATTGCAAGAACCTGACCAGACGCTCAGTGCGGCCTCGCGGATGCTGCAGATCGACCCGGATAACCTGAAGGCCATCTACTACTCGGCTAACATCAAGAAGGGCCAATGTGCGAAAACCTCAGACCAGCAAACTTGCGATGATGCGATTGCTCTTGCTCAAAAGGGATTGAACGCAAAAGCGCCTGCAGGTATGCCGCCGGATGAGTTCAAGAAGCAGACGGACGTGCTAGCGCCATTTTTTCACTCGGTGATTGCCGCGGCGGATGCGGCGAAGAAGGACCCGGCGGGCGCTGTTGAGGAATACCACAAGGAATTGATGTTGTATCCCGTCGAAGCTACGACAAAACCAGGCCAGCCGGGTCTCGGTGATACCCTTCAACTGGCGCTGGCATACGTGAAATTGGCGCTTGTCGACGCGCAGGCGGCGAGAGACGCCGATACCAAGGCCAAGGCGACTCCCGGCGATGCAACGTTGGCCGCGGCAGCCAAGGCCGCCAACGACAAGGCGGGACAGGATTATGTGCAGGCCGTCTGGTTCTTTGCCCGCGCCTGGAACTTTGCCCCTGCCAACTTCAAGGGCCAGATTGAGCCGCAGCTTGACTATTACTACAAGAAGTACCATGGCGATCTGACCGGCTTGAACGACGTAAAGACCCAGGCTGCCTCCACACTCTTTCCGCCTGCAACGTTTAACATCACTCCGGCGAAGACGCCTCAGGAACAGATCCACGATCTGCTCGCTACCACTCCCGACCTCAACACCCTGGCCCTTGCCGACAAGGAAACCGTGCTCGCGGTTGGCAGCAAGGAAGATGCCGACAAGCTCTGGGCTCTTCTGCAAGGCAAGCAAACGCCTGTCCCCGGCATTGTGATCGAATCGAGCGCCAGCCAGGTGAAGGTTGCCGTAACCCAGGACGCGAAAGATGCTAAGGCGGCCGACTTCATCGTCAACATGAAGGAACCGATTCCGGAAAAGGAAATTCCGGCAGTTGGTTCTGAGCTCAAACTGCTGAAGGATGGCGGCCCGGAACTGGACGGAACCTACGATACCTACACGCAGGTTCCCGCCTCGTCAACCGCTGCTGCGAGTGCGCAGATCGTGCTGAAAGATGCCATTCTGCAGAGCGCAAAGAAGGCCCCGGTGCACAAGCCGGCTGCCGGACACCGCCCTGTGCGCAAACCGCAGTAGTTCGTCGGTGCTCCTGAAAAAGCCGGGGCGGCCCTTGATGGGCCGCCCTAGCTGTCTGTGGCTGTGATGCCGTGCGTACACCGATGGTACCCTTGAGACAGCATGGTGCCGTTCCCCATTTCCCTTAAAACCCTGGCAGCCGCCGTGCTTGCGGTTGTCTGCGTCTCTCTCTTTGTCTTTCCGGCGCAAAGCCAGGGACAAGAGAATTCAAAGCATCAAAGAATTGTGCCGGATCCGGTTGAGCCCAGGCCGTTCTCAACGGTTGCGGTTCGAAAGACTCCCCTCTACACCGTCGCTTTTCGATCTCCAGATCAGTTTTCCGAGCAGGATCGGCTCCTGCTTGCCGATTCCGAATCGTCCATCGCCGAACATGCCGGATTTGCCGGCCTCGCATTTTCGCAAAGCAATTGGAAAACCCGACAGATTGTCTGTCCGACGTTCCCGAATCATCTGTTTGTGCAATACACGCGCAACAACGGCGCGGGCGATGTCTCGGTGTTCTCCGCATCGATTCCGCGCAATGGCAACGGCCGGGTCCGCGTGGTTCCGATCCTCAAGCGCGGGTATTCGCTCTTTTCTCCGGCGCCGATCAACGCACTGACGATCTCGGCTTTCAATCACATCCGCGCCGAAGATCCAGAGACCGCAAACTCCGACTGGCTTGGAAATGCTCTTTGCTATGCCGCACTGGCGGGCGCAAGGCCCGAGATCCTGGCTGCGAGCGCGGAGCCTGCCGTGCATAAGCCCATTCCCGCGCTCACCGCGGCGATGGATGTCCAGATGCAGGCGCGCGGAATCGAAGTAATCCGCTTTGACGATGCCGCAGCGCGTCCCCATGCGATGGAGTGGCAAATGACCTTTACGCACCAGGGAAAGCTGATCAAGGCTACGCACAGGCCGGCAGCGATGATGGCGGTGAGACCCGCATCGCAAAAGGATGCGGTCGCGCGGACATGGCCGGTGCCGCAGGGTGGGCAGAACTAGCCTGGAGTCATATGGCGGAAACCGGAAACCATGGGGGCAAGAAGCAGATTCTTCGCTCACCACCCCCGAACCTACCCCCAAGAGCTGCCGCTCTTCGGGGCCCCTGAAACGTTCGGGGCCCCGTTCGCTCAGAATGACAGCGCTGTTTTGGTAGGGAATTTTCAGAGTCACGATACCCAACACGCCAGCGCTCCACCATGGTTCGCCGCGCTTAGGCCTTCTTACTCGCCGAGCATGATTCTTTGAATTGCAGAGGCGCGGCCGGTTAAGGGATCGCACGTGATGAGCGCTGCGCACATCTTGGGATTACCCTTGGCGGCCTCGAATTTTCCCGGCATTCCTGTGAGGAACCTGTGCAGGACGAGGTCCTTCTCGACGCCGATGACGCTGTCGTAGGGGCCGCTCATACCTACGTCGGTCTGATAGGCGGTGCCGCCGGGGAGAACGCGCTCATCGGCCGTGGGTATGTGGGTGTGCGTACCGAGGACCGCCGTGACGCGTCCGTCGAGATGCCAGCCCATGGCGACTTTTTCGCTGGTAGCTTCACCGTGAAAATCCACCACGATGACTTTGGCCTTGATTTTGACGATGAGGTCGTTGGCTGCGTTGAAGGGGTCGTTGGTGCCGCTCATGAAGACCTTGCCCATCAGGTCGACGACAGCGTAAGACACTCCGCTCTCTGTGACGCCCTCGAAGACGCCGTACCCGGGCAGGCCGGGTTGCATGTTGGCGGGGCGCAGCACGCGTCGTGGGCGTTCCTGGCTGTTGGCTGGGGCTGAATTCAAATAATCCAGAAGCTCGCGCTTGTCCCACACATGGTTGCCGGTGGTGAGCACGTCGGCGCCCATGTCAAACAACTCTTCAGCGATTTGCGGCGTCACGCCGAAGCCGCCCGCGGCGTTCTCAGCGTTGATGATCGTGAGTTCGACGTTGTGCGCTTCGCGCACGTGGCCGATGTGCTCGCGCACGATCCTGCGCCCCGCGCTGCCGAAAATGTCACCGACAAAAAGAATCTTCAAAAATACAACTCCTCGTGTAGTGAATCTGAATTCGTGGAAGGCAAGAAGGACGAAAAGCAGATTCTTCGCTCACCACCCCCGAACCTACCCCCAAGAGCTGTCGCTCTTCGGGGCCCCTGAAACGTTCGGGGACCCTTTCGCTCAGAATGACACCCTCAAGAAAGAGCGGCATTCAGTTCGCTCAGAATGACACAGCCGATGATCAGGAGCCAGGTGGCGGCAGATTCTCCGGATCCTTGGTTCCTGACTCCTGCTCTTTGCGCATGAGCGGGAACAGGATTACATCGCGAATGGACTTTGAGCCGGTCAGCAACATGGTTAGGCGGTCGATGCCGATGCCTTCGCCGCCGGTGGGGGGCAGGCCGTAGGCGAGGGCGCGTACGTAGTCTTCGTCCATCTGGTGGGCTTCTTCGTCGCCGCGATCGCGCTCCTTGAGCTGGTCTTCGAAGCGCTTGTGCTGTTCGACCGGGTCGTTGAGTTCGCTGAAGGCGTTGCCTAACTCGAATCCGCCGGCGAAGAATTCGAAACGCTCTACCAGGTCTGGATTGTCCGGCTTCTGTTTCGAGAGCGGGGAAACCACTGTTGGGTAGTCGTAAATGATGGTTGGCTGAATCAGGAAGGGCTCCACGAGGAGTTCGAAAAGTTCATACGTGGCCTTTCCTAAGTAGTTCGCCCCTCTTTCTTGGAGCCTTTGGAAAATGATCAGAACGATTGCTGAATGATTCAGTGCTATCTGACTATCCACGTCAGAGGCCTTCTTCGCATCGCGGGCGGCCGCGAGCCTGGAAGCAAGCCTTCCTGCATCGGTGAATTCATCTTTGCTCGGCGAGTTCCCAAAATAGTCTGGCCAATATTGAATGATCGCCTCGGTCATCGTCAGCCGCGTCCATTTTCCAAGGTCGATCGTGTTGCCGTTGAACTCCACTACTGTCGTCCCGTTCACTTCTCGCGCCACAAACTCCACGAGGTCTTCAGTTAGCTGCATCATGTCGTGGTAGTTGGCGTAGGCCTGGTAGAACTCCAGCATGGTGAACTCGGGATTGTGCTGCGTGCTTACGCCTTCGTTGCGGAAGTTGCGATTGATTTCGTAGACGCGATCGAGGCCGCCTACTACCAGGCGCTTCAGGTAGAGCTCGGGCGCGATGCGCAGAAACAGGTCCATATCGAGTGCGTTGTGATGCGTCTTGAATGGCCGCGCATTGGCTCCGCCGGCGATGGTCTGCATCATCGGGGTTTCGACTTCAAGATAGCCGCGGCTGTCAAAGAACGTTCGCAGTGCGCGAAGCACCTTGGCGCGCTTTACAAAAACTTCGCGCGCTTCGAGATTTGAGAACAGGTCGACGTACCGCTGGCGATAGCGCAACTCCACGTCGGCGAGGCCGTGAAACTTCTCCGGCAGTGCCAGCATCGCTTTTGCCAGAAACGTCAGCCGCTCCACGTGTATGCTCAACTCGCCGGTGCGCGTGCGAAAGAGATACCCGCTGACGCCGACGTGGTCGCCCAGATCGAGCAGCTTGTAGAGGGCCCAGCCCTGCTCGCCGACAGCGTCCATGCGCACGTAAATCTGCAGGCGTTCACCGCCCTGCTGCAGCGTTGCAAAGCCTGCCTTGCCCATGACGCGAATCGCCATGATGCGGCCGGCGATGGCCACCGTCGTGCGGTCCGCCTCCAGCGCTTCCGCCGTCGCCTCGCCCCAGGTTGCGCGAATCTGCGGAATCGTATGCGAGGCGGGGAACTGGTTGGGATACGCGGCCTGGCCCAGCTTTTCAATCTCGACCAGTTTGGCCTTGCGCAAGTCAAAAAGATTGCGCTCAAATTCCGAATCGAACACGGTGTTTACCTTCGTGTGAATCAATGAGTTCTAGTGTTATGTCCCATAGATAACTGGCATAAGTCTGGGAGTGCAAAAAAGCAGATGCTTCGCTCACCACCCCCGAACCTGCCCCCAAGAGCTGTCGCTCTTCGGGGCCCCTGAAAGGTTCGGGGACCCGTTCGCTCAGAATGACATCGCCAACTTTGGCGATAACTTCAGGGACAGGATACTAGAGCTCAGTATATAGTTCGCGTCATCGCGCCGCGCGGCATGCATCGTGTATAACCACGAAGGATGCCGTTCAATCGCCCACTCCCGAAATCGCAGCAGCGCTCAACGTTCAGGAGCAGCATCGCATCGCTTGCCGAAGCGGAAAAGATGATGCAGGTGGCCGTGCTGCTGCCGTCGTCTGCGTTCGTGGGGTGGCTGATTGGGGCGGGACTCGACAAACTGTTTCATCAGACGTGGATCACGCTGGTCGGCATTCTCTTCGGCGGGATTTCCGGCATCGTTTACGTGGTTCGCATGGTGGTTACCGCGGGCGCGGAGAAGGGCGCGGGTAAAGGCCCAAACTCGGACGATTCAGGGCCGGGAACAGGTACGGGGAAATGAACGAAACGACTCCCGCGATCGCCAATCTCTCCGACGAAGCCCTGCAAGCATTGTTGAAGAGTGCGATCTATAAAACGCTCATCCTGGGAGGTTTGGCGTCCCTGATACTTTGGGTTGCCAGCGGCTGGGGAAGCGGCGCGCTGCTTGCTTCCGGAGCACTCGTTTCCGCCGCCAGCATCTTCGAGTGGAGACGCCTGGTGAGGATCATCAATTCCCGAATGAAGAATCAGGCTGCCCCGCGCGGTGTAGGCCTTTCGATCGCATTCATTCTGTTGCGGCTGCTCGTCTTCGGGGCGGTCATCTATGGTAGCCTTAGATGTTTCCGGGGTTCGCCCATAGCTCTTGTCTGCGGCCTGAGCCTGGCAGTCATTACGCTCACGTGGGAAGCGCTCAAGTTATTGCGCGGCTGACTTTTGATCCCTGTCTGGCCGCTGGGTTTTTCCGGAATCAGAAAGTTATTCGTCTTCATGGAAGAAGCACTCGGAATTACAAGCCTGCTGAACCGGCTGTTTGCCGGGCCGGTCGACGCATTGCTGCACATGGTCGGCGTTCATCCTGCAAATCCAGCTGCCCCCATCAACGACACCTTTGCGATCGAGTTGCTGGTGGTCCTGGGGTTCATCGTGCTCTTCGTCTGGATTCGCGCGAGCCTTTCCGTGGAAAAGCCGCCGGTTCAGCAGCACATTGCCGAACTCCTCCACGAGTTCATCGGCGGAGAAGCCCATACGATCATCGGCCATGGGTACGAACGGTTTCAGGCCTTTGTCTGCTGTCTCTTCCTCTTCATCCTGACGTGCAATCTTCTTGGTCTCATTCCAGGCATCGCGCCGCCTACAAGCTCGGCGGTCGTGCCTTTCGGACTGGCAGTGAGCGTTTTCATCTACTACAACTTCTATGGCGTGAAAGACAAGGGGATCATCGGATATCTGAAGCACTTCGCCGGACCGGTGTGGTGGATCGCGTGGCTGCTTTTCCCGATCGAGGTGATTTCAAACCTGGCGCGCATGATGTCGCTCACCATCCGTCTCTGGGCCAATATGTTCGCCGGCGATCTGGTCACACTCGTCTTCTTCTCGCTGATTCCATTTGCGATTCCAATCGTCTTTCTTTTGCTGCACGTGCTGGTTTCGCTGGTGCAGGCGCTGGTGTTTACGTACCTGCCCATGATTTACCTGGGCGAGGCAACGCGCCAAGAGCACCATTGATATTCCGCAGGAGAACAGGGATTTCCGCCGGGGAAAGCTTCCGCTCCGGGTTAACGGAAAGGCCGCAAGCGTGAGGGGACCAGCACGGTGAGTCTCAACCACCCACTGGCGGCTAATTTTAGAGAAGCTGGAGAAATATGCGTAAATTGCAAAACGTTCTGATGGTGCTGTCGCTGCTGTGCTTCGCAGTGCCGGCCTTCGCTGACGGGGGTTCTGCCGCCGTCGACCTGGCTCCCATTGGCATCGGCATTGGTATCGCCCTGGCCGCTGGACTGTGCGGTATCGGACAGGGAAGAGCTGTCGGTTCTGCCGTCGAGTCGGTGGCGCGCAACCCGGGAGCAGCCGGAACCATTCAACTTCTGATGATTCTCGGACTTGCCTTCATCGAGTCGCTCACCCTGTTCACCTTCGCCATGATCTTCATCCGCATCGTCCCCCACAAGTAAGGCGGATCGCGATCCAATCATGCGGCCTCGACTCAGTCGGGGCCGCTTTATTGTTGGCCTGCATTGCCCTTCCCCCTGGGGGATCCGGCATCCATCATCTGGATCGCCTGCCGATAGGTCAATCCCACGGGGAGCGGCGCGAACTGGCTTTCATCTTCGGTGGTATCGAAGACCTTGTTCTTGAACACCACGCGGCCGCTCATCGACATCTGGAAATGCACGATGCGCCACTGATGTTCACCCACATTCGCCTGCTCGATCACGATCCATCCGCCCTTGTTCAGTCGGCCCAGAATGCCCCAGCCAAAGTCCACGTCCTGCTGCAAGTGGCCCTCGAGCCGTGCCACGCGCTCGTGTTCGATGTCAATCCAGAGCTCGCCCGACATTTGCGTCAGGGCCTGCATCTCGAGATCGGGTGGATCGAACTTAGGATTCGGCGTAAAGGTGAATTTCTCCACCTTGCCGACCGGCCCCTCGCCCGTGCCCGCGAAGTGATAGAGAAATGCGGTTGGGAGAGCGCGCAACACCTTTATCGCCCGCGCCGTGTCCGCATCCTCTGACTGCTTGCGATGGCGCTGTCTGCCCGGATCGCTTATCAGCCCGTCAAGTCGGGCCTGTTCCTTCTGTTGGTCTGCCCGGCTCAGGGGAGCGTCATTCACGGCGATCAGATGAGCCACTGCTCCGTCTCTGGTTTCGAAGATGTCTTTGGTCGAAGCAAAGCGGGGACTGGCCTTGTGCAGGCGGTAACGCATGGGGTGTAGCGCGTCGCTTGCGGCCCTGACTTCATTCGCGAGCGCTCGCTGCACGAGCACATCATCCTCGTGCCCGGCCCCCTTTTGGCCCGCCGCAGCCAGGAGAAGGATCAGCATCGACATCGCGATGGGGCGCACTGTACCCAGGGTATCGTCCTCCTTTTCCGGTCGGTTGGGTGTTTCTTTAGTTTTGGACGCTGGTCTGGAGCCAGAGTTTCTTAAATTGAAGGGTTCCGCCCCGATGCTATAGTTCGAAAAGGGACTTTTGCTTCTTCCTGGGCGTTTGAGCCGCATGGTTCGGGCAGCCGTATGGCCCGGTCGCGAAGGTTTCACTCATAACTCGACGCCAGAATGGTGTCGGTCGTATTCAAATAGTTTTGGAAGGGAATTGATCCATGGCAACCGAAAATGGTTCTGCTCGGATTGGCAAGTCCGTCGTGATCCGTGGCGAAGTGAAGGGCGGGGAAGACCTGATCATCGATGGGCGCGTCGAAGGAACGGTCACGCTGACGGAGAGCCGCTTGACCATCGGTCCCAGCGCAAACGTTGCAGCAGATCTTACGGCGCGCGACATCCTGATCCAGGGGGCGGTGCAGGGCAACATCGTGGCCAGCGGTCGCGTGGAGCTGCGCTCCGGATGCGTGGTGGAAGGCGATATGCGCGCGCTGCGCCTTGCCGTGGAAGACAATGCCGTATTCCGCGGAAAAGTCGATCTCACGCAAGGCGCCAAAGCGCCTGAGGCCGTCCCCTCAACGAACGCATAGCCTCGCCGTGCGAATGGACGCCGTTGTGTTGAACGCGTCTCATGACAAGGGGATCTCACAGTGATTCGCCATTGGTTCGACAAAAAGGAAGGCGCCCATTCCACCGGCTCCGGCGCCAGCGGTCCTCGCATTCCGCGTCATTCGGGAGGTTGGGCGGCGTTGCGCAAACGGCTGCAGGCTGAACCGGGTCTGCGCATCATCGACTCCGGCGCCACCTCGCCCACCAATATCAATTACCTCACCAGCCTTGGTCACAGCGTGTTTATGACCGATTTGGCGACGGAGGCCTGCACCGGCTCATGGAAAAAGGGTGTCGATGAAGATGACAAGCCGATCTACGACATCGAAGGATATTTGAAACAGACTCTCAACTTCGGCGGGAAGATGTACGACATCGTGCTGCTGTGGACGGCTCTCGATTACATACCGGAACCGTTCGTGCCTGCGGTGGTGAAACATCTTTACGCATCGTTGAATCCGGGCGGCCAGGTTCTCGCGTTCTTTCACACGCGGAAAAGTCCGGACGAGTCGGCCCATTGCCGCTTCCATATCACCGCGGGCGACACCGTTGAAATGCAGCTTGCCCAGCCGTTTCCGATTCAGCGAGCATTTACCAATCGAATCATTCAGGACCTGTTCAACCAGTGGTCGGGCTTTCGCCAGTTTCTGGCCAAGGACAGCATTTCAGAAGTCATCATCACGCGGTAAGCCGTGTTCTCCGGCGACAGGTCCACGTCGCTGGGGCGATAAATGGCAATCCATCTGCGCACAGGCGCATCCAATCATCGGTCCTGTTTCTGAAGCAATCCCCATCTGGAGCGAATATGACCTCACTGAAAGGCACGCGCATCACGTGGCTTGGACACGCCACGGTACTCGTTCAAACCGCCAGGGGCACCAACATCCTGATCGATCCATTTATCGAGCACAATCCCAAATACCCCAGGAATTTCAAGCTTCCGGAAAAGATTCATTACGTGCTGCTGACGCATGGTCACGGGGACCACATGTCCGATGCCGTACCCGTCGCAAAAAAGCACAAATCCAACGTCGTCGCAATCTATGAACTCGCCGCCTTCGTCAACAAAGAGGGAGCCGAGAACATCACAGGAATGAATATTGGCGGGACCGTTCAACTGGAAGATGTTGCGGTCACGATGGTCGAGGCCAAGCACTCTTCCGGTGTCGAGGGCAAGAACGGGACGCAATACGCAGGCGTTGCCGCCGGTTTCGTGCTCACCATTTCCGATGGCCCCGTGCTCTACCACGCCGGAGACACCACCGTCTTCAGCGACATGAAACTGATCAAGGATCTTTATCATCCGGAAATTGCAATGCTGCCCATTGGCGGCTTCTACACCATGGGACCAAAGGAAGCCGCATTCGCTGCCCAATTCCTTGCGCCGAAGGCCATCCTGCCCATTCACTTCGGAACGTTTCCGCCGCTTATCGGAACCCCCGACGAGCTTGATGCTCTGCTCAAGGGATCGATTGAAGTTCTCCGGATTGCGCCCGGCGAGTCGATCTAAGCGATCAACACAACGCCACGGGCTGGAAGTCGCTTCAAGCCCCTTCGCCGATCGAGCTATGTGCCACCCGCCGCTCTTCTCTGCCTCTCCAACGGCGCTTCGCCGGAGGCTGGCCGGGGCCAGAGGCTCCTCAGGCAGACGACGCGGTCCGGGAAGGAATGGAACTCGGCTGGATCGACAGCTCTGGCACAAAGGCGAACGATTTTATACGAATAAATACTGTATGCAGCATGCGGTACAGTATTTGCGTGCGAAACTGCGGGGGTGGGAAGATCATTTCATGGTTCGCAGGCGTCTGCCAACTCGAGAGGAGATTCGGAGATGAGGCGGTCGATCGCGAGGCGCATCTTCATCGGTCGTTTGAGCATGTATCTGCCGGTTTGCCTGCTTGCAACGATGCTCAGCGGCTGCCACAACAGCCAGCGCGTTAGCCTGACCGTCTCGGCGGCGGCGAGTCTCCAGGGCGCTCTGGGCGAGGTCGAAGCCGCGTATTTCGCAGGCCATCCCAAGGTGGATTTTCGCAACAACTTCGGATCCTCCGGAACGTTGGCTCGCGAGATTGAGCAAGGCGCCCCGGTCGATGTGTTTCTGTCGGCCGCAGCGAAACCGATGGACGATTTAGCGAGCAAGGGATTGATTTCGGCAAAAACGCGGGAAGACATCCTGCACAATTCGCTGGTTCTGATTGCGCCGCCCGATTCAAAGATGCAGGGACTCGCCAGCCTCGCCGGTGGATCCACCAAGCTCATCGCTATTGGAGATCCGGCGAGTGTGCCTGCGGGGCAGTATGCGCAGCAAACGCTGAATGCTCTTGACTTGAACGACCAGGTGAAGGGAAAGCTGGTTTTAGGCAAAGACGTTCGCCAGGTGCTGACCTACGTGGAAACAGGCAACGCGGACGCCGGCTTCGTGTATGCGACCGATGCGCGCATCTCCGGGAGGGTTCGCGTGGTCGCTACGGTGCCGGAGTCAGCGCATGAGCCAATCGTCTACCCAGCGGCGGTGGTAAAGACGAGCGCGAATCAGGAGGCAGCGCGTACATTTGTCGAGTTTCTAGGCAGCCCGGAGGCCAAAGCAATCTTCACCAAAAATGGATATACACTGGCGACACCGTGATCCTGTCAATCGATGCGTCGCCGCTGATTATTTCGCTGGCCACGACGTGTGCTGCAACCATAGCCACGTTTTTTCTGGGAATGGCGGCGGCGCGGATCATGTACGACGTGCGCGGCGGCCTTCGCGCATGGGTCGATGGTCTCCTTACGCTTCCTTTAGTGCTTCCACCCACCGTTGTGGGATTCTTTCTTCTGCTGATCTTCGGGAGGCGCAGCTTTATTGGCCGCGCGCTCGAGCACGTGGGACTCACGATCGCATTTTCGTGGCCGGCAACGGTCATCGCCGCCACCGTGATCGCCTTTCCGCTGATGTACCGCACCACGCTTGGAGCGTTTGAGCAGGTAAACCCTACGCTGCTGCAGGCGGCGCGCACGCTGGGAGCAAGCGAGTGGGCGGTTTTTCGCCGCGTGTTGCTGCCGCTTGCGGGGCCAGGCGTGATCGCAGGCACTGTGCTGGCCTTTGCGCGCGCTCTGGGTGAGTTCGGCGCGACGTTGATGCTGGCGGGCAACATCCCAGGACGTACGCAGACCATGCCGATCGCAATATTCTCATCGGTTGAAGCGGGTAATATGCATACGGCATACCTATGGGTCTGCCTGATCGTGATCTTTTCGCTCGCGATCATCCGCCTGCTGAATGTGCAGAGGAAGATGCGGGTGATTGAGCGAACGGAGACGGAAACGCCCGGCACGGATCTCTCCGAGGCAGTGCTTCCTCCCGTTCTTTCTCATCGCAAGCGAGAGCCGGCGGGAGCGCTGGAGGTCGAGGTGGAGCGGAACCTCGAAAACTTCACCTTACGCATCGCGCTAAGCGCCGGCCAAGGATCCGTGGGACTGCTGGGACCGTCGGGCTCAGGGAAATCGATGACGCTGCGCATGATCGCCGGTGTCTCAACGCCTGACAGCGGGCGGATTGTTCTCAACGGCCGGGTTCTCTTTGACAGCACGACCGGACAGAATATTCCGGCGGCTGGCCGGAGGGTAGGCCTCGTGTTTCAGGATTACGCCTTGTTCCCGCATCTGACCGTAGCGGAGAACGTCGGCTTCGGCCTGGCTCGCTTTCCCAGGCAAGAGAGGGAGGCACGCATTTGGAAGCAGCTCGAACAAATGGGAATCGCCGCGTTGGCGAATCGGTATCCCAGCCAGATATCGGGCGGCCAGCGGCAGCGGGTTGCGATTGCGCGATGCATGGCCATGGAGCCGAATGCGCTCTTGCTGGATGAGCCCTTCGCAGCGCTCGATCCGCACCTGCGCAGGCGGACCGAAGAGCAGCTGCGTGCCACGCTGGCGGGGTTCAGTGGGGCGGTGGTCTTTGTCACGCACGATATGGAGGAGGCCTTTCGATTCTGTTCCGACCTGCAGGTGCTGGATAACGGCCGCGTGATCGCAAGCGGGCCCAAGCACAAGCTTTTTGAGCGGCCTCGCACGGTGGCGGCAGCGCGGCTTACGGGCTGCAAGAACATTGCGACCGCCAGGCGTCTCGCCGCAGACTGCATTCAGGTGGATGCGTGGGAGTGCCGGCTGCGGACGGCGATCGAAGTTCCAGAAACCCTTTCCCATGTCGGATTTCGTTCGCATCAATTGTCTTTTCAAAAAGCCGGCGGCGGCGAAAACACATTTCCATGCTGGCTGGTCAGCACGAGCGAAGCTCCGCATGAGATGACCCTCTATCTGAGGCTGAATAGCGAGCCGGTACCGGGGCAGACGCCTCATTTGCAGGCCGATGTCGCAAAAGATGTTTGGCGGACGCTCAGTTCACAGCCGCAGCCTTGGAGTATCACGCTCGATCAGGGGCGGTTGCTGCTTCTCGAAGGCTAAAAATCCCCTTGGAGTTTGTTGAAATCGGCCGTCCGCATGGTCTGGAGATCGCGGTTTGCCGGCCGCCAGAAGACGAGACCGGACTCGACGATGGTCCAATTCTGGGTCCGCTCCTGGGTCCACTCCTGGGTCCACTCCTGTCGAGTCCTGTCGAGTCAGGGCGCACCGCGAGAAGACTGCAGGGGCAAACTCACTGTATTCAAGAGTAAAGAATCTCGGCTACACTAAATGCCAAGTATTCCAAGCCCAGGATACACACTCCCACGAATGCCTGACCGAAAGCGAATTTGGCGTGTTGTTGTCCCGCTGGCAGTTCTTGTGCTGGTGCTGGGCACGACATTTGGCATTGTCTGGCATCATCACGACAATTCTTCTCCCGAGACCTGTCCGTTATGCCACCTGACCATCGCGCCTTCGCTGGCAGGAGTTCGAGCTTGCACGCTGGTTCTTGTGGGTGCCGGACCTAAAGTTCAATACGCAGGTTTCATCGCTCAGGCCAACTCACCGAACATTCCTGCCCGCGCTCCCCCCGCATAAGTCTTTGCATGCCTTCCTGTGCCTCTTCGGCACACCCAATCAGTGCAAGAACTCAGCGAAGGAGGGCAGATTGCCTATGCGTCTGCGGCGCACGTGTTGTTCTATCTTATTTATCCCACTTATCTTGTTTCAGACCGCAGGTGCGCAAGCGCCTCCTGCTCAAACAGGGTCGCCGCCTGCACCCCAGGCAAATACGCTGGCGCAAAGTCCCGGCGCCGCCACAATTTCGCTCGATGAAGCGATTCAGCTGGCCTTGCAGCACAACCACAGTCTTCTGGCCGCGCGAACCACGATTCAGCAAAACAAAGCGGAAGAGATCACTGCTAATCTTCGCCCGGACCCCGTTCTTCTTGGCGACTCCCAGTTTCTGCCTATCTTTCAGCCAAGCCAGTTCAGCTCCGATTACCTCGACAATTCCGCTCAGTTTGACCTGGGAATCAGCTACCTGTTCGAACGTGGGAAGAAGCGGCAACACCGGCTGCAGGCGGCCAGGGATGTTACCGCTGTCTCGCGGTCCCAGGTTGCCGACAACGAACGCACCGTTTCCTTTAACGTTGCTTCGCAGTTCATCAATGTCGAGCTTGCCGAGTCAACGCTGGAGTTGGCAACCCAGGATCTCAAGAGCTTTCAGAACACCGTAGAGATCGCCGAAGCGCGCTATAAGGCAGGCGATATTGGCGAAGGCGACCTGCTGAAAATCAAGCTTCAGATGCTTCAATTCCAGACCGATGTATCGCAGGCACAACTCGCCAGGGTGCAGGGACTGTCGGATCTGCGCCAACTGCTCGGCTATGAGTCTGTGAGCCCCGACTACGACATTACGGGTTCATTCGACTACCAGCCAGTCAAAGGGATCCTTGAGGATTTCCAGACAAAGGCTCTGCAGAATCGGCCCGACCTGCAGGCGGCGCGACTGGGAGTGAACGCCGCTGACAGCCAGCTTGCTTTGCAGAAATCCATCGGCAAGCGAGACGTTACCGGGCAAGCCAGCTACACACACCTGGCCTACACCAACAACGTTTCCTTGTTCGGTCAGATTCAGCTGCCGATCTTCGATCGAAACCAGGGTGAGATCGCACGTGCCGGCTATGCCATTACGCAGGCCCAGCAGCAGGAAATGTTCGCAAGCGGACAGGTGTTGACAGACGTACGGGACGCATTCGAAGGTCTGCGCGCCAACGAGAAAATCGTTGACCTCTATCGGTCGGGCTATCTCGACCAGGCGCAGCAATCCCGCGACATTACCGAATACGCGTACAGACACGGCGCGGCGAGCCTGCTTGATTTTCTCGATGCAGAGCGTAGTTACCGGTCCACGCAACTCAGCTACCGGCAGGCGCTCGCGTCGTACCTGCTGGCGCTTGAGCAGCTTCGCGAAGCCGTAGGAACCAGGAGCTTACCATGAAGATTCCGCAGATCGTTCGATACAGGTTCCAATACGCGCTCGCGCTCGCAGTTGTCGCACAACTCGCGGCGTGTCATACGAAGGATAGCGAAGAGGCGAGCCGGATGACGTCGTTCTCCGCTCAGAGTTCCAAATCGGCGACTCCCCAGCTTTTTACGATTCCGCCAGACCAGATGTCGCACGTGCAGGTGGTCACGATTGAGCCAACGACCATGAAGCGCACGCTTCGACTCACAGGCACTGTGGCTTACAACGCTTTCAACACGACGCCAGTCATCTCTCAAGTCGGCGGACCGGTGAGCAGAATACTCGTCGTTCCGGGTGACTATGTTACCGCGGGGCAACCCATGCTTGAAGTCAGCAGTCCGGACTATTCGCAACTGCTGGACGCGTATTTGAAGGCGGCTGATTCGAACCGTCTTGCGACGAAGAACTACACACGTGCGCAGGACCTCTATCAGCATCACGCTATCGCCGAACGCGATCTTGAGCAGGCTGAATCCGACCGCAACCAGGCGCAGGCTGACCTGAATGCCGCTGAGCAGGGGATGAGAATTGTTGGGATCAAGAATCCTGCCGCTCTTGCGAATGCCCCATCGTCGGCACAGATTCCCGTGCTTGCGCCGATCAGTGGCGAGGTGGTGGAGCGCCTGGTTTCACCTGGGCAGGTTGTGCAGGCCGGTCAAACACAGGCATTCACCATTTCGAATCTGCATACAGTGTGGGTTCTCGCCAATGTGTATCAGGCAGACATTGCCTACGTCCGCAACGGCGACGATGTTATTGTGCAAACCGATGCATATCCAGGCAGCTTCCACGGAAGGATTTCCTACGTCGCACCGGCAGTCGACCCGAATACGAGAACGCTGCAAGCGCGCATCATCGTCGACAATCCGGATGAAAAGTTGAAAAGAGATATGTATTGCACCGTCACCGTAGCTGCCGGTTCTGTTGCGCACGTCGTTGCGGTGCCGAACGCTTCAGTGCTGCGCGACGATAACAACAACCCGTTTGTCTACGTTGCCACGGGTGCAAACGAGTTTGGCAGGCGCGAGGTGGAACTGGGCGATAGCCAGGATGACAAGGTCCAGATTCTCAAGGGCGTTTCCATTGGAGAGAGGGTTGTCGCCGACGGCAGCTTGTTTCTTCAGTTTGCCAATTCGCTGCAACACTGAGGGGGCTGCCAGGGATGATTCATCTCATCATTCAATTTGCGCTGCGACAACGGATGCTGGTCCTGATGGTGGTGGCTCTCATCGCCATTGGCGGAGCTGTTTCGTTCTATTACATGCCGGTGGATGCATATCCCGACCTCTCTCCGCCAATGGTGGAAGTGATTACGCAGTGGCCCGGGCATGCCGCCGAAGAGGTCGAACGCCTGGTCACGATCCCCACCGAAGTCGAGATGAACGGCGTTCCTAAAATGGCGGTGATGCGCTCGATTTCGCTCTATGGGCTTTCAGACGTCATCATGACGTTTGACGAGAGTACCGATGACTATTTTGCGCGCGAGCTCGTGTTTCAGAGGCTGAGTGAAGTCACGTATCCCCAGGGAGTGGCGCCCACACTTTCTCCTCTCGCGAGTCCGTCAGGCCTCGTGTATCGCTATGTGCTCGAGAGTCCCGACCGCACTCCCCAGGAACTGAAGACCTTTGAAGACTGGGTGGTGCAACGCGAATACAAACAGGTACCGGGTGTTGCAGACGATTCCGGCTTCGGCGGGACCGTGATGCAATATCAGGTTCTTCTCGATCCGGCAAAACTCTATTCGTACCACATCACGGTCCCGGCCGTGATTCAGCAGCTCTCAGTCAATAATTCAAACGCGGGAGGCGGTTTTTATTCGCAAGGCGGTCAGTTTTATTACGTACGCGGGATCGGGCTGATTCGCGACACGTCCGATATTGGCAACGTCGTCGTCGGCTCGCAGAATGGCGTTCCGGTGCGGGTCAAGGATATTGGCCAAGTCACCATAGGATATGCGCCGCGCCTGGGTGAATTCGGTTTTAACAAAACCGATGATGCCGTCGAGGGCGTCATCATGATGAGGCGCGGCGAACAGACGCAGAATGTGCTGCAAGGCGTAGAAGCAAAGACCCGGCAGCTTAATGAGCAGATCCTGCCCCCCGACGTAAAAGTGCGGCCCTACTACGATCGCAGCGACCTTGTTCAGCTCACCATCGACACCGTCGAGCACAACATGCTGCTCGGGATGGCGCTTGTGCTCATTGTTCTGATGGCCTTTCTGGTCAGCGTTCGAGCAGCGGTCATCGTGGCCCTTACCATTCCCCTGTCTCTGCTTTTCTCTTTCATCTTCCTGCATGCTCGAGGAATTCCCGCCAACCTGCTTTCAATCGGCGCGATTGACTTCGGAATTCTGATTGACGGCACCCTGGTGATGGTTGAGAACATCTTCCGCGAACTGGGTGAGCGCGAAGGCCAGAGCTACGATCTGCAACAGGTCATACGATTAGCTGCCAAAGACGTCGATCGACCGATCTTCTATTCCGTTGCAGTTATTATTGCCGGTTATCTGCCGATCTACGCGCTCAGCGGGCCTTCAGGAAAACTCTTCAAGCCGATGGCCGATACCGTGGCCATCGCACTGGTCGGCGCGTTGATTCTGACGCTCACTTTTGTCCCCGTCATGTGTGCCTACTGGTTCAAGAAGGGCGTTCACGAACGTGTGAACAAGCCGTTTAACTGGGTGCGCGATCGATATGCGGTCCAATTGGAGTGGTGTCTCGATCATCCGAAAACGACGATGCTTGGCGCCACGCTCATCTTTGCCGTGTCGCTGATTCTTGTGCCTTTCATTGGCGGCGAGTTTATGCCGCATCTCGACGAGGGCGCGCTCTGGGTGCGAGCGACCATGCCGTACACGGTCTCGTATGAGACGGCAAGCAAGTTTTCTCCCCAGGTGCGCCAGATCCTGTTGCAGTATCCGATGGTTACAGACGTGGGCTCAGAACTGGGTCGTCCCGACGACGGAACCGATCCAACGGGATTCTTCAACGACGAATTTTATGTTGGCCTGAAGCCCTATAGCGACTCCTCATGGAAGAAAGGCCGGATACATACGAAGGCGGAGTTGACAGAGGACATTCAGCGGCAGCTACAGGCATTTCCCGGAGTCATCTTCAACTACACGCAGCCGGCTGAAGACGCAGTAGACGAGGCTTTGACGGGTTTGAAAAGCGCGCTTGCCATAAAAATCTACGGCCCCGATCTGAACGTTCTGCAAAGCAGGGCTCTTGAGATCAAACGCAGGCTCGCCGAGGTGCCTGGATTTGCAGAGCTGACTGTTGTGCGCGAACTCGGTCAGCCCAGCTTGCTGATCGATGTCGATCGCGACAAGATTGCGCGTTACGGCATCAACGTGGCAGACGTGGAGGCAGTGGTTCAGGCAGCGGTCGGCGGGCAGGCAGCTACGCAAGTTATTCAGGGCGAGAAACTGTTCGATCTTGTGGTGCGCATGAAGCCGGAGTTCAGACAGAATGCGGAGCAGATCGGCGCCCTGCTCGTTGGCACGCCTTCAGGCCAGCAGATTCCGTTGAGCGAGCTTGCGAATATTCATGAAGCCGGCGGGGCCTCATTTATCTATCGCGAAAATAACTCACGCTATATCGGCGTGCAGTTCAGCGTCGAAGGCCGGGATCTGCAGAGCGCTGTAGCAGCCGGTCAGCGTTCCATTGCGGACATTCAGAAGTCCCTTCCGCCGGGGTATCGGCTTACATGGGGCGGCGAATACAGCGAATTGATCGAGGCGCAACACGAGCTCTATTACATCGGTCCGATGGCTGTGCTCATTATCTTCATGATTCTGTTTGCGCTGTACGGCAACTTCAAATTCCCGCTGACGATTGCCCTTGGCGTCATCCTGACCGTGCCGGTGGGCGCGCTGCTCGCGCTCAAGATGACCAGCACATTGTTCAGCGCGTCGTCGGCGCTTGGCATGCTCGCATTGATGGGCGTTTCCGTAGAGACTGCAGTGATCCTCGTGTCGTACATCAACAAGTTGCGCCTTGAGGGGAAAGACATTCGCACGGCGACTCGGGAAGCCTCACTTCTGCGATTGCGTCCGATCATGATGACCGCCCTCGTTGCTTGCCTGGGGCTGTTGCCCGCCGCGCTTTCGACCGGCATCGGTTCTGACACACAGAAGCCGTTTGCGATCGTAATCGTTGCTGGCCTCATTTCACGGCTCTTTCTGGGTTTCTTTGTGAATCCAGTTTTATACGAGATGGTCGCTCACGATGGAGACGTGCTGCAGGTTTGATCTCAAACCCATCGGGCACGGCAGACCGTGTGCGTCCGCAATGCCCGATGAGCCTCGAAATATCTACTCCTTATCCGGCCCAGATTTTGGTTCTGGATTCACTGCCGGAATGTTCCGGTCGCGTACGAGCTTATTGAACTCCGGAATTCCCTTGGTATCGATTTCATGCAGATGATCGACCTCCGTCTGCAGCTTTTCGGAAAGTTGATCAAAGACCTCTTTCGACTGGGACGTCGGTGCAATATCCGTCATATCCACGCCGCCGCCTACCGAAGCTATCTTGTTGTTGAGCTTGATCGGGAAGTTGAGAGCGTCTTCGCCCGCCTTGAGCTTGGTTTGGTAGATGTTTTCTTCGATGGCGGTAAGTTGATCGGTCAGCTTTTTAGCGCTGGCACTTACCTCACTGTCGGAGCCCTTCAAATACGGCTTGAGCTGATCCTCCATGGCACGAATGCGCACGACGCTGCTGTTTGCCTCCGTAACCCGGTCACGAATCTTAAGGCCGAAGGCCAACTCCTCTTCGAACTGCGCAGGCGTCGTCGGGGCACGCGGATCCTTCACAATGGAGAATTTCTCCGACTCTGTCTTACCGTCAACGACCAATTGCACCTCGTACTCTCCAGGAATGGCTCTGGGGCCGTCGAGCCTTCCATCCCACATCAGAAGGCCGGGAAAACCAGTGGCCTTCTCATAGCGAAGATCCCAGACATAGTGATTCAGACCTTCCTTTGCGGGAGCGAGGGTGTTGCGAGGCCGCTCTTCTTCTGGATCCGGCGCTGCATCGGGATGAGCCGGCGGCTTGCTGGAAATCTCCCGAACCAGTTTCCCAGAAGCGGTAAGAAAGCGGAGCTTCAGCTCTCCCTTGGGCTTTTCGTTGAGGAAGTAATCGATCGAGGCGCCGTTGGCCGGATTTTCTCCCGCCAAAGGATTTCTGCGTCGGCCACCGAACCCGCCCCCTGCAATTCGGATTGCAGGTTTCACCGGGAAAAGCTTCAGAGGTTCGTTGTGGTGGAATTTGGCCGGATCGAGCGAACGCACCAGCGGCATGTCATCGAGAACATAGAATCCGCGGCCCTGCGTGGCGATCACCATCTCGTCGTCACGCTTCTGGAAGGCGATGTCGGTCACGGGCACCGCAGGCAGATTGAGCTGGAAGGGCAGCCACTTGTCGCCGTCGTCGTAGGAGATGTAGAGATGCGATTCGGTTCCGGCAAAGAGCAGTCCCTTCTGGTTTGGATCGGGGCGGATTGTGCGCGTGAAGTCGTCATCGGGAATGCCGGTGACGATTTTCTTCCAGGTTTTGCCGTAGTCGGTTGTCTTCCACAGGAAGGGATGGAAGTCGTCAGAGAGATACATGGTCGCGGCCACATACGCGGTAGCAGGCTCAAAAGGCGAAGCCGCGATGCAGTTGATGCGTATCCACTCTGGAGCATCCTTGGGAGTCACGTTCTGCCAGTTTTTGCCGTCATCGGTGGTGACGTGGACAAGACCATCGTCAGAGCCGACCCAGATCACACCCGCTTTCACCGGGGACTCATCGACGGTAAAGATCGTGTCGTAGTATTCGACGGCGGTGTTGTCTTTGGTGATGGGTCCGCCCGAGGGGACCTGCTTGGATTTGTCGTTGCGGGTCAGGTCCGGGCTCATCGCTGTCCAGTGCTGGCCTTCATCGGTAGTCGCAAGCAGGACGTTGCTGCCGGCATAGAGCCGTTTGGGATTATGCGGCGAAAACAGCAGGGGGAAGCTCCATTGGAAGCGGTACTTCATCACTTCCACGCCTGACCCCATCGGGTTGTCCGGCCACGCGTTGATATCGCGCATGGAGCCCGTCTTGGTGTCGAACCGGGTGAGTAATCCATCGTATGAGCCGGCGTATACAAAGTTGGAGTCAACAGGATCGGGGGCAATCCATCCGCTTTCTCCGCCGCCCACATCGTGCCAGTCGCGCTCGGTGATTGCGCCTTCATTGCTGCGGCTCAAGATGCCGACGGTGGTGTTGTCCTGTTGCGCGCCATAGATGTGATAGGGAAAGTCATTGTCCAGCGCCACGCGATAAAACTGCCCCGTGGGCTGGTTGTCCTCCGTGCTCCAGCTCTTGCCGCCGTCAAAGCTGATCTGCGCTCCACCGTCGCTCGACTCGATAAAGCGGTTGGGATCTTCCGGCGCAATCCACATATCGTGGTTGTCGCCATGCTGGTTCCGAATAGCCGTAAACGTTTTGCCACCGTCGGTTGAACGGAAGAAAGAGGTATTCACGGCGTAGACGGTATTCTCGTTTTTGGGATCGGCAAAGACCTGGGAGTAATACCAGGCGCGCTGCTTGATCGAGTTATCTCCGTTCAGCTTCTTCCACGTCGCTCCCGCATCATCGGAACGGAAGATACCGCCATCTTGCGCCTCAATCAACGCCCATACGCGGTCTGGGTTTGCCGGCGAAACGGTGACGCCAATGCGTCCCAGAACACCTTTGGGCATGCCCGGGTTGTGGGTCAGTTCCTTCCACGTATCGCCGCCGTCGGTGGATTTCCAGATGCCGCCATCGGGTCCGCCGCTCTCGAATGTCCAAGGCTTGCGCACTACCTGCCAAATGGCGGCGTAGAGAATCCGCGGATTTGTCGGATCCATCGCGAGGTCAATCGCGCCCGCTTTATCGCTCTTGAAGAAAACCTTCTGCCATGTCTTGCCGCCATCTTTAGAGCAGAAGACGCCTCGCTCCGGGTTGGGTCCGGCCATGTGGCCAAGAGCCGCGACGTACACGAGATCGGGATTATTGGGGTCGATGCGAATCTGGCCGATCTGCTGCGTGTCTTCAAGACCCACATGGGTCCACGTCTTGCCCGCGTCGACCGATTTGTATACGCCGTCGCCATGGGAGGCGTTGCCGCGGATTGCGCTTTCACCCGTGCCCACATAGATCACATTGTGATCGGAGGAAGCGACTGCAATCGATCCGATCGAGCCGAAGTTGATCTGCCCATCCGTGATCGGCTCCCACGTGTGGCCGCCGTTGGTCGTCTTGAAGATGCCACCGCCTGTGCCGCCGAAGTAGTAAACGAGGGGCTCGCCCGGAACGCCGGTTACAGCATCAACGCGGCCGCCGCGGAATGGGCCGATCTGGCGAAGTTTGAGAGTAGAAAAACCGTCGCCGAGCCAGGATGATTTTGTCGGTTGCTCTTGGGCGAACGAGGCATGAGCAATGCCGGCGCAAGCACCGGCAATCGCAGCGAATCGCGCGAATGCCCGCAGAGAAGTGATGGACCGCAAACACGAGAAACGAGACATGGCGGGGCTCCTGGAATCGAAATCTTCAGACTTGCTAGGCTGGCATTGAGGTTGGTGGGGGAAGAACAATAACTAAGATACATGCGCCACGCGCATTATGCGCAGAATTTCTCCCACGTCACATCGAGAACCGGCCTTCCACAAACAGACGGCCCCGGAGAACTACGAGGGATGTTTATACTAATCCACACAATTCGATTGCTCTCGCAGCATCGCGCCGGCCGACTCACGTTGCGCCGAAAACTCTGCCGCAAGTTTCAAAAACATGACCCTGCTGGATCTTTGCGCTTATCTCGGACTGGGGGCCACAGGCGCGGCCTCTCTCAATCTCCTGATTGGCCTGCTCATTTCTCTGCGCTATAGTCCGGTGCGGTACTGGCCGCATCTGCGCGTGAATGTTTTTGGATTGCATCGGTGGACGGCGTATGCCACCGTCACGCTTACGCTCACGCATCCGCTTGTATTGCTGTTCCTCGACAGGCCGCGCTTCCGCGTCTTCGATCTGATGGCGCCTATTCAGTCGCCGCTGCAGCCGCTCGTGAATGTTGCCGGCGCCGCCGCCCTTTATCTGCTTCTCATCGTCTTGCTCACTTCGCTTCTGCGCTCCCGCATCGGGCGCCCGCTGTGGAGGCGGTTGCACTACCTGGTCTTCCCCGCGGCAATTCTCCTCTTTGTACACAGCATCCTTACCGACCCCGTTCTGAAGGACGGTCGCCCCGATCTTCTCGATGGGGGAAAAGTCTTCGTCGAGATCGCAGCGCTGCTCTGCTTCGCCGCAACTGCTTTGCGAATTCGATTGCGCGGCGAGGGGCTCCGGCCAGTTGTCACCTCATCTGAAGCTGCCCCCGTTCTTTCGAGTCCCGAAACCTAGACGTGTTCGGCCGCGGCCCTCCGGGGCAGGAGTAAGACAGCCGTGGTTTTGTTCTTTATGGGGCGGAAGCATCGAAACGGTTCAGTTTCCTGAGTGTTGAATCACTTCAAATGACAACGTTGACCCAGTGCAGCATGAGCAAGAGGGCCTTGAATCTCCGATTGACATTTCACATGGGACGGGCTATGTTCTCATCCAGTCATCTATATGACTGGATTACTCACGGATTTCCCCGCTGCCGTAAGCAGAGTTCCGTTCGATTAGTTGATTTTGCATTATCGCTGAAGTGCATCTGCAAGAAGGTCGGCGCACGTCACGGTGCGCATACGGAGACTTTGTCGACAAGGAAGGCGGTGCTCCCCGAGCATTGACTTATCCGGATCGACATGTCGTTGTTTGGTTTCGATGTAACTCAGAGCCTTGCTGTCATCGGCTGAAATCATGCAGTGGTCTTCCCTTCCGCGTGTGGGCTCTGTCGTGGGTTGGTTGAGAAGGTCAGATTGAGCCGTCTGTGCGCGATTTCAATCGCGAGAAGCACTGAATCCAAGGAGGCGAGAGATCAGAATGTTCCAGAAACTTGCGAAGGGTTTTGTCCTGCTGGCGGCATCGGTCGTGGCGTTTACCGGAGCCAACGCCGTCGCGCAAAGCGCCGTATCCGGCAGTATCAGTGGAACGGTATCCGACCCAAGTGGTGCAGTTATTCAAAGAGCCACAGTCACAATCACGAACACGGACCGCGGTGAGGACATCCGTACTTTGATCACCAATTCCGCAGGTTTCTATACAGGAGGGTCTCTGCCGCTTGGCACCTATACGGTGAAGGTCGCTGCGCCAGGATTCAAAACGGACGCCGTAACCGGGCTGGTGCTCCATGCCAACGATGCATTGACCGTGAATCGGACTTTGATAGCTGGCGGCACGAATGAAACCGTGACAGTGACTGCAGCTGAAGCCCAGATAAATCTGGAGAACGCATCGTCAGAGGGCCTCATCAACAGCGAGCAGATGAGTGAGATGCCGCTGGTCACACGCAACTACGAAGTTCTCATGAATCTGCAGCCCGGCGTGTCATTTGGAGGTGGAACCGACGACTTGACTCGTGGTCCCGCAGGTCTGAGCGGCGCATCGAGCACGGTGGCATTCTCAGTCAACGGCGGTCGCACCACCTCAAACAGCTGGACCATCGATGGTGCCGACAACCTGGACCGCGGTGCGAACCTGACACTGTATAACTACCCGAGCCCGGATGCAATCGCCGAGTTCAAGACTTTACGCGGCCAGTACAGCGCGCAGTTCGGCCGTAATGCTTCAGGGCAGATCGACGTCGTCACAAAGTCCGGTTCAAATGCGATTCACGGCAGCGCTTACGAGTACTTGCGCAACGATTACTTCGATGCCAATGGATATGCGAATGACTTCCTCGGGTCCCACATCGCACCCTATCGTTACAACGACTTCGGCTTCTCGTTAGGCGGTCCCGTTTATCTTCCAAAGATCTATCACGGCAAGGACAAGACGTTCTTCTTCGTTTCCGAGGAGTGGCAACGCATTATCCAGACTCTCTCGCAGGCGTCTGCCGTCGTACCCCAGGCTTCGGAGCGCCAGGGCGATTTTTCTCAATCGGGACAGAAGATCAACGGCGTCTGGACCACAGGCCCGGTGACCGTGTGTACGGCATACACGACCGATCCGACGACGCAGGTGAACACCTGCACAGCCGCCGGAACGCAGGTGAACAACATATCTCCGACTGCCCAGGCCTACTTGAAAGATGTGTACAGCAAGGTCCCGGTTCCGGATGAAAACTACGATATTGCGCACGGCTTCGATCCGCACACGATCTTTACGAATTTCAAGGACACCTTCAACAACCTTGACTCGGTAGTACGTATTGACCAGCAATTCGGCCAGAAAGCCAGCGTTTTCTATCGCTACATGCACGACACATTTCCCGAGCTTCTTCCCCAGGGTCAGTTCACGACTGTCTACATTGCGGGGGCGAACACAACCTCCGTCGTCAATCCTGGGACGCAGCATCTTGCACATGGAACCTACGTTTTCAGTCCAACCCTGTTGATGAACGTCGGTTACGCGTACTCCAACGGAAATATTGTCAGTACTCCGTCAGGCTTCCTGGCTTCGGCGCAGTCGCCTGATATCAGCGCTCAGCTTCCGTACACAAATACGGTGGGGCTGATCCCGACAGTTTCAGTGAGTGGCATGACCACACTGAACGGCAGCGTCGCTTATAACGACCACGGCACCAATCATCAGATCTTTGGAGACATCACGAAGACCCTGCACACGCATACGCTGATTGCCGGTTTCTCATACAACCACTACCAGAAACTCGAGAACAACACGACTGGCACGCAAGGTTCTTTCGGATTCTCCAACGATTCAGCATTTGGCAATGTTCCTGTCAACAGCAATGCCGGCGCGGGAGAGGCACAGGCTTTCGCCAATCTTCTCACCGGCAATGCCAACGGTGGATTTAGCCAGCTCTCGAGGGACCCGGTCACCGATATCAAGGCAGCCTTGTACGAGGGATTCCTTCAAGACAACTGGAAGGCAACCCCTCGCCTCGCGCTCAATCTCGGCGTTCGCTATGCCTACTACGGTCAGCCCTGGGATGCGCACGGCCTGCTGAGCAATTTTGATCCGTCGAAGTACAGCGCCTCAGCAGCGCCGACGATCGCGACGACAGGGCTGATCTGTTTCACCGGAGCCTGCAACCAAACCGGCAGCAACGCGGGTCAGTCTACGGCGCCAAACTCCTCCGCGGATTATGCCGGCATCAACTACATCAACGGCCTGATCTTTAACGGCGCAAACGGCAACAACAACAATCAGGCTTCTCCCTATGGAAACAAGGTCGGTTCCGCACAGAAGACGAACTACGCGCCGCGCTTCGGCTTTGCCCTCGACATCTTTGGCAATGGGAAGACTTCGCTGCGCGGTGGCTACGGCTGGGCCTTCGACGACGCCGAAGTCAGTTACTACGAAACGACGGTGTTCAACAATCCCCCTGCGGTTGCCACCTACTCCGCGAGTCAAACTTCGTTCGATAGTCCTGCTGGTGGTGCGCTGACGGCGCTCTCGTCAAGTCCTGGCCGAGTCCAGGCCGTGCCGACCGACTACAAGACGCCGTATGTGCAGCAGTTCTCGCTCGACCTGCAGCAGCAGATCACCCCCACGTTCATGTTCGACCTCGGTTATTTCGGCGATCACGGCACCCATCTGCTTGGCGCGTTGGAAATCAACCAGCCTGCGCCCGGGGCATGGGTTGGCGAGGTGCAGCCGAAGAACTCAGGCAGCGCCTGCATCGATCCGGATACGGGCCAGCAATCTTTCCTCAATTCAACCTGCGACCGCGTCCTGAACCAGATAAAGCCCTACCTTGGCTACTTTGCAATTGACGCCCTGCGGACCATCTTCAGCTCGAATTACAATTCGCTCCAAGCCAAGATCACAAAGCGCTTCTCCGGAAAGACCTATATCGACGCGAACTATACCTGGTCGCGCGATCTGACGAATGCGCAGGCGGATTACTCGGGCTTTATTCAGAACATCTACAACATCAGTGGGGACTACGGTCGCGCGGCTGTTGATCGCACTAACGTTCTCAACGTAGATGGTGTACTCGAAGAACCATTCTTCCGCGACCAGAAAGGAATGAAGGGTCGACTCCTGGGCGGCTGGGAATTATCCGCGATCTACGCAGTGAACTCAGGTTTGCCGCTTACGATATCGGCAAGCAGTGCCTACTCACCTTCCTACAATTTGCCTGGCAATGTGCCAAGCGTTTTCAACGGGCGAACCAATACAGGTTACGAAACCGACAACGCCGGCCTCAGTGTCCTCGGCAACACCAATGCCGGTCTCCGTCCAAATCAGATTGGTGATCCGAACGCCGGGCATGGAGTGAAGATCCATAACAAAGGCTATAACAAGCTATGGTTTTACACGGGGGCCTTTGCAGCGCCAGATCCCTCGAGTTCCGTACCCGGCACGGCACATCGCGGAACCGTCAACGGGCCCGGATTCAACCGTCTTGATCTTGGCGTCTTCCGCAACTTCCGCATCTACGAACGCCTGAACTTCCAGTTTCGCGCGGAAGCTTTCAACGCGGCCAACCACACAAACGTCAACGCAGTTACCACCAGCATCGGTTCCTCGACAACTCTCGGTGAAGTTACCGGCTACCGTGATGCCCGGATCATGCAGTTTGCGGGCAAGTTCACGTTCTAGCTTTAACGTCAAACTCCATTGCGCCGGGCCGGCTCGCTCCAGGACTGAGCGGGCCGGACCTGGAGATTCACGAAGTCTCCAACCTGCTGCGCGTGCCATGTCGATGGCACGTGATTGTGCCAGCACCGATAGCTCGGCACGGTGGCCGTGTCATCGAGGTTGGTCTGTCTATCGCCTCTCGAGCATAGGGTGTGCTCCCTGGCGGATTTCTGCAGGGCGTTCTCACGCGCAGCGCATCGGAACGCCGTGCATTCGTTGGCATGGTTTGCGGGCTGCGGCTCTATCTTTATCTGTGGTTGTTCACACGTATCTCCTTCACTTGGTATGTTGTCCTGGGCAGCATTGTTACTTTTGTTGTGGGATATGCCTCAAGCCGGCCGAAGCGGCTTCCCGAGCCCGCTTTGCTGAGGAATGGAAATGCAGATTCGTCCGTTGATGACTGAGCGTCGAAATCCGGCCACCGAGAATCTCGATTCCATGAGCGCTCTCGAGATTGTTTCCGTCATGAATCGCGAGGACGCGCTTGTGCCGCGACGCATTCGCAGCGCATTGCCGCGGATAGCAATGGCGGTGGACTTGATCGCCAAAGGCTTCGTCAGGGGAGGGCGCCTGATCTACGTGGGAACCGGGACAAGTGGGCGGATCGGTGCATTGGATGCATCCGAGTGCCCGCCGACGTTTGGGACGAGTCCAGAAATGGTCCAGTTTCTCATCGCCGGCGGAGAAGAGGCTCTTATTCATGCGACCGAAGCGAGCGAGGATTCGGCGGATCTGGGTCGACGCGACATGGCGCGGAAGCGGCCCGGGAAACGAGACGTCATCGTCGGCGTGGCTGCCAGTGGCTTTACTCCGTACACTATCAGCGCTCTCCAATATGCAAGGAAGAGAGGCGCGGCGACGGTAGGCATTGCGTGCAACCGTGGATCGCAATTGGGGAAGGTGGCTGACATTTCGATTGAAGTCGAAGTTGGTCCCGAGGTTCTTACGGGCAGTTCGCGGCTGAAGGCCGGAACCGCGCAAAAGCTCATCTGCAACATGCTTACAACCGCGGCGATGGCTCGCGTTGGCTATATCAGCAGCAACCTCATGGTCAACTTGATTCTGAAGAACAAGAAACTTGAGCAGCGCGGGATTGCGATCCTCGAAGCACTTGCTGAAGTCGATCAGGCGACAGCGGTCCAAACCCTGCAAAAAGCTGGAATGAAGTTGCCCATTGCGCTGGTGATGTTGAAGGCACAAGTCAGCAGAGTTGAAGCAGCTCGAAGACTCAAGAAGAGCAGGGGCAATGTTCGCAAGGCGATTGAAGGTTGATATGAGGACGGGAACAAGGAACTATCGAAGTGCGCTTCGGGTGGTTTGCGGTCTTGCGCTCGTTGTGACATCCATCTGTCCATCACTGCTCTCGCAGCGTTCACATGGGCTACGGCGTGTCGAGAATTTTGCCGATGTCGGCGCGATTGTCCAGGATGCAATCGATCGCGGGAACACCCCTGGCGCCGTCGTGCTCATTGGCCACAACGGCCACATCCTCTATCGCAAGGCGTTTGGTTCGCGCTCACTTGAGCCCACACGTGAGCCGATGACCGTGGGAACGATCTTCGACCTGGCATCGCTGACCAAGTGCATTGCCACGACTACCGCGGTAATGCAACTTGTCGAAGCCGGGCGTATCAGGCTAAACGATCCTGTGAGGGCGTACCTGCCGGAGTTTTCGCAGAATGGCAAGAGCCAGGTTACCGTTCGTGAATTGTTGACGCATTACTCGGGGCTTGCGCCCGATCTCGATCTCAAGGAGTCATGGGCAGGACGCGACGCCGCCTTCAAATTGGCGATGGAGGCGAAGCTGGTTAATCCTCCGGGCGTGCGATTTGTCTACAGCGATATCAATTTCGAAACGCTTGGGTTTCTTGTTGAGAAGGTCTCCGGGATGAGTTTGAATGAGTACGCGGCGAAGAAGATATTTGCGCCTCTGGGCATGAGGGAGACTCGCTTTCTGCCGCCCGCTGGTTGGCTGCCTCGCATAGCTCCCACGCAGTATGACGAGAACGGCAGGATGTTGCGGGGCGTGGTGCATGATCCGACTGCGCGAAGAATGGGAGGCGTGGCCGGTCATGCAGGTCTTTTCTCAACCGCCGACGATCTTGCCAAATTTGCACAGGAATTACTTAGTGGTCACACCATCTTGACCCGCTCCGCCATCGAGAAGATGTCCACTCCGCAACAGCCTGCGAACGCCGCCAGTTTGCGGGGGTTAGGCTGGGATATTGATTCGCCCTTCTCCAGCAACCGCGGGGAATTTCTGCCGGTAGGCTCCTTTGGACACACAGGATTTACCGGCACCTCCCTTTGGATCGATCCAACCACCGATACCTATATCATCCTTCTTGCCAACGCGGTTCACCCGAATGGAAAAGGGTCGATGGTTTCGTTGCGTTCCCGCGTGGCGACGGCTGTCATTCACTCGCTTGATCTGACCATAAGCGAAGAGCAAAAACTGCGGCTCGCGCGAATCACCGGGTACAACGAATCGATGATGGCTGAGCGGCGATTCATCGCTCGCAATGGGGAAGTCAAAGCAGGAATCGATGTTCTCGAAGAGCACGCCTTTCGTGAACTGCATCCCGATAGCGAGCATCCAGTGCGCATCGGCCTGATAACCAATCAAACCGGTCTCGACGCACGCGGTCAGCGAACCGCCGATGTGCTCGCACAGACACCGGGCATTGCGCTCAAGGCGATCTTCAGCCCGGAGCATGGTGTCGCCGGGGTACTTGACACCTCTTCGATCGGCAATTCGCAGGATGCTGCGACCGGCGTTCCGGTTTATAGCGTATACGGCGAAACCGATGCCAGGCGGCGGCCCACTCCTGAAGAACTTGCCGATCTGGATGCCATTGTCTACGACATACAGGACATGGGAGCGCGCTTTTACACCTACGAGAGCACGCTGGGATATTTCCTTGAAGCTGCTGCGAAGGCGCACAAACCAATCTTCGTTCTCGATCGGCCGAATCCCATCGGCGGGGTCTACGTGCAAGGGCCAATCGCGGATCCGGGAAGCGAGTCTTTCGTGAGCTATGGGCAAATTCCCGTCCGTCATGGAATGACCGTCGGCGAACTGGCGCAGCTCTTCAATGGCGAGCGTTCGATCGGCGCAACGTTGACCGTCGTCCCCATGGAGGGTTGGATGCGCGGCGATTGGTTCGATTCCACGGGGCGGATGTGGATCAATCCCTCTCCAAATATGCGAAGCCTGACCGAAGCCACGCTCTATACCGGCATCGGAATGATTGAGGGTACGAACATCTCCGTAGGACGAGGTACAGATACGCCGTTTGAACTTGTCGGCGCACCGTGGATCGACGCTCTCGGCCTCTCCGCCTATCTGAATGCACGGCAAATTGACGGGGTACGATTCCTCCCTGTGCACTTCACGCCCACGGCGTCGATCTATGCCAGTCAACCGTGCGGCGGGGTAAACATCGTCGTGACTGCACGAGACAGCCTCGATGCGCCGGAACTGGGAATGGAAATTGCGTCGGCGTTAATCCATCTCTACCCGAATCAATTCAAGGCGGCTGCGCTGGATGGCCTCATGCGCAACAAAGCTACGCTGGGCGGGCTGGTCGCGGGAGAAGACCCGAGACGCATCGCCGAAGACTGGCAGGATGCGGCGAGCAGATTTATGACGGAACGCAAGAAGTACTTGCTCTATTGAGGCTCGAGATAGCGGAGACAGGAACAAGCGATGAAAGTACGCAGGTTTGAATTGACGCTAAAACAGTTAGGAGTCCGATCGTTGTTTGCCGCGTTGCGCCTCGGCGGCCTTCCTATCTGGGCAGCGTCTGCATCTTCGATTCATCTGGATCGAAAAGAGGCGGGGCCGGGGCTGGGCCTGAAACAAACGTAAACGCGGTAAGCCGTTGAACCCGGTCACTGAAATTGCGGAGATATCGGTCTATCATCAATAAGCCCATGATCATCAACGTGGCATGCGGGGCTTACAGAACGCTGAATCAAGGCGCTTGAATTCGAGGATCGTTCGAATATGGCTAAGGCTCAAACGCCGCGGTCCGGGATAGATGATCCCCGCCCATCCCCGTTGAACCGCAAGAGTGGCATCCCCCTCTATCACCAGATTCAGCTGCGCCTGCTGGATCAGATCCGATCGGGCGAGCTCAAACCAGGCATGCCGATGCCCTCGATTGAGAGAATCGCCGACCGCATGGGCGTGAGCCAGATGACCGTCCGGCAAGCGGTTCGCGCCCTCTCTGAGCTAGGAGTTGTTTACAGCCGTCAGGGCAAGGGGACCTTTATCTCCGGAATCAAGCTGGAGCGAGATTTCAGGCAGGTGCTCTCATTCACTGAAGAATCCAAGGCGCGCGGCGCAAAGCCAAGCTCCAGGATGCTCTCGTTCGATATCCGTACGCCCGACCAGAACGTGATGGCCGCCCTACGCTTAACCGAGAGCGAAAAGATTTTCAGTCTGCGCCGCGTTCGTTATGGCGATTCCGTCCCCATGGGTATTGAGCGCAGTTGCCTGCCCGTCCGGCTCTGCCCACGTTTGCTTGAGACTTTCGATCCGACCGCGTCCCTCTATGACGAGCTCGCCGAGCGGTACGGCATTCAGCTCATGGTCACCGACGAAGTGATCGAGGTGGGAAAGGCTAATTCGGAAGAGGCGCGACTCCTCGAAATCGCGCCCAAGAGCCCGGTTTTTCTCTTCACCAGAACTTCGTATCTGGAGAACGGTGTGCCAGCTGAGCACGTCACATCGGTTTATCCGGGAAACCGATATAAGGTCGTCAACCGCTTGATGCGCTCGAACCGAAAACTTGGCTAGGAGCTATTGCGGCGTTGGACAGACATCGGCTTCTGGGTATCGGCGTGGTGACTGGCCGCTGAGCTTGCGTCCTGCGACTCGGCCTCTGTGTTGCCGTGATCCTTCGGGAAATAGACACGTGCTGCAAGTCGGCGCGTGTCACCCCTTGAGCACCTCGCGAGATGGGTTGTCGTGCGTTCGCGATTTCCGAGTTTCAAGGCAAACCAGCAGACGCGATTCGAGACTTCGAAAGCCGCGAAGTACATTCCCTTCGGACCCCCGGGGAGAAGCTTCGCCCCGCTCTTGATTTCCGATGGATTCGCCGCGTGAGCCTACTCATACAAAACCGTTGACAGGAGACTTGCGGGGGAAGTAGACTTCGCGGCTATTAGTTCATTCCTCGAACAAAAGCAGATTATCGGCAAAAGTCGCAAGAGAAAGGGAGGCCAAAATATGCAGCATAGGTCTACGGCAGATACCACTCACCGTAAGTGGATCGTTCGGATGGGGATTCTTCTCGGAATCCTGACATTCTTGTCCGGAGCACTCGCCCAGGGGGGCGGCAACGTCGCGATTGCAGGAACGGTTACCGACTCAACGGGCGCTGTACTACCCGGCGCAAAGGTCACGGTGACGCAAAAGGACACATCGACCACCCGCACGATTGTGACCAATGGCACCGGCCAGTTCAACGTTACCTCCATTCCTCCTGGCGCTTACACCGTGTCGGTCGAAGCGCAGGGATTCAAGAAATATGTTCAGGATGTTTCCCTGCTCGCCGATCAGATTCGTGATTTGGATATTCGTCTGCAGGTCGGTGAAGCCAGTCAACAGGTCACGGTCGAGGAATCGAGCGTTCAGGTCAACACAGTGAGCCAGGAACTCAGCCAGGTAATTGAGAGCTCGCGGGTGAGCGACCTGCCTTTGAACGGCCGAAACGCGGCCGATCTGACGCTGCTGGTGCCGGGAACGACCAATGCTGTCGCCAACAACTCGGGCGCGTTACAGGGAGACACCAAACAGATACCGGGCGAAGAGGCGATCGCGGTGAACGGGGCACGTCCAGACCAGATTGGGTACAACCTAGACGGCGGGAACAACGAAGACCTGATGAGTAACGTGAACCTGCCCTTCCCGTTTCCTGATGCATTGCAGGAGTTCAGCGTGCAGACCAACAGCTTCGACGCGCAGTACGGGAATAACGCCGGCGCCGTGGTAAACGTGGTCACGAAATCAGGAACGAACCAGTGGCACGGTGATCTCTTCGAGTTTGTCCGCAATGGCTACTTCAATGCCCGCAACTATTTTGCGCCCACGGTGGATCCCCTGAAGCGCAACCAGTTTGGCGCCACGGTTGGTGGTCCGATCCACAAGAACACCACGTTTATGTTTTTCGGGTGGCAGAAGACGATCATCCGTAGCAAGAACAATGCCACCAACGCGATTGTTCCGACTGCCGACAACATGAACGGGGATTTTTCTTTAACGAATCCGACGACCACGATCAAGAATCCGTTCACGCACGCTGCCTATGCCAGTAACGCCTCGATTGGCCCAATCGATCCGGTGGCGCAAAAAATGGCTACGCTGCTTCCAATTCCAGCGGCAGGGTCTACGAGCGGTGCGGTCACGTTTTCCACTCCGATCCAGGAAAACTTCGATGAGTACATCGCGCGTGTCGACCAGGTTTTTCGTGGACAGGATCGGTTGTTTGGCCGGCTCTATCTGAACAAGTACCATCACGCTCCGACCTATGACGGGAAGAACCTGCTAACCGCGGGCCCAGGCTCGACGGTGCAGACGCAGAACTGGGCAGTAGGCTACACATGGGTCATCTCACCGAGACTGGTCAACAGCATCGTTCTCGATGCTGTGCGCTCGGCCTCAGACCGGGGCCAGCAAGGCGGCCCGGGTGGCAATGTACCGGATATGACCGACTTTGGATCGAGCGTGTGGCAATTGCCCAAAGCGCAGAGCGGCATCCGGAACTTCGCCGTCTCCGGCGCGTTTACCCTCGGCAGTTTCAATGACGCGAAATTCATCCGGAATACTGGTGACGTTCGAGACCAACTCAGCTGGAACAAAGGCAAGCACAACCTCAGTTTCGGCTTCGATCTGGAACTGGATCAATCGACCATCCGGAATACCGATCTGGAGGATGGCAGCTTCAACTTCGATGCCAGCGTCACGAATCTGTCCCTCGCCAGCTTTGTGCTGGGCTATGAGCACCAATTCAGCCAAACCTCAGGAGATTGGTCCGACTCACGCGAAAACCCTCTGGGCTTCTTCGCCAACGACAAATGGAAGATTTCGCCGCGGCTCACGCTGGATTATGGAGTGCGCTGGGAACCTCAGCAGGTCATGAAGGAGATTCGTGGGCGCATCGAACAGTTCCGCCCGGATGCATATGCTGCAGGCGTTCAATCGAGCGTCATTCCTTCCGCACCTGCGGGGTTGTTCTTTATCGGCGACAAGTACAACAATATCGCCATCCCCGATCGCGGGGAAACGGGCGACCTCAACAATTTCGCTCCGCGCGTCGGAGCGGCATGGGACCTGACAGGAACGGGCAAGACGGTCGTTCGCGGAGGCGGTGGGCTCTTCTACTATTCGCGGCTGCCGGGTCTGTTCCTGAATGACGCGGCGATTTCCGCGCCCTTCAGCCTCCGCATCGACCTGAACGATTCGCTCACCGGAGCTTCACAGATCGGTCCACTCTCCAATCCCACCGTGAATTATCCGGACTTCTACGGCGCTGGCTTCCCACAGCGCTTTACCCTGGCGACGGCTCCCAAGGACGCAACCTTTGTGGCCAACCCGCAACTCTATGGCTTGCAGCCGGGAGTTAAATGGGTGAGCCCTGAAATCTACGACTGGAACATCACCTTCGAACGCCAATTGCGCGCTGATACAGTGGCCCACGCGTCCTACGTGGGAACGCGCGGAACCCATCTCCGGCAGGATGTGAATCTAAATCCTGCAGTCTATACCCCCGGCGTCAAGGAACAGGCGACACGGCCGTATCAGCCGTTTGGCACCATTTACCAGAATCGCAACACTGGCGCCGATGCCTATAACGGTCTTCAGTTCGATCTGGAGAAGCGTGCGGCCGGAAGCGGAAGCGGCATCCTGAGCCGGATCACTCTGCTTGCCAACTACACGTACTCCCATGCGAACGACTATGGATTGGCAGAGAATGGCGGGATCACGGATGTCGGATCGAGCATCGGCTCCGGTATGTCCTTTTACGATCCGAGGCAGCACGCTTTTGAAACCGGACCATCAACCTATGACCGCAGACATCACGTGGTGGCATCGTACGTGTGGAATCTGCCGAGCTTCAGCGGATCCAATGGGTTGGTCCGCAACGTTGTTGGTGGATGGCAATGGACCGGCATTTATACTTTCAGCTCCGGCGATCCACTCACCATCCTCGCTGGAAAGGACCAATCTCAGTCCGGAAACAATCAGGATCGCGCGGATTACGTTGGCCCCGCGGGCGAAGTCGGCAGCAGGGGATCACCGACTGCGTGTCCTGCCGGGACCCCAGGAAAGTTCTTTGCCTGTACCCCGTGGCTTAATACAAGCCTGTTTGCGTTGCCAGCACTGGGAACCTATGGGACCGCCGGCAAAGGTACGTGGCGTGGCCCGAATCTCTGGGAAGTGGACACTGGCCTGATCAAGAACTTCTATCCGGTACCATCACACGAAAGACTTAGCTTCCAGTTCCGAGGTGAGTTCTTCAACCTCTTCAACCACCCACAATGGTCTGACCCCAATGTGACCGTATCCAACAGCGCTTTTGGCAGTATTCGGTCGACGATCGGGACGAGCGCAGGCAACGTGGCCACAAGCGCGGACTCACGCATCATTCAGCTTGCGCTGAAGATGAACTTCTGACGGAGCGAAATCAAATTATCGATTCATCCGTCGGCTGGTTTTTTATAAATCGTTCACTTGGGGGAGAGATCAAAGGCGTGGTTTCTCCCTCATCACAGGTTGGCGTTCGTCGGACCTTCTCTTGACGCCGCCGCCTTCGATCCCTCATCGCGAGTTCTCTCATGGCTGAATCCTTTATTGCTCGGCGCGATTTTCTGCGGAATGTCTCTGTTGCAGGCATGGTCTCCGCTCTTCCTTCATTTACTTCTTCAGGCTCTCCGCTAGCTTCCCCGGCAAGGGCGAGAGAGGAAGTGCTCCCTTTATCGGAAGATGCGTCTCCGCGCTATTCCATCAAATTCGCCGCCTGTGGCATCAGTCATCCGCACATCTACGGTATGACTGAGGCGGTCAAACGCGGTGGCGGCGTTCTGGTCAAAGTCTGGGGACTCGAGCCCGATCTTCTCGCAGCATTTCAGAAGCGCTATCCAGACGTCGCGGTCGCTTCGACACAAGAGGAAATTGTGCACGATGCGTCGATCCAGCTGGTGTTGAGCTCCCAGATTGCCAACGAGCGCGCGCCCCTGGGCGTTCGCTGCATGAAGGCCGGCAAGGATTTTCTTTCTGACAAGCCCGGCATCACCACGCTCGAACAACTCAAGGAAGTACGCGAGGCGATCGCATCGACCGGACGCATTTACGCGATCATGTATTCGGAACGGCTTGAGGTGAAGGCGGCCGTCAAGGCAGGAGAACTGATTCAAGCCGGCGCAATCGGCCATGTGATCCAGACCATCAACATCGCGCCTCACCAGATTCGTCAACGGCCGGGCAGCGATGCAGGAAGTGCAGGCTCGATCGACGGCCGTCCGGCCTGGTTCTGGAAAGATGTTCAGTTCGGTGGGATTCTCTGCGACATCGGCTCGCACCAGGTGGATCAATTCCTGTATTACACGGGCTCAACGCAGGCAGAGGTTGTTGCGTCCCAGATTGCCAATGTCCGTCACCCGAACCATCCTGAGTTTCAGGATTTTGGTGACATGATGTTGCGCGGGAATAACGGCTTCGGATACGTGCGCCTCGATTGGTTCACGCCCTACGGACTCGGCACATGGGGCGACGGAAGGCTCTTCATCCTCGGTACAGAGGGCTATATCGAACTTCGAAAATACACAAATGTTGCGGTGAGCAAGCAAGGCAACAATCTGTTTATCGTCGATCAGAATGAAGCCAGGTACATCGACTGTAACAATCTGACACTTCCGTTTGGTCCTCAATTCGTCAGCGACATCGTCAATCGAACCCACACGGCCCAGGACCAGGCGCAGTGCCTTCTCGCTGCCGAGCTTTCGATCAAGGCACAAATGCACGCGGCCCGAACTCACCTTGACTGGGAAAGCCGGGGCCGATTGTTTCCAGGGAGAAACACATGAGTGCGTCACGCAGAGACTTTGTCAAGGCATCGATTGCGGGGAGCGTTGTTGCCGGTTTCCCAACCATCGTGCCTAAGACTGTGTTTGGAGCGACCGCTCCGTCCAACAGGATCAGCATCGGTGCGATTGGCGTGGGGCGCATCTCGCACGGGCACGATATGCCCGGCGTCATGCAGTTCGCCGGTGCCCCGGGCCGGGACAACCGCATCCTGGCTGTCTGCGATTTGAGTGAAGAGCGCGTCGAGCTGGGCAAGCAGTTTGTCGACAAGACGTATGCCGAGAAGCTCGGCAAGTCTTACGTCGGCACCAAAGGCTACTCGGATTTCAGAGAGCTTCTCGCAAACAGGGAGATCGATGCGGTGCTGATCTCGACGCCAGATCATCAGCACGCGCGATTGGCTGTCGCCGCGGTGAAGGCAGGCAAAGATGTGTATCTGCAGAAGCCCGCGTCCCTCACCATTCGCGAAGGCCGCATCATGGCCGACCACGTGAAAGCGAGCGGCCGTATTGTTCAGATTGGCTCGCAGCAGCGCTCGTGGAAGCAATTTGCCCGCGCGGTTGCGCTTGTGCGCAACGGCGGTATCGGCACAGTGAAGCAGGTTGAAATCGGATTGCCCGGCGATCCCGCAGGCGGCAATCCCGCACCGATGCCCGTTCCCGCCGGTTTCAATTACGACGCGTGGTTGGGTTCGACTCCAGAGGTGCCGTACACGCTGGATCGCGTGATGCCCACCAAAGATTTCTCGCGTCCTGGATGGTTGCGCCTGGAGCAGTTCGGCGCGGGCATGATTACGGGGTGGGGCGCGCATCACGTCGACACCGCTCATTGGGGCATGGATACAGAGCTTACCGGGCCAGTCGAGATTTGGGGAAACGCGGAGTTTCCGAAAGAGGGTCTGTGGGACGTGCATGGTCCGTTTAAGACTTACGGCCGGTATGCAAATGGCGTGGTGATGACCATCTCCGGCGATTTTGAAAACGGCATCAAGTGGATCGGCGACAAGGGGTGGATTTTCGTATGTCGCGACGGCATGACCACACCGACTGCCTCGTCTACCGATAAGCCGGCGCAGATCGTGCCGCTGCGCGCAAGCGATCCCAGGATTCTGGACTCAGAGATCGGTCCGAACGAGTTTCATCCCTACACCTCCGACGACCAGCATGGAAACTGGCTCGATTGCATCCGCTCGCGCAAGGCGCCGACCGCGCCGGCTGAGATTGGCCACCGTGCCTGTTCGACGTGCCTGCTTCACTGGATCGCGATGAAGACGAACCACCACATCCACTGGGATCCGGTGACCGAGACCATCGTCGGCGACGACATTGCAGCGAGTCTGCTCACGCGTCATCAACGTCACCCCTACGAGATCGTTTGAAGTGAATGGTCATATTGGGCGGGGTAAAGTGAATTCGAAGGATGGTGGTCCCCGGCGGGCTCAGGGCGGTTCACCGATCCGGGATAATAACCGCGACCTTGTGCTCGAAGTTTTGCGGCGTAATCAACCGATTTCGCGGGTAGAAATCGCTCGCAAGTCCGGGCTGCAGCGCTCGACGATCTCTTCGATCGTGGATGGCCTCATCGAGGAGCGATGGGTACGTGAAGGGTCCGTGGTCAAGACGGAGCGCGGCCGCCGTCCAACCATGTTGACGATGAACGACGACCTTCTGCTTCTTGTCGGCGACATCCGCCCGACGAAGGCGATCCTGGCAGTCGTCGACCTGAATGGCAAATTCCTTGACCGGACAATGGTTCCGATTATTGCGGACCCGAAACAGGGTGTCGATCTCGTCGCAGAAGGCATGCGACATCTTCAATCCCATTTCCGCGGGAAGACATGGGAAGGGGCGGGAATCAGTTTGGCGGGCCGGGTTAACAAGATCACGCAGAAGTTGGCGTGGGCTCCGAATCTTCCGTGGGTGGGTTTCGATATCCGTGGAACGCTGCGGAAGGCTCTGAAGATTCAGGTCGAACTCGAGAACGCAGCCAATGCCTGCCTGCTTTCCGAGGTGTGGTTTGGACACATGGAGGGCATCCAGAGCGCGGTCCTGATCACGATCTCAGAGGGCGTTGGAGCAGCAGCGCTTGTGAATGGATCGCTGATGGAAGGTGCGGACGGACTGGCAGGGGAGTTTGGTCACGTACCCGTCTCCGACTCCGGCCCGAGATGTGCTTGCGGGCAGGTCGGTTGCTGGGAGATGTTTGCCTCCTCCCGAGCGGCGTTGCGTTACCTGCAGGAGGAGATGAAGGGCAAAGGCGCTCCAACAATCCAGGAACTTATGAATCTGGAGGCGAGTGGGGATGAGGCAGCGCGCGCGGCGTTGAATCGACAAGCCGAATGGATCGGGCGAGGACTGCGCGTTGTGACAGCGGTCTTCAACCCGGAGCTGATTCTCTTTGTCGGTGACATTACGCTTCGCTGGGATGTTGTGGGGCCGATCATCAACGCTGAACTTACGAGGCGCCTGGTGGGGGGCGCACAGCCCAGGATTGCGATTTTGTCAGATGGTGAAGCGGCGCGATTACGGGGCGCTGCCGCCGTACTGCTCCAACGTCACATAAGCTTTAAGCGAACATCTGCGATCCGTTAGAACCGAGGAACCGGCTTACAGTTTTCGAGATGCAAGCCACGGATACAAGAGATGCGTGACATTCAGGGCTCCGGCTTCGCAAACAATCCACTCGTGAACCAGCCGCACGTTCTACTCAGAGCCGCCCCGCCAAAGCGGCAGCGAGGTGCAACAGTTTCGTTTTATCAGGTGGATACATCATTCCGAGCTGAAAATGGACTTTGCCTTTCAACACATGAATCGTGGGCTCGTCCGGATCGCTTACGCCCCAGTATGCAGAATCTCCGAGCCCCGAGGGCGCCGGCTTCGAATGATCTGTGAAGAAGACAGCGGCCTTCTGGAAAGTTGTCTTAGCTTCCGCAGCCGATGCCTCGACAAAAACCATGAAATCCACTCTCGTATCCTGACCCTGCGGGAACGGCTCCATCCGGCTAAACTCGCAATTTGAGCCCCACGCCCCGCTATACGCCGGCATCGCCTTGCTTTCAGAAGGATCGTGGAATTTGGAGCCGATCACTTCTTCTACCAAGGAGAGAGGAAGCAGTGCGCAACCGCTTGCCGGCGCACCGCTCTGGGCTGCTCGAGCGGGCTTGCCGCCTCTCGGCACTCCACCTGGCGGGCCTGCGTGTGCCAGCCCAGCGCCGAACATCACAAAACCGAATAGAACCACTGCCAACGGACCAACTCTTGAATTCATCTCGACTATTTCGCCTCCATTCCTTCTCATTTCGCGCACCGCTCACTCTCTAAGTGGCGAGGTTTTTGCTCCGCCCGATCACGGGGCTATTCCGGGGAGCCACGGGGTTGAATCATCCGCGGTTTGCAGCGGACATAATTTCTTCACTGGCCCGATTGCGAGCTAATATCCTCGCAAAGCCGCATGCCTGGTGGGTCGATCTTGGTAATCGCCTTGCGGTAGATCTCCTTGTTCACCGAGCCGATGGACTGCCCCCACGCCTCGGCAGAGGCGCCCACGCCCGCCACAATGTTCAGGTCGTAGCGGGAACACGGGCTGATCGCGGAAAAGCCAGTGAAGCTTGAAGCTGATGTTCCGATCACCTGAAAGTACACGGCGCCGTCCGTCTTCAACGCGTTCGCAAAAGTGTTTCCCAGGTGGAATCCATTCTGCTGGTATTGTTGGTATTTCTCGGGGCTGAACAGATGTTTCGCGACCTGATCGGCGATCTTGTCAACGATATCGGCGGCCTTTTTGATGTCGCTCTTGTCGTAGATCTTGTTCAGGCCCAGCGTAAGTTCAATGCGCGGCGCAGCGACGGCCACGAGCATGCCCAGTGGTGCCGTGGGAGAAATATCCTGGTGATCGCCAAGGTTGATATCGCCGTTGATATCGCCGCCCGATTCCACACTGCCGGAGGAAACAACGAAACTCTGATTGGCGCTGTAGGTTACGCGGAACGATCCCTTTGTGATCTCCTTGCCGCCTGTGATGGCGGGGTGGATCATGATTGCGCCGCTGACCTCGAGATAGAGCGGCAAGCCCTCTAGAAACTCCGATAACGGAACGTCCACGACACCTGGAAGCTTGATGCGACTCTCTTCTGCCATCACGCCAGGTGAATCCTTGGCAACGGCCCAGTTAAACGTCATCTCCCCGGTCAGGTTGTTGAAGGCAGTCTTCATCTGCTGAATCTTGCTTTGCTGCACACCGATGGTCGAGTCGAAATCAAAGTCTGAAACCGAGCCCTTCCCTGTTATCGAAGCAACAAAGCCAGCTTCGCTTCGCGTCAACTGCAGATCGAGATTTGTCCGTCCATCGGCGGGTGTCGATTGATAGCTGGTATTCCACCCGTCGATGATGGAGTGAACCGCGCCCTTCAACAGTCCTTTGTATGCGTCCATGTTGCCTTGGGCTCGCGCCTGGTCCGCCATTGCGTTCTCGGGACTCTGTGCGTAGAGGGGAGGCGCAATGAGATCGGGCAGCGTGGAAAAGAATCCCGGATCGGGCCGATGGAGCATTGCGTTCGACGTAGTGAAACGCACCGGTACCTGGACGTGAATCTCGCCGTTCTGGATCAGATCGGTCAGCGCCGCCTGCTGTGTCAGTACCATCACTCCATCGGGTGTCTGCTCGACGCCGAGCACCACCCGAGCCAGCAGGCCCTTGATCATCAGCACATCGCCTGCTTTGAGAGCGCGCGCCATCTCGTTCGAGCCGTCAAACAGAAGGCTGGCTTCGTTCGTTGAGACGCCAATGAGGGCCTTCTTGCCTTGATCCTGTTCCATGATGCGAACGTTCGGCCGATACGTGACGTGTGCGTAACCGGAACCCTTCTGGAGCGGCGCGGCCGCCGATCCCGTGGATGCGCGGGGCGTTGATGCTGTCGATGCGGCAGATGCGGGCTGTGATGCATCTTTGTGTGACCTGCAACCCGTAAGGGGAAGTGCTGCGATACAGGCAACAACAAGGAAAGCAAATGCCAGGCGACTCGATCTCGATTTCATGAGCTCTAACTCCTCAATGCAAAGTTCCCAGGGAGTTTTTCTAATGCTCCTTCGCCGCTGTTTCGGCTCACTCGATGCGGAAGGTCCAGATCGCGTCAAACAGAAGACCTTCCCCCTGGGCGCGTGCGATGTCACCGCCCGAAAACTTCTTGTCTTTCGATACTGGTCGCAGCGCGACGGCATACTCACCCGGCTCAAGCTGCGCTTCCGGCGTAATCTGGTACTTGCCCGTCCCAAGCTTCTGCGATTTGAGCGAGACCCGATCCTCCATAAAGTGCGAGTACATTTGCCAGTCACCCGCGGGCGTGCCGTCCGCTTCAGCCTTGCCCCGCGTCGCACCAACAATGCGGCAGGAATTCTGCGCCGGAGTGAGCTTCAGAATCACCGGCTCGAAGTCCTCTGGATTTACCCTGCGTGCGCTGTCGAAGGTCACCGAGAACGTCGGCATCGCATTGGGCACAACGTTTTTTGAAGAGGATTGAGAGACGCCCCAGACGTACGTCACCTCGGGCTTTCGCTGTGCCATCACCGAGGAAAAAACACCGCCAGCCCCCATCACCGCCGAGCTGCCCACGTATGAGCCAGTATGCATAGCGATATCGGCCGACGTCGTGTAAATGCCCACCTGCATCGATTGGGCAAGGACGGCATCCGAGCTGAGGGCGCCGAGCGATGTAGGTTTGGTCTTCGTCTGCGCAAGCGACGTCTTCTCGAGCGGCAGCTCACGCCAGGATTTGCCATCGGCGTAGGCAACCACGAGCGGCGAGGACTTGTTCGCCTCCTGCGCCGTTGCCCCCGCTCCCGCGGTTTCGCTTGCGTGGCTTTGTGTGGACCCGCCGGTTGCGGCCATGATCGCGTCCATCTCCGCAGCCGTGACACCCGCATTATGCAGCGCAATGAGGGCGTCGGGAGACGTGTCCAGTCTTCCTCCGCTACTGCGAATGGAGGCGATGATCACCGACTCCGGAAGGCTATTGTGCACCATCTTGATGACGTCCTCGTTCGTGAGAGGCTTCTGCGCCTGTTGCGCCAATGCAATCGCCGAGCCGAGAAGGGCCAGGCAGACGGTTGGGATCAGTTTCATTAATCGCTTCATGTTTGCCTCCACGGGGCGCAGTCGATTCAGAGACACGCAGGCCGACTGCCAGGCAGGTCGGTGAGTTTGCCCCGGGGTCGCAACTGTCCCGCTGGTTGTGAAATGAACTCGAATCTGTGGCGGGGGGTGCATGCGGCACAAGGCTCTCTGTCGAAGCCTTGAATAGCGCAGGATCGCCTTTGAATCAAAGGAATCCAGGGTGAAACGAAACTGACACGATAAGTGGTTGGGTTTCCATGTGCTTAGTCCACGTGCTGACTCGGCGCTTCGCGACGGGAGGAACGTCGCGGGTCACTGCCTGCTTGCGACCTGCTCGACAGATACCTTGCCGAGCAGTTCGGCTTTCTGGGCAACAAGCATGTACCCCTTGCCACGAGCTTCGTCGGCAAGCGTAGAGAGCTCCATCCGTCCGGCGGGCGCATTCATTGCCATCGAAGCCTCGCCCAGCGCCAGCCTCGCCTCGCACTCGAGATCGAAATATCCCAGCCGCTTTGCTGTAATCGCGACCACCTTGAGCTTTTGCAGGGCAGGCATCGCAGCCTTGCCGTCGCGCGCGCGTGCGAAAGCAGCCGCAACTTCCACCCGTGCGCTCTGGATTGCGGCCGGCAGGCGCAGCGCTGGATCCGGACTTGAGATGCTGAGAGTGGATCCGCGCTTCACCATCTGCTCAGCATCCTCGAGTTTTCCTTCTTCCAATAGCGCGCGGCTGAGCAGGACGTATGCGGCCGACGCAGCTGGATCGGCACTCTCCTTTTCGAATTCCGCCAGCGCACTGCGAATGAGCGGCTCGGCCTGATCCGGCGATCTCTGGTCGAGCAGCAGCTCCGCGATCTCGGTTTGCTCTTCCGCCACCAGGCCGTTCTCTCCCATCTTTTTCCTGATCGCAAGCGCCTCGTCGAAGATCGAACGGGCATCGGCGAGCCGGCCCTCCGCTTTCAGCGCGTAGCCAAGTTCGTTCATCGCGGCCGTGTAATACTGGGACCCGCCTGTCGCCTTCAGAGTGTCTTTCGCAGTGGTGGCATCGAGCTGCGCTTCCTTGACGCGACCTTCGGCAAGTTCGAGATCAGCGAGCCGACTCAAGAGATAACCCGGATTACTGGGATCAAGCTTTGACTCCAGCTCAAGACTCTGCCTGTAGAGCTTCTCGGCGGAATCGAGCTTGCCCCGCAGATAAGCGATATCGGCGATATTCACCAGCGCCGTCACCATATTGGCGATATTCCCTGCCGCCTCAAAGTGCTTCCTGGCGTCTTGGTACATCTTTTCCGCCTCGTCGAGTTTTCCCTGGTTGGTCAGAACGATCGCCATGTTGTTGAGAATGGCGCCCGTCTTTTCGTGCTCACCCAGGTCCTCAGTGTATGCAAGGGCACGCCGATAGGTGGCGATCGCTTCTGCGGAGTGACCTTGCGCACCTTCACCATCCCCCAACAGTCGAAGTGAATCGGCAGCGCCGGCACGATCGCCCACGGCAAGAAACACCTTGTAAGCCTCGTTGCAGGCGGCTGGACCTTGATCCGGATGGTCCCCATACAGCAAACGCATGCACTCGTCGCGGCGGGCCTGGGCATAGAGAACCCGTTTACCCTGTGCAGCTGCCTTCGCGGCACCGCTCCTCAGGAGGGCAAGCGCCTGATCTTTGTTTTCGTCTGAGGCGGCTGCGGCAAGATCGATCCGGGGATCGTCTGCGATAAGGGCAGGCATCTTGCGAAGCCGTGCCAGCACGTCCCTGGCTTCGCTGGCGTGACCACTCTCCACTTCAACAGATGCCAGGTTGAGACCATAGTCCAAATTGTCGGGATAGAGTTCGAACAACGCGCGGTCAATGGACGCAACCTGTTCCAGATGCCCGATGCTTGCGAAATACTGTGCCTGCACCATCATGCGCAACTGCTGCGGCAGATCCGTCGAGAGATCGAGTGCCGCCTTCACCTCGTGACTGCTCTTTTGGCCATATCCGAGTTGGCTCCACGCGCGCGCCAGCATGGCATGTGCAAGTGAGAACTTGGGGTCGACTCGAACGGCCTGCTCCAGAAGATCGCGCGCACCTAGGGCGTCATACTGTCGCAGCTTCATCACACCCAGTGCATAAAAGCGCGTTGCGTCCGGGGAGAGAGGCATCGCCGAAAGCACGTTGGCGACGTCGCGCTCCTCCATCCGCGTCACACCCAGATGTTCACGTAGCCGATCCCCTGCCTTCGAGACCAGATCAAAGATGTCGCGCTCGGTTCCTACTTGTGAAAACTCCGAAACGATCTGTCCCGTTGCCGCTCTCTGGAGACACACGTCAAGGCGCAGGCTGCCTGGCTCGGTATGCCCAAGTGCGGTGAAAGAGCCGAGCACGAGCCAGTCGCTATTGAGCGCGGAACCGATCTTCGCGGTTGTCTGCTGGTCGAGCGAAAAGGACTGTGGCCAAGGGTTTGTGCCGCGCAGGTTCTCAACATCCTGCCCCGGAGCCAGCCGCACTTGCCCGTCCCCGGAGAGTTCCGTTGCGAACATTTCGGAGAAAGCCGCCGAAAGCCACGCATCTTCCTGCTTGCCTGAATTATTTTCAAAACCCAGAACCGCCAGCGAAGGGCGCACAGAAACCGGCACCGTTCTCTCGTGGGCAGAAATCGATGCAATCCGCGTCCGCTGGCTCTCGTAGCGATACATAGCCCCATAGCCGGCCCCTACCAGAAGAAGTGCTGCCGCGGAACTCATCGCCCACCTGGGGATGCTGAAACGGCTCGGAGCGCCCACCGGAAGTTTTGTGACGGGTTGCATCTCAGTGACGGCCGCCGGCGCTTCCGCGGATGCCAGAGACGTGATCGCTGCCGCAATAGGAGTTGCGACAACCGGAGCGATGAAGCGGTATCCTCGCCTTGGCACCGTCTCTATGAATCTTGGATTGTCAGAGTCGTCATCGATGGCCGCACGCAACCTCTTCAGGATCACATTCAGACTGCCATCGAAATCCACATGGGTCCCGTCAGGCCAGAGGGTCTCCTTCATTTCGTTCCGGGTCACAATTTCGCCGCGCCGCTTGAGCAGCATTGCAAGAACCCGGAAGGACTGACTCTGAATCCTGACCCGCATTCCATTGCGCAAGAGAACTTCCTGGGCGCAATCCACCTCATACAAGCCAAAGCGAAAGACGTTGGGCGGGGAAGCAGAAAGTGGCATCGCTGTTCAATCCCGATGCGGGTGCAGGAAGCATACCACGCTTCCAATCCCTTGTCAGTAAATGATGTAACCGTTTGCAATGGAACCACTTTGCAAGACATGCAAGAGTCACACTCACTTCCGTTGACCCCGTCTGTTACTTGAGTTATTCCGGAGCAACAGATGGTGCTTTGGCGTCGGAACTCGGGACACGGAAGGATCTGCCTTGGCGAATGAGTCCGCAGCGCAGGCAGAAATCCCGAAGAAATCGGCAAAGCGAACAGAAAAGGAGCAAATCACCATGGCATTTTGTGGACAATGCGGAGCACCCCTTTCAGAGGGAACCACTTTCTGTGGGAGTTGCGGAAAACAGGCAAGCCTGGCGGCGCAGCCAGTAACGGATCAGCCGGCGGATTCCGGCGGTGCTGGATGGACTTCGGTAAGCTCACAGCCGCTTGCTGTGCCGGTGTCTCCTCAGCGCCCGGATACCCTGGCATGGTCGCCGGTCGTGAATCAGCCTGCGCAGAGTGCAGGGTGGAACTCGGTTCCAGCACAGCCCGCCGGCGCAGCACCGAACTCGGGACAGAACTGGAGTCCCCCACCACCGGGTGCGGCGCCTGTGCCGGCCATGTCCGCCGCGGCCGGCACCGGACTGACGCGGAACATCGCCGGAGCGTTGGCCTATTCGCTGGGCATCATCACCGGCATCCTGTTCATGGTGCTTGAGCCGTACCGGCGTGACCGCTTCGTGCGTTTCCACGCGATGCAGTCGATTTTGTACTTCGTGTTTGCGGTTGCATTCAGCATTGCGTGGAGCATCGTGGTGGGAATCCTGATGAACATCAGCGGCTGGGTATTTGTGGTGGCGTTCCCGATCCGATTGATCATTTCGCTGGCGATGTTCGGACTCTGGCTCTACCTTATGTACCAGGCCTACAACGACCGCGAATTCCGCATACCGATCCTGGGCGCGATCGCAAGCAAGCAGGCGGGCTGATTTCCGCGCCGGATCGCGGGATTGCGCGCCCCGCCAAACGAAAACGGGAGAAAGGATTTCGAAGATGAATTCGACGAACCATGTTTCCTGGCTGCGATGCCTGGTAGCTGTTTCATCCCTCGCGGTAGCGGCAGTGGCCGGGTGCAGGTCGCATGCGTCATTGAAAGCTGAATCGGAGAAGCGCGATTCCTCGAATACGCCTGCGCAACCCGCGCATCCGATTGGTGGAACATATTGCCTTGAGACCTTCGCACTTGGACCGGCTCTCGCCAAGACAGTTCACTTCTCTTACAAAAAGAACGAGAGCGATGGATCCTTCAAAGATTACGAGGGAGATCTCGCGGGCGACACTCTCGAATCCAGCGTCCACGAAAAGCAGGTGGCGGGAGACATGGATCGGGAAATGGCAAAAGACCCAAAATTAGGCGCGCCGCCAGTTGTCGACGGTTTCGTAGATACCACGCGATCGCTGCACTCCACCCGCAGCGACGGTTCGGGATGGTCCATGGGATCGAGCGGCCAGGTACAGGCCTTCACACCGTGGGGACTCTTCATCGCCAAACCCAATGTGAAGCAAGTTGGAACGGAAAACGTGGCGGGGTTCGACGCGGTGAAGTACGCAGTGGACACCGACGGCCAGGGGCAACTCGAAAAAATGCCGCTGACCCTTTCCGGCGGACTGAAGGACTACACGATCAAGGGAAATGCGTGGGTGGACGCCAAACAGGAATGCATCCTGCAGTACAGCATCGACTACGACGAAGTTCTGAAGGATGGAACTCAAAAGAAGACCCACTACGAAGGCAGCACGACGAGGCAGTAATGCAGACGTGTCTTATGCCATTCGCAATGCGGCCTGTTGGAGGGAGAGGCCATGTTTCACAGTCTCGATGAGCTCGGTGTGCAAGAACGGCTTTTCGATGAATCCGTGGATCAATCCTTGCTCCAAGGCTGCGTGGATGGCTGGATCGTCTTTGTAAAAATACCCTGAGATCACCACGATCGGAATACCGGGCTGGGAGGCAAGAATCCGATGGGCCAGTTCGAGGCCGTCGATGTCGGGCAGCTTGGCGTCCAGCAAAGCCAGCGAGAGCTGGTTGCTCCGGGTTGCCTCGAGAGCCGCCTGGCCGTCCAGAGCGCGAATGCACTGCACCTCCAGCGCATGGAGCACATGATCGAGGGCCCAGCAGACGTCGGGATCATCGTCCACGATGAGGACGAGTGGTTTCAACAGGCTCACGTTTCTTCTCCCCGGCCCGGCACGATGGGTGAGCAGTCGGTCATTCTCGAAGGAGTCGAAAACGAGCATGCCCGTTACTCGCTGTATTCAACCGTGCACGGCGCAGGCCGCGCAATGGGTCGCCGCGAGGCGACTGGCGTTGTCGACCGCAAGACCGGAGAGGTCAAGCGAGCCGGCAAGGTCACGTCGGAGATGATGCGCGCGTGGGTGGATCGCGCTGGGATCGAACTGCGCGGCGCTGGACTGGATGAGTCACCCGACTGCTACAAGCGTCTCGATGAGGTGCTTGAATCTGTCGGCGAAACGGTGCGCATTCTGCACCGGCTAACTCCCGTGGGAGTTGGGATGGCAGGAGCAAACGAGTTCGATCCCTACAAGGACTGAACTATCAACCGGAATTGGCGGCGCGGGGCGAAAGTCGCTCGGCTCCGCCAGTTCGGGGCCGATAGGTCTGTAGTATTCGCCAGGCGTTGCACAAATTAAACTCATTTACGCAACTCCTGTTCAAGTGCCGGCAAATATGGGCCAGTGTGGCATGTTTGCGGTCGACTTCTCCGGGACCGCTGCGCCTGCCAAAGGAATGGGCGTATTCTGTTCGCTCCCGCCCGACACCGCCCATTTGTTCAAGATCGTCCTTCTAATGGGAACGGCGCCCTCGGCCGTAGCGGCCCAGACAGTGCCGACGGTTGCGGCCGTCTATAACAGCTACAAGATAGCTCCCGGTTGGATGCAAAAAATGCTTTCTCCCTACACACTCCCAGCCTCGGCGGGCCCAAGTCAGGGGCTCGCCGGAGCGGCCGAGACCCAAATGTATTTAAGAGCGATGGCGAATCAACAGCAAGTCATCGATCACGGCTTCAGGTGCGCGGATGCTGGCATCCTGGGCAACGGGTCGAATTGGGAGACTCCTCGCGAGTGCGGTGGATAGGCGCCGAACTTCTAGAGTCGATTCCGGCCTGTTTCAGCGATATTGCAGCCGCGATGGGCAAGGGCGACAATGCCAACTGCAAACAAACGGTCAGGTCAGCATTGCTCCTTAGGTTCGTCTCTCGGCATTGGGACCCGCATTGTCTCTACCGCCTATCTTCATGACTTGCGACTCGTGTAAACTCTGAAGCATTCTGTTGACTTCTTAACCTTTCCTGCACCGCGAGGTCCGCTGCATGGTGAGCCCGCGCTTCCACCCTAGACGCTGCGGATCGGCAATGCCGCTGGCTCTGATGGCTGCTCTGCTGCCAATGCAACTCGCCAGCCAGATACCCCAGGCATTGCCCCCCGGAGGTTCAGCGTCAGGAACGCAGGTTGCGGGTTCGCAACTATCGCGTGACGAACAGTCCCGTTTGGATCAGCTTCAGGCAGCACTGAATTCTGCAATTACGGCTCGCGATGCTCGAGCTGTGGCGAAGCTACAGAATCAGATCGGCGAGCTGTGGTTTCGTGCCGGAAATGCAGGCAATTCACTGGAAGCCTACAACCGTGCTTTGGCGGCAGCAAGACAATCACAGGATGCAGAGCAAGGCGTCGCGGCGCTCAACGGGCTGGGCGGCCTGGCTCGCAATGCGGGTCAGCTCCAGCAGGCCGTGCAGGCATATCAGCGTGCGGTCGACGTTGCTACCGCGCAAAATGTCACAGCCGGCAAGGCAGATGCGCTCAATGGCCTTGCACTCCTCTCCGCCGCTCAAAAGCAGCCAGGACAAGCATTGGAATATGCGAACCAGGCCCTGGAAATTCGGCGCTCTCTTGGAGACCACGCCGGAGAAGCGCAGATCCTCGCGGAAATTGCCACTGGCTATGGGGCCGCGGGAGACCAAACCAACGCCCTCAAGTACGCGCAGCAGGCCCACGACGCTTTCCTGCAGGCCGGCGATCATCGTGGCGAGGCCATGTCGTTGCTCGGCATTGGAGACATCTATGCCAGTCTTAGAGACAAGAAGGCGATGGATTATTACGCGCGGGCATTGACCATCGCCCGCCAATCGAACTTCCCACGCATTCTGGCAATGGCTTTGAACAAGACCGGGATTGGCGAAAATGCCCTCGGCGAGAACCAGAAAGCACTGGAGCACTTCACCGAGGCGCTCCCGATCTTCCAGCGCATGAACATGGCGGATGCAAGTGGGCTTACGATGAACAACATCGGCCTCGCCTTGTCCGATCTGGGAGAAAAAGAAAAGGCGCTGGGGTTTTACAACCAGGCTTTACCCATTTTGCGTGCCGCAGGCGATGGCAGCGGCGAAGCAACAGTGCTGAACGACATGGGGATGGTCTATCAAAGTCTAGGCGACCGGCAGAAGGCACTTGATTACTACAACCAGTCGCTGTCCATCGTGACGACTAAAGGAGACCGCGCCATGCAAGAGACACTGCTGATCAACATGGGCGCGGCTTACGTTGAACTCGGCGACAAACAAAAGGCCGTCGAAACTCTAGATCAGGCCATCGCACTGCAAACCGGTGCCGCCAATCGGCGTGGCGAAGGAGTTGCCCGCGTGAGCGCCGGTATGGCCTATCACAAAATGGGCAACGACCAAAAGGCCCTCGAGTCCATCAATCAGGGCCTCGACATTCTTCGCCAGGTAACCGATCGCCAAAATGAGGCGCGCGCTCACGTTGCACTCGCCAGAATTTACTTCGATAAAAGAGACTTCGCCAGCGCGCGCGCTCACTTGAATCAGGCACTGCCTCTCGCCAAAGCAGTCAACGATCCCCTGATCTTGTCTCCCATTCTTTACGGCATGATGTGGGTACACAGAGATCAGCCTGCCTTAGCCATCTTCTACGGCAAGCAGGCGGTGGACCTGGTACAGCAGGTGCGCAGCAACATGCAGGGACTCGACAAAGCCTTGCAATCCACCTTCGTTGCGTCCAAGGCAGACTCTTACCACGATCTAGCCGATCTGCTCATTACGCAGGGCCGGCTGCCGGAGGCACAGCAAGTCCTGAATTTGCTGAAGCAGCAGGAATATTCAGAGTATGTGCGCGGCGCGCCGACTGACGCGCTCAGCCCTCTCACGCTTACCCCGGCGGAACAAGAGGCGGAGCAGGATTACGAGAAGTCGACAGGCCAGCTTGTGGCGGCAGGCGAACAGTGGGAGGAACTCAAGAGCATCAGCGCGCGCACACCCGAGCAGGAGCAGCAATTCCGCCAGCTCTCCGATCAACTCAAGGCGTCAAATAAGGCATTGGACGACTACTACGCCAGGCTTTACGTGCTCTTCGGCAACGATAGTGCGGCGAACAAGCAACTGGCCGACGTGAGAGGAAACGTCAGCGCTCTAGAGGGGCAGATTGTCGAATCGCCTCGCACCGTTGCGCTCTACACCATGGTGGCTAATGGCCGCTACCGTGTGATTCTTATTACCTCTGCAGCGAGAGTCGCGCGGGAGTTCACAATTCCCGACGCAGAGTTGAACAAGGACGTGGCGGATTTCGAACAGGCGCTGCGCGATCCGCTGAGCGACCCGAAACGGCCGGCGCAGCTTCTGTATAACATCCTGGTTGGTCCGATAAAGATAGAGCTGGAGCAGGCAAAGGCTGAGACGCTTGTATGGTCGTTGGACGGCGTGTTGCGCTATGTGCCGATGGCTGCACTCTACGATGGGAAACAATACCTGGTGGAGAAGTACAACACCGTGACAATTACGCCCGCTAGTATCGCCCTCCTTGAGCACAAGCCGGATGTCGCCAACCTCAGCGTGGTCGCTATGGGCATTGCCCGCAAGTACGAGGAGGGGTTGCCCGCTCTTCCTGCGGTGGCAAACGAACTGCGCGATGTGGCGAGAGACCCGCAGACGCAAGGCGCGAACGGCGCTTTACCAGGAACGATCCTGCTCGACAGTAAGTTTACCGAAAAAGCGATGGAAGACCAGCTGAGCGCAGGGCATCAGGTAGTCCACATCGCCAGCCACTTCGTCTTCAAGCCCGGAAATGACAGCCAGAGCTATCTGCTGCTGGCTGGTAAAGACGAAGGCAGTGCTGGATTCCATCTCACGGTGGCAGACTTTCGGGATAACAGTAATCTGTCTTTGCACCAGACGGATTTGCTCACGCTCTCAGCCTGCGAGACCGGAATGAACGGCAACTCCGGCAATGGTCGCGAGGTGGATGGCCTGGGTACCACCGCGCAACTGAAAGGGGCCCGGTCTGTCATCTCGTCGCTGTGGGAAGTAAGCGACGCGAGTACCGGCGAACTCATGGCCGACTTTTATCGGCGCTGGTCTTCGGGCAGTGGCAAAGTTGCAAAGGTTGAGGCGCTTCGCCAGGCGCAGTTAGATCTGCTGATGGGAAAAATAAAGCCGAAGCCGGACCTCGCTAATCCCGACGCACCGACAAGCTTCGCGCACCCGTTTTACTGGGCTCCGTTTGTACTCATGGGAAACTGGAGATAAACAGCGTGCTGAGTCTCCGAACGGCGATGAATTATCTGGTTCTGAGAAACGGCAACTTGATGAACGGTGTGATGACCACCGGGCACTATCAACAAGAATTGGTTAATTGCTATTAAGGTAAGGAGCAACTTCTATGGGATTGTCACGACGTTCCTTCTTGACTGAGTCTGCAGCAATGGGCATTCTGCCTGCGCTGCTTGCAAATTCCGAACTCGCATACGCCATTTCCACCATCGAAGATCAGCCCTCACAGTCGCCAACCGCAGGAGAGATGTATTGGAAGTCTCTATACGCCGGCGGAGCGGTTCGTGGCCATGCCAAAACCCCAAAAGAAGAGCGGGACCCACGAATTGTGCACTACAGTGATAAATCCGGGCTACGCTGGGTAGAGGACATCAAGCCCACGGAGTTGCCATCCTTTGACGAAGACGCGGTGGTGACAATGGAACTGAGCGCCTTCCGACCTGGAAAGGGAGACTCATCACGGCTGGCGAAAGTGAAGTTCGCGCAGCTGCATCTATCTTGCCAACGCGTATCTGGCAGCGAGTTTCTCGGACCGATCGTTTGGGCTGCGCTGGCCACCATATTCACCGATAAGGCTAGCAAACTGCCTTCTGAACAGAGCCTGAACTGGGGAGCTCTCACGGGGAATCAGACCGCGGCGCAAGCTCAAGCAAAGAGTAACGGACCCAAGCTGAGCCACATGGTTCTGAATCAAGGTGCCGGTCACCTGAGCGTCAATATCACAAGCACCCCCACTAACTCGCCTTTGCATAAGCTCCTGGGCGCTATTGTCACCGGGGCAAAAATCATGAGCCCGCTGCTGGGTTTTCCCGGCATCACGGTCTCTGCCTTGCAGTCGTTTTACGACTTCTACGGCAAAGTGGAACAGGCAAATCCAGAGAACTTTCTTCTCAACTCGGCGCAAAGAGATGTGGCTGTTACGCAGCAAGGGGCAGACAACAGTCTGATCTCCGCAAACGCCATGCGTTTGATTAGCGGCGATTATGTTTTTGTGCCGAAGTCCCAAGAATCGGACTTTCAGAAGAATATGGACCAACTCATTGTCCAGAACGGCTATGTTGTGGAGAGAAATGCAAAAGGGACACCCGATGATCGGATCGATCAGGCGATTGAGACGGTCACATATGTCACCGTCAATGTAAAGGTCCAGCCGGCCAGTTCCTTCCCAGCTTCGTCAACCGTTACTGACCCACTCTTGGACTCTGTGCCGCAGGGTTCCAGTCCTGCCAGCAAGAAGCCTCCGAAAAAAAAGCCATAGAGCTTTCGAACCAGTGCAGTACCCCCATCCTTGCCGCAGATTCATTGCGGCGTGGATGGGGTCACGTGATGATCCGATTCGATTTAATAATCAATGCCAGGGATATAACCGCTAGGGGACACGGACTGGAAGCGGCTGGGGTTGGCATTGATCAGTGCGCCTGCCAGGCCATCTGAAGTTGTGGCGTGGCCTCCCGTCTGGGTGTCGACGACAACTGTCTGGTCTCGCAACATGTTCGACATTCCTGCAGTCATGCGGTCCGAATTGTCCGTGTATTGCCCAATCATATTCAAAGTCTGATTTGTTATTGCGATGGTCTGTTGAATCTGCTGATTCACGATCGCGTTCACCATTTGCGTGTTGCGGCTATAGTTGGGGAAAATCTCCGCGATGGTGCTCGCTTCCTGACCCATCACCTGCTGGGGGCCGTACATCACATACAAAGTCATCTGCCAGCTGCCCATCGCGAGTCTTGCGTGTTGATCATTTGTGCCACAAGATACTGCTTTCCCTTGCCATCATTAAAATCAATGTCGCCGAACATAAACTCGTTCGCGCCGCCCTGCAAAGGTATGTCTTGCACTTTTGCGATGTTGATCAGCGGTGGCTGCTGGCGCGCCTTCTGCGCCAACTGAGTAAAGGCGGCCTTGAAAGCAGTGGCTGAGTCAGCGCTATGCGGAATCGCCACAAAATTTCCTGGCGCAGCGCCGCGGCTATTCCCCATCAACGCACGCGACTGCGGGTTTGTGGGATCGATCACAGCGATGGTCCAGCCAAAGCGCAGCTTCTCGCCGTTTGGCCCCGCGGCGGTCAGATCGCCCTTCTGCGCATTCTGCATCTGCCATCCCGCCGGCAGCCCGATCGATCCGGTTCCATCCGGAAACACCGCGCGCTGCAATGGCAAATTTAGGCCTTTCGCAGACCCCGTCGTCTTGGGAGCGTTACGCAGAGCAGTTTTTCCCGCTTAATCGTCACCCGCCCGCAGCACTCACTGTGCATTAGAAGCTATTTCTGTTTTGGCTCGAAGATAGTTCGGAACACTGCGATATCTGTCGCGTAGTTTCCATGGGCGCCAACCGGCCCATCAAGGAATGGCGGAATCTTAAACCCAGAATTTCGTACTGGAATATTCACCACGCGGACACCGGCAATATCCGGAACACTCCAGGTGAGAAGATCGCTTGCATCGCTGAATGCAATTATTTGTGGGGCGGGAGCCGCAGGCGATCGACGCTTCAAGTACGCTTCTCTCATTGACACCCATCGGGAGATCCCAGACGTCGGAGTTTCAACAGATTCCGTCGGAAGTGGTGCGCCACCGTCTGCATGAGATTTAAGTGAGAGTCTGGCAAGCCCGAGAAGCGCCACCTGGTTTGCCAAGAAATAGAATCCGACTGTATGTTCTGAGAGATAGTCGACCGCGAGTTTCTCCTTCGGGGTGATACTAAAACTCGCGAGCTCGGTCTGATGCGGTCCGAGTATTCCGGTGTCGAGAGCGTCCAAGACGAGATAACTTCCCAGGCTATGGGTGATAAAGAAAGTCGGAGAGCCATTGTCATCTGGCTTTGTCGATTCCAAATCGATTCCCGACAACTCCAGAGACTTCAGCATCATTTGCCGGATACCAGAAGCAAGGATGTCTCGCATCGGTCCTAGCGCCAGAACAGCGTCCCCAAAGCCCCAATCCATCAGCCCACTTTTCAGGTTGCGGTTCACCACGTCCGCATGACGAGGCATGCCTTTGATCCCGGCCAGATCGGAACTTGAGAGCCACTGGTATTCCAGGAAATGCCTCGGACTCGCGGGGTCCGGCTTTGTCTCTTGCGGCCGGCATACATTCAGTAGTCCCTTTGCAGGCCCGGTCAACAACGCGTCGCTCTTGATAAGAAACTTGCATTTTACTGCGTACACGAGAGGCCACCAATTGAGCTCGTCCAGGACGATCGGGACTTTCCCGCTGCCAGTGATCTGATAACGGTCAATGAATGGTGCCGACGCATTCCACTCGTCCTGTGACGTCCAGATGGGAGTATTCAGATACAAAAGCGCGGGCCATGGACCATCTGTGGCAAAGGCTTCCCTGTCGACATAGACACGGGGTAGATTGGTTACCGTGCACTTCTTGAGATACTTGCAAATACTTTTCCGCAAGGGCATTGAATCCCCGGGTCCAATCTGGTTGATCCCGTGTATGTAGAGAATATGGATCGGAGCGAATGAATCATTAGAGCGTCCTCGCGTGACAGGCAAGGCCTTGGCAGCTTGCTCACTTTGAACCAGGTCTCCAACTGATTGCGTGTACGCGAGCTGTTCCTTCGTGGATATGTTTTGGGACTGAGCCAATGGCGACAAGAGCTGAAACCCTGTGAGACACGTTAATATCCAGGTTCTGCCAGGAATAGTCATCCATTGAACTCCTAGTTGCCGAGATCCGACCTGCCTGTGTGCTGCGCAAGATTGACCGGCCCAATTCCTTTGTTTTCCGGTGGCGAGTAGTGTAGCGCAGCCATGGAAGGACTCAGATTTCCTGTGCCAGTCCGAAGTTGCTCATCTGCCGGTTGAGTTTCAGCCAAACCCGTTCGACACGTACATGGCTTGCCGTTCTCGGTCGATGATGATGGGCGGCCGAAACGGGTCTTCCGAATCCACACCTATTGCGATCCGGTGCAGCGGGTCAGGGCGGTTGTAATGTGAAAGTCGCGATTTACGCGAAGCGACTGCCTTAAGTGCAGTCTGAGTGTCTGCCCGGTGATTCTCATAAACGAGAACACCGGGCCGGCGCGCGGCCGGGAAATGGAGTTTCCATTTGGGAGGCTGGAGCGTGTAAAACTTCGTTTCGATAAGTGGTGGGATCAGCACGGCGGCTGAAGCATCTGAGCCGTCACTGGGGGCTGCTCGATGACGAACCGATGAAGCCCTGGAATTCCACTTTCTCATCCCGCGCCGCACCGAAGTCAGTCTCGGATTGAGAGCCGGAGGTTTCGATAGTTCACACGCGCCCACTCGAGCAGCCTTCTACGACGCGGACATCGCTGACGTTCTCAGTTGCAGTAATCGGGCAGTTTCCTCTCAGGCACCTCGCGGATGACACCCAGGTCCATGCAGTTGGCGCTCTGCTGCGCCATCCTTTCTGCGTACATTCCGCTGGACTCGCCTCCACCACCTCCACCATTACCGATCGGCATTGGTGGGGGCATGGGTGGCGTAGAAGGCATGAGAATCAGCTTCAGGGAATTTGGAGACGGCTTGTAGCTGGAGAGAACGGCTTCCGCTATCGGGCGCTCCTGTTTGGCCAGGGCGTCTGGAATTGTAGCGTTCATCCAGAAGAGTTTGAAGATACCGTTGGTGTCCATCGGCAACGAGCAGAATCGCGACTCAAATTTCGATGGGCCCTTCTTATTGGTCTGAGAGCCAAGAAAGATGCCGCACTCAGCGATTTTGCCCAGCGGAATGGGAGTAGCTGAGATGATGGTGACTTGCTCGGTCGGGTCGCCAGCCTGAGCGGAAGCTGCCTTCCAGATCATCGCGTACTTCTGAGCGAGCGTGGCCTGATACGGCATCGACATTGTGATCGGGCCCATTCCCTGCAGATTGGGCTGGAATGGGCCGTTCTTGACGAAAAGCCCATTCCCGAGAGAGATCGCCTCGCCCTGAGGGCCAGACATTTGAATGACGGCGTTTACGCCCTTGGTTACCGTCCATCCAGCGGGGACGCCGACGGATGCACTTTGATCTGGCGCGGTGTAAGGCTGCAACTGGACCGGACTGGCGGTGCCAGCGGCCGGAGGATTAGCTTGTCCCGCCGCCTGGGCTGAAGCTTCTACAGCGATTGCGGCCAAGATTGCCGTCACAGCGGCAATCCGCATGACTCTCCTTACAGATCCTGCGTCCATCATTGCGTTCGTCCTCTTGTAGTTCAGTTTCAGTAACTGGGAGAGCGGCCGGAGTACCGATCGTTCTCCACTTCGATTCGAAGAGCGTAGCATTCGAGGACAGCAGAAGACTATCGTTTTTCGGCACCCAGCCGCGAAATTTCACGAGAGTACAAAGAATTGTCCTAATGGCCGGATTGACTCAAATATGTAGTGCCGGGCCGTCAGCTGATCTTCCACCGCCAGCCATTTCGTGTTGCAGCCGATCATATTTGTTGCTGGCGGGCAAGGAGAGCGAAGGCACGGGATACCATCTCACCGTAGCTAACTTCCGCGACAATCCGAATATCAATCTGCGAGCGACGGACCTGCTGACACTCTCAGCCTGCAAGACCGGCGTGACCAGTTAGACGCCACTAAGCCGTCAGGCTTAGGGATGGTGTCTATCTCCGAAACGAGCGCAGCGACGGCCCAATTCGTCGCGTCGCGCGAAATGGCCGCTTGCATAGTCGCCAGCTTCTTGAGCGCAGTGAAGACTTAATTGCATTCAGCGGTCGAATGTGCACGAAATGGCTTCACTCATCCGCTCGCCCGTTTCAGATGCGTTTCCAGGGACCACCCGGCTCCCACCGGAGAGTTGGCAGATTCTCTGCGGCTGACGCAGGCAGGACCGGCATAACAAACGCCTCGATGCCCGCAGTCACCTCTTGGAGAGTGATCGGTTCGATGTAGAGCTTGTTCTTCGTGACGAATGCGTTCCATTGCTTTTGTTTGGTGGCATCGTCGTAGAATTCCGCGGTGAGAGCGGTCGGCAGAGCTTCGAGGGGCAATGGTGTCTTTCTCCGTTCGAAAGTTCGCCTAATGGCCTCAGAAAGTGACGATCCGTCAAAAGGGAAGAGGCTGGCCAGGGTCTTTAGATCATGAAAATCTTTCATTCGTGTGTTTGCGATACCAAGTTTGACCAGCGCTTCGAATTTCTCGGCGACAACGGTTTCGCGAGGATAGGCCAGAAGAACGGGAGCCGGATTTTCGAGGAGTGTTGGGTAAGTGGTCTCTGTTGGATCGGGAGTGATGGCGTCACCGAAGCCGATATCTATTTGGACCGGTAGACGCGAGGCTTCAAGGTATCCGACGAAAGTTACGCGGATGTCCTTCGTCCGGCACTCTCTGATGTAAGCTTTGAGGGCCCCAGTGGCTGCGGGGCCAACTAAGAACTGGCGCCGCTTACTGCCTTTGCCTCCCACCTCGCCCATGCCGAAGTACTGCTTTCCCTTGGCGGGTAATTCACGCGCATACGTCGTGATCGTGTTGCGGTTAAGTTGGCAAAGCTCGGCAAGCCTGAGCCCTGTGTAGACGAACAGGAGGATGATTGCCTTATCGCGAAGATCGGAAATGCCGTCGACCAGGGTTTTGAGGACGTTGTCTTCGACTGCCCTAGGAAGGTCATTTTGCACTTTCGGACGGCGCACCCGTGCAATAGGATTCCGGATTGTCCGATCGGAATTTTCCCCGAGCCAGTCGTAATAACTGGACACAACTGCGAGGCGCCGAAAAATCGTTGCCGGTGACAAAGCTTCTCCTGCGACCCGCCCTTGATGCTCGCGAAGATAGCTGACGTAATCGCCGACTGTACTGTTCCCAACTTGGTTAACCCTTAGGCCCTTTTCAGCGAGAAAGCCTTCGAACCGCTCAAGATCTTGTCGGTAAGCGCGTAGAGTTTCCTTGCTTCGCGTTTGGACCGCGAGAGAATCAATGAAGCCTTTGATATTCATGTGTTATCTCCAGAATTGAAAACATTGCGGGTAAAATGAATTACCCGCAATGCGGCTTATGCTGCAGAATCAATGGCGGTTACTGGCTCCGTGTCATCCATCAAGGCATAATCGAACAGCGACATGGCTTCTTCCGTTCCAGATTCCTGTTCCTCTTGCAACTTGGCGTAGCTCTGTTCGTACTGCCGCTTGATCGTGGCAGGAAGGACAAGAATGTACCGCTCCAGGCTGGTCCAGCTTTTCCAACCCCCGAGGATCTTCAGGACCATTAAGGCGATGCCATTGTTCATGAGGCGAGTCGCCCAGCTATGCCTAAGCCGATGAAAGTGGAAGCTGCACGCCGGTTCTGGAAAAGACCGTAGGATCCTCTTGAACCAGGCGCTCAGTGTCTGCGTGGTAAAGAAGCGCGATCCGGAGTACTGGCTGTGGAGCAGATGGTCATGTCCACAGTTGGGGTTCCGCTGCTCCAGCCACAAGGCGAGATACTTTCTTACTCGCTCGTGGAACTGAACGGTGCGCGCACTATCGTTCTTCGTTGGCAGACGAATATATACGATCGAGCTAAAGACAGCTACAGACGCAAGCAATATGCCCAGGCGAGGGAGCTGTTCACTGAGGCGTGCAATGGCGGGGATATGAGGGCTTGCAACTACCTCGGCTACCCATGCATTGGGGCCGCTTTTCATCTCACGGTCGGCATTTCCCGGAAGTCTTTGGAGCGGAGAGGAACGATCGGAACGTGTAGGTACGTGGAGGTTCTAGAAGGAGACTTTTTCCGGAGTCTGAAGGAAGCGATTTTTCGATTTTATGAAAGTGAAATTAGTTTCGTGCAGGTATTGCACTGGACAAATTCCACCGACACTCCCCGGATAGACGAAGCATAGCCGAGGCGCGGGTTGTGTCAAGGGCGGCAAAGCCGCCGCTCACGCGGTCACGACCCTTGACACCGCCCTCTCCGCCTCGGCACACAATCCAAATATCCGGGGAATGTCGCATTTCCCTTTTCTCAGAGCACTAAGATTCAACCGAACAACGCGCCAATCGGCCTCTCATCGTCAATTGACTCTGCCCCTCCGGTCCGAGAATCCAGACTCGAAGCACCCAAATCCTCTTCATGCGAAAATGCGCTACACGCCCACGGCAGCTTATTCTAGCGGTGCTGGACTCCGAATTACGGGCACGAGGCGTTCGATGGGAATCGCACTGATTCTTGGGGCTGGGGCAAGTAGAGGCGTAAGTTATGCGAGGGACCGTGAAGTTCTGTCCCCCTTAGACCGAGACTTCTTCGATCTGCTCCAAAGGCTGGACCCGAAGGATAGCAAGGACGAGGAGTGCAAAGATAAGACACTCCGCTGGGTACAGCAACTTCCGCCCGAGTAATGGCGATCGATGGAAAGATCCTTTTATACTTTGCACCTCAGAGCGTACCTAAGAGAAAAGCTCAACCGTCTGCCTCAAGGACGACTCGTTCCGAGGAGCGACTGCTTCTCGATCCTTCAGCTTTGCGACCTCTGTGTAATTCTTCTCACATCTGTTCAACCGCTCTTCCAACTCCTCGCTCACTTGCCGGTAATCATCCCTTTGCTTCAGCGCGTCCGCATATTCTTTCGCTGAGGGTCGGTTCGGCTTTTCAAGCGAAGCAACTATATCGGAGAGCTTTTTCAAGAACTCTCCCTTTTTCTTGGTCCACCAGGCATGTTTTGAAGTCACCGAAAGACCCTTCTCTATTCGCTCGCGCATTTCATCGAGGGCGGTCTCCTCCTCAAGTCTCAGTGCTTGCGTGCCCTGCAGAACCGCCTTCATCTCGCCGAACGTCGAATTAGAGACCACGAATGGCAGAAAATCCTTGGAAAGCACCCATGCAGCGCCAGCTTCACAGAGGCAGAATGCACTCGCATAATAGTTCGGTGTCAACAGGGCAATGACAACGGTGGAATCGGCCAATTCCTGCTTGATGTAGCTCTTGAAATCTTGGCCGGCGGGAATGCCAAGCCCCGCAAGCGAACTGCAAAAGATATTTGAGGTCTGCAGATTCAAGCCCGTAAGAAGAAGATCAGTAAGAGCATTGGCAAGGGCACTGTCCTTGTCTGCATGGCTAATAAAAACCCGACCTGTCAATTTGTTTAAGCCCCCGAAGAGATTCTATCGCCTTTGCTCTCGGAGTCAGGAAAACAGGTTTGGCCGCGGGGCGCGTAGCCCAAGCGATAGTCCAGGGGAAAATGTACGACCAGCTGGCGGTAGAATTGCGGACGCTCCGCAATCAAGTGCGAGCGTTTGCGCGAACCGACTAGGAGAAGGCGGTGTCCCACCAAACCAACCCTATGTTTTCGGGATGCCGTGGGGAGTCTCCGGCCGTACCGTCGCGCAAATGCGAACGGACCCGGCCCAATCTGCTTTGTCTAAACCTAAATGCAGGTAGCGTCCTGGAGATGGTCTGGTCAACTGTTTTTGTTATTGCATCTTCGGCATCCCGCTTAATTGACTGATGAATTCAACTCTATCTTTTTTGATCAGATGACTGCCGCCGCTAAGATCGATTAGGGTCAACCTAATTGAACTCGCAGATTTAGTGTCGGGGGGCATTCCATCAACGTAAAAACCAACGTGGTCTGGAACTGCATACGCGTTTAAATAGCGGATAGACCGTAATGATTCCCCACTGATGTCAATGTTTCGGATTGATCCTCCAGCAAAAAGATGGACGCTCCATCCATCTTGTGTCCCCGTGAATGACTGCGCGGAGTCGCCTTCGCCCACCATAATGGCGAGTTCGTATTTATGAATGGTCACATCGGGCATTTGGACCTTGTTCCACGCTTTTATCGCGAGCAAGATTACTGAGCTTTTTTCACTGTCTGGTGAATAGGTGACAGGGCCAATAAATGCTTCGAAGATCTCGCCATCGATGTCCGGCTTTTGGTTTCTATTCTTCTCTTTTTCAAGCTCCAAGTGCTCTTTCAGCCAAGTTCGGTAAACGCTGAAAAGTCCGAGCAATACCGCCAAAGCCGCGTATGCAGTCTTTTGAACTGCGCTGGACGCAAAGAGTGCCAGAATGGCGAACGGCACCGATGCCGGGCCACTCAAGCCGGACCCCCATTCAGAGAACATGGAGGCGAAAAATAATCTGACGTTTTTCATGTCCGCAATTCTCACATCACTCGCCGTCACAAGTCGAACCATACGCGGCTAGTTCGGCTCCGCTTCGTCCGCATCTGGCGCGTTTTCTGAAGAGTCAGGTGGCTGCGCCTCGGCGTCAAAACTTGCTGTGGTTCCGGCCGGCAAAGCTTTTAGAAGATCATCCAGGAAGGCATCGAATTGCTTGTCTTTCCGCGGGTCTTCTGTCGGGAAATGCACATTGAGGTTGGATAACTTGTCGGCGGGGATGTAGAAGTTCGATCCCGGGATTTCTCTCCAGAATTTCTCTTTGTCAACTTTTACGCCGCTCACCTTCGCTTCCAGACATGCGAGCTTAAAGTCCTCTCGCCGGAACCGCTCGGCATCCGTCATGAACAATCCGGAGAGCCTTCCATTTGCATCTAGGAAGTAATCACTCACCTTACCGCGATACAGCGTGTCCTGACACAGCACATCCGCGATCACATCGCGCTTTGGATCTTTGGGCCAAGTGAAGTCGGTCAGAAGCACTTGGAATTCGGAGATGTTGGGCAGTAGGACCTTGCGGGCCAGCCAATCGTAAACGACGCTCTTCCCTGTCCAGTCACCATATTTACTTGCCAAGAACCCGAAGAGGGAGCCTTCAATTAAACTGAAGATGAAATACCAGCTAAGAAATCGCAGCTGACGACGCCAGATTCTGCTAATGGCCTGCTCGTAAACGGATTTCGGCTCTTCGGTCGGGTGAAGGAGTTTTTCCGGATCCGACGAAACAACCAAGCTCAATCCGAGGCGATAGTCTCGCTTGTATTCATCAATACCACCAAAGCTATACGAGAATGGATGACCCTCGGCGATTGGAATCTTCCACACGAACCAGTTGGCAGTGCACAGCGGAAGTATTGAAACAAGAACTCCCAGCGTGATCTCCTGTGTCCTGGTTAGCTGGAACAAACGCAGGTGTACCCACAGGCCCGCGAACACTCGGAAGAGGACCCCGGGAACCAGTACATAGGCAAGGATGAAATAGGTAGTCAGGAGAGCAATCAAAACCGCCCTCCTGCGTATGACGGGGTGTTATTGGCCGGTCTGACGAGGAGGGGTAATTCGCAGTACTCGTCCGGCCACATCACGGATTTCGAACGACCTTCCATTCCTTAACGTCTCAACCAACTCGCCCCGCCGCCTCTCGATTTGGCGCTGGAGCGACCTTTCCGGAGTGTCTCTACGGAGAGAATCAGTCAGCTTTTTCAAGTCGGCAGTCATGCAGAAGCCTCCTACACAGATTAGACGCACAGGGTCGTTCTGAGAAGCGCAAAATGACGGGGCATCTTCTTTCGTACCCTCATCACGTTTCCCCTGTCAATTGCAAGGTTTCAGATTTATGACTCGTTAAACTGTTGAAATGTAAACTACATCGCTCGGAGCGGTTGGTGTGCATTTGAAGCAGTTGATGCATGGATGAAACGGTAGCGTGGGGCTAAAGTCGGGTCGTGAATTGAGACGACCCAAAGCGAACGCCGGGGGGCGTCGGCGCCTTGATTATAGAAGGCACCTCTCTGAGGAGGGCTCACAGCCGGGACGAGCCGTTTCAAAGCCGCGACCCCTTCGGCCATCCGCTCGGAGCCAGTCTCCAGAGAATTCACAAAAATCTTGCCCCTCTTGTCGTGAAAAGTGCCTATTTCCAACCACTAGTTCTATGAAGGCAATTGAGGTCTCACCAGGAATCGCACGTCACGGTGGATTTTCGATTCGACAAGAGCTGGTGCCAAACAAATGGACAATCCATCTGCTGCACTCTCGAATACGCCTCGTCCTTTGCGAGCAGCGCAATACGTGCGCATGTCCACCGAGCATCAACAGTACTCCCCTGAGAACCAGCTGGAGGTGATCCTTAAGTACGCTGCTGCCCACCAAATGGAGATCGTTTGTGAGTACTCAGACTTTGGACGAAGCGGGCTCAATATTGCCGGCCGCGAGGGCCTGAATCAGCTAATGGCGGATGTGGAGAACAGGCGCACGAATTTTTCCGCATTACTTGTCTATGATGTCAGTCGTTGGGGACGGTTCCAGGATGTTGACGAAAGTGCCTACTACGAATACGTGCTCAAGAGAGCCGGCATTCGAGTGCACTATTGCGCGGAGCAATTCGAGAACGATGGCAGCATGTCATCATCCGTTCTTAAAACCTTGAAACGCTCGATGGCAGCGGAATACAGTCGAGAGCTATCAGTCAAGGTCTTTTCCGGCCAGTGCCGCCTTATCGAACTGGGGTTTCGTCAAGGCGGGCCGGCGGGCTATGGGCTGCGGCGACAGTTGATCGATCGGGATCGGAATCCAAAGGGTATCTTGGACAGGGGCGAGCGAAAAAGCCTCCAGACCGACCGGGTCATCTTGGTTCCCGGTCCAGAGTTGGAAATCGAAACCGTTCGAGAGATTTACGAGCTATTTGTTGCTCACCGCAAAACCGAACGGGAGATCATGGAGGATTTGAACGGTCGCGGCATGTTGGGGGAATTCGAACGCCCGTGGACACGCGCGTCAGTCCATCAGGTGTTAATGAATCCGAAATACATCGGCGCGAATGTCTACAACCGGCGCTCCTTCAAACTGAAATACAAACGCGTCAAAAACCCGGTGCAGATGTGGATCTGGCGAGAAGGCGCCTTCGAACCTCTCATCTCGGCGGAGCTATTCGCACAAGCAAGGGAAATCATCGAAACTCGTCATCGTCATCTTTCGGATGAGGAACTTCTGGAGCGGCTGCGGGAGTTGCTCCGCGCTCGAGGCCGGCTCTCCGGCATCCTCATCGACGAGACCGAGGATATGCCCTCCAGCGCCTGTTACTTCTCGCGTTTTAGCAGCCTTGCTCGCGCGTATTCACTCATTGGTTGGGCGCCCGATCGGGATTACGCATACATCGAAATCAATCGCAAGCTCCGCCGGCAACATGCAGATTTGATTGCCTCCATATTTGACCAGATTTTGGCCCTCGGAGCTACCGTCAGCGTCGACCAGAGTAATGACCTGCTCACTATCAATTCCGAATACACAGCATCCTTGGTCCTAGCAAGATGCCGGGAAAGTCGAACGGGACACCCACGGTGGCAGCTTCGATTTGACGAGAGTCTGCGTCCAGACGTTGTAATTGCAGCCCGCCTCCGCCCTGGTAATGATGACATCCTTGACTATTACCTTTTGCCGCGCCTTGATGTCCTGGCCGAGCGATTGACCTTCAGACCGGAAAACGGCCTGGTTCTCGATGTTTACCGCTTCAACAATCTGAACTTCTTTATGGAGATGGCGCAGCGTGCGCGCGTGGAGAACGCTGCATAACGGAACATCACATGGGGCGGGTTTCAATCCCGAGATTCACATTCCTGATCCCGGATTATGAAGCGGAAGGACAGCGATGATTGTTGCCAACATGCACGAGAACTGGTTCAAAAAGCCGATTACAGTCGTGTCACGAAACGAACCCGATGAAGATGGGAAGCAATTCGATCTCGTCTGCGGCTATGGAAGACTTGCGGTTTTCGTAGCTCTCGGTGAGGCGAAGATACCATCGGTCATTATCGAAACATCACGTGAAGAAAAGGCGCAGCGTGCGCACATGGGGAGTTCGTGTGAAGGAACAACACGTTGAACGGATTCCAATCGATCAGATTCACATTGCAAATCCCAGATCGCGCAGCATGGGTAAATGGCAGATCATCGTTGCCAATATCCGCGAAGTCGGGCTCAAGAAGCCCATTACAGTTGTGCGCCGCAAAGAGCCCAATGGAGATGGGAAACAATTCGATCTCGTCTGTGGTCAAGGAAGAATTGAGGCATTCGTCGCTCTGGGGGAGAAAACCATCCCAGCAGTCATCACTGAGACATCGCGTGAAGATCAGTACCTAATGAGCCTGGTCGAGAATATCGCAAGGCGACCGCCATCCAATAGGGACATTATCCGCGAAGTGCGAACTCTGCGCGAGCGTGGATACAGCGTCGGCGATATAGCAAAAAAGATCGGCACAGATCGGATGTACATATCCGGTATTGTGCATCTGGTCGAACACCAGGAACTCGAACTCATTGATGCGGTCGAAGGCGGACGGTTGCCCATCAGCGTCGCAGCACAGATCGCGAGCGGAAAGGATACTGAGATTTCCGAAGCTCTTTCAGAAGCATACGCAACTGGGCAACTGCGAGGATCGAAGCTGGCCGCCGCTCGACGACTCATTACGAGGCGGATTGAAAAGAGGCAGAAGCAAGGCAAAGCAGAAGAGAATCGCCGCAAGGTGACAGGGCACATGTTGGTCCAGGTATATAAACAAAAGGTTCGCGAACAAAGGACTCTTATCGCGAAAGCGGAGCTAACAAAAGAGCGCCTTCTGTTAGTTACGTCTGTGATACGCCAACTTGTTAGCGACGAGAACTTCGTCACCCTGTTGCGCGCGGAAGGGATCTCTGACATGCCAAAGCAACTCAAAGACAGGCTCGATTAGGGGAACGAACGATGTCGATCAGCGCGATAAAGGCGGCCTTTGAAAATCAGATCGTCGTGTTACCCCTCGACATCATTGTGCCGCAAAGAGATGCGACCAAACGCTATCGGTATGCAGAGTTCTATAAGCAACTCGCGGCCTCGCTAAAACATGTCGGGCTGATTGAGCCGTTAGTGGTTTATCCGAGAGGACCAGCCGATTATCTTCTCCTTGATGGCCATGTGCGTTTCGAGATTCTGAAGTCGATGGGAGTAAACGAGGCCAAGTGCCTTCTTTCGACTGCTTTTCGCCCGTGCACCAGCTTTTTACTTCGAGTGTCTCCGATTCAATGACAGATGCCGGTTGCGAACACAACTGCACAAAGATATTCCGAAGAGTCTCCTCATTCTCGATGCCTTGATAGTGCATTTGCAGTGGATTATAGGCTCCAGAGCACGCCGAAAGCCACAATACTGATTGTTTTGCCGGATGGTTCTAGCTAAGATGTTCTACCGAATTGACGGCGTAACTGTCGCCCAAGCATTGTCAGCTGGCCGGCTTTTTGGGCTTAGTCAGCTCGATGCGGTAACTATCGCCTAACTCGGTTTCGATCGCGGAGCCAACAATCTCAAACTCGGGATTGACCAGCCGCGGGTAGAATCCCGGAAGACCCTCTCGGAATTTCCGGTTCGCAAATGCGCTATGTGGCGCCTCGTCGACATCATGAAGAGCTTTGCGAAATCCGTCACACGATTTCTCTGCCACCTCGCCGCACTGGTAGAGAAACACCAAGAAGTCGTAAACGCGAAAGGTCGGATGTTCGAGAGCTAGACCCAGCCGATCGGCGTCTCGGATTGCCTTCCAGTCGTTGCTCAACACTGCACACTTCAGGACATGTGCTGCGGCATGCGTGTATGCTTCTCCCCGCTGGATGACGCCGTGGTACTTTTGCCCAAGAAGTTCCATGCTGTCGTAAGTGACAAATGGATTGTTCGAGGTAAATTGCCCGAGCGTGCGAGGACTCAGGACGGTAATCAATCCTGTATCCAAGGCCTTCTGAAAGCCTTCTCGGCAGCATTCGGCATGTCTGCGATTGGGACGAAGCATCTCAGACTCGACGGCTTCTGTTACGGCGAAATGAATTCCGAATTGCGTGTGAATCTGCTTGAGGATCGCTTCGTGCTTTGCGCAGAAAATCTGCGTCAGCGCGTCTGTGTCGCAGACAATAAGCTCGAGCGGCTTCCCCGCGGGGTCACGGCCTGGCGCGCTCGGTTCCATTAGGCCGCAAGTTCAACTAGAACAGACCCGAAGCGCTCCATGAAGATCTCGTAATCGATCATCAGGAGTTCCGCTGCTTTTCCTTCAGAGATCAGCCCGTCATTGCAGGCGTCGATCACCGATTTGACATAGGGAACCGGCAAACGTAGCGTCCTTGATGGAATTGTGGTCTCCCGTTCCTTAGGGCTCCAGACCTTCGTATCGCGAGGCGCTTCGAAGAACTCTTTCGTGGTCAGGGCATGCGATGTGAGACCTCTGAGATGCTTGATGATACGCATCTTCCCGTACTTGGACGATTGTTCTTCTGAAATCAAGTTGCATTCAACAGCAGACGCGAGGATGACGCGCAAATCAACTTGAGAATGCGCTACGAGTTCAGCCAGATTTCTTGCATTTAGCTCTGCCCAGTTAAGTCCGAGAGTAGAAGTAAGGGCTTTGAGAATCTCTCGCGAAACAAAGCAATTTCGAGCAAATGAGTCAGCGCGTGCCTCCATTACTGAGGACTCAGTCCGGTTTCCCTTGGTCCAGCTATCGACTAGTGCTGATTCTCCCGCGATGTCGAAGATTGCATGGGCTAGTTCATGGGCCAGCACATAGTTACGCCTGAACCAATTCTGGCGAAAAGTGTTGATGAACAGGCATGGCGTTCCGAGATCTGCACCGGATTCGCCAACATAAAAGGAGCAGCCATCGATGGATGACTCTGGCACGGGCATCTCAATGATGAGGATCCCAAGATTGCGCAAAATGCCCCGGATAACGTCTCCTGCTGCACTAACTCGTTCAGGGAGCGCCTTGTGAGAGAATCCCAAATTGATGTTCTCCCTTAGCACTCGGGCTGCAATCTCACCTTGTACTACGGGCGATTCATGACGCGCTGGCTCCAGCTTTTTGCTGACTAGCTGAAAATGGACTTGCCACTTATCGCCAGAGAAGCCGATCACCGAGTTTAGCTGTTTCAGGTAAAAGCCGAGTCGTCGGATCAAAACCACAAGCTCACGATCCTGTTCCTTGACTGTGCCCGAATTGCGGAACTTGAACCAGATGGCAGGTGCCTTCGCAAGTTCAGCTTCTTTGAAAACCTTTGGGTCGACCCCCAAGATCGAGGCTAACTCCGGAATGATGAAGCCGGCGATGTCCCGCTCCTTGTTGACCCACTGGTCGAACATATGAGGGGCTATTCCCAGAAGGGCCGCGCAGGCCTCAGGTTTGAGGCCGGCATCTTCAAGCAGCGCCTTTAGCATGTAAAGCAATCTCCATACTCGTCTGTCAGTATCGTGTCGAGTCGATGGCTTTCGACGCGATACGATGCGCCAGAGGAGTCACTCTAAAGCGGACGTCTCCGCCACAGAGGTTTTGATGCGCAGCCACACGCGTCAGAATTGCATTACGCTCGCGTTATGCAATTCGTTCCCCGAATATTCCATATCGGCATATTCAGGAGAAATTTGATTAAAGCCAAAGATACCACGAAATTTAGGCTGTCCAGTGACCGTTGACACCGAGCGGAGCCAGTCTTCGCCGGTCCTTCGCCTCTGCAGATGTATCGTTTTGTAGATTTGATAGACGTTCTGCGGAGACAAGGACTCCCTGTCCATTTTATTCCAAGTGCTGCAAAAGACAGGCAAATGGACCGAGGCCGCGCTCCCTAGTGTCAGAGAGTCTGAGTGTCGGATAGACATCTGAGCGGAAGTATGGGCGGTAAAAGAAAAGCGGAGCCGGTCTTCCTGGCTCCGCGAAATGGTCGTACGTGATTGAAGGCTATGCCGTTGTTTTCTTAGCAGCATTCGTTTGCGACTAGGGCGACCCTCCCGGTGCACTTCGACTTTTCCTTCGCAGCGAACTTCTGCTTCACTCCGGAGATGGCGTCACCGTCCACTTTGTAGGTCTGTGCGGCGTCACGGAGAATCCGCCACCAACTCCCGGGGAATCGTCGAAGATGCGGCGGGGGTTGGTGGCGGATTCAGTGAGGACGACGAGAGGAAGGTTGCGGCATTCAATCGCAGTGTAGGTGTTCATCGATCGCTCTCCTTTGACCGGTTGCGCGTGCCAGGGAGTTGAGCGGACGGCGCTGTGCCGTCCGCATTTTCAAAGTCGCGGTTAGCTGGCTTGAGCTAGTTCTGGCTCCAGTTCTTCGGCTGGCTCTGCTGCATGGCTTTCAATTGCGGTGAGAATGACGGCGGAGGTCTTCTGGATCACTTCCAAGCTCTCGGTGAGCAGGGATGCGTTGCCGTGGTAAAGCTGGATGTAAGAGGCCGATGCCCTGCCCGTCTCAAGGCCGATGGTCTTACCGACCACAAAGGCCACAGCCTCGGCCTCGGTTTCACGCACGGTCTTGGTGGTTGCGGTCCGTCGGTCGGCTTTGTGCAACATCTCGTGCGCCAGTTCATGCACAAGGGTTGAGAACTCCTCGGCGGATGACTGGCCGGGCAATAAGGCAATTTTGCCTCCATAGCTCATGCCAAGGGCGGGAGCGATGCTTTCTTTGAACTCCAACGCGATGCCCTGAGCAATAACAAAATCCACAAGGCGGTCGCGAAACTCTCCGGCACTGCCGGAGACGCGCTCGGAGAATTCTGGAAGTTCCGCCCCTTCGGTCTGGCTCACATCAAAGACATAGGCGGCGCGGAATCCAACCAAAACGGCCTGATTCTGTGTGCGGATGTCCTTCTCGGCTTCCTCGTCTTCCTTCCGGCAAATCCCGATCATGGGAGCGAGAATGCGGATACCCCGCTCGCCCTTCTTGACCTTGCGGCCAAGCTGGTTCCACGCATAGAGACCAGCTACGCGGGTTGCGTCCGGCTTCTGCCGCGCAATTTCCAGAATGTTGCCAAAACTGTATGTGTGAAACCTGCCCATTGCGGTGAGGTAGGCGGTGAGTGCTTCGGAGTGTCCCTGCTCCAACTGCTCGATCAGGGCTTGCACGTTGGCCGCGATTACTTCTTTCGCGGTCTGCTGTTTGTTGGTGTTGGTGTTGGCGGTGGACTTGTTGACGGCTGCGGCTGTGGTATTCATCGGTGCTTCCTCCTTCGGCTGTTGCACTGGCCTTTGCCTTTAAATCGGGCGGCGGCGTGTACATACATGCCGAACGCCTCCTGGCGAAGGCGGGGGGTAGCAAGCGCAAGGGGAGGGGGATCTCCCACCCTTGAAACGAAGCGAAGCGGAGTGGAAAGGGCGGAGCGAAGCGGAGGGCTGCACAAGCGAAGCGCGGAAACCTGGGGAAACCCCTTGCGGGCGCGAGGGGCGGAGCCCCTGAGTGTACTTCGCACTTGCGTTCAGGAACAGGACCGCTCTTGTTCGTCGCTTATTTTTACTTTGGATGGATTGAGAGAAGTAACGACTGCCCCAAAGGCTGTTATCGCAAAAAGTCGATGAGCGGCTTCAAACGCCGACATTCAGAGACGAACAGTTCGAGCTGCTCCTTATAGGCCAACTGCCACAAGTGATCTTCTTTAGGAAATGGCCGAACTAATCTGAGGGCCAGGTTTGGCTGTTGATTTCTTCGACGCACATGAAGGACTTGAGCCGGGCTTAGCTCTGACCGATGCGCCGCGATCCACGAGACCCAAGAAGCCTTGACGGCATCATAGTCACGATATTGCTTGTCGATCGCTTCGAGAAGACTCTTAGCCGTCCAGGTCCCCACCTCTTTGAAGAAGAGAGGAATCCAGTGGTAAAACCTTGGCTGATGCTCCAGCTTTAAGATGCCGTGAAACTGAAGCCCGCCATGTTCGCATACGAGTTCCTCGAAGCGTGATGGCTGATCAGTAATTCGCGCTTTCATGATTGCCTGCGAGGTACGCAATTCTGCGTTGATCGCTAGGTCCAAACACCATGGCATTGCCATCGCAGAAATGTTTGGTACGTCATTCTTGGGCATTTCGTCGGAGTGGCCGAATGAATACGCCCACCAAGCTCCACCTCGGACGAACGGAGGCACAGAGTACGTGATCTCGGGCACGCCAGAGCAAATCACGTCGGGCGAATCAGCTCGCGCCATCTTGATTGGAAGCATTTCGTAATCTGAGAACAATTCTCGGAGGTCAGCCAAGGAATCGCGCAGAACACGATGTGAAATAGCAAGTGACTCCCTCGTGACACTAGTTACGAGAGATTCGTAGCCGATTGAAGAGATTTCCGGAAGCCACTTCTCAACTTCTGATTCCGCTTGTTCGCGCTTGCGATGCGTGTATGCCTCTTTTTGCAGCCGCTGCATCTCTGCCGCGCCGGACGGTACGCCCGGAAACTCGATACAGCGAATTCCGATCTCCTCAAGGAATACCTTTCTGAAGTCGGGTATGAAGGGCGCGACCAACACCATCTTGAACTTGCCGTCTCGCATTAGGTCCCTCATCAACCCGTAGTACTCGACCACTTGTCCGATGTGCTCGCGGGTGAGAGGAACGGCTTTCAACTCGATGATGTATCGGAAGTCGGACGTGCGGAAAAGTAAATCGATCCGCTTCCCTTCAACGCAAAACTCTCGGGCTTTCTCGAGAATTAATTCTCCCGGGAAGAGCGTCTCGGGATGTTCGAACAAATATTGCTGTAGATCGCGTTCTAACAATGGTTTTCCTTCGCGCTCGAAGAGCTTGCGCGAGCCTCTGTAAAACTCGTAAATAAGAACGAGAGATATGTACAGAATAGATGGAGGGTGGGAAAGAACGCTACTTGCTGCTCGGATAGAGAGTCGCACTTCAGCGGCCCCTTCTTAACCGGATGCAGTGCTTACAGCATCTGCGTGAGATTCTTGCCGGCTGGATCGCGTGCACAAAGCAGTCAAATACCTGTGTTGGACTGGGCTTCCCTCAAAAACTGACACCTTTGCTGCAGCCGTGAAGTGGAACAGAACGAGCGAATAAGAGGCGAACCGGCGACTACGTTCCGCTTTCGTTGCCGATTCTCGGGACGTCCATCCGTCGTGCTCAGCTTTGGTCCACTCTGCCTTATTCACGTCACGCGGAGTAGCTCTTGGTCGTAGTCAAATGCCTGCCATGGCCTAAGAAGTAGGCTCTACGAGGGTGAGTTCTGGATACGCTGTTGACATTCGAACCAGCTCAGCCGGTACCACATTGGAATACAATCGCAGGTGATATCCATGGCCACTTTACCGCAAGCAATTGCTGCTGTTCCGTCCATTTTTTCCGCCTGCACGCCTAAGGAAGATGTCCTCAAGGGCGCAATGGCTGATGCGGAGTTCGCCGCTGACCTGGCACAGGTTCTCCGGGGTAATGCGCCAGCTCAATATGCCGACCCGGCTCGCTTCTTCTCGAATACCTATCCGACTCGTGGACTCAAGAATCTGCTTTCCAACGTCTGTGGACGACTCAGCAACGGGCAAGGCGTAGCTTCAATTTTCCGCCTTGACACTTCTTATGGCGGCGGCAAAACTCACGGCTTGATTGCCCTCGTTCATGCAGTTCGCAGCGGGCGAACGATTTCTAATATCGCCGAGTTCGTGGCCCCAGCGCTTCTCCCGCAAGGAAACGTCCGCATCGCCGCGTATGACGGGGAGAACGCTGATCCTTCTAACGGCCGGAAAATGGACTCTGGCATATTGGCGTACACCCCTTGGGGCGAGCTCGCCGAGGAGCGCCTCAAAGAAATCAAGGCGCGCCGCCCCGGTGAAGTCGTCGATGACGGACTGAAGTTCAGCACAACTACCGGATACCTCTCCGTGATTAAGCAGCATTTGCGGCCAACATGGGGCACGGTCCAACTCACCGACATCAAGCCGCTCGCCGTACAGGAGTGGCTCAAACAGATCGATCTCTCCCGCAAGACCAGACAAAACATCAAGGCCGTGTTCCACAGGATGATGGAGCTTGCGATGCTCTGGGGACTCATGCCAGCGCAACGCAACCCTTTGAGTCTCGTGGAAATCAAAGGCGGTTCCAGCCGACCGCGGCGGAAGAAGATGATCCTTACGCCTGAGCAATTCCAGCAGATCTGCGAGAAGCTCGATGAGCCTTTCAGGACCATGGTGGTGATTGCAATGTGTCTAGGCCTCAGGGTGAGCGAGATTCTGGCGTTGAAGTGGTCCGACTTTGATTTTGAAGAGGGCACACTGATGATCACCCGAGGAACCGTGCACGCTCGGATCGGTCGGGTGAAAACCGAATACAGCGAGGACGAGATGCCTCTGCATCCCGCGTTTGCTGAGATCCTTTTGGCTTGGCAGGCCGGGTGTCCGGCCAGTCAGGAAGGCTGGGTTTTTCCCAACCCGAATACTGGCGGAGTCTGGCACGCTTCCGTGCTGCAGGGAGACATCCTTGTTCCAGCAGGTAGGGAACTGGGAATCGAGCGACTTGGCTGGCACACTTTTCGGCACAGCTACCGTTCGATGCTCGATGCCTGCGGAGCCCCGATCGGCGTGCAACAGAAGCTGATGCGTCATGCACAGGTAAGCACAACCATGAAATACGGGAATGCTTACATGACGGAAAAGCGGAAGGCGCACGGTGCTGTTGTGCAGATGGTTCTTCCTGCGCAGCGCAAAGGAAAAGCGGAAACATTGGAGGTTTCCGCTTAGCGTGGGGTTACGTGGGGTTTTCGGTGCTGTTTTTTGTAACCCAAAAGAAACCTTAAGTCGTTTAGATTGAATTGGTTGAGGGGGCTGGATTTGAACCAGCGACCTTTGGGTTATGAGGGAAGTCATGAACTGATTTTAAGAGACTTAGTGCGGCGCGGATGATACCGAAGCACTTTTAGAATCGATAAGATACCAACGCGACTTGAGAACTGCGCTCCAGTTTGCGCCCCCGTTTTCTGATTCGTTCTCAATCCTGCTGAATGTACTTTTGCATTGGCAAACTACTCTCCTTCCACCGGAGTTTGGAGTACTCGTTCCCTAGCTGGCCAACCGAGTGGATACCGAGGTGATTCGGGAGGGTGAAGGAAAACGAACTGAACTAAAGCCGACATTAAGAACTCGCCCATGACGACCTGCCATCCTCGCTTGCCTTTAACCTCGACTCCCTGCTCACGCGCGTTCAAGCCCTGATGATGAACTCTAAAGAACCGCCGACCCGTCAGCGCACCCTGGGCGTCAGGGCCCGGGCTCCTATTCCTCGCTTCGGCCATCCGGAAATCACGATGGCTTGTCCGGACACCCTTCTGGGAGGTCGCGATCGTTCCTCCTTAGTCTTGCCGCGGCGCCCGCAGCTCACCTTCGACCAGCAGGCCGAGGCCACGACGCAGACCGACTGTCAGAAGGCCGTCAGATACTCTCTGGTTTGGTGAAGCACGTTTCGGTCGAGGTGAGGCGGATGTGGATTCGTTTCGCGGAAACAACTGCACCTGCCTGCGGGTTCTAAGACTGCAGGCTCTCAACGACATTCGGATTGAACTTGATTTGCCCGTTGTCGGCCGGTGATTTTGTCTGGATTTCCAGCGCGAAGGTGGTGAACAGTTGCTCGGTGAAGCCTGCGGTGCGTTCTCTTCCGTTCTCGTCGGTACCTTGAAGGAAGACGTAACCCGCTTCCGGCCGGAACACGAACTTGCGGACAGTAATGATCCCGATGGAAGTGTGAAGCATGTAGAGAGCGTCGTCAGGCTTCTGGATAAGAGAGCGAATATCCCGGTATACGTCCCAGAAACGTGAGTCCATCGATCCTCCTCGTCTGGTCCGCAGCGGGAAGCCAGACTTACTCTAGTCGCCGTCGCGATTACTTTTTAGGCTGGGGTGGTGGATAGTTCTTCAAGAGTTTGGCCATGGCCTTTTGCAGATTCTTATAGTTCTTGTCTGGGTCCTTCTTCAGATCGATGGTCTTGGTCGCGTCCCCACGCCAGATCAGATCATCCAGTGTGGGGTCATACAGGTCCACAACTATGGTCCCGATTGGGACGCTGGAAGTCTGGGCCTGCATTGAGCCGTTCCACGTCCCTGAACCGCTGCCCCACCCACCCCAGCCCCTTTCGCCCCAGCCCATGCCTGAGAGATAGAGGCTCTGTTCCTGGCGGATCGCGGCGTGGTAACTCACGTGAAGGTCCGCGTTCTTCTCGACCTTGATAAGACCTTTTTGAGCCAGTTGCTCGTCAATCGCACGCTTTATCTCGTTGTTAATCAACTGATCCTCAGACGGGTTATCGGGGATCTCGGATGCGGTCGGAGGATTTGGTACGGCGCCTAAAAGGATCGTCGGAGGATCTGGCAAACCTGGAGGAACGGCGAAAGTCACTGGAGCGCCTGGTTTCGATTCCTTTGTGGCACCTCTTTTCACTGTGGCAACGGGAGTCTCTACCCATTGATAAGTTTTGTAAGCGGAAAAATTCGCTGCTCGATCGTAGTTGTAATGGACCTCCTGCCCATACGCGAGCGCAGTGGTGACGGGGAACGTCAACACCAATCGCAATAGCATTGTCAGTCTCATTTCGAAGGCCTTCCTTCTCCGACGACGTTCGTTCCATCTCTTGAACTGAACGACTGGGGAAGACAATGCCGGCAAGAATGTCAGATGTTGTGTCAGTCTCATTCGAACTCCTTTCAGGGTCGCTGTCTCAAGACGGCGCATTAACGCGTTTGATTTCGGATTGGACAGGGTTCCAAACCCCAGATCTCGGTTGCGTACTCATGGATTGTGCGATCGCTCGAGAATTTACCGGACGCGGCAACGTTCAAGATGGCTTTGCGAGCCCATCCATCACGATCTTGATAGAGGGTCCGAAGCTGCTCGTCAGCATCCAGATACGATTTCAAGTCAGCCAGATGCATGTAGTGATCGGTCTCTAGCAGAGCATCGCGCAAAGGGGTAAATACTCCTGGCTCATTCCGACTGAAGAAGTCACTGAATATAAGATCGAGGGCTTCGCGGGTCTCGTGCTCGTTCTCGTAATGCCACAGCGACCTGTACCATGAGCGGCCGTTCATCACTTCTTCAGCGTTGAGACCGAACAAGAAAAAGTTCTCCTCCCCTGCCTCCGCGGCCATCTCTATCGTCGCGCCATCACGCGTACCGATTGTCAGGGCGCCATTCATCATGAATTTCATGTTGCTGGTGCCGCTTGCTTCGTAGCCGGCGGTCGAAATCTGATTGGAAACATCGCTGGCCGGAATCAGATGTTCAGCTACGGAGACGCAGTATTCGGGAAGGAACAAGACCTTGAGACGACCGCGCACTGCGGGATCGCCGTCGATCGTTCCAGCAAGGTTGTTGATGAATTTGATGATCAGCTTCGCGAGCCGGTATGCCGGAGCGGCCTTACCTGCGAAGAGGAAGATGCGGGGATGCATGTCGAGCCCGGGATTCTGCCGCAGCCTGTTGTAGAGCACGACGACCCTGAGCGCATTAAGCAATTGCCGTTTGTACTCGTGTATGCGTTTGATCTGAGAGTCGAAGATTGCGTCCGGATCGAGAATCTGCCCTGTCGAATACTTGTACCAGGCGCAGAATTGATTCTTCGCAGCTTGCTTCGCATTCATGAATGCAGCACGAAAGCCGCTGTCATCTGCGTAGTCTTTCAGCCTTCGCAGCTCCATCAGATCGTTTATCCATGCGTCCCCGATCGCCTCGGAAATTACGGCCGAGAGCGCGGGGTTACACAGGTTCAGCCAGCGACGTGGCGTAATGCCGTTGGTCTTGTTATTGAAGCGTTCGGGATACATTTCGGCAAGGTCCCTGAGTGTTGTCTTGCGCAAGAGATCCGAGTGGATCTCGGCGACTCCATTGGTGCTGTGGGATCCAACAACGGCGACATGAGCCATCCGAATTTTCTTTCCGCTTCCCTCTTCGACGAGGCTGATGCGGCGGACGCGCTCTTCATCGCCCGGGAACCGTCTGCGAACGTCGCTGAGGAACCGGCGATTGATCTCGTGAATGATTTCGAGTTGGCGGGGAAGCATGTCTTCAAGCCATGAGACAGGCCACTTTTCGAGCGCCTCCGGCAACAAGGTGTGGTTGGTATAGGCGAGCGTGTTCTGAGTGATGTGCCAGGCGTCATCCCACGCCAGGTGCTCCTCGTCAACGAGAATCCGCATGAGTTCCGGCACCGAGAGTGCAGGATGCGTGTCATTCATCTGAAAGGCTACCTTGTCTGGGAACAAGCTCCAGTCAGAATTGAGAGCTTTGAATCGGCGGACAGCATCTGCGAGAGAGCAAGCGACGAGGAAGTACTCCTGCATGAGGCGCAGGCCCTGCCCCAGGAACTGTGAATCGTCGGGATATAGAACGCGGGTCAGGGTCTCTGCAGAGAGTGCCTGTGCAAACGCCTCGATAAAGTCACCATGAGAGAACTCCTCGAAGTTGAAGTAGTCCGATGCAGACGCAGCCCAGAGCCGCAGGGTGTTGATCGTCGATCCTCCGTAACCAATGACCGGCCGATCGAATGGGATTCCGATCAGAGTCGAAGGTCGACCCGGAACCGGGCGCAGACTGCCTCCGGTCAGTTCGAAGGAGCAGCCCAGGTGGACTTCTACTTGCTCGTTGGGACGAGCGATCTCCCATGGATCGGGGGAACGGAGCCAATTGTCTGGCGATTCCTGCTGCCATCCATTTCGAATGATTTGCCGGAATATCCCGTATTCGTACCGAAGTCCACAACCCATCGCGGGAAGCTGCATGGTTGCAGCAGACTCGATGAAGCAAGCTGCCAGTCGCCCTAACCCACCGTTCCCTAAACCGGCGTCGGGCTCCTGCTCGAGGATTTCCAGAAGGTTCAGCCTCCTGTCCTGAATCACATCGTTTGCAAGCGGGCCAAGAAGAAGGTTGGCAACATTGTTTGCCAGCGATCGGCCGATGAGGAACTCCATGGAGAGGTAATAGAGCCGTTTGCAATTCTGCTGCTGATAGGTCTTCTCAGTGAGCAGCCAACGCTGCGAGAGGATGTCTCGCACAGACCTAGCCAGAGCTTCGAAGCGGTCGCGCATGGTTGCAGCCGTTGGATCCACGCCATTGTCGAAAAGAAGATGCCGTTCATACAGCGCGTCTCTGGTTCCCGCAAACTGTACAGGTCCGCACCCATATTGAGCCTTTAAAAGCGCCAGCGGGTTTGTGGGCGCCAGCCTTTGCTCTGTCCTATTAGTTGCCATCTTTTCCCCCTCCAATGACGCCACACGCTGGGTGTAACGAGTCCTCGCAATCAAACGGCGACGCAACGCGAGTGGTGCGGGTCTTCTGGATTTGCTGGGTTAACTTCCTCACGAGCAAGTATCCGCAGAACCCGATGATCGCAACAACAAGGAGTAGCTTTCCTGCGTGGGAGAGGTATCCCGCTGCGCGATCGAGATCGTGGCTGAATACATAGCCGGCCCCGCCGTAGACGCAGGCGTAGAGAGCCGCTCCCATAGAGTCGAAGACCAGGAATCGGATTCTGCTGGTGTGCGAGAGTCCTGCGAGGGGGGGCGAAACAGCGTCCAGCAACGGCACAAACTTTGATACCAGCAGGATCGGTGGTCCATACCGCGCGAACACGCGCTTGGCTCTCCGGTCGTGGAAATCGGGATCACGCGTGAAGCGGTGGATCAAGTGCAATACCTTCGCGCCGCGGCGCCGTCCTGCCTCGTACCAGATCCAGTCTGCTGAGACGCAGGCGATGATGGTCAGACCGATCACGGCGGGAAGGTCGAGTTTCCCTGCCGAGGCAAGCGCTCCTGCAGCAAGCAAAAACAGCGGCCCAGGCAAGGGTATTCCCACCTGATGTGCGAACAGGGCAACGAACAGGAACGAATACCCGTGTTTGAGGACAAACTGGAGGATGGCCGTCACTGGCGACCTACCGTGCGCAGCAGTTCGGCTTGAGCTACGACGCGTTGCATCTGCGCATCGAAGAGAGTCGCTTTGGCGTCGGCGAGTTGAGCCTGCGCTTCCTTGAGAGCGGATTCCGTGGCCGTTTTCGCTACCACCTGGTTGTTGGTGATACGAACCAGCTCTGCACGAACCGATACGTTCTCACGGGCAGCGTCTAATCCCGTCTCCGATCGATGAATCTTGCGAACCTCGGAGTCAACATCCATGTGGACCCTATTCTGCGTCGCATGAAGGTTCTGTTCCGCCTCCGCCACCTGGCTCCTGCGCTCGCGAACCAGTCCTATGCGCTTGCCGAATTCGGAAATCGTCCATTCGCTGTGGAAGCCGAGGACATAAGCGTTCTGCGGCAGCAGGGGCGCTCCATTCTGATAGGTGTGCTGAACGATGAATGAAACGTCCGGTATGTACTCCGCGCGTGCCGCATGTAATCCCGCGCGTGCTTTCTTTACTTCCTGGCGGGCTGAAAGCAACTCCGGATTGTGCGCCGCAGCCAGGATCTCGGCATCCGTTGCACCTGATTCAACAGCAAAGACTACTTCCGCCTGCTCCATCGGTTCGACGAGCTCCGTGTTGGTTTGCAGGGGTAGACCAGTCGTGTCGTTGAACGAATTGGTCAGGTCCGCAATCTGGTCTTCAAGCGAGCCAAGCTGATGGCGTGCTTCTGCGATTTCAGCCTGCCCCTCGAGAACCTTGACCTGAAGCACCACACCGCCGTGAGCCGCGTCCTGAGCTTCCTTCAGGCGTGATTCGCCGGCCATCAGGCGCAACTCAGCTGCGTGCTTGCGTTGCTGTGTTGAAAGGAGCCCGTAATAGAGCCTCTTCAGGTTCAACGAGACTTCATTGCGTGCGCGACCGAGGTCATTGTGCGCAATACCTGATTCAGCTTGGGCTGCGCTAACGCCTGGCTGAATCTTGAACATCTGCGTTAGCGGTTGGGACACGGTAGTCTGCGTCACCTGAAAGTCCTGCTCGCCGAGCTCAATCTTGACGTCCTTGCCCGGCAGCGGTCCTGTCGCGGAGTAGGTTCCAAGCACACCCTGCTTTATCGTCAGGAATTCGGTTTCACCAGTGTGCATAGCGTTAGTCTCGTTCTTCGCTGTCGGGAAATAGTTGGCTCGTGCCTGGACCACTCTGGCATCTGCTTCGCGCGCCTTCTGCTCGGCGATTCGGACTGAAGAGTTCTCTTTCATTGCCAACTGCAAGGCTTCTTCCAGTGTGACGGTTCGGCGCTCCGGTGCAGTGGAAGACGGCTGAGAGCCGGAGGTGGTTACTTTCTGTGCCTGGCTCTGTGATGAAAACCCGACCATGAGCAAGAGCCCTGCTGCAGCCGCAATCGCAGATTTCGACACTTGGGTCTTTTTGGTGTTGACCACAACGAACAACACCGGAATGACCACAAGGGTGAAGAACATCGATCCCAGCAGGCCAAATGCGATGACGCTTGCCAGTGGCGACCACATCGTTGACCGGGAAAGAATCATTGGAGTGACGCCGACTGCCGCCGCCATCGTAGTCAGGAAGATCGGGCGAAGCCGCCGTTCTCCCGCTTCGAGAGTGGCCTCCTCCAGTGGAATCCCGTGCTTCATCCGCTCGTGAATGTAATCGACGAGAATGATCGAGTTGCGAACAACCAGACCACCCAGGCTGATCACGCCGATGAACGCTGTGAAGCCGAAGGGATTGTGTGTAACGAACAGCCCCAGCGCTGCTCCGGGCAGGGCCAGAGGAAATGCAGCCATGACGATGAGCGCGTCTGAAAGAGTGCGGAATTGCAGCAGCAGGATGAGGAAGATCAGCACCAGGCTTATGCCGAGGGCAACTCGCATCTCGCCGAACGTCTCGCGCTGGTTCTCATTCTCACCGCCATACTCGATGTGGTATCCGGCTGGCATGTCCAGGCCACGAATCTGCTTTTTGGCGTTCGCGAGAATCTCGCTGGCGAGCACTCCGTTATCCGGAAAGGCGCGCACCGTCAACGTTCGGACACCGTTGCGGCGCACAATCCGGCCTGGGTGCCATTGAGGAGAGAGAGAGGCCACAGCATTCACGGGCACCCGAGCCCCCGTTACCGGCGACAGCACATAGGTATCGGCAATGTTCTGGAAGCTTTGCCGCTGCGCAGGATTCAGGCGAAGGTCAATGTCCACATCGCGATCTCCTTCCCAGAACGTCGAAACCGTCTCGCCGTCGAAGCTGCCAGCCAATTCATTCGCAATCGTTGTATTCGTGAATCCGAGCCGGTTTGCGACTTCCTGACGTAGATCCACTCCCGCAAGCATCTGGTCCTCATGCCAATCCGTGTGGATGTAGATCGCACCGGGAGTGTGGCTGAGGATGTTCTCCACCTGATCTCCCAGAGCGCGCAATGTGTCCAGATCTTCGCCCACAATGCGGACTTCGACAGGAGCCTCCATTACATCGCCTTGCTGGAGCTCTTTCACGAACACCTTCGCTTCGGGCACGGCGGCCGGCAGTTGCTCTCGGAGCCGGTCGACTAGCTTTGGCGTGCCCTTGACGGTGTGCGTGTTGACGAGGATCTGCGCGAAGTTCGATGCGGTAGGCACCGGGTTCACGTTGTAGTAGAACCGTGGAAAGCTGGACCCAAGGAAGCTTGTATAGCTATGAACCTCCTTTTCCTTGCTCAGAGCGGATTCAATTTTGCGCACAGTGGCGTCCGTCGCTTCGATGCGCGTTCCCTCGGGCAGCCACACGTCTAGGACGAACTGATCACGTTCGGCCAGGGGGAAAAACTGCTGGCGAACCAGCGTAAGGATGCCGATGCCGGCGATAAAGGAAATTATCCCCGCGAGCAGTACTTGCTTACGATGTCCCATCGCCCAGGAGATGATGCGGTTGTAGTAATTCTGCATGTAGTCCAGCGCGGTGGGTTTCTTCTCCTTCTGCTGAACAGTGGGGTCATGCAGGCCTTTCTTGATGAATGCGCCATTGATCATTGGCGTAAGCATCATCGCGACCACAAATGAGACGCTCAGGGCAACTGCAACTGCAATGGGGAGAGCGCGAATAAATTCACCGCATGCTCCGCTCAGCAGCAGCAGAGGAAGAAACGATGCAATGATCGTCAAGGTTGCGGCTAACACTGGGACGGCCATATCGGTAGCGCATCTCCAGCATGCCTCCGCGATCGGCACCTTGTGATCGAGCAGTTCGACATAGTTGTCGGCGATTACGATCGCATCGTCCACCACCATGCCGAGCACGACGATAAGGCCTGCGATTGATACCTGGTGTAGTTCGATTCCTGCGGCGTTGAGCATTCCAAAGGTGACGGACACAGTGACAGGAATCGCAATCGCGGATACGAGTGCAACCCGCATGGGAAGCAGCACCATCGTGACAAGAATGACGGATATGATGGCAATCCCGAATTCGCGCGTGAAGTCTCTGACGCGTTCGGAAACAACTCGGGGTTGGTCGGCAACAAACTCCAGCTGAACGTCTGGCGGCAATGTAGATTGCACTCGCGCCAGGGTTTCATGTAATTGTTTGCCGAACTCCACGATATTGTTGCCTTCGTGCATCTCCACTGAGAGCAGGATGGTCGGTTCACCACCCATTCGCGCATACTCTGTTGGGTCCTTGTAGACACGGTGAACGGTCGCGAGGTCTCCGAGGTAGATCGGTTGACCTGCGGGAGACACGTCGACCATGATCTGACGAATTTGATCTTCGGTCTGGAACGGACCATTTGCTTCGATAGGAAGCTTGCTGTCTCCTCCGGGAACACGGCCGCCAAAAGCTATGGTGTTGCGTCCCTGCAAAGCCTGCTCAACCTTCCGCGGATCGACTCCGTACTGCGAAAGTCTCTCCCACGAGCCTGTAACCTCGATGCTTTCCTTCTGATCACCGATGCGCTTGATTTTTGACGCAGCGGGAATCGTGCGAATCGCGCTCTCCACGCGCTGGGCATAGTCCTTCAACTCGCGATAGCCATAATTGCCGCCCTTGACCGCGATGAGAGCAGCCACAGTATCGCCGAAATCGGAGTCTACGATTGGCCCTCGCACGCCGGAAGGAAGTTCTGTCTGCTTCAACTGAGCCATGTCGAGGCGAAGCTTCGACCAGAACTGGTCGGAGTTCTTGACCGACTTGTTCAGCTCCACATTGATGATTACGAGGCCATTGCGCGATGTGGAGTAGGTCTTCTCCCGCCGCACTTCCTCGAATCGAAACAGTCGCTCTTCAATTTTGTGAGTGACCTGGCTTTCCACTTCTTCTGCCGTGGCGCCGGGATAAGCCGCGATCACGAGACCGGTGCGGATGGTGATCTTGGGGTCCTCGCGGCGAGGCATGGTCAGGAACTCCATGACGCCGCCAATGAAGAGCATGGCCGTGAGAACAAGTGTTACCTGGGGGAAGCGAAGAGATGCGCGGACCGGATTCACTGGCCACCTCCAGCAACGCGAACCAAAGAGCCTTCGTGAACGTTTTGCTGGCCGGCCACGACGATCTGGTCATCCGGCTTCAAACCGGTCTTAATCTCGACCTCATCGGCGATCAAGTCACCTACTTCTACACGGCGAGCAAAGACGCGCTGTCGAGTGGGATCGTAGACGTATACGAATGGGAGGCCGCGAACATCGCGGACGATAGCCAACGTTGGAACTGCGAGTACGTCAATCATTGTCGAGTCGTAGACACGCGATTCGCTGATCATGCCGGCGCGAAGAACATGGTTAGGATTGGGGACAGCAATCTTCGTAGTGAACGTGCGCGACACAGAATCGGCGAAGTAGCCGACCGCTTCGACTGTTCCGTCAAATTGACGATTGTCGAGCGAGGGTATGGTCACAACCGACCGCGCGTGCTCATGCACCTTTCCAACTTCCGATTCAGGAATTCCGACCCGCACCTTCACGGGATCCAGGTCGAGAACGGAGAAGACGGGATACCCGGGAGCTACGGTGTCGCCAACGTTCACATGACGCATACCGACGAAGCCGCTGATCGGCGCTCTTAATTGGCAGTCGCCGAGGTGCTTCGTAGCTTCGCTCAACTGGCCATTTGCTGCATGCGCTTGAGCCCGTGTTGCCTGCTTCTCCTCCGCGCGTGCTCCCTCGAGCGCCATGTTGAAGCGTTGCTGTGACACGAGATAGACGGCTTCGATCTTGTGGAAGTCGTTGGCTGCGAGGCTCTGATGATCGTAGAGGTACTTCTGCCGCTGATATTCGTCTGCAGCGCGCTCGTAGTCGACATGCGCCTGCTCGAGTTCCTGCGCACGGACGCCATTTCTCGCCTGGAGTGCCGCAGCTTCGGCAGCATCCGCTTGGCCGAATGCCGACTCGTAGGCGTTGCGGTAGTCGGAGCAATCCAGCTCAGCCAACACCTGGCCGCGCTTTACGAGCTGTCCCTCTTCCGCGAGGACACGCGCCACACGCCCGCCAACCTGGAAGGCGGTTTGCGCTGTTACGTTCGCTTCCACGGAGCCGCTGGCAGCAACCGAAGACGGCTGATGCAGACGGTGTGGAGCGCGAAGCTCAACGGGCGTAGGCTGATCCGCTGCGGCAACAGGCCTGGTATGACAGCCGGCAATCGGCACAACCGAAGCGCAGACCAGTGCAAGTGTCCGCATTAAAGGTAGGGAACCGGTTTTACGATCAATGCAGAAGAAATTCATTTCGACACCTTTCGGGTGCATATGCACGCCGGGAGAATATGCAAATTAGCGTCGCACGGGCGCTGATGATTTACGTCGAGATCCGAAGGGCCCTAGCGACCTCACGAGCCCCACGTCTATGTCCTTGCAGGCAAGATGCCAAACCGGTCGAACAAGTCAGGTGCCTTGAAAATCAATCGACTGAGCGAAACCGCGATGTGACTGATATTGTCAAGAGTCACAACTGTCGACGCCGCTTTGACAGTCATACGAGTGAAGCGGGAGAGCACGAACGTCGAGCATGTCGATTGGTGAATTGTTAGTTCGCTCGACGCTTCCACTCGTGCTCCCCAGGGTGGCATAATCAGTTCGCCACTTAGCTAATGAATGGTCTCTACCCCATTGGCTGCCACTTCCACCCGCTTATCTCCGAACTATCAACTCCGTGCTGATAGGCATGGTGCTGGCAGGCAATCTGCTGATCGCGGAAAGCTTCTTTCGCGTGTGATCCGATGCGCTGCAGCTTGGGGATGCGATCGATTGCATCAATTGCCAGGCTGAAACGATCGGTCTGGTTGTTGATGGCCAATTCCATGGGCGTGTTGATATTGCCTTTCTCCTTGTATCCGCGCACGTGCAGGTTTCGATGATTGGTGCGACGGTACGCGAGACGGTGGATGAGCCACGGGTAGCCATGGAAGTTGAAGATGATGGGCTTGTCAGTGGTAAACAGCGCGTCGAAGTCCGCGTCCGTAAGACCGTGCGGATGCTCCGTGCTCGGCTGCAGCTTGAACAGATCCACGACATTGACGAAGCGGATCTTCAGGTCAGGGAATTGGCTCATCAGCAGCTCGGTGGCTGCAAGCGCTTCCTGAGTCGGAATGTCGCCCGCCGCGGCCATCACAACATCCGGCTCGCTGCCCTCATCGTTGCTGGCCCACTTCCAAATTCCGATGCCTTTGGTGCAGTGGGTGATGGCAGCGTCGATGTCAAGGAACTGCAGGTGCTTCTGCTTGTCGGAGACGATTACGTTGATGTAGTTTTCCGATCGTAGGCAATGATCGGCTACAGACAAAAGACAATTCGCATCGGGAGGCAGGTAGATCCGCGTTACTGCCGCACTCTTATTGAGCACTACGTCAAGGAAGCCAGGGTCCTGATGAGTAAAGCCATTGTGGTCTTGGCGCCAGACTGTTGATGTAATGAGCAGGTTAAGCGACGCTACCTTCCGACGCCAGGACAAGTTGTTACAGATTGAGAGCCACTTCGCGTGCTGATTGAACATGGAGTCGATCACGTGAACGAAGGCTTCGTAGGAAGACAAGAATCCGTTTCTCCCCGTGAGTAGATAACCTTCGAGCATGCCTTCCATCGTGTGTTCGCTGAGCATTTCGACAACACGCCCGTCAACCGCCAGCTCCGTTCCATTGCTGTCTTCCGGAAACGTCTCGGCGATCCAGAACTTCCGCGAGGCCTCGTAGATCGCGTCCAGCTTGTTCGAGGTGTTCTCATCGGGGGCGAACACGCGAAATGATTCGAGGTTTCGCTTCATCACGTCGCGAAGGAAGGCGCCGAGAGGCGGAACATTCTCGACTTCTTTCGAACCGGGACGCTCGATGGCGACTGCGTAGTCGCGGAAGTTGGGCAAGCGCAGCTTCTTCCTGAGTTCAGCATTGGTGTGGAGGCTGGCACTCATGCGCCTGCTACCGAGTGGCGCGAATTCGGCGATCTCGGGAATCAGCTTGCCCGATGTACCAAAGAGCTCCTCCGGTTTGTAGGACCGCAACCAGTTCTCAAGAAGTTTGAGGTGTTCGGCATTCGTCTTCACATCAGCCAGCGGAACCTGATGGGACCGCCAGAAGCCTTCAATCCTTTTTCCATCAACCTCGACCGGTGCTCCCCATCCTTTCGGGGAGCGCAGCACCACCATCGGCCAGCGGGGGCGCGTAGCGACGCCGGTCTTTCGGCATTGATCCTGGTGCGCGCGTATCTCCTCCATGCAGCGCTCCATGGTTGCCGCCATGGCCTGGTGCATTCTCTCGTGCTCGGAACCTTCAACGAAATACGGATTCCATCCGTATCCTCGGAGCAGTTCTTCGAGTTCCTCATGACTGATCCGCGCCAATAGTGTCGGGTTGTTGATCTTGTAGCCATTCAGATGAAGAATGGGCAAAACCGCGCCATCTCGAATGGGGTTGAGAAACTTGCTGATGTGCCAGGAAGTTGCAAGCGGGCCGGTCTCGGCCTCGCCGTCTCCTACGACTGCCGCAACAATCAGGTTTGGATTATCGAAAGCAGCGCCACAGGCGTGAGAGAGAACGTAGCCGAGTTCGCCTCCTTCGTGAATCGATCCGGGCGTCTCTGGCGTGCAGTGACTCCCGATTCCGCCTGGGAATGAGAACTGCTTGAAGAATTCGCGAAGGCCTCTCTCGTCCTGGCTCTTGTCCGGATAGATCTCGCTATATGTTCCTTCCAGATACACGGGAGCCAGAACGCCCGGAGCGCCATGGCCGGGTCCAGCGAGGAAGATCATCTCGGCATCGTGCTTACGAATGATGCGGCTCAAATGGGTATAGATGAACGCCAGGCCCGGGCTTGAACCCCAATGTCCGAGAAGGCGGCTCTTGATGTGCTCCGGTCTCAGCGGCTCACGCAGCAACGGGTTTTCCTGGAGATAGATCATTCCAAGCGCGAGGTATTTGCAGGCACTCCAATACGCATCGATCTTTCGCAGTTCGTCGGGAGTAAGAGGCGACCCCGCCACTGTCGCCCGCGCCGCCCCATAGGCACTCAGGGTTTTCGGCGACATCTCAGTCATCGTAAGAAGGCCCATTTCAGATTCCTCGCTTTCAGGTTGTAGCCAGCGCACCCGGCTGTTTAAGGATGATTCGCTGATCGCTGGTCAGCGGCAAGCGTCAGCAAAGGAGATCCTTTGCCTGATCAAGCCAGTTCGCATTTTTAGTCGCGCCCGAAGAAGTCGGGTCTTGACCGTACTGATCTTCAGCCCCAATTGTTCAGCGGTTTCCTGCAGTGATTGCTCTGTGCCGTGAAATTGCCGGACCAGTTCGCGGTAGCGCGGCGGCAGCCGATCCACTGCGACGCACATGCGTTCGATAGCCTGTCTCTTGATGCACATCTTTTCGGCATTTGGTGATTTATCGGGAAACTCCCACTGCCACTCGGGGTTGTCATTGGGCTGAGAGTCGTATGACACTTCGGAGCGGACCCTCCGTTTGCGCATCAACATGAGGGCTGTATTGATAGCGATTTGAGTGAACCACACCGAAAAGGTACATACGCCCCGAAATCGCTGAAGGTTCATGAACGCTCTGCAAATGGATTCCTGCATCACATCTTCCGCGTCCTCCCGATTGCGAAGCATTCGGAACAGCCTCCTTTGCACGGGAGCTGCATGTCTGCGGCAGAGTTCCGCGAACGCACACCCGTCGGAGTTTCTCGCCGCCGCGAGCAACTCGGCCTCAGAAGCCTGAGAGTATTCGGAGCCTGCGATCGAGGTAGTCAACTGCGACTGCCAGATTGGTCCGGAGTTCGCCATTTCACTTCTCCCTCTTAGAGCCCGTCAGAATTGCCCAAACGAAGGCTCTGTCTGTGGATTTGCATACGAGGAGGTAGAGTTCGTCACTCTTGCTGATTGCAATTAACCTGCCACCGAAAATCGTTGAAACTAAGGGGCCTCGCAAGGGAAAGCGGTGAAGTACTTGACGCTATCCGGGCATCTGACGCAATGGCGGCAGTCGATCAGTTGGGCAGACAACTCCCGCGCAGGCCGGCAGACGCGTAGTCGGCCTTTTCAATCCCGAGGCGCTGCATCTTTCTTTGCAGCGTGGTTCTTTTGAGGCCCAACACCTCAGCTGCACCACCGCGTCCGGCGAGCTTGCCATCTGCCGAGCGCAGAGCATCAAGGATGATGTTCCTTTCCATGTGGTGAAGGGTGTGTTCTTGGGGCACCGGAGGGATGCATGGCGAATGCAGTTCTGCGAGCGGTGGCGTGAGAGTGTCTCCACGGCTGAGAATGACCGAGCGCTCGATAAAGTTCTTCAGCTCGCGAATGTTTCCGTGCCAGGGGCAGCGCACCAGTGCGATCATTACGTTCTCTGGGATATTACGGATTGTCTTCCCCATACTCCTTGCGAACATGGAGACGAAATACTGCACGAGGAGCGGAATGTCCTCAGCCCTCTCGCGCAAAGGCGGAACGTGAACGGGGAACACGTTGAGCCGATAGAATAGGTCCTCGCGAAACTTCGCGTCGCGGATCATCTCGTGCAGGTTGCGATGAGTGGCGGCGATGATTCGCACATCGACCTTGATTGTCCTGGCACTTCCCAGGCGTTCGAATTCCTGCTCCTGCAACGCGCGGAGCAACTTCGGCTGCAGTTCAAGACTGATATCGCCGATTTCATCCAGGAACAGGGACCCCTTGTCGGCGAGTTCGAAACGACCGCGCTTCTGCATCAGAGCGCCAGTGAACGCGCCTTTCTCGTGGCCGAACAGTTCGCTTTCCAATAGCCCCGAAGGTATCGCCGCGCAGTTCATGCGCACTAAAGGTTGGTTACGTCGAGGACTGAGGTTATGAATCGCGCGGGCTATCAGTTCCTTACCTGTTCCCGTATCGCCGTGAAGGAGAACGGTAGAGGCCGTAGGCGCGACAATTTCGATTTGTTCAAAGACTCTTCGCAGTGCTCGGCTCTTTCCCACGATGTCCTCAAAGCAGGGATTCGCGCTGACATCCCATTCTGAAACCGAAGAATCAGCTTCAGCGTCACTCATCTTTGGTGCATCTGTCGGAATGAATTCCCTCAAGTCGGTCCAAGCATCCGTTGCCATTCGCGTCTCCTTTCCGGTTTCGCCGAGGCTTTGAAATGCGCTGGAGCATCGATCGGTCGCAGCGCTGCAAGATCGTTTGAGAACCAGTCAGAAATCAAATCTTGAGTCGATGCTGAACGGGACGAGGTTGAAAGCCCAGCCCACCATGGCTCCTGCGATGCGGCAGTTATCAGCCGTTGGAGGGTTGGTCGAGAATGCAAGATCCTCGGCGTTCCTATGGAGTTGATCTGCGACGCTTCTAAGATGCGCATAGGGAGCGGTCGCCGTGCGCGTCATTACCGCGTACGATCCCTTGTCCGTATACCGTTCGCCATGTTGTAGAGTCTGCATTTTCGATAATTCCCTTCTGTCACCATTGAGAAGCACCCAGGCGAAGACCAGCGAGAAGAGCTGATCTTTGTCTGCTTCCATCGCCCATGATTTGATCCGTGCTATTGGGCGGTGACTAGATTGCTGACATTCTGTCTGTAATCGCTAGGCAGCGATACTCCAGATCGAGGCGAATCACAGGCTGTGTAGTGGGATCAAGCCGCCTCTGTGGGAAGAAATCGGAGGCTTGTTTGCGGGAGGTTGGATGCCTATTTCGGGTGTGAGTACTACTTCCTGCGCGCAGAAGGCTCGATGCGTTTCCATCCAAACAGGCGAGCATCGACAGACCACAGGCCGGGGCCAAGCATGGCCAGAGCGGCTGCGATTATTGCCATCAGCAGGTACATCAATCGGTCTGCGGGTATGGCAATCATCCGGCAGCTCTCAAACAGGGCCACAAGCGTACCGACAATGGGCGTGTACAGACCGAGTATCAGAAGCAGCGCAGCGATCCCGAGGAGCACCGATGTAAAAGAGATGCTGAGGGCCGAATGATTCAGCTGAACAGAATAGGCGCTGCTGACCAGTGCGAGCCCGACGGCGAGCCGCATCAAAATCAGACCAATTCCGGGCCATCCACCTGCGAACGTTGAATATAAGCGCCGCAATGGACGCACCTCTCGATTACGTATTTATCTTCGTAAATATTTCATGAAAGCGATATCCCAGAACTAGGTCTGATCACGCCTCTTTTGAGGCATCAAAGGAGATCTTCCGAGGAAGAGGCGTCTAGAGTTCGATAATTCCGCGCTTCAGAGCGATTGTTGTGGCGTGGGTCCGGTCGCTTGCGCCTAGCTTCGAAAGAATGCTTCGCACCCGGCTCTTCACCGATTCTTCGGTGGTAGAGAGCTGATCGGCGATTTGTTTGTTCGCGTTGCCCGCAGCGATAAGACGCAGCACGTTGACCTCTGCCGGGGTCAGTGCGTCGTCAGTCGAATGCTCAACGATTTCCAGCGACGCCTCCGGCGAGACCGTCCTTTTGCCGGCATGTGCCGCGCGGATCGTATCCAGCAGTTCCTTGTGCAGAGCATTCTTGAGAAGGTAACCCTGGGCACCTGCCTTGAGGGCCCGCACAATCTGAGTGTCGCTTTTATAGGTCGTCAGCATGATGATCTTCGCATCGGGAAATTCATTGCGAATGGCAATGAGCGCATCAAGCCCGTTCATTTCCGGCATCTGCAGATCCATTACGGTAACGTCCGGCCGATGCGTTCGAAACAGCTGTATGGCTTCACGGCCGTCACTTGCCTGGCCCACCAGGATCATGTCCGGCTGAATAGCAACCAGTGCGGCGATTCCCTCGCGCACGATGGGATGATCGTCGACTGCAAGAATTCGAATTCGAGCGTTATCGGTACTCATGGCGTTGTCTCTCGATTCAAGCCGCTATCTTCGTCTCACTAACTCTGAAAGCCAAGAACGCTTTGCCGGGCTCAGATACGATGCTTCGGCAGGAATGCGCAGTTCTAGTTCGGTTCCCGTTTCAAGCTCGCTCCAAACCACCAGCTTTCCCCCTATAGCATTAGCGCGTTCTCTCATACCGGGCAAGCCAAAGTGCCCTTCGCGCCCATGCCCGGACAGAACCGCCGGATCAATTCCTTTACCATCATCCCGCACGCGCAGGCGGAACTGCTGATTGTCATATCGAATTTCAACCTCGATCTGCTGAGCCCGGGCGTGGTGAAACGCATTCCGCAACGCCTCTGTGGCGATCCTGTAGATTTCATCGCGCAGGATCGGATGCAACTCTCGCGCCTCGCCTTCAACCGTTACACGAAATGCAGGAGAGCCGTGGTTGGCTGGATCATTTGCGAGTTCCTCACCTAGCGTATTTATCGCGCGGGCTAGATCATTCGTTTGCACCACAGAGGCGCGTAATCCCTGTACCGCGTCCCGCCCTTCTGTGATCGCCTCCGCAGCCCGCTCTATCGTTCTGTCCAGTTGTTCCTTCGCTTCCACCGGGCGCTCGGGAAGCAGTTGGGAAACGATTTCAAAGCGGAGCATCAAGCCATGGAAGCTTTGCAGCAGGGTGTCGTGAAGGTCTCGTGCGATGCTTGTCCGCTCGCCGACACGCGCATCCAACGTCAGGGCGAAGTCATGGTGCAATTGCCTGAGCCTGAGTTGGTAGATCGCCCACACCAGGGCCAGAACGAGAACTACGCACAGGGCGCGGAACCAATTTGTCTGGTAATAGGCCGGCGCGATCGAGAAGTTTAGCGAATCGCCCACCTGATTCCAAACGCCGCTGTTATTGCAAGCTATGACGCGAAACCGGTAGGGGCCGGGGCGCAGGTTCGAATACTGGACTTGGCGGTCATTTATCACCTCTCTCCAGTCGCGATCCTGCCCCTCAAGCTTGTACTTGAAACGAATCTTCTCCGACGCCGCGAGGCTGAGAGCGGTGTAGTGGATCTCGAGATCGCGGGTGAGCGCCGGCAGGCGAAGATTTAAAGGCGCTGCTCCTGGCAAGTTCTGCCAATAGGTTTTATGGTCCGCTATGATTTGCTCGATGTGGACCGGAGGCGGGAGCTTATTGAAAGCAAGATGATGGGGATCAACCACCTGGACGCCTTCTCCTATCAGCATCCACAGTCTGCCGTCGATTGATTTCGCAAAGGGCGGACCGTAAGAGTTGGGCGACGATGAGTGAAGCATAACGCCGTCCGCAGCATCCCATACCGTCGTTCCAATCCTACGCGTCGGGTCGGCGATCCAGGCGTCCAGTTCGGCCCGCGCAATCCGCAGCAGGCCGCAACCAGCGTATAACCATAACGAGCGATCATTGTCCTCTAGCGACCAGTGAATGGTATTGCACGGCAAACCGTTCCTGGTGGTCATTGTTGTAATGTGACCATCTTTAATGCGGCTAAGCCCGCCATCTTCTGTTGCCGCCCACACTGCTCCATCGTGATCGAGTCGAAGACCGGGAACATGGCCTTTGCCTAGCCCGTCAGCGACGGTATAGGACGCGCGAACTTGACCATCCTTGAAATACTCGACACCACCGTCGTTCCAAAATGAAAGCCATAGCCCGCCCCGCTCAGGATCGAAGACTATGACTTTTGCTTGTTGATGTCGTCCCAGTGCTGACCAGGGGAAATGCTCGATCAAATGTCCGTCATGTAAGTGGGAGAGACCGCTGTTCCCTGAAAGCCAAACGTCGCCCGCCTTGCTTCCTGTAATGGAATACACCTCTGAACTGGGCACGCCCGTGACTGTGATGAACCGGTTGTCCTTGAGGTAGCCCAATCCATGCCCCGCGAACGTCGCCCAAGTTTGACCTCGATCATCCTGAAACAGCGACTGCACGTAACCATCCGGTAGTCCATCCGCTTTTCGTAGAATGGTAGCTTGTCCACCCCTCCATCTGGTCAAACCAAAGTAGGTTGCCAGCCAAACGCTTCCGTCAGCGCTTGCGACCACGGAATCAACTGCATCGCTGGACAGACCTTGTTTGACAGAGATGGTCGTGGCTGGGAGTTCTCTAAAACGGTCGATTCCTCCGGTAGTGGCCACCCAGATATTGCCTTCGTGATCCTCGAACAGACTCATCACAATGTCGCCTGAAAGACCATCCGACTTTCTGAACGTGTCTGCCCGGCCATCATGTACATGGATGAGTCCATGCGCCACCGTTCCGATCCAGAGACCACCATCGCGATCGCGGAGCAACTTATTCGAATCAACTTCTCGATCCCTGAGCACCCTTTTCGGATGGATTGGGTCTCGAATCGGAAAGGGTTCGACTCTGTCATCAGTGAACTGCTGGAGCCCTGCGCCGTTAGCCGCAATTAGCGGCATCCCGTCTTCGCTCTTCGCCAGGTCGCTGATTCGCACATGCGGCATCGGATAGTGCTTTGGAGCGCCGGGTTTCCATCGCCAAAGTCCTGCTTCGGAACCGGCCCAGAGAGCGCCTGAGGCGTCCTCGGCCAGTCCCCAGACAAACGACCCGAAGGCGTAACCCTGCGAATAGCACTGCGCGCCGCCTCTTCGGATTGCGCAAAGCCGGCCGGTATCAGTCCCCAACGAGCCGCCGAGCGTGCCAGCCCATACCGTTCCCTCCCGATCCTCAAGCAGTGATGTCACGAAGCGCTTATCAAATTCCGGATAATTGGTGAGCCTGACGCCGTCCCAGCTTGCAAGGCCACTAAACGTGCCTATCCACATAGTGCCGTCGCGCGTAACCAGCAGGCTGTAGGCACCTTTGTCCGGGAGATGCTGACCTGCGGGTGGTTGCCAAGCGACCCTGCGAACGCCATCGAAACGAACCAGCCCGGATTCCGTGCCAAACCAGAAATACCCGTCGGGCGTCTGAGCCATCGCGTAGATATTTCCCAGCGAGAACCCGTCGCGATTAGTCCACTCAGTGTGTGCGTACTGGCTTATGTCCAGGGATGGATTGAGCGCCCGAGCAGGCGTTCCACCGAAAACGCAAATCGCTCCAATTGCGATCAGGAGCTTCCGCGTCTGCAGCTGCCACGCTTGACGGAGCCCAACACTCCTGCATGGGCCACCGCGAACGGCAGCCTCAGAGCATGAAAATGCGAGCACGTCCAGGCGGCGGACACTCATCTTCTTACCTTGCCAGTTGAAGAATCGCCGGACTAGCAGGAGTCTGGTAGCCCGTAGTATAGCTCCGATGTACGCCATTCTTGCGCCAGGCTGGAGCGCTTTACGGAATCTTCACGCCCGATTTAGACCGGGTGATCTGTGCTTGCAATGAACTCCCGGACCTGTAATCAGCACTACGACTGAGTGCGCGCCAGCGCGATAAAACGGCGTAGGCACAGCTTCCTCTTGATCCCAATCGGCAACATCCTGAGGTGATTCGAGCGAAGTGTCTATCCATCTGAGCCACGGCCCAAGACCGGGCGCCAAGACGGGCAATTCGAAATCGAGCGATTCCCAATATGCATTGAAGATCAGGTACGCAAGAACGCCCTCGTTCTTCAACTCACCGCAGATTGCGATTGCATGCGAGTCAGCAGACCAGTCTGGCTGGTTCAGTTTCACGCCGTGCCAGGTGTGTTTGGAATCCCGGAGCACCTGTGTGAGCGGGCTGCGCGAGCGCTCATGTTCCACGTCTCGCAATACTCTTCGGCGATTGAGCAACTGGACGAATCGAAGCAGGTCCGCATGCCGCGACACTCGCTCCCAGTTGAACCAACTTGTGGCATTGTCCTGACAATAGGCGTTGTTGTTACCCAGCTGAGTACGCCGAACCTCGTCGCCGATCAAAAACATCGGCACACCGACAGAAAGCAAGGTAGTGGCTAGGTAGTTCTTGACCTGCTGATTGCGGAGTCTCTCCATTTTCGCATCATCCGTTATGCCTTCGAACCCGCAGTTCCAGCTTCGGTTGTCTTCACGTCCGTCTCGGTTGTCCTCACCATTTTCATGGTTGTGCTTTTGGTTGTAAGAGGTGAGGTCGTTGAGAGTAAAGCCGTCGTGGCAAGCAACGAAGTTGATGCTCTCCTCGGCCTCTCGGCGCCTGTAAGCATAGATCGCGGGGCTGCCCAGCAGCCGATCTGCCATCCGTCCCGCGGAGCCATTCGCGCCGCGAAAGAAGTCGCGAACATCATCGCGGAAGCGATCGTTCCACTCTTTCCAGCTGTCTCCAACAAAGGTGCCTACCTGGTACAGCCCTGCCGCATCCCAGGCCTCTGCGATCATCTTGGTTCCGGCCAGCGCAGGATCAGACTCAATGTCCCACAGCACCGGCGGGTTCGGCATCACCGCGCCAGATGAGTCGCGGGCCAGAATGGAAGCCAGATCAAAACGGAAGCCGTCCACATGCATCTCGGTGACCCAGTAACGGAGGCTGTCGACGATCATGCGCCTGACGACCGGATGGTTCGCATTCAAAGTGTTGCCGGTCCCGGTAAAGTTCGCGTACTGCGATCGATCATCACCCAGCAGGTAATAAGTCGGGTTGTCGAGACCCCGGAAGGATTGTGTAGGTCCGTCGTGCCCGCCTTCGGCTGTATGGTTGAAAACGACGTCCAGAATCACTTCAATTCCAGCACGGTGAAGCGCCTTGACCATGTCGCGGAACTCTCGAACAACCGCGACGGGGTCCGGATCGGAGCTATATGCCTGGTGCGGGGCAAAGAAAGAGACGGGAGAGTAGCCCCAGTAGTTCGTCTTTCCCGCTGGCGCATCCTGAACGTCGAACTGAAACACTGGAAGTAACTCAATCGCCGTGATGCCCAGCTCTCGAAGGTAGGGGATCTTCTCGATCAGGCCGGCGAAAGTGCCGCGCTTGTGGGGCTCAACTCCCGAACTCGGATCTGCCGTGAAGCCGCGAACATGCATCTCGTAAATGATGGTGCGCGACCAGGGAAGGTTCAGCCGCACGTCTCCGGACCAGTCATAAGAGCCAGAGTCTATCAGCACGCTTTTCATGGCAGCCCCAGCATTATCCCCCTCCTGAGATGCTGCGTCGCGGCTGTAATCGTCCGGGCAGGCAATGGCTCGACCGTATGGATCGAGAAGCAATTTGAGGGGATTGAACCGGAGACCCTGATGGGGCTCGAACAGCCCATGAACCCGGTATCCATAGATCTGACCCTCTTTCAGTCCGGGCACAAAGGCGTGCCAGTAGTAGTAAGTGCGATTGGAGCACGGATCGAGGGGGATCACGCGGATCGGGCGACTGTCGCACATTCGATCGAAAAGGCACAGTTCGATTCTGGTTGCGTTCCTGGAGAAGACTGAGAAATTGGCTCCGCCGGATACCAGTGTGGCTCCGATGGGAAAGCTATGGCCCGCCGACACGCCGTTTTCTTCCCGCACGGTTCCGCGTACTTCGCCAGGTACATCAAGCACCCGGACGTTTAGCTGGTTACTGCCGTCTCGACCCGGCGAAAGGAATCCGCTGTTAGACATAATCGGCTTTAAAGATGCTCAGCCGTTCCATCTTGCGCTGCAGAGTCGTCCTCTTGAGGCCGAGGCGTTCTGCCGCTCCACCTGGTCCGGACAGCTTCCCGCCCGCTTCGCGTAGGACTCTGACAATCGCCTCGCGCTCCATGGCGTGAAAGGTCGTGCTGGATTGCGTCTCTCTGATGGGCGCACTCTGCCGCAGTTCGGATGTCGGAGCCGCAAGCGTCTCGTCTCTGCTGAGGATCACTGACCTCTCGATGAAGTTCTGGAGTTCCCTGACGTTACCTGGCCAGCTAAAGGCGTTCATCGCGCTCATGACTTCGTCGGGAATCACTCGAATCGACTTCTTCATTTTTCGCGACAGTGTCGCGACAAAGTAATGGACGAGGAGGGGAATGTCTCCCTTTCGTTCGCGCAATGGTGGTATGTGTATTGGAAACACGTTCAACCGATAGAAGAGATCCTCTCTAAACTCTCCTTTGCGCACCATGCCCGGAAGGTCACGGTGGGTCGCGGCCACCAAACGCGTGTCTACCTTGATCGTGTTGTTGCTGCCGAGCCTCTCAAACTCGCGCTCCTGCAAGACCCTGAGCAGCTTGGGCTGTAGTTCAAGTCCGATATCTCCGATTTCATCGAGGAAGAAGCTGCCATCGTGAGCCAGTTCGATCCTCCCTCGCTTTTGTGCCAGGGCTCCTGTAAAGGCGCCTTTCTCGTGCCCAAACAGCTCGCTTTCCAAAAGACCGGACGGAACCGCTGCGCAGTTAAGCCGGACAAATGTGCGATCCCGCCTGTTGCTAAGGTTGTGAATCGCACGGGCAATCAACTCTTTTCCTGTTCCGCTCTCGCCAATCAATAAGACAGTCGAGTCTGTCGGCGCAACAATTGCCACCTGTTCAAGAACGCTCTTGATGGCCGTACTCTTGCCAACAATGTCTTCGAAGTTGTACTCGGTCTGTAATTCGGATTCCAGGTACTCTCTTTCGTGCTCAAGTCGGCGGCAGGAAAACGTCACCTTCCGGTATGCCAGCGCGTTCTCGATCGCCAGAGAGATCTGGTTCGCGATCTGTGAAAGCAACTCGAGATCACTCTGTTCAAACGAGTCCGGTTCCCGGCTTCCGAGAGAAATAATGCCAAGCGGACCTTTGTTTCCGACCAACGGAACACAAACGACGCTAACAATGGAACTTTCTCGAAGAGCCTTCGCAATCGGTTGAGGAAACTCGGCTATTTTGTCAGGACCAAAAATGGCTGCCACCCTCGCACGCATGTCGGAGAGCGCTTCGCGGCTCAAGCTTGAGGTGGTCAGATTTTCGTGGAGGCCGCGTCCGCTGCCGAAATCGAGTGTCGAAAGCTCCAGCTGCTGCATTCGTTCGTCGAACAACCAGAAGCTTGTGAGCTCGTTATCGAAATACGCACGCATTGATTTGGAGGCAGCGCGAAACAGGTCATTCACGTCGAGGTGCGCGATGGTGTGGTTGTTAATCTCGAGAATCAGCCTGAGACGGTCGCGCTCGTGCGCCAGATTGCGCTTCAGCGATTCAGATTTCTCCACTGCTAGCGCAGTCTCCAGCACATTGCCAAAGTGCATTGCGACGGAGGTCATCAACTCCAGATCCCGAGCGTCGCACTCATTACCAGAGCTGTTCACGATGATCAAAATTCCCAGATGTCTTCGGGCGCTTGACACCGGGAACATATAGGCACTGCTGGATCGCGCCAGTTGGGTGGCCTCGAGCAAGCCTGGAACTAGCTCGAGTTCGTGTGCCAGGCACGCCACGTACCTGGGCTTTTGGCTCTCGAGGACGGCCGCCAGCGTTGTGTTCTGGAGGGGGAACTCCCGGCCCATCAGGTCGTCTCCGTCGGCCACTTCGGATTCAAGCGCATAGACTCTGGCGCTCCGCCCATCCTCGTTTGCCAGGAGCAGAGCGATGCGGTCAAAACCTACGATCCTCGAGAGCAGGGTCGAGACGCTGCGCAGGGCCGTCTGTACGTCCGATTCTGACGCCGCGAGCAGACCTGACACTTTAAGCAGCGCATGATATCTGTGCTCGCTCGCCAGAATATCGCCTTGATTGCTCATCGTGAACTCCTCCTGCTGCAACATGCCGGGATTACCTCCAAATGCTGATGGATGACCGTGGGTTCCACTGTCAAGTACACGTCAAATGCGCTAGTTCTCCGGTGCCTTGTGCTGTTCTTTCTGGGCTCGTTTTGCAAGCTGCTTCAGTATTTGCCTCGTGAAGACATCTATCCCACGGAATTTAGCGCCCTCAAGGATGAGGCTGAGCAACACGTCTTCACCTTCGCGGCTGATGATTGTTAGGCCGCGTATGTCAATTACCAATTCGCAATGATTTGCGCGGAGTTGACGCTCTCTGCAGATTTTCTGTAGTTCCTCGGTCCAGGGCGGCAGAAGTTTGCCCTCCAGCACCAACAGGCACCTGGTTGGGCTTTCGATTGTCGAAATCTTTAACATGTCAGTTACCACCTGGGAGAGTGCAACTGCCATGCCAAACCGCAACAGGTCATAATCCATTTGATTTGCGCGTACTTACATCCATCCGCTCTGTCAAGAGTCGAAAGTGTCACGACAAATTCGGGCTGCGTCGCGCTCTGCGCCGGAGATGGACGGATCCTGAAGCGGGGATTAGCGGGGTGTCAGACGTAATCGTAGGGATTGATTCCGAGCTTCTTCATGCGAGAGATGAGGGTTGTTCTCCCGATTCCCAAGCGCACTGCGGCGCCATCGGCACCTCCGACTCGCCCCTTGCAGTCCATCAACGCCTGGACAATTTCATCGCGTTGCCTTTTCGCGTGACCATTACCAGGCGCCGCACCATTGATCGATGCGATCGTTTCCTTCACGATCCTCGCGATATCAGCCTCTGAGGTGGTGGTAGCAGCAGCCTGCGCAGGCTCGCTCTGCTTGGATCTGCGGAGCTCAGACAGAGGGGCTTCAAGGGCCTTGCCGCGGGTGAGAATCACTGCGCGCTCGATGAAGTTCTCAAGTTCCCGAATGTTGCCGGGCCAGTCCCATGCGGCGAGCCCCTTCATCGTAACCGCCGGGATCGCATCGATACGTTTCTGCATCAGCTTGGCGAATTTCTGTACGAAGTAGCCGACGAGTAGTGGTATGTCCTCCTTCCGCTCCCTTAGAGGTGGTATTCGGATGGGGAAGACATTCAAGCGGTAGTAGAGGTCACTTCGGAACTCGCGCGAAGCAACCATCTCTTCCAGATCACGATTCGTGGCCGCCACCAACCGTATGTTTACTCTTCGCGTAGAAGTAGAGCCTAGCCGTTCAAACTCGCGCTCCTGCAACGCACGCAGCAACTTCGGTTGGATCTCAACAGGAATATCCCCAACTTCGTCCAAAAACAAAGTGCCCTGGTCCGCGAGCTCCATGCGGCCAGCCTTCTGGCTGATCGCGCCTGTGAACGCGCCTTTCTCATGCCCGAACAGTTCGCTTTCGAGCAGACCTGTGGGTATCGCCGCGCAGTTGAGCTTCACAAATGTGCGTTCTCTGCGCCGGCTCCGATCGTGAATCGCCCGAGCAATCAGTTCCTTGCCGGTTCCCGTTTCGCCGAGCAGGAGAACGGTTGAATCGCTTGGAGCGACTGTCTCAACCAGCTGGAGAACCTGCTTGAGCGCATCGCTGGAGCCAATGATCTGCTCAAAGCCCATCTCGCTCCGAATCTCTTCCTCGAGATAAACCTTCTCCTGCGCGAGTCTGTCACGCAGCTCGGATATCTCCTGATAGGCCCTCGCGTTGTCGATGGCGATCGCAATCTGGCCTGCTACCTGAGAAAGGAGCTCCATCTCGTCGGAAGCGTAGGGAAGCTGGGCTGTTCGTCCGACCGCGAGAAGCCCGACAGGACGACCGCGATTGACCAGGGGGATAAAGCAGACTGTCTTCGGCTCTTCCGCAAATGCTACCTGTTCTGGCAGGTCAACAGGAAAAGTCTCAGGGTTCGTCGTGCTCGCAAGCATTGGCTGCGGGGTTTGGAAGAGGGCTTTCCCGGACGGGGTGAGAGCTACGAGCATACCCTCTTTGACGATACCCGGACTGCCTGGAAAATCCAGCGCATAGACCCGGATCATGCCCGGTTCAGCGTCGACCACCGAAATACAAACCAGATCACCGAGGAGCACTTCCCGAATATTGCCGGAGATCGATCGAACCACCTCACGTAGATCAAGATTCGAGGTGATCTTGTTCGTCAGACACAAGAGCAAGCGAAGCCGTTCATTCTGGCGAACCAACTCTTCGTGCACGGTCATATGAGCCTACCGATCTCCCCGATTTGAAGAATGCCTGTCAAACTTCTATTCCAGAGTGCAGCACGTTGCGTTGCATGCACAAGATGTTAGAGCGGGCTTGCTGTCCGCGGAACTCTACATGAAGGCAAACCCCAGCCTTTATGAAGGCACCGCCATGCCTCGTTTGAGGCAGTCACGCTGGCTGCACCGGAGCGGTCCCCCTTCCGCAACTCCGCCAAGTTCCTTCCTCGATTGCACTGCCGCAATGGCGGCATTTGCCGGCTCAGCTGTAAGCAATCCTCTTGGGGACATTTTCCTATCCTGCTGAATACGTTGCGCTTAGACGATTGGCAGATCTGGCCGCACGCATGCATACCTTCTAGGTGAAACGGCAATCGTGCAAACGGCTGCGAAATGGAAGGAATCGAGTGATCAGACAGGCAATCTCTTGCGACATGTGCGGCGTGCAGAAGCGTGAAGCGAATCATTGGTTCATTGCTTTCGAGGAGAAAGGCGAGTTGCGCATTGCCGGCTGGGCCTCCCCTCGCCGGCTCAGCACCGGGACGGCACACCTGTGCGGTGAAAACTGTGTTCATAAACTGCTAAGCAGTTTCTTTGCGCATGGGCCCGCGACCACGCAGCAAGTTGAACGTCCTGAGCACGAGCAGCTAATTGAAAGGACTGCAACGACGACGGTCTTATCCAGCACGGCTCATGGCGACGGAGCTGGGGCTGCGGGCAGATATGGATTCAGGTGCGCGCGAAGGAGACTTGCCAGAACGTAGGCTTCTCTAAACGTGGGCTTCTCCATCGGTTGAGCGAACCTTCCATATCCGCGAAGTCACGTCCGCGCTTCACCAATGGACTGGCGAACTCGCTTCAAAGGCCCGGCCAGGCAAGCGTGCAGGTCCTCAATCAAGCAGACTGCCGCAAGAGGGCACAACTTCAGATTCAGGCAGCCTCGCTCCATTCGAGACATCCGTTGGCCACTCGCGCCATCTGCTCTCGAACTCTGCAATATGCGCTACAGCTGCAACTCGCGCTTCGCGAACTCTTTCACGCGAACTGCGCAGCAGAAGTGCGCAATGACGGCTTGAGTAGCGTTCGAGAACGCAAATCACGTACACCAGCCTGTCAAAGCTACTTAGCTCCAAAATGCCCGCCGAGTAGTCCGCCGTGTAGACAGAGCCTTGGCTGGCGGCAGGAAGCAGGGGAATTGCCTGATCTTCTTTGTGCCAATGCGACTCCCCCTTGGATTCGTCCACGATCGCAACTCCGTTTCGGATGACGCTATTTCGGACCCACGCCGGTAGCTCCTCGCTACGGACTCGAGCGCTCGTCATGCACTCCCTGATCGAGCGGATGATGCACTCCTCGGCTCTGTCGGCTTGTGCGGTGAGAAGCAATGCCAGGCAAAAGAGATCGCTCATCGCTGCTGCGAATTGTCTCTGGACGTCGGTTGGCGTCCCCCAATCGAGACTGGCCTGACTTGTTGAAAACGTGTTTGTGCTCATCTTGTCTATCTCGCAATTCCGAAGTAGCGGGCCATAACTCAGCGTGCTTTTGACCAGCTCCGTTCAGGTTGCAGATGCCATTAGAATCATCGCAACCCGCTCAGTAAAGCCCCACCACTTCACTCCAGGAACCTGCATGCGGGTTGCCAAACGGAACAGCGGTTAAGCTGCCGTGAGTCCCTTGACTGCCACACGGTCTCCTGCCGTGTCTCGCATCTCCTGCTGCGAAAGAGTCGAACACCCTATTAAGGTCTGATTTCGCCGTTCCATGATGTTCTTCAATCAAGCCTGACAGATGCCTACCCTGACCGCTGCGCGTCGATCGGCAGCAAGTAGCCCTGCCTCTAAACCGCTTGATCGAAAGCAGTCCTTCTTGCCGCTTCGGCGGCAAGTGCCGCACTTGCGGCATAGCTCGCAGACTCAAACCGCTTGTCGAACGCCGGATCTTCTTTGAATTCAGCCAAAGCACTCTCCTATCCCAGTGGCCAACCGCTTGCAATCTGTACGGGCATGTTGCGAATCACATTGCCATCATCGGACGGTCCGGGAATCGTGGTTCTCGAGGGAAGACTAGCCGGACTGTGGGCGCAGGAACTACTGCGCGTTGCGCGAGAGGCAAATCACGGTCCCGGAACCATCTTCGATCTCCAGGAAGTCTTTTATGTCGATTCACACGGCGAAGAGGTATTGCGAACCTTGAGCCACGTTGGCGCGACATTTGCCACGGACACAGCTTACGGAAAGGACCTCTGCAAGCGCCTGAGGCTTCGCAGAATCTCCGGCATCAACACGCACCTCGGCGAGCAAGACGTTGAAGCGGATGCCAAAGCCGGCGAGCAGATACACGATCAACCTGATCTATCGAAGGCTACTTTCCAGAGCCAGCAGCGTTCGCGCTGTAGAGAGTGAGTAGTTTCATGCAGGTCGAAGAGTTGCGGGAACTCCCAGTTGGCACGCGGGTCACGGGAGAGCTTCAAAACACGAGGAAGGTGCCCGGCGTCGTCGAATCGCTGAAGAATGGCCCCAGCTTCATTCGATGGGCCGACGGATACGTCACCTTTCCATTCGGCTGGGTCCAGGACTACGACGAGTATGTCGCCGCGCGAACCGAACTTCATCCGGCTCGATGCTCGCGTATTCATTTCGAAGTTGATCCTGACCCTAAAAGACTTGAACCCCACATGAGCTTGGAACCAGAACAGGCGATTTCAGCATGAACCGAGTACAGACACAACACGAAAGCAAGTCGATCCGACGCATTCTTCAGAGCATGGCCATCGCCGCAATCCTCCCTCCGATGGCTCTTCTCCAAACGACTGGCTTGAACGCGCAGATCACGTCAAGACCAGGAGTGATCAAGGGGCAGGTCTTGGTCGTTGATTCGTCTGGAAGTTCCTACGTCCCGGCGACCACGGTTGTGCTGAATGGCCCTGAGAACCTGACGGCCGAGTCCGATCCAAACGGCGCGTTCAGCTTCCCTTCGGTGGCGCCTGGCACCTATGTCATCCAGGCAACTGCTCCGGGACTCGAAGGCGAAATGTCGGTCAGCGTTGATGCAGGCCAGGTTGCCGACGTGGCACTGAAGATGGAAGTCGCCGCAACCACCTCATCCGTGACCGTGAGCGCAGATGCGCCCACCGTGGACATCGCTACTGACGACCAGACAGTCAAGCAAAAGACCATTGATGACGCTCCCAATGCTGATCAGAAATTCGAGAGCCTGCTTCCTCTTGTTCCAGGGGTTCTGCGTGGGCCCGATGGTCGAATCAACCTGAAAGGAACGCGTAATACGCAGAGCGGCGCGCTTGTGAACAGTGCAAATGTAACCGACCCCGCTCTCGGCGGTCCGGCGATCAGCCTGCCCATTGATGTTGTTTCTTCCGTGCACGTCGTCTCTGATCCCTTTGATCCTCAGTACGGGCGATTTACGGGAGCCCTGTCCACAGTTGAGACGAAGACCGGAGACTATCAGAAACGGCACTTCTCGATTCAGAATGTTGTTCCTCGCTGGCGCGATCGCGCGGGCACCATCGCGGGCCTAGGAGCAGCTACTCCCCGCCTCACCTATACCGGTCCGCTGGTTCGCGACCGAGTAGCACTCACCCAATCGTTCGAGTACCGCTTTATCAGGACACCCGTAAACAGCCTGCCCGCACTCGAGCGCGATACCAAGCTAGAAGGGTTCAACTCATATACCCAGGCGGACATCATAGCCACCTCCCGGCAAACCGCAACCATCTCGCTTGCAATCTACCCGCAGAAGTTGAATTACATGGGCCTCAGCACCTTTACGCCGCAGCCGTCGACGACAGACTTCAAGCAACGCGGCTATCAGGTGTACGCACAGCACAGATACATGTCCGGTGCGGAAAGTGCGCTGATCTCCCAGTTCAGTTTCAAGACCTACGACGTCGATATCAATGCGCAAAGCGACGATCCCTTCCGTTTGCTGATCGATACGACTGAGGGGGGATTCTTCAACCGCAAGAATCGAAGAACCACACGCTATGAGTCGGTGGAGAGCTACCAATTTGCTCCGCGCAAGTACCTCGGTTCGCATCAGTTCAAGGCGGGATGGGATTACGCGCACTCAGATCTGCAAGGCATCGAGAAGTCTCTGCCCGTTGAAATCGCTGGGAGCGCGGGCAACGCTATTGAGCGAATTACCTTCACTCCGTCCCCCTGGTTCGACATCGATCAGAACGAAACCGCATTCTACGTGTCCGATCAGTGGACGATCACACCCAGGCTCTCCTTCAATACGGGCCTCAGATTTGACCACGATACGGTTACTGATTCCGCTCACATCGCGCCGAGAGGAGCCGTCCAGCTTTCGCTTACCGGTGACGGCAAGACGCTTCTCAAAGCTGGAGCCGGGATCTTCTACGATCGAGTTCCGCTGCTTCTTCCAGCCTTCGAACAGTTCCCCAACCGCACTGTGACGATCTTCGAAGCGAATGGCGCGACGTCGAGTTCGATCCCGTATCAAAACAAGATCGTCGGCTCAATCGAGAATCCAAGAAGCACCGCGTGGAATGTAGAGATTGAGCGGCAAGTTACATCCCAGCTTGCAGTCCGTGCAGCATACGACAACCGCAACACCGCGCGTGACTTTGTAGTGTCGCCCAGCAGCGGAATCGACTCCGGCATCGTTGGGTTATCGAATTCCGGCAGCGCATCTTATCGCGAGTTCCAGGTGGCGGGCCGTTACCAACTCTCTCGTGTGACCCTCAACGGCTCCTACGTGCGCTCCCGCTCATACGGTGATCTCAATGATCCACTTCTGTTCTTCGGCAACTACCCACAAGCCGTCATTCAGCCGAACCAAAAGGGACGTTCTCCATTCGACGCTCCGAACCGGGAGCTCTTCTGGGCGGACGTAAAGGGCCCTTGGAAGCTTACGGTGGCTCCCGTTTACGACATCCATACCGGCTTTCCCTATTCAGTCGAGAACGAGTACCGCGAGTACGTCGGCCCCCGCAGCTCCAAGCGCTACCCGCGATTCTCATCGGCTGACCTGCAGATCACGAGGCCCTTCACGGTCCACGCCGGCGACAGGGATCTAAAGCTGCGAGCAGGAGGCTCTGTCTTTAACGTTTTCAACCACGATAACCCACGCGATGTGCAGAACGATCTCAATAGCACCAAGTTTGGATCATTCTACAACGATGCGTGGAGAGAATTCCGCGGAAAGCTGGTCTTTGAGTTCTGATGAGAGCCCATCGACTTGCGACTTCCGCACCAGTGCCAAGTGGCTTGCAAGTGCAGCCGCGGCCATACGAGCCGATTTGGCTCGCCATTGATGGAGGATACGGTGACAAACACTAAGCTAGCTCTAATTCTTGCTGCAGGTAATGGCAGTCGAATGGCGGGGAGGTCAGGAGAACTGCCCAAGCCGCTCGTAAACATGAATGGCAAGCCACTCCTTGAGCATGTGCTCCTTGGCGCGCGTGCGGCCGGCATCGAGAGATTCATAATCGTTATCGGGTACCGCGGACACGCGATCAAACAGTGGTATGAGAGTCGTCCGATTCCGGGAATCGAAGTAACTTGGATCGCGAACCCCGAGTACAAGAAGGACAACGGCATTTCCGTTCTACGTGCAAAAAAGGTTATTCGCGAGAACTTCCTCCTGCTCATGGCTGACCATCTGTTCGAGCCTGAAACCGCGAGATCGCTTCTGAGCGAGCCGTTCGGCAGCGAGGAGGTCATCCTCGGTGTTGATACCAACATCTGCCGGGTCTTCGATATAGATGATGCAACCAAGGTCAGATTGGAAGACGGCCATGTAATGGAGATTGGGAAGGCGCTCCGCAACTACAACGCCCTCGATACTGGAATGTTCCATTGCAGCCCCGCTCTGTTCGATTGGCTCGAGCTCGCGGCGGTAAACGGCAACTGTTCTCTGTCCGACGGTCTGCGTTTGATGGTTCAGAAGGGCACGTTTAAAGGATTCGATATTGGCGCGGCACAGTGGCAGGATTGCGATACCCCGGCGGCTCTTGATTATGCGCAGCAGGTAATCTATCCGCAGCTTCGGGCCTCGATTGGGATCGCGGGAGAAGCTTATGCCTGATCGTTCGCGCCTGAGAGCGGCTCTCCTGCGGCTTACACCCCTGGTCGGAGTCGGGCTTCTCGTCTATCTCCTATCAACGGTAGACCTCCACACGATTAGCGCAAACATCGCTTCGATCGGCTGGGGACTGCTGTCCGTCATCGCACTTGCAGGTGTGTCGCACGTCATCAAGACTTGGGCGTGGAGATTGACTCTGCAGCGCGAAGGCCGAAACGTATCTTTCGGACGAATGCTCGGGTTGCGGCTGATTTCTGAAGCCATAGGACAGTTTGGGTTCGTCGGGATGATTGGAGGAGAGGCGGCTCGCGTTTCTCTCCTGGGGTCAGGAGTGTCCGCGGAGGGAGCGATCAGCTCCGTGACACTCGATCGCAGTCTGTTCATCGTCGCCGGCGCACTTGTCACCATGGCTGGCGTGATCGGCCTTCTTCTGGTTGTCTCCGTTTCGCATGCTGTCCAGTATTATGCCGCCGCGCTTTTGCTGGGGCTGCTGCTGATATTGATTTTCGGAGCCCTCGCTATGAAGCGGAGATGGCTCGTCATCTCGAGCACTGCGCGGGCGCTCGCCCGCGTTCGGTGGTTCCGGAATTGGATCCTCTCTAAAGAACAGACGCTTGTGCGGACAGAACAACGGCTCCTGGGTTTCTACGCGGAAGCACCGCGAGCATTCTGGTGCAGTTTGTTTCTGAATCTTATCTGTCACTTCCTTGCCATCGTCGAGGTGTACATCATCATCCGGATGCTTGGAGCTCCCGCGACGCTCCTCGGCGCACTCATTCTGGAATCTCTAACGAAGTTGATCAATGCCGCAGGTTCCGTCAATCCAGGCAACGTGGGAACATACGAAGGAGGCACGATGGTGATCGGCCGCCTTGTACGCCTGTCCTCAACGCAGGGGTTGTTACTCGCTTTCTGCAGAAGGCTTCGTGCCGTCTTCTGGGCTATCATTGGAGGGCTCTGCTTCTTATGGATTTCCCGGCGGCGGAGCTCGCCCGCTCCCGTGCGCATGGCGGAGACTGGGTCGCAGCAGGGGTATCCACCCGACTCTGATCCCCATCTGGAGAAGTGCGAGTGCAGGGCGGTCTTCATTCTGGCCCACGACTGCCCCCGATCCGCAGGCTTCGAACCGGCAAGCGCACGGGTCGCAACGTTGCCGGTTCTTCTGCGCGGCATTCTCAGTCTTCAGCACAAGTGCATTGTGCGCACCATCGTCGTAACCAGTCGCGCTTCAAGCAATGCGATCTGGAAGAAGTTGTACTCGACTGGCAGGCTGCCCGAGGACATCGAGTGGCTTCAGGTCGATGAGGGTGCGAGTCTGCCGCATATCTTGCGCGTGGCAGACGTCAGGGCCGAACGATTTGACCTGATCAGAGGCGACTTCATCTATCGCCCGGACCTATTTCGAGCGCTCGAGGAGTGGGATGGGAATACCGGAGCCGTTGAATTGTTGAGTTCAGGTGAGCCAATCGGCATCTTTGGTCTCGGGCGGGAAACGGCGGAGAGACTCGCTGCTGAACCCGATCGAAAAATTGTGACAGCTCGCGATCTTCATCAATGGACCGCGGAACAACTCGGCAACCAGCATGGAGCCTCGAAGCAAATCGAAGTACCCAAAGAGTCTTGGCAAGCGATTACCTGCTTCGCAGACTTGATAACCGCCGAATCCAAGCTGGATCGCTGGCTCGTGAAACCCACAGACGGCATCTTCGCCCGAATGAATCGCCGGGTATCTATCCCGATCAGCCGTTGGCTGATGAAGTATCCCATCACGCCCAACATGGTGTCGGTCTTAACGCTCGTCTTGAGCCTAGTCGCGGCCGCGCTGTTCGCGATTGGTGGATACTGGAACTGCCTTGCGGCCGCAGTACTCGGCGTATGGGGCAGCATTTTAGATGGGTGCGACGGGGAAATTGCGCGTCTGAAGCTTCAAGCTTCCAATTTCGGCTGCTGGTTAGACACGATGTGCGATTACACGTACTACTTCGTTACATTCGCCGGCATCATTATCGGAGTTATGCGAAGCACGCGTGATCCATACATCCCGGGTCTGGCAATCGCCATCTTTGCCGGGGCGCTGCTTACATTCCTTGTGTCGAGCCTGGGGCGCAGCCGGCTTTCCGGCCGTCGTCCGGAGCTGTACCTTCAGGTCTGGCAGAAACATGCCGAAACTCAGAAGTCGAGTCTCGTTCTCAGATTGGCTCGACAGACAGAATTCATCGTTCGCCGCTGCTTTCTGCCTTATCTTCTTCTGGCCTTGGCGGCTCTCAACCTGATGCACGCACTTGTCTACATGATTGCATTCGGGGCAAACGTAGTCTGGATGGTTTCTCTGCGGTCGCTGTTCGCCTTTTCTCGAACCAGCAGCGCGCGCGCGCGCACTGAGCCTCGGAAGATAGTGCGGCAGCCTGGGAAGGCTTTGGCCGTAAAATCTGAAGCGATCTAATCTCCGAAATACAAATGAACGATCTCGACATTGGCTCATTCTCAGACAATCGACCTCTCCTTCGGTGGCCCAGGCCCGTTCGCATAGTTAGCTGGAATGTAAATCGCGGACTCCGCTTGGCGGATGTACTCCAGTTCCTGGTAGCATCTTCAGCCGACTTGGTGTTGCTGCAGGAAACAGACGTCAATGCCCGGCGGACACAGTACGTAAATGTGCCGCGCACAATTGCGGAAGTCCTCAAGATGAACTACGTCTTTGGCCGTGAGTTCGAAGAGCTGGCGCAGAGTACGGGCTCTTCACCGGCGCTTCACGGCCAGGCTACTCTTTCCCGGTTTCCGCTCACCAACTCACGTATTCTCCGGTTCCGCAGCCAGTCTGGATTCTGGCGTCCGCGCTGGTTCATCCCTAATCTGCAGCCATTTCAGAGACGCCGCGGAGCCAGAATGGCCCTGGTTTCTGATATCAGGATCCAAAACCGAACGATGGTCCTCTACAACGCTCATCTTGAGAGCCGGGGAAACCACGAACTGCGTTACAGCCAATTCTCGGAGATCCTCTCGGATGTGAAGAACCAGGTCGGCAATGGTCATGTAATCGCCGGCGGCGACATGAACTTCAATGTTTCGGAATATCCGGCAACTGCAATGATCGCCCGCGCAGGGCTGCAGTGCCCGTTCGCGCACTTGAAGGGCAAGAAGACAGTGCAGGTACGCCGGGCTGCGGATTCAGGAGCGATCGATTGGATATTTACTGACCAAAGCCTCGCCACGGCCGCTCCGCAGATCCACGATTGCGCCCGCGGTTCCGATCACTATCCACTAAGCTTGGAGATCTACCCTTAGGCTGCGCCCTGGTCCCTGTTCGCAATTCATTCCACTCGTGACCGTTCGCCGCGAAAGCTAGAGCAAACGCTGAGCACCGGGCAGCTTGCCTGGCAGATAATCTCGTACGCATCTGAACCGGACCCGCTTCCATAAAGAGAATGATCGTGTTCCAATCCCAACACGATCAGATCATTCCTATTTCGTTTGGCAACATCGAGCACTGTGGCCGATAGCTTCCCTGCGGCGCCTTGGTAGCGAATCGAGGATGGCTGCTTTCCGGTCGGGCCGGGACTCAATGCGCTGCTGAACTCTTCGGCGGAAAGTAACAGGTCGGGCCGATCGAGTGAATCGAACTGCAGGAGATCTATCGCCGCGCCCCAGGTTCTCGCGGCCATCGAAACGTACGGAATCACCGCCTGCGATTCCTTGGAGAGGTCGGTAACGAACAGGATTCTTTTCACTGAGAGCTCCCTGCTCGGTCGACGGGACAAAGGACCCAGTGTAAGAACGGGACAGGATACGTTACGACAGATCTCCTCCGCCACTGACCCAAAGAGGAACTTTGAGATCCCGGTTCGTCCCCGCGTGCCCAGAACCAACAAATCGACTTTCAGCTGGCTTACTAAGGATCCGAATACGTCGGGTATCTCGCCATCCATATTCCAGCAGCGCGATTCGATGTCATCGAGGTCTCTCACTGCTCCGAGCCGTTCCATGAAATCATCGCAATCGTGCTTCGTCAGTTCGTCCAGCTCGATCATTAGATCCGGAACCATCGCAAACTCGGAACGGCGGACCGCATGGAGGAAGTGCACCACCGCTCCAAACTGGCGTGCGACCACCAGGGCGTGCCGTGCTGCCTGATAGGACCATGGGCCGAAATCAGTGGCGACGGCAATGTTCCGAATAGCTACTTCCTGCAAGGATTCACCAATCACGCCTACAGTTCTCCTTTCGGCTTTTCCGCGAAGGACCATGACTTCTATGCGAGTATCGGATCATCGGTGGCAGGTCAGGCTAGGCCCACCATTGCATCTGCGCATCAGCGGGTTCCCGCCTCGGGCGGAGTGGTTGAGGATTCCGGTGCTGCCGTGATTCGGTACGACTGGTAGTCGATCGACATGGTTGCTGTCCCGCCGATGCGAACCTTGGTCTCACTCTGATTCTGTTCTGGCAGCCAAAAGCCGTTGGTCAGATGATTGGTATGGTGGATCATCGTGCGCGAAATCCAGAATGAAGGACTTTTAGCCGGCTGAACCTCCATCTTTGCCACTGCGAAATCGGCAGCATCCACCCATATCTTGCCCTCATAAAGGAACTTGCTTGGCGAGATCGGTTCCACACTGAGGACATATACCAGGCGTTCTTCCAATCGATCAGTTCCGATGAGATCGAACCGGTAGTTGTGGGCATTGAGCCCAGTCGACCGTTTGTCGAGCGATGCCTCTCTTTCGCTATCGAGAGCGCGTACTAAAACCTTCTCGCAAAGCATGCCCGAGCCTTTCTGCGAGATGATCCGGAAGCTTTTTCCCGAGGAAGCATCGTAATCGACCTCCACGTCCATGTTCGCGGTGATGGTCTTGGCGAATCCTTTGTATATGACCGAATAATGACGGAGACTCTCGTAGTTTTGAAGCGTGCTCGACTGCAACTGATCATGTCGCTGCATTCCCTGAACAATCGAAGCTGCCGTCGGGTCGGGCGTGGGCGTTTCTTGTGCTTGAATTGCCGGCGAGGTTCCAATTGAAATCAAAGCCAGAGATCCGAGTACGCAACCCCGCACTGCAGATCGTGCAGCACTGACCTTCTTGTCTCGCAAACAGACTTTCCTTCGTAATGAAATAGAAAGATCCCTCGCCGTGAATTTCATTGTTTTCTCCTGTTCAGCTCCGATGACTTCATTTCAATGTGCATCCTTCTTGTTCTTGGCCAGGCCGGGAGTGAATCGCGGCAAGATGAACTCCTGCGCGAATCCGCTGAGCATTCTCTCTGCTGTGCCGATTGCAAAGGTCCCAAATACCAGGCTCACGCCCCGATTCGATTGCGGATAATAGGCGTTGGACAGAGCGCTCGCTGCCAGGTCACCGCCGAGGCTGGAGTAGTTCGGCTGCAGTTGGCCGTTATCTCCTCTGCAAATGAAGGGACTGAACATCGCATGTCTCAGGCGCGAGCTGGTAGTGCCTGTGCCCTGATAGAAGTAGCGGGGATCCTGGTGCAGCAGCGATGGAAGTATTGCCCCGCCAATTAGGATGTCAGTCTCGGCATCGGCTGCAACCACCCCAAATCGTTGACCATACCCCTTCGCCCCTTGTGCGAAATCGGGCCGATTCGCAGCCTGATTGATCGCTGCCATCCCAGCCACTCCGGCAATGGTCACCGGATCTGTCGAAACTTTAAGGGCAAGTTTGAACTTTAGCTTGGTTGTAAGCGGCACAGCATTCTTCGCGTCATAAACGACATAGAAGTTCGGAATGATTCCTAGAACTCGCTGCTGCTCTGCCAGCCGGACTTGCTCAGCTGCGATCTGCTCAGTGGAAGCGTAAACAGTAACGGAACTTGATTCTGCCAGGATCTTGATCCGGACATCTGTCAGAAAGTCGTACTGACCCGGAGTAAGAACGATCGGGCCTGACGTCCAATCTGCAAAGCCCTGGGCTTTGACGGTAAGGTTGTACGGAACACCGGGTGCTAGGTCGGTGAAAACAAATGCGGCGGTGTCATTCGCAACGGCTTCGCGGTGTTCGCCTGATTGTGGGTCTGTGACAATGACGGTTGCGCCGGGGACCAGGTCACCGTTGACGTCAAGAACCGTGCCGCTGATGTTTGCTGCCTCGCCAGTCAGGCCGGCCTTCTTCGGAGCTGTCGCCGGAGAGGAACTATCATCGATCGGCTTGGCTTCACTCGAATTGAGCGACACGGGTGCGGGGGCGTCTGGAAGTGTGGACGAGGGAACGAACTGCTGTGCGCGCCCGGCACACCAGGGGACAAACATTGCCGCAGCAACAGTAATCGTTCTGGCGAATTGGAGAGACAAATTCATCTGGCCGCCCTGTGCATCACTGGAGCGCTCGGATGCTGGTGGATTCTCTTCAGTGAAATCGTGCTGACAAAGGCAAACAGCAGGACGACAGTTCCGATCAGTACGCCCATCGGGGTATGATTCTCATTTGATCCAAGCAGACTGTGTGCTGCCAGCGCCCCGATTACTTCCGCTGCAACAACGACTATCTGGAGGCAGAAGACCGAGATCGTAGTTAACACGACGACTGGTCCCCATGAATCAGAGGCGCCGTATTTGCGCCAGGAATACACGGCAAAGCCCGACAAATAGACAGTGAGCATCGTCGGCAACTGCGTGATACCGGTGTGGCTGATCGACAAGATCAGCCCGACGGACGAGAAAAGAAGGCTGAACCTCAAGAAGTTCTTGACCCAGGCCTCGAAGGGCTGCCCGGTTACCATCCTTGTGCAGAGGGCCACTCCCCCGCCGAGCATATTGATGCCCAGGAACACGTAGATGAGTTTCAACAAATTGAGCATTATGATCTCCTGTAAAGTTTTGAGAACGTTCGTGTCAGTTCTGGTGTGCATCTGACATTCGGTGTTGGGATTTGGCTGTATGGAGGCGCCCCGATCGGAATCCTGGATCGCCTTGCGCAAGCGCCGAGCCGCTCGATTACGGTCAGAAGCGCTTTCGCTGAAGCGCCAGGCGCAATCCGCTCGTCGTAGGTGCTGTAATCAGCCTTTAGCTCGTTCCGCTGGATCAATAAAATCTTCGCGCAAGGCCAGCGACGTCTGATGTAAGCCGTCAATACCCGCATTTGCGGCAAAGAAAACGTGTTGTGGAGAATGGCGACGTCAATCTCTTCGGATCCCAGCAGAACCGATAAATCCCAAGTAGACGAGGCGACGTATAGCCTGCATCTGGAGCGCGCCAGCAGCACGTCCCGGATCAAGATGCCCTGGTCCTGAGATCCAACGGACAACACGTGCAAGTTGCTGATCATGCGCTCACCTCCGGGAATCCCGCCGATGCTGATCGCTCGCTGCTCCAAGGTCGTCCTTCGAATATCCGCCAAAGCGCGTTTGAACACGCTGGCTCAATAAGCGACCAGTGGCAATCGATCAACAAGGCGCAGTCGTGGACAGAAAAGTTTAGATACAGGTGCAGGATGAGTGCGGCGCGTTCGATCGCGTTTAGGCGGCCGCAAATCTCAAACCCTGCCAGGCTCCTCAAGCTCTGCCTGTCGCAATTCAGAATTTCGAAAGCTCTATCAGAGCGAAGGTCGAACCTCCATGTGGCAATGATCCGATTGATCTCTGACCGACTCTGCTCCACTGCCTCCCGGGCAACGCACCGCCGGAGCCAACGATCACGCCATTCAGGCGCTACGTACAGTGATCCGGCGGCCCGTATCAATCCGCTTGCAATGCAGCTCTCCGCAGACTGCGGATCGCCCACGATCACCTCTGCGATCCATTGCAACTCTTCCGTCTCGATATCAAGCATCTGCTTCGGCTCTGCAGAAGTGGCTGAGAAAGACGAAGAATGTTCAACGCTTCTGATGTTCATAGGGTCTTTCTCCGCTGAAGAAGCACTGGCCGGATGCAGCAGACCACCTGGGTCGGCTTGCATTCGAGATGTCCCAACCTGCCCGCGACTCCAACTCGGGTAACCTCACTTTTCCGCAAGACCGCGTCCGCTGAGTGCGACAGATTGATCGTGACCACGCACTTGGTTGGATCGATTTTGTTCACTGGGTCGCCTCCGACTAGCCGTATGGCGGTTCGCCTCAATGCGGTGCCGCACACACCCTCCTGATGGCACGTACATGGCCATTTGCTCGATCTCCCTAACTTGTGCTTTTCCCTGAATAAGCAGCGTTTAGTGACGATCGCTTCCAGTCGCCGCCACACGCGATAGCGGCACCTGCCGCCATTGCGGCAACTCGGCTGACGGAAAGGAATAGAGGCAAGGGGCTATTAAGGATGGACAGCGCGCTTCAGAGATGCCCACATGCTTCTTGCGGCCGAGACGAATTCGAACGAACTCGCCTGCTCAGACAAAATGGCGTCAGGCTAAAACAGCATTATCTGCAAGAGTTGATCGCGTTGCGCACCGAGTGCTATGCGAATTCCCAGACAGGAAGTTTTCGCGACATACAGCGCGCTGGCAGGAGCGGAACTTTCCAGGGCGCATCTTATTGCGCCCTCAAAGTCCCCAAGGGTCCGCTTAAGTTATTGATTTTATTGGTTGCGGGGGCTGGATTTGAACCAGCGACCTTTGGGTTATGAGCCCAACTGACAACTGCTAAGTCCTATTGATTTCAATGCCCTTAGCTCATGAAAACGCCCCAAATCCGCTCAAATTCACCTAGTTTTGGACCCTAGTTGGACCCTGACGCTAGGTCCATTGCTTGGCTACTGTAGCCTCCAAGTTCTTGATTGGTTTGTGACCTCGCGATGCGTCTGCGGGTTGAAATCCGCGCGTATTCAGCCGGCAATGCGCAACCCATGGCCACTGTAAATGCCGATCAGCAACCCCTCGAAGGCCCAGATGCTCGGAATGTAACCGCCGACCACAAACTTCTTCTGAAAGTTGAAGCGGAGCTTTTGCTAGCAGCCTCAGGCCGTCAGATGTCTAGAAAGCTGCTGATCACTCGCAAAAACGAATACCGTTAGTTGCGCATCCACTTTAAATAGTTGCCTAAAGACTCTCCGGAAAGTGTGTATAGGCTTACATCCATATGCAGATCATCATGAAGTACTTTATTTGATTTGTTTTTGACAGGAATCAGAGAACTCACTGTTATATTATGGGGAAAGTCGGTACGAAAGATGATGCCGCCGTTTTTCTTGCTGAAAGCGCTTGCTTTCTGCTCCGCTGATTCCGACTGTTCGCTGATTTAATCGAGATTTTCATGCCTTGTGGAATGTCTTCATCCAAGTGAGGATGGCGAAGCCTTGCGAAAAGACGGAAATGAAGAGGTTCGACCGGACAGTACCGCGACGGAGAGTGACTCGAACTGGTTTGCGGTGTATACGACTTCCCGTCATGAGAAGCGGATCGCACAACACATGGTCCAGCGGGAAATCCACCACTATTTGCCTTTGTATCGGGCGGATCGAAAGTGGCGCGATGGGTCAAAGGTCACACTCGAGCTGCCCCTTTTCCCGAGCTATATCTTCGTTCGCATCACGCGCTCAGAGCGCGTGAGCGTTCTCAGTGTTCCCGGTGCCCTGGCACTGGTCGGAGGGACGGGTGGCGAGCCTGCACCTCTTCCAGATAGAGCAATTGAATCTCTCATAGTTGGTCTGCGTGAGCACAGAATCGAGCCCCATCCCTTGCTTCGCATTGGGCAGATGGTCCGAATTCATTCCGGAGCTTTTGCCGGAATGGAGGGGGTTGTAGTTCGCCGCAAGAGCGGATGCCGTGTGGTGCTGACTTTGGAGCAGATTATGCAGAGCGTTGCGGTGGAGGTTAATGAGGACGATCTGGAATCCGTACGTCAGGACAGTAAGATTACCTGCTATCCGCTGGAGGCAGGGGGGCGGTTCTGCTGGCGCGAAGCATCCTAAAAAACGGGACACTCGTGAATCTGGTGAACCGGCCGATTACTAAAAACCGACCCTGACAAACCAAGGCTTTTCGAGCGCGATTCTGAACAGAAAACTAAACCTCACAAAGTCTTGCAGTCTTTCTGCACCTGTCGGCTGAACTGCACTCAGCTGCGCTGGCGATTGACTGCAGCTCCATTTGACAAATTGCTTTGATTTCATGGTTCTTTTTCCGACCGAAACGAGCGAATGATCTTCCAAAAGCGATGAGAGAAGGCGAAACACGTTGAGCTTCGGTCGCAACCGAAGCGAACCTCGATTGGGTCCTGCCATTTCAAAACAAGCAGCGAGAGAACATATGAGCGAATTCCCGGGGGCAACACGAGGCAGTACTGAAGAGCGCATGTTATCCACTGCGGCGTCGCTGTTTGCCAAGTTTGGCTACAACGGGGTAAGCACACGCGAGATCGCTTCGGCGGCGGAAGTCAGCGAGGTGACGATTTACCGGCACTATCCCCGCAAGCGGGACCTTTACGTTGCGGTTCTAGCGGCAGAACTACAACGCATTCAGTTGCGAGGCGAACTTTTGACGCGACTGGCCGATGCGCAGAACGGGCGCGCAGCCCTTGTCTGCACATTTGAATTAATTACGACAACTTTGGTGCAGCAGCCGCAACTGCTTCGGTTGCTGCAGTACAGCGCCTTGGAATTGGGTGATGACCTTGATCCCCTTCTCCGCAGGCATCTTGGTCAGCTTGTCGACGTGGTGGCACGGTACCTGGAACCGTGGATTCAACGTGGTGAACTACGTGGTTCCAATGCAAAGACGCTGGTGCTGACGTTGATTGCGATTATTCTGAGCCGCGGTCCGCTGCGGCGCGTGTTTCTTGGCGATACCGAAAATCTCAATTCCTTATTTGAGACATATTCAGAGTTTTGTCTCGCGTGAGTTGTCACCATTTTGTTTTATGCGCATTGAGCAGCCAGCGTAAATGCAGGGTCAATTGCAGCCCACCCACGCGCATCAACCGTTTGGTGCATGCAAACTAGCCAGATGCCAACACTGGAGAGAAGACACTTAACATGAGCGAACTACCGAACGAAAGACAGATTCTGGGAGTGAGATTCTGCCTAGGAGAAGCCGATGAGATCATATCCCGTCTAGGAAGTGGCGGTCTGCTGGTTGTGCCTTCGGCGCCTTCGTTCATGGAGATTGTCCGCAATGAAGAGTATCGAGATGCGGTCACGAACGCGGATGTGGCGATAACGGATTCAGCACTTATGGTGCTTCTCTGGAATTGGCTGGAAAACGATTCCATTGGCCGTCTCTCCGGGCTCAAGTATATTCGGGCATTGTTGCAGGAGGAGGAAGTGCGCACGCCGGGACGAACATTCTGGGTGATGGCCGGAAGGAAGAGCGCAGAGAAGAACCTTTCCTGGCTCAAGTCGCAAGGAATTGAAGTGCCTGCGGAGTGTGTTTATTACGCTCCGCTGTATACAGGCAAGATAGAGGATCCAGAATTAATCGAAAAACTGCAATTGTTGCGACCGAAGCACGTGGTGATCACAGTTGGGGGCGGCACCCAGGAGCGTCTTGGGTTTTATCTCAAACGCAATCTTGAGAACCTTCCGGCAATTCATTGCATTGGCGCTGCCATCGCCTTTCTCAGCGGTGACCAGGTGCGGATTCCGAACTGGGCTGACCGCCTTTATCTTGGCTGGCTGTTCCGCTGTATATCGTCGCCCAGGCACTACGTTCCTCGGTATTTCTCCGCGCTACGGTTCATACCACTTCTATGGCGCTATCGAGAGCACCTTCCGGTGCCGCAGGAGCTAGCTGCGTTCAATACAGGCAGATGAGGACGTGTTTCGACTGCCAAACTGCAGAGAGAATGGAGAGGATTCGCAACGTGAATGCAAAGGGTAAGTCCGTGACGATTGCGGTTGTTGGTTCAGGTTATGTCGGCCTGGTGGCGTCTGCTTGTTTCGCGGAGATAGGTCATCATGTCGTCTGTGTCGACAATGACGAAGCACGGGTCCGAATGCTGCAGCAAGGCGGAATCCCAATCCACGAGGAGCATCTGCCCGAACTGCTGGATCGTCATCGCGGCCGTTCGCTCGAGTTTACGACAGACCTGTGTGCCGCCACACAAGCGTCTCGCGCAATCTTCATTGCGGTCGGAACACCCCAAAGCGACAGCGGCAGCGCTGATCTTTCTTACGTGGATGCCGTGGCAAGCGAAATCGCGCGCTCCGTCGACTCCTACAAGGTGATCGTCGAAAAGAGCACGGTTCCCGTCTACACCAACGAGTGGATCCGGCGTGTGATCGAGCGAAATGGGGTGCCG
>NZ_JBAUUO010000063.1:0-170544 GCF_049582745.1 Occallatibacter sp.
CTTCAATGGCGTGGTGGACGAAGTGAACGAAGATCGCGAGACACTGAAGGTGATGGTGACGATCTTCGGGCGCTCAACGCCGGTCGAACTGGAGTTCGGCAAAGTGGAAAAGATTGAGTAGTTGAAGCTCTCAGCCATTAGCTTTCAGCTTCTAGCCGGGTTGGCGATCTAGCCGCAGCCGGTTGCGAGCGAACACTGAAGATTCGACACCAAAATTTGCATGAGGAAATGACCAGCCTTGAGTTCAGAGCTAGAGGCTAAAAGCTGGTTTCAAAGGAAACGACATGGCACCTCCGAAGAAGATTAATGGGTATGTGAAGCTGCAGATCGAGGCGGGCAAAGCGACGCCCGCGCCTCCGGTTGGCCCCGCGCTGGGCCAGGCGCAGGTGAACATCATGGAGTTCTGCAAGCAGTTCAACGCCAAGACGCAGAACAAGGAGATGGCCGGGCTGATTATTCCGGTTGTCATCACGGTTTATGCCGATCGCAGTTTCACCTTCATCACCAAGACGCCGCCCGCGGCTGTTCTGCTGAAGAAGGCAGCCGGCATCGCCAAGGGCGCAGGTACGCCCAACAAGGACAAAGTGGGCAAGGTGACCGAGAAGCAGGTGCGCGAGATTGCCACGCAGAAGATGCCCGACTTGAACGCCGCCTCGATTGATGCGGCCGTCAAGAGCATCAAGGGCACGGCCCGCTCAATGGGCATTGAGGTTGTAGGGTAAGTCCGGACTGGCTTACTACTATTGCCGTAAACGAAATGCCCTCCCCGCGGGGAGGGCATTTCTGCGTTCGCAATGATTACGGAAACGTTCGGAGTTCTGCTCCGGAACTCTTACTTCGGCGGAGCAGGGGTGAAGATCTCGCGCCGAGCTGGTTCGGGTTTCGGTTTGGGTTTCGGCGCCTTCTTGGCTTCTTTTCTACCTTTGTCTTTGCTTCCCATGGTTAAAAGCATGACACAGAACGCTGCTCCACGGAAAGTCCAAAGTGCGGCAGCGACCCTCCGTTATCAATCCGGATAGCGCCAAAGCGTCCGCCGGAACTGAAGGCCCGAGCGTCTACTTCTTCTCTTCCATCTTTTCTTCAGGCGCAGCGGGTTTCCTCTCCAGGTGATCGTGGTTGAGAATTGCGTTGAAGACCAGCGCATAGTCGCCGATGGTTTCACCGCGATAGATGGGGTTGTTACCAAAGAGCAGCACGCTGCCCTGGCCAAGATGCGCATTGACCACGATGGCGTGCTCGGCGATGGGGGTGGCCTTGTCGAGGAGGCCGTCGAGCAGCAGGTCCTTGCTACCGGCGAAGCGCAGGATGACCTCAGGGCGCATTGCTTCCGGGATGACCGAGAAGTTGTTGCGGGTCTGTTCTTCGTTCAGCTTCTTCGCCTGCCAGGGTTCAACCTTTTCGAGCGGCTCCGCTGCGACGGCTTTGCGGCCGAGGGGCTCGTCGTTTTCTTCGAGTGTGCCGCGGCCGGTGGGGCGTTCGGAGTAGGGATCCTTCAGCAGGCGCCCGCGGGAACGGCCGAGGGTGTTGCTGATATTGAAGGCCATGCCGTTGGCGCTGATCACGGACAGATTCGCTCCATAGCCTGATGCGATGGGACTGTCTTTGTCAACAAAGACGGTGTTGAGCACGGAGCCGACGATGCGTGCTTCGCCATGGGGCACGACACTTACGCCTGGGGCGAGGCCGGTGTCGACGGCGAACTGCGCAGTGTCTTCGCAGGTGATCAGCAAGCCGCCTTTGGCGACGAATTGCTTGAGATGTTCGAGACCTTCGTAGCCGAGGCCGGGGCGGATGTCGTCCGTGGAGTCGATGCGGCCAAGGTTGGGTGTGATGTCCGACTTCTTCCATGGCATGGCGTTGTTCCACATCGGCAGGCCGTCGATGATGTCGAGCGAGGAGGAATGGCCGACGGGGGCGAAGATAATGACGTCGTACTTCGAGCGCAGGTCATTCTCTTTTGCGACGGCCTGCGTACTCATGTAGTCGAAAGGAATGCCGGCGGTATCGAAGGCGTAGCGCCACCAGCCTTCAGTTTGCGTGGCAAGCCAGGTGTGCATGAATGCGATGCGCGGGGCTGCGACGTCATGCATGGCGACGGAGGGTGCAGCGCCGAGTTTTGTGCCGTCAAGCGCAAGATCGTGGAGCGCGGCGGCGACCTTGTCATCGGCATTGTTGATGAGGAGCGAGCCTGCGGCGAAGTGCTTGCCATCGGCGTCGAAGGGTTTTTCGGCGACCTGGATCTTCGCGTCCTTGAGCTTGTAAACCAGAGAGAGCAGGGAAATCTGACCGGTGTTGTTGACGGCGACGATCGAACCCGCGCCATCGATCTTGCCGGCCAGCGCGGCGGGATCGTCGATGGGCTTCATGCCGGCTTTGAGGATCGCGGGGTCTGTGACACGTACAACCTTGACGTTGAAGAGGTGGGTAAACGACCAGCCGGTGTCGTCGTAGGGATGTTTCTGCGGGTCGTCGGGCGCCCAGAACTGGCGGTCGAGCAGGGCATCGGCAATGCGCGAATACGGCTGATCCATGCGCACCACGATGCTGCCGGCGGCAAAGGTTTGCTGCTTTGGCTTATCGCCGCGCTTTGCGCCGGGAACCTCGGCTGTGACGGCGTCAGAGAGTTGCTGGATCTCGACGTGCTGGCGCTTGAGCACCTTCAGCAACTCAACTTCGCGATTGGTTTCGGCGGTATCGGGACCAATGACATAGGCGGCGGGGCCCTCGAGGGTCGGTTTCTGGATCGAGCGTTTGCTCTTGATGTAGTAGTTCTCGAGGAAGTGATGCGAATGCTGCGCGAAGTACGAAATCGTCGACAGCAGCGCGCTCTGTTCGTAGTTGTTGTTGTCGCGCTGCGACCAGGTGACGATGGGCAGTGGCGGATTCTGGCGGTACCAGGTGCGCGAATATTCCTCGGGCGTGAGGATGCGCTTTTCGGTGTCGGCGCCGCCGTTGCCGAAGGTCTCATAGAGGCGGCTGATGCCGTTGTGCATGGAGGCGAGGAACATGAGGTAGCCGGGGCTCCAGGTGTCGAAGTCGCCGTGGGTGAAGACGCCGGGCATGCCGAAGTTCTGCATCTGCGCGACGTTGTTCCAGCCGAGTTCGGCCCACTCGTCGGCGAGCAGCGGATCGACCCAGGCGTTGTAAGGACCGTCGCCCACGGTGTTGTCGTAGAGGAAGGGCACGGATTCGTGCAGGTCATGCAGAACCTGCGCGTGCCAGTCGATGTAGGTGTCGAGCACGTTGCGCGTCAGGTCGAGTGTCATGCCCATGGCGTCGCGATTGTTGTCGTGGGCAACGTAGTGGCCCCAGTAGAGCAGGTGCGGCCACTTCTCGTTAGGGTGGGCCTTGTGCCAGCGATAGATGTCGACCATGCGGTCGCGGCCATCGACTTCGACCACGGGCGTGATGAGCACGATCATGTGCGAGCGGATGTACTTGATGTAGGGTGAGTCATCGACGGCCAGGCGATAAGCCAGCTCCATCAGCGCGGTGGGCGCGCCGGTTTCGATGGAGTGAATGGTCCCGGTGATGTAGTAGACGGGGTAGGACTGGTCAATCAGCGCGCGGGCCTTGGCGTCGTCGAAGTTGATGGTGCGCGGATCGCCGAGTTGGGCCAGGCGCTGCTTGTTGGCGTCGGCGTTCTTAAGGAGGTCGGCATCGGCGATGGCCACGGCGATCATCTCGCGGCCTTCTTCGGTGTGTCCGATGGTGACGACCTTTACGCGCGGGCTGGCAGCCGCAAGCAGCCGGAAGTATTTGTAGACGTCTTCGGCGTAGGGCAGCATATCGGGCGCGCCGGAGACATCGCCCAAGGTCTTTGCGGGCGTGGGAACGGTCTTGGAAGCGGGCAGGTAGTCCACCAGCGGCGACAGGAACGACGGGTCGGTTGTGTACTTGTGGATGTGGTCGGTGTATTCCTGATCGACGGGCTGTTGCGGGTCACGGGCGAAGCTGGTGTTGAGGGTCTGCGGGTGAAGTGAAGCGGCTGCGGCAAAAATCCAAAGAGCAAAAAAAACCAAGGCCAACCGGGATTGTTTCATATACCTCTTCTCTTGAAAGGGTTCTTCCGCACGCAACGTGAGGCGAGTATGAGATCGGGGGACCTCGGGATCGCCTTCTTTCGTGCGTGGCAGAGGAGCGGCAATGGGGTTCGGCGGGCCTTGTGCGGATGCTGAAGATCGAAGAACCTGTCCGTGCATTGCCGGTTTCAAGAAACTATACGGTATCGGGTTCGATTTCAGAAATAGAGAGCAAACTCAAGCAGATGGATGGGCGATGGTTGTCTCGGTAAAAAGGGGCAGTAAAGTAATCTGGTAATCCTGTCCCCTTCCGACTGCCGCACCGTATTTCTACGCCCTTATTCGCCGCGCGCAGTTACGGGACCAGTCACCAGCACCTTCTGAGGGGCGTCGACCTTCGCGGACGGGACCTTGAGATCGACTTTCATTGATTCAACCTCAGGCTTTCCGTTCGACGGAGCTGTGAAGGTGAGCTCGTACTGGTGATTCAGGCGCCGGCGCAAATCCTGCAGGAACGGCTGCAGCGAAACAGGATTGCCGAGACCTTCCCAGTAGCTGTTACCGCCCGTTGCCTGCGTCACCATTGACAGGAGGTTCTGTCCGGCATTAGTTTCATACCAGCCGCTGTTGAAGCGCCCCATGTCTCTCCAGTAGATGGAATAAACGACCAACCCGGCGCGCACCGAGTCGTTGATCGCTGTTGCGACGTACGGATCTTCAGGGTCGTACCGCCGTTCGTAATTATCCACGCCGTCGGTGATCATCAGGACTTCGCGGCGAGCGGTGCGATCATGGGAGGGCCAGTTCTTGGCGAGGTCCGAAAGGCAGAAGTACGGGCTGGCATTCGAGCCGGGAAAGCCGGTGCTCAGGTGGAGGCCTTTGAGCACGTCGGCTGCATTGGAAGAAAGCGGACCGGAAAGCTTCGCACTTCCAGTGTCCATGTAGCCGATGGTCATCTTGGTGTTGGGCGGCATTTCCTTGACGAAACTCTGAAGTTCGCTGAACTCGGATCCCAAGCTCGTGCGCGCTCCGCCATCGATCAGGAGGACCAGCTCTACCGGGCTGTTGGCATCCTCGAGCGGGGTGAAATTTGTCACCGCGGAGTCTTTGCCGTTGACCTTAAGCTTGAGATTCTGTGCAGGCACCTTGCCGACCGTGCCGTTCTTGGCCGACGGCAAAATCGTGACTACGGCACGCCCCTGGCCGGTCTGATTGTACTTCTGAGCAAACGCTGGGAAAGCCGCGAAGATCGCGATTGCGGCCAACGCAACGGATAATCCTAATCTTTTCATAATGTTATTCCTCATTGGAGCACCCGCTCAATCGACCTCTGGCTGGGGTGCAATACCTTTACTCTCTTCACTCTGTTAGATGCCATATCGTGAGATTTGTTTCGGTGCTGGGGATAAGCTGCCCAGGGGGAAGAGCTTAGGAAAGTCGCGGTTCCGGAGATGTTTGCATTTTGGGTACCATTTCGCTATCATTCATGGATGTGCCCGGGGAAGTCCTTGGGCCGTCAATGGCACCACGGCATTTGGACCTGTTCGATGGCGTAAGCGCCGAAGGTTTCAGGCGCATAGCCTCCAGGTTCCCCGAAAAAGGGGCTGGCAACTGCGGTGGGAGACGAGGAACCGATGGCAAAATCCAGCAAGAATATTGCGAAGGCGCGTGCGGCTGTAACCAAGTCCGCGTATCCGCTGACCGAAGCGGTCACCCTGCTCAAAGAAGTGAAGTACGCCAAGTTCGACGAGACCGTCGACCTGACCATGCGTTTGGGTGTCGACACCCGGCATGCCGACCAGATGGTGCGCGGAACTGTCGTTCTGCCGCACGGACTGGGCAAGACCAAGACTGTTGCCGTGATTGCTTCCGGCGATCGCCAGAACGAAGCGCGGGAAGCCGGCGCTGACTTTGTGGGCGGCGAAGAAATGGTCGAAAAGATCCAGAAAGAGAATTGGACGGCATTCGACGCGCTGATTGCGACGCCCGACATGATGAAGGTTGTCGGCCGCTTGGGCAAGGTGCTCGGACCGAAGGGCCTGATGCCGAATCCAAAGACGGGAACCGTGACCCAGGATGTGGCCGCGGCTGTGAAAGAGATCAAAGCCGGCAAGGTGGAGTTTCGCGCCGACAAGACCAGCCTGGTGCACGTGCCGGTGGGCAAGCTGAGTTTCGATCCGCAAAAGCTGGTAGAGAACGCGACCACGGTGATTACGTCGATCGTGCGCGCCAAGCCTTCGGCGGCAAAGGGCAAGTACATCAAGAGCGTGACCCTGAGCTCAACGATGGGCCCCGGGGTTCCGCTGGATTCAGCCGTGGCGGACGCGGCGGGCAAGCACTAAAAGCAGGTTTTACGGGTCAGAGATCAGGGATCAGTTGAATGCGGTAACGCGGCTGAGAATCCTGGTGGGCCGAAGAAGTTGAAAAGAGCATTTGAAACGAGCGCCCTGCGCGGGCGGGAGGGAGTCGGGAGTTCAAATCGGGGTTGTTGAAAGCTGACCCCTGATCTCTGAGCCCTGATCCCTGGAGTTTGACATGGCAATTTCAAAGGCAAAGAAGTCGGAGAAGGTCAAGCTGCTGGCGAAGGAGCTTGAGACCTCGACAACCGCAATTATCGGCACGTTCAGCAAGCTGACCGTTGCCAAGGATTATGAACTGCGCAAGGTCATTCGCGAGGCGGGTGGCAAGTACCGCGTGGTCAAGAACAAGCTGGCTGCGGTTTCGAGCGAGGGCACCTCGATCGCTCCTGCGCTGAAGGGCCTGAAGGGCGTGAATTCGGTTGCCTTCACCTCGGGCGACCCGGTGGCGCTGGCCAAGGTTTTCGCGAAGTGGGCGGGCGAGAACGCGGAGTTCCAGTTCAAGCTGGGCATTGTCGACGGCAAGCTGCTGAACGTGCAAGAGGTCAAGGCGCTGGCGACGTTGCCGGGCAAGGAAGAAATCTTTGCCAAGTTGCTCTACCTCATCAATGCACCAGCGCAGCGCCTGGTTACGGTTCTGAACGCGACGGGACGCGACCTGGCGGTGGTGATCAACCAGGGCGTGGAGAAAGAAAAGTTTGCAGGCGCCGCTTAGCGGCGCCAGTTCTAAGTTCGTAGTTCTAAGTTCGTAGTCGGGCTTTCAAAGGCTGTGAACTTAGAACTTCGAACTGTGAACTGAAGGGTTTAAGCAGGCGGGAAGTGCGCGGGTCTGGCGCATCGGAAACTTCCACTGCGTGGGGCGGGATTTTGGACAAGGATCTCGTCTTGATCGGGAAATTCAACAAATCGGATTTGAATGGAGAACAAAAATGGCGGATCTCGCACAGTTGGAAGAACAGATTGTTAGCCTGAGCCTGCTTGAGGCAGCGTCTTTGGTGAAGAAGCTTGAAGAGCGCCTCGGCGTTTCGGCAGCAGCGGCAGCCCCGGTTGCAGCGGCCGGCGGCGGCGGTGCGGCAGCGGCTCCGGCGGCTGAAGAGAAGACCGAATTCCAGGTCATTCTGAAGGATTTCGGCGCGAACAAGATCAACACCATCAAGGCTGTCCGCGAGGTTACCTCGCTCGGCCTGAAGGAAGCCAAGGACCTGGTTGACGGCGCTCCCAAGGCGCTGAAAGAAAGCGCGACCAAGGACGAGGCTGAGGCGATCAAGAAGAAGTTCGAAGGCGTCGCAACCATCGAAATCAAGTAGTTTGGTACGCGACTTGCAAGACGAGCCGGGACGCGCTACGATAAACGTTGCGCGTCTTTTCGGCCCATGCTGGAATTTCCACGGTTTGGGCGAAAACCACTACAGCGCGTCTTAATCAAGAGTCAAAGGGCACAAATGTTCGCACCTCGGCTGGGCCAAGCAGCCATGGGGCGAACGTCAACACGAAGTTAAGTGCTCTCGTGTCATCGGGATAGGCGGGTTTCCCGGAGACGGATGTCGATTGGCAGGCGGCGGGCAGCAGAAGCGAGCTTTGGGATCGGCGATAGCAGTGCAACAAAAATCGGATGGGAGCATCGGCAGTAAGCCGCGCTCGTGAGGAGTTGTGTCCTCGCGGGCATTTGTGTCTCTACCACGGCAGATTAGGCTTTACGGCGAAATCTACCATGCATTTGCAGGCATTCGGGGCCGGGTTTTCCGGCAGGCCTGCTACCGATTGTGCGCAGTTTAGCCCAACACTCTGAAGTGCGACAACGCCTGTGGCGCAATTTTCACTGCGCCTCAATCAAGTAAACACGCTTGGCGCGGAGATTCCGGAAGCTCGGCTGAATTGTGGCCGAACGTTTCGGACGGGATTGGCTACGTGCAGGGGGCCAGTCCGAATCATCGGTTCTTCTACGTAAACTGCCGGCGCCTCGAGACTCGGGAGCCGGCCCGGCGCAAACCTGGATGGCGGGATTTGCGTTGGATGTGACGAGACTCAGGAGTGATGCATGCCTAACGAGAAGCGCGCGATTCGCAGCCGGCTCGATTTTTCCAAGATTCCTACCGCAACCCAGATTCCCAACCTGATCGAAGTGCAGCGTCGCTCATACGAGCGTTTTCTGCAGATGGACAAGCTGCCCAACGAGCGCGACGACTCAGGGCTGCAGTCGGTGTTTGTTTCAGTTTTCCCCATTACCGACTTCCGCGGCATCTCGCAGCTTGATTTCGTCGACTACTCCATCGGCAACTGGGAGTGCAAGTGCGGCCACCTCAAGGGTCTTCATCACCTGCGTACTGCCTGCACCCATTGCGGAGCGATGGTCATCACGGATCCGTTTCTTCCTGGTGACGTGTTGTGCCACAAGTGCGGAACGTACAACAAGAACGTTCCCGACTTCTGCAACAAGTGCGGCGACCCTGTCGGCCTGCAGCTGAAGTATGACCAGCAGGAGTGCGAAGAGCGCGGCATGACGTTCTCTGCCCCGTTGAAGGTGACCGTTCGCCTGACGATTTACGACAAGGACGCGGAGACGGGCAACAAGACCATTCGCGACATCAAGGAGCAGGAAGTCTTCTTCGGCGACATTCCGCTGATGACGCCGAACGGGACATTCATTGTCAACGGCACGGAGCGCGTGATTGTTTCGCAACTGCATCGTTCGCCTGGTGTCTTCTTTGAGACAGCGAACAACCGCACTTACTTCCTGGGCAAGATCATTCCCTATCGCGGATCGTGGGTGGAGTTCGAGTACGACCAGAAGAACACGCTCTACGTCCGCATCGACCGCAAGCGCAAGTTCCTGGGAACGATCTTCCTGCGCGCGCTTGGTCTGCGCTCCGACGAGGAGATTCTCAAGACCTTCTACACGATTGACCGCATCCACATCGCCGATGGCAAGCTGCAGTGGGCGGTTGCCGCAGAGAAGGTGTCGACACACCTTGTGGGAGCGAAACCGGCGCACGCCGTCCTGCACAAAGGCGAAGAGATTGCGCACTCCGGCCGCAAGATCACGGCCAACTCACTGAAGGCGATTCGTGCCGCCAACATCGACAAGATCGAGATTGAGTCCGCCGAGCTCGATGGAGCTATCACGGCCGCCGACATCGTTGACCTCAATACCGGCGAAGTGATCGTCGAAGCCAACGTGGAACTGACTGCCGATCGCCTGCACAAGGTGATGGCCAGCGGCGCGACGAGCTTCGAACTCTTCTTCCCGGAACGCGACGACGTGGGCAACATCATCACCAACACGTTGAAGCGCGACTCGGTACACAAGCCGGAAGAGGCTCTGATCGAAATCTATCGCAAGTTGCGCCCCGGTGATCCGCCGACGCTCGATACGGCGACTGCTCTGTTCGAAGGCATGTTCTTCGATCCGCGCAAGTACGACTTCTCGCGCGTGGGCCGTCTCAAGTTCAACATCAAGCTCTACGAGAATCAGGACGCAACCCAACTCGACCATCGCACCCTGACGCCGGAAGATTTCTACGGAACCATCCGTTACCTGCTGAAGCTGCGCAAGAACATCGGCATGGTGGACGATATCGATCACCTCGGCAACCGCCGTGTGCGCGCCGTTGGTGAATTGATGGAGAACCAGTTCCGCATCGGCCTCGTTCGCATGGAGCGCGCCATCAAGGAAAAGATGAGCGTGTATCAGGAGTTGTCGACGGCGATGCCGCACGACCTGATCAACGCCAAGCCGGTCATGGCCGCGATTCGCGAGTTCTTCGGTTCGTCGCAGTTGTCGCAGTTCATGGACCAGACCAATCCGCTGTCGGAAATTACGCACAAGCGCCGTTTGTCGGCACTTGGGCCGGGCGGCTTGTCGCGTGAGCGCGCAGGCTTCGAAGTCCGCGACGTACATCCGACCCACTACGGCCGCATCTGCCCGATTGAAACGCCGGAAGGTCCGAACATCGGCCTGATCAGCTCGCTGAGCTGCTTTGCACGGATCAATGAGTACGGATTTATCGAGTCGCCTTACCGCAAGGTGAAGGACTCGCGCATCCTGGATTACGTTGAGATCGTCAACGCAGGTGAAAGCGGGCTTCGCGTCGGCGACCACATCGAAAAGGAAGAAGCGATCAAGCTGAATGCCTCTCTGAAGAAGGCAAACAAGCGGCAGATCGACTACATGCCGTACAGCTTCTACCTGTCGGCTTGGGAAGAGGATAAGCACACCATCGCGCAGGCGAACATCGAGTTCAACGCCGAAGGGCAGATCACCGAGGACCTGGTGAATGCGCGTCGTCAGGGGAACTTCGTGCTGGTGAATCGCACGGACGTTGACTATATCGACGTCTCGCCGAAGCAACTCGTCTCGGTAGCCGCATCGTTGGTGCCGTTCCTCGAGCACGACGACGCGAACCGCGCGCTGATGGGCGCAAACATGCAGCGCCAGTCGGTTCCTCTGCTTGTGGCCGAGGCTCCGCTGGTGGGTACCGGCATGGAAGGCGTTACGGCCCGCGATTCGGGCGCTGTGATCCTGGCCAAGCGCAACGGCATCGTGGATTCGGTCGACTCCGAGCGCATCATTGTGCGCGTCGAAGGCGAGCATCATCCCACGCAGCTTTCGCGTGAAGTTGGTTCGGACATCTATACACTGATTAAGTTCAAGCGCTCGAACCAGAACACCTGCATCAACCAGAAGCCGGTTGTGCGCGAGGGTGAGCGCGTTATCAAGGGGCAGGTCATCGCCGATGGGCCGTGCACGGAGCAGGGCGAGCTGGCGTTGGGACGGAACGTTCTGGTGGCCTTCATGCCATGGCGCGGTTACAACTTTGAAGACGCGATCCTGATCAGCGAAAAACTGGTGCGCGAGGACTACTACACCTCTGTACACATCGAGGAGTTTGAGATCGAGGCGCGCGATACCAAGCTAGGACCCGAAGAAATCACGCGCGACATTCCCAACGTCAGCGAGCATGCGCTGCGCGATCTCGACGAGAGCGGAGTTATCCGCATCGGCGCCCAGATCGGCCACGGCGACATCCTCGTCGGCAAGGTAACGCCCAAGGGCGAGACCCAGCTGACACCGGAAGAGAAGCTGCTGCGCGCGATCTTCGGCGAAAAGGCCGGCGATGTGCGCGATGCTTCGCTTACCTGCCCTCCGGGTATCGAAGGCACGGTGGTCGATGTGCGCATCTTCTCGCGCAAGGGGCAGGAGAAGGATGAGCGCGCCAAGCTGATCGAGGCAGATTATGTTGCCAAGCTCGAAAAGAACCTCGGCGACGAAATCCGCATTCTTACGGACGAGCGTCTGAAGCGTCTCGAAGCGATTCTGGGCGGCAAGGAAGTATTGGCCGATCTGCACGACGAGCGGACCAACAAGCGCCTGATCACCAAGGCTGCAATCCTGGACCGCGAAACGATCGAGCGCATCTCGACGAAGAATCTCAAGCGCATCCGCTACAACGACAAGGATCCTCGCGTCAACGAGCAGATCGATGAGATCGAAGAGATGACCTCGCGCCAGATTGAAGTGCTGCGCAAGATCACCAATGAAAAGATTGCCAAGCTGCAGAAGGGTGACGAACTGCCTCCCGGCGTAATCAAGCTGGTCAAGGTTTACGTTGCCATGAAGCGCAAGCTTTCGGTCGGCGACAAGATGGCCGGCCGCCACGGCAACAAGGGAGTGATCGCGCGCATTTTGCCGGAAGAGGACATGCCATATCTGCCCGATGGCACTCCGGTGGAAATAGTTCTGAATCCGCTCGGCGTTCCTTCTCGTATGAACGTCGGACAGATTCTGGAAACGCACCTTGGCTGGGCCGCACATGCGCTGGGCGCCAAGATTGCTGCACTGATCAAGGCCAACAGCGACGTTGAGGCAACGCGCGAACTGATGAAGAAGGAGTTTGCCGGAACCGCGACGCTGCGTCAGCTTCTCGAACTCGATGACGAGATGCTGCTTCGTGTCGGTGCCGGCATGCAGCGCGGCATCTGGTTTGGAACCGCGGTGTTCGATGGCGCCAAGGAAGGCGAGATCAAGGCTCTGCTGGCCTCGGCCGGTCTGCCTTCATCCGGCAAGACGGCGCTGTTCGACGGCATGACGGGAGAGCAATTCGAGCAGCCGGTCACGGTGGGCTACATTTACATGCTCAAGCTCTCGCACCTGGTCGACGACAAGATTCACGCTCGCTCGATCGGACCGTACTCGCTGATCACGCAGCAGCCGCTGGGTGGCAAGGCGCAGTTCGGTGGACAGCGCTTTGGCGAAATGGAAGTGTGGGCTCTCGAAGCATACGGCGCTGCATACATCCTGCAGGAACTGCTCACTGCCAAGTCCGATGACGTCTATGGCCGTACCAAGATTTACGAGGCCATCGTCAAGGGCGAGGCGGCGATCGAGCCGGGTGTGCCGGAGTCGTTCAACGTGCTGATTCGTGAATTGCAGTCGCTGTGCCTGGACGTGGAATTGATCAAACGCGCGGACCTGATTAAGAAAGCGCCTGCGCCGGAAGTTGCGGCAGTCGCTGATTAGCAACTGTCAGCCTTCAGCTCTCAGCTTTCAGTGGCGACAAGCTCCTGAAAGCTGACGGCTGATAGCTGAAAGCTCAGCCAGAGTTTTTCGGTGTCCTTCTTGAAAGCGGTTACCGCCGCTTCCCGGGAAGGAAGGACCCGCTAAAAGAATCCCGGGAGATACCGCGGCGAATGCCGAAAGGCTCGCCAAGGAGGGTCGCCTTGTTTCGTTCAAACCCGTTTGAACTCACCAGCCCGATTACCGATTTTGACGCTATCCGCATCATGCTTGCTTCGCCGGAGAAAATCCGCAGCTGGTCGCATGGTGAGGTCACCAAGCCGGAAACCATCAACTACCGCACCTTCAAGCCGGAGCGCGATGGCTTGTTCTGCGCACGCATTTTTGGACCAGTAACGGACTGGGAGTGTCTCTGCGGGAAATACAAGCGCATGAAGCACCGCGGCGTGATCTGCGACAAGTGCGGCGTCGAAGTGACGGTAAGCAAAGTGCGTCGCGAGCGCATGGGCCACATCGAGCTCGCGTCCCCTTGTTCTCATGTCTGGTTCTTCAAGGGCCTCCCGTCGCGTATCGGCCACCTGCTCGATATTTCTTTGCGCGACCTTGAGAGCATTCTCTACTTCGAGTCCTATGTCGTGGTCGACGTGGGCGACGCTCCGGTGAAAGAGCGCGAGATCATCAAGGACGAAGCTCGTTATCGCGAGCTCGACCAGCAGTATCGTCCCTCCGGTTTCAAGGCCATGATGGGCGCCGAGGCCATCAAGGAATTGCTGAAGCGTGTCCAGATCGAAGAGCTGGGCCTGGAACTGCGCGAGCGGATGAAGACCGAGACCTCAGCGCAGAAGAAGATCAAGTATGCCAAGCGCCTGAAGGTCGTAGAGGCATTCCGCAAGTCCAGCAACAAGCCGCAGTGGATGATTCTCGATGTACTGCCGGTCATTCCTCCAGAGCTGCGCCCGTTGGTGCCGCTGGATGGCGGCCGCTTTGCCACGTCGGATCTGAACGATCTCTATCGCCGTGTGATCAACCGCAATAACCGGTTGAAGAAGCTGATGGACCTGCACGCGCCTGAAGTGATCGTGCGCAACGAAAAGCGCATGTTGCAGGAAGCCGTGGATGCGCTGTTTGATAACGGCCGGCGCGGACGTGTGCTGCGCGGCGCCAACAACCGCCCGCTGAAGTCGCTCTCGGATACGCTGAAGGGCAAGCAGGGCCGCTTCCGTCAGAACCTGCTCGGCAAGCGCGTCGACTACTCCGGCCGTTCGGTCATCGTGGTCGGTCCAGAACTCAAGCTGCACCAGTGCGGTCTGCCCAAGAAGATGGCGCTTGAGCTGTTCAAGCCCTTCATCTATCACCGCCTGGAACAGACGGGCCACTGCACCACCATCAAGCAAGCCAAGGAAATGGTGGAGATGCAGGAGCCGGTGGTGTGGGACATCCTTGAAGAAGTCATCAAGGATCACCCCGTGCTGCTGAACCGCGCTCCAACCCTTCACCGCCTCGGCATTCAGGCGTTTGAGCCGGTGCTGGTGGAAGGCAAGGCTATCAAGATTCACCCCCTGGTCTGCACCGCCTTCAACGCCGATTTCGACGGCGACCAGATGGCCGTGCACATTCCTCTTTCGCCTGAGGCGCAGATTGAAGCCAGCGTGCTGATGCTCGCATCACACAATATTCTTTCGCCGGCGTCGGGTCAGCCGATCACCGTTCCAACTCAGGACATGGTGCTTGGGCTGTATTACCTGACCAAGGCCAAGAAGGGTGGCATCGGCGAAGGCCGCGTGTTCTCGAATACGGAAGAGATCCTGATGGCGCTTGAAGCCAGGCAGTTGGAGACTCTGACGCCGATCCGCCTGCGCTACACGGGCAAGGTGCTCGATATGACCACCGCCTACGACGATCAGGACCTGACGCATACCGAGCCGGTGGACTTCAATAACGAGTACATCAACACCACCGTTGGCCGCGTGATTCTGAACGACGCACTGCCTTCGGGCATGCCCTACATCAACGGCCTGCTCAAGAAGAAGGGCATCGGTCAGCTGGTGAACTATTGCAATCAGAACCTCGGTCTTGAGGTCACGGTTGGAATGCTGGATCGCATCAAGGCACTGGGCTTTAACTACGCCACCAAGTCCGGCCTGTCTGTTGGCCTCGATGACATGGTCATTCCGGCCAGCAAGTACACCACCGTGGACGAAGCCGACAAGAAGGTGATCGAGGTCCAGAAACAGTACATGGACGGCGCCATCACCAACGGCGAGCGTTCCAACAAAGTCATCCAGATGTGGTCGGCTGTGACTGACCAGGTTGCGGACGAGATGTTCGGCAACATGAAGAAGGCGGATGACGAGGGAGCCATGAACCCGATTTACATCATGGCCGACTCCGGCGCCCGCGGTTCAAAGCAGCAGATTCGCCAGCTCAGCGGCATGCGTGGACTGATGGCCAAGCCTTCGGGCGAAGTCATCGAGACGCCGATTACCGCAAACTTCCGCGAAGGCTTGACGGTGCTGGAGTACTTCATCTCGACCCACGGCGCGCGTAAGGGCCTGGCCGATACGGCACTGAAGACTGCCGACTCGGGCTACCTCACACGCCGCCTGGTCGACGTGGCGCAGGACGTCATCGTCACCGAGTACGACTGCGGTACGAGCGAAGGCATCTACGTTGGTTCCATCGTCGAATCTGGCGAAATCATCGAGCCGATGCGCGATCGTATCATTGGCCGCGTATCGCTTGAGCGCATCAAGGATTACGACGGCAACGTGGTTGTCGAAGTCAACCAGCCGATCGACGAAGACATTGCTTCGGCGATTCAGGGTGCGGGTGTCGAGAAGGTGAAGATCCGCTCGGTGCTGACCTGCGAATCGCGTCGCGGCGTCTGCGCTCTGTGCTACGGACGCAACCTCGGCTCCGGCCGGATGGTCGAGCTCGGCGAAACCTGCGGCGTAATTGCGGCGCAGTCCATCGGCGAGCCGGGCACGCAGCTTACCATGCGCACCTTCCACGTCGGCGGAACCGCCAGCCGCGTGCAGGACAAGTCGCGCCTCGATGCCAAGAACAACGGCTTCGTGCGCTTCATCAACCTGAACCACGTCGAGAGCAAGGACGGCACTCTCGTTGCCATGAACCGCTCCGGCTCACTCGCGATCGTGGATGAACGCGGCCGTGAAAAGGAGCGCTACCAGGTGGTATACGGTGCGCGCCTGCGGGTGAAGGACGGCGCGGCTGTGAAGCTCGGCGAACTGCTTGCGGAGTGGGATCCCTACACCTACGCCATCCTCACGGAGATCGGCGGCACGGTGCAGTTCAAGGATCTGCAGGAAGGCATCACGCTCAACGAGGAAGTCGACGAAGTCACAGGCCTGTCGCGCTGGGTGGTTGCCGATGCTCCCGATGAGAAGCGTCAGCCGGCATTTGTCGTCAAGAACGCCAAGACGCACAAGCGGTACCTGCTGCCTCGCGGTGCGCACCTTATGGTGCAGGATGGCGATGAGGTGGGGCCGGGCGATGTGCTCGCGAAGATCCCGAAGGAGTCGACGCGTACCAAGGACATCACGGGCGGTCTGCCGCGCGTGGTGGAACTCTTCGAAGCCCGCAAGCCGCGCGAAACGGCCATCATCAGCGAGATCGATGGTGTGGTCCGGTTCGGCGAAGTGCAGAAGGGGCAGCGCAAGATTTACGTTACGGCTGACAACGGCGACGAGAAGGAGTATTCGGTGCCTCGCGGCATCCACGTCAACGTGCAGGAGGGCGAACGCCTTCGTGCCGGCGACCCGCTGATGGACGGTCCCTTGAACCCGCATGACATTCTTGCCGTGCTGGGCGAAAAGGAACTGCAGGCTTACCTGGTGAACGAAATCCAGGAAGTCTACCGTCTGCAGGGCGTGGCCATCTCTGACAAGCACATCGAAGTGATTGTCCGGCAGATGCTGCGCTGGGTGCGTATCGACGAAGTGGGCGACACGAACTTCCTGCTCGAACAGCAGGTCGATCGCTTCCGCTTCCGCGAAGAGAACGAGCGCATTGTCAGGGAAGGTGGCCGTCCGGCACTCGGTCGTCCGCTGCTGCTTGGCATAACCAAGGCTTCGCTCTCGACCGACTCGTTCATCTCCGCGGCCAGCTTCCAGGAGACGACCCGCGTGCTTACCGAGGCCAGCATCAACGGAGCGATCGACAATCTCCGCGGCCTCAAAGAGAACGTCATCGTCGGCCGGCTTATCCCGGCAGGCACGGGCCTTGAGTACTACCGCAACGTCCAGCTCTCACCGGAACTGGAAGAAGCGGCAGCCCGCGTCCAGCAGGAGGTTTCGGCAGAGATCGAAGCCGCCGAGCGCGAACTCGAACTCATGCGCCAGGAAGGCGAAGCCGAAGAGATGGCAGCCGAGTAACCGACAGTTGTCAGTGGTCAGTGAACAGAAGGTCCGGCGCGAGCCGGGCCTTTTTATTCGTCACGCAAATTTCCGAAGCATCTCTTCCGGAATGAATACGCATCGCAATCCGCTTTAGATGTGGGTGATCGCCGTGCTGCCATTCATCTCATTCGATTTGTCCGCGTGACATTGACGGCAAAACTGCGCGGATCGGTTGCTGCTCGGGCCTTCGCTAGCTGCAGGGTCATACGGAGCGCGCAGGAAGTGCCGAGTCGCATAGACTCCCACCGGAAAAAGATTCGAGGCGGAACTTGCTGTCACCCTGGTGATCGTCATGAGGTGTGGATTGTGGCACGTGGTGCAAGCGACAACGGAGGTGTTGCCGTTATGGCTCGGTTTGACGAAGAAACCATAACTCGCGGCAAAGTGCGATGAGTGAATGCCCCCCATCGTGATAACGCTGTTGGTTTCAGTGCAATCCCAGCCATGGGCCCCGCCGCACCTGATCTGCGCTTCAAGTCCCATCGGATGGTCTTCAATCTCATGACCCGTGATCAGGCTTTCATGATCCAACAATGTGGGAATCGTGTCGACAGATGCATAGCCGGAAGGGATGGTCTCGTAAACAACATTGCGCATCATTGCTGGCGTTCCGTAGTTTCCGTCGTGGCAGGTAAGGCATCTGAGAACACCATCAAAGTCAGACGTGTTGGTCGTCGCCTCTTGAGACGACTGGCTGCCATAAGCGGCGTATACGCCTGTCACATCCTGACCCCAAAGCATGTCTCCGCCCTGGTTAGCCTTGCGAGTGAGAGTGCTGCGCTGCTCCCATCGTATTCTGTGTGGCGAGTGACACTCAGGGCACCCGCGTCCGGCGTTGACATGTGCGCCCAGGGCGTCCGTCCGGGGCGTGCTGGTTTTTGCCGCGGCGGATGCGGCAAACGCGCAAAGAATCGCGACAACTGTAATCGCCCGCTTCGCGAGCGACAGTTGGAATTCGTAATCTGGATGACTCTTCATACACCGATCTTTCGAACAGTCAATCATTACGCCGCTGCGACGAGAGCAGGGGGCGTGTGACACTTTCGAGTGATAACGAGAGTCATGTGCGGACACGAAAGCCTGCAAGTGATTCAGGGCTCCGAGATTCCACGGATGGAGCGTTCTCAGAACACATGGATGCCCTTAGCAATCCGGGCTTTCTTTATTTCGGCCTGATCAACATCGTGCTAATATCGAGCCAATCAAGACATTTCAACTTGAGCGGTATCCCGAATTGCCTAACCAATCTGTATCTGTAGCTGCATCTGTATCCGAATTTCCAGTGCTCCGCCCCAGCCCGGCCAAGCCGCCGATGTTGATCGAGCGGACTCAGCCGGTGCTCGAAAAGCTGTCGCGCGCACTCGGCGAACCGATCATCACCTACTGGAATTCCAACAAAGGTTCCATCTGCCAGAACGACGTCGCCGGTCTATACGCATTGCTGCGTAAGCTCGGGAGCATCGAGCGCCTGACGCTGTTCGTCAAGTCCGACGGCGGTTCGGGACAGGCATCGCTGCGCATGGTGAACCTGCTGCGCCGCTATGTGAAGCATCTCACGGTGCTTGCGCCGCTCGAGTGCCAGTCGGCAGCAACCATGCTGGCGCTAGGCGCAGACAAGATCCTGATGGGACCGCTCGCGCACTTGTCTGCCGTCGACACTTCGCTTACGCACGATCTCTCGCCCATCGACCGCGACAACGATCGGGTAAGCGTCAGCAACGACGAACTGCTGCGCGTCATTCGCCTCTGGACGGAGCAGGCCAAGGACTCGACAACCAATCCGTACGAAGCGCTGTTCCCGTATGTCCATCCGCTGGTGATCGGCGCGGTCGATCGCTCGAGCGCGCTTTCAACCCGCATCTGCGAAGAGATCTTGTCGTACCACATGGACGACAAGGAGCGGGCGCGCGAAATCAGCAACAACCTGAATTCCGGCTATCCCTCGCATAACTATCCCATCACGCTGCGCGAAGCCGGGCGTATCGGCCTCAACGTGGAGGCCATGGACGACAGCGTGAACGCGCTGCTGTTCGAACTGAACGAGATCTACTCCGAGATGGGCGAGAGCGCGACCACCGACTACGACGAGAAGAATTCGCATGACAACAGCATCATCAAGGTGATGGAGGCGGCCGGTACGCTGATCTACTACCAACTCGACAAGGATTGGCACTACCGCTGCGAGGAACGCCGGTGGGTGGCTCTGAACGAGAAGAGCCAGTGGCGCAAGGCGGAACTTGTCAAGGGCAAGGTGACGATCTCGCAGCTGCACGTGCGCTGAGAGCAAGCGCGGGTTTGGTTAGGGGGGATGAAGCAAGTCGGTTCAAACAGAGCCGGTGCGCTTTTATTTGTCCGGTTCTTCCGGATTGAAGAGCGCCTTTTGCAGGCGACCCGGCATTTCTGCGCCGTGGCGCTTGGTGTGCTTGGCAACGTACATTGCGGCGTCGGCGGCGCTCAGCAGGTCTTCGGCCGAGGTTCCGTCGTCGGGATAGAGTGCAACCCCCACGCTAGCTCCTCCACGAAGCACATAGCCCTCCACCGCAAAGGGAGCGTCAAAGCAGCGTTCGAGCCGTTGCGCGATTTCCTCAAGAGCGGAGTGGGTGCGCACCACGGGCACAAGGGCCGCAAACTCGTCGCCGCCGAGGCGCGCGAGCATATCGCCGGAACGGAGCTGCCGCTTCATACGCATGGAGACTTCCTGCAGGTAAAGGTCGCCAATGTGATGGCCATAGAAGTTATTGACCTGCTTGAACTCGTCCAAATCGATGTAGACAATGCCAAAGATCGAGCCCTCAACCCGCGACTTTTCGATCAACTGCTCAAGGTAGCGGTCGAGGGAATAGCGGTTATGGATATCGGTGAGCAAATCGAACTCCGAGCGGTAGACGAGGTCCTTGTAAAGCCGGCGCGTTTCGATCGCGAGCGTTGCCAACCGAACGCCTTCTTCCAGGGCTGAGGATTCGTCGTGAGGATGAGGTTCACCAGCCTCGGTGGCGGCAAACAGCGTTCCCAGAGAACCACCGGCGCGGGCGGGAATGTCGAGGCGAATGGTTCGCAGTCCCCGAGCTTTGGCGGGAGCATTTCCCAGGCGCGCTCCATCCGGCATTTCACACCAGCAGAACGGGAAGCCGAGGCTGAACGCCACCATCTCAGTAATGGAATCGATCAGCTCCGGCAAAGGACGCGAACTGTTGATGTCCTCAAGGATCTTGCCGCGCTTGCTCTCCAGTTGCGCATTGTGGCGCTCGATCCGGGTTTCGGATTCGGAATGTGCGCTGATGGTTCGGCTCTGGTAGTCGACCTTTCTACGGAGAATCCAGCCCCATAAGCCGACGATCAGGACAAGGACCGCGAGTACGATCACGATCGGACCCAAGTTGTGGGCGCTGAACCACGAGGGAGCGCTCATGGGTGTGAGGTCAGTGGCGTCCCGGGCGCCCGCTGCATGAGCGAGCGGCGTTGCAATTACTGCCGCGAGAAATGCTGCAGCTCGCGCCAGACACTGCCGGGATTTGCCAGTCAACTTCATGCCAGCGTCCTTCGAAATTGCCTGCTAGCTCCTTATCGTGAGGAACTTAGCTGATACCACACGCAATCAGGAACTTGTTGCGATTGGTAAAAGTTTACGCTCACGTCTGGTTACTCTCGTTACACCTTTCGCGGTAGTTTGATGCCACCGGTCATACCACTTTCAGCACAAGGATGACGCGTTTCGGGGCATGCGGCGGGGGGCGCAGGGTATGATAGCTGGGGCTCAGATTCGGGAGACCAATCCTGCATGGCAACCAACCCAGAGCTTCCCCTTGTCGTCACCTCGTTTCCACCCAGCGGAACCCAATCGCTACCCACGCGGCGCATTCGCGTGCTCGGCGTGCCGCTCGACATGGGTGCAAGTCGTCGCGGCGTCGATATGGGGCCTTCGGCGATGCGCGTCGCGGGACTGGAAGCGCGCCTCGAAGCCCTCGGCCACCACGTCACCGACAGTGGCAATATAGCGGTCGATATTGCAGAGACCCAGAATGTGGGCGAGCCGAATGCACGCTATCTCAAGCAGATTGCCGATACGTGCACGCGCACGTCCAGGGAAGTCTGCAAGACCCTGGAAGAGGGAATGACTCCCCTGGTGCTGGGCGGCGACCATTCCATCGCGGTCGGGTCGGTCTCCGGAGTATCGGAGTTCTTTCGGCGCCAAAACCAGAAGATCGGCCTGATCTGGATTGATGCGCACTCCGACATCAACACACCGGATACCTCGCCCAGCGGAAACGTGCACGGCATGCCGCTGGCGGCGTTGCTGGGGTTGGGACCCGATCTGTTGACCAACATCGGCGGCTTTGCCCCAAAGATCGCTCCGGAAAACACCGTGCTGGTGGGGGTGCGCGACATCGACGCCGCGGAACGCGCCAATATCCGTCGCGCGGGGATGGGCGAGGTGTACACCATGCGCGACATCGATGAGCGGGGCATGCGCGCGGTGATGGAAGAGGCTCTGCGTGCGGCAGGCCGCGGCACGGCCGGCTACCACATCTCGCTCGATATGGACTGGATCGACCCCGAGGATGCGCCCGGCGTGGGCACGCCGGTTCGGGGCGGCGCGACGTATCGCGAGGCGCACCTGGCCATGGAGATCCTTGCCGATCACGGCCGGATGCTCAGCTTCGAGATTGTTGAAGTGAACCCGGTGATCGATGAGCACAACCGGACCGCTGACCTGGCGGTGGAACTGGCGTGCTCGGCGTTTGGGAAGAAGATACTCTGATCAGCTGCAAATTCTGCGGTCCACCACAAAATCTGGGTGCCCCATTCATGACGCGGTTTCTTCGCGGCATGAGTGGGAAAGCACGAATCTCGCCTGTCACCCTTTAGCACGTTCCCGTGAGCGACAATAAGAGCGATGGCAAAGAAACTTCGCGTAGGAATTTTGTTTGGCGGGCGCAGCGGCGAGCATGAAGTCTCGCTGCTCTCGGCTGCTTCGATTCTGAAGGCAATCGATCGCAGCAAATTCGATGTGGTGCCGATCGGCATCACGAAAGAAGGCAGATGGCTGGCGGCGGCGGATGCGACCGGTCTGCTGGAGGGCGACAAGAGCGCCGTGGCGCGACAGCTGCGGGCGGGCGATCCAGAGGCGACGCCGGGCGCGAAGTTGCTGCACGAGGGCATCCCGACGCTGCTTGCGCCTGTCCCCGGACCGCAGGGCCCTGAGGGAAAGGCAATCGACGTTGTCTTTCCCGTGCTGCACGGCACGTTCGGCGAAGACGGCACCATCCAGGGCCTGTTTGAGCTGGCAGGAATTGCGTACGTCGGATCGGGCGTTCTGGGGTCCTCGGCCGGCATGGACAAGGACGTGATGAAGCGGCTGTTTGCGCAGGCGGGGCTGCCGATCGTCAAACACGTCACGATTCTGCGCTCGGAGTGGGAAGGATCGCCGCGAAAAGCGATCGCGCAGATTGAGGCCGCGCTCAAGTACCCGGTGTTTGTGAAGCCCGCGAATCTCGGATCGTCGGTAGGGATCAGCAAGGCGCACGATCGGAAGGAACTGGGACCCGCGCTCGATGAGGCCGCGAAATACGATCGCAAGCTCGTGGTGGAGCAGGGAGTCGGCGGCAAAAAATCGCGTGCCCGCGAACTCGAAGTCGGCGTGCTGGGCAACGATGATCCCAGGGCCAGCGTGGTCGGCGAGATCATTCCCGGCAAGGAGTTCTACGATTACGAGGCGAAATACCTGTCGGAAGGCTCGGTGCCGGTAATTCCGGCGAAGATCAGTCGCGAGGAGGCGAAGCGGATTCGCGCAATGGCGGTGGCAGCGTTTCGGGCCTGCGATCTCTCGGGGCTGGCGCGTGTGGATTTCCTGATGGAGCCGGATGGCAAGCGCCGCATCTATCTCAACGAGGTGAACACGCTGCCGGGCTTCACGCAGATCAGCATGTATCCCAAGCTGTGGGAGGCGACTGGCATCCCGTACACCGCGCTGATTACGCAACTCATCGAGCTGGCGCTTGAGCGCCACAAAGACAAGAACCGGAATACATACAGCCGGGAGTGAATAAAGCAGGATCAGGGATTGGGATTAGGCAAGAGCAACCCGGGAACTACCCTTGTCCTAACGGTGTCTAACTAAGAAGAGGGATGAGGCTTTGCGACTTGAACACCGAATTCCATAGTCCATAGTCCCTGGTCCCTAGTCCCGCTCGTGCCGTATTCTTGACTGCGAGGAAAGTCTGAATGACTCTGCTGGATGCTCCCAAATTTGACGAGGCCCGCGAGCTGCGCAATCGGGTGATGCTGTACAGCGGCGGTGGCCTTCTTTTCATCTTCATCATCGTGTTCTGGTTTGCTGCCGGCCATCCTGCGGACTGGCCTTGGAACTGGTGGACACACCTGCGGGGCCGTTACACGATTAATCACTTCATGGGAGCGGTGGAGAAGAACGACCTGAAACAGGCTTACGGGATCTGGATGCACGATCCCAACTGGCAGCAGCACCCGAACAAGTACGGCGCCTACCCCTTCGATCGCTTTGAGGCCGATTGGGGCACGAACAGCAGCCAGAACGAGTATGGGATCATCCAGAGCCATCAGATTGTGGCGGCACGCGTGTTTCGGAATGTGTTGCTTGTAGGGCTGCTGATCAACGGGCGCAAGAGCAAGGCATTGTTTCTAACGTACTATCCGAAGGACCACACGCTGGACTTCGCGCCGCCCGATGAGGAACTGTATCTCGGTCCGTAACCTGAGGCGAGAGCCAAAACAATCAGTTCATTTTGCCTGGTGTGCCTCAGGCTTCGGCTAACTCCGCGAGGGCCCTTTCGAGGCTCGCTGAGTCTTCTACATTCAGCGATTTCTGTGCCGCGTCGATCTTTTTGAGCAGCCCGCAAAGCACCTTGCCGGGGCCGGCTTCGACAAATATATCTGCTTCCGCGCCAACCAGGGTTCTTACACAATCCACCCAACGCACAGTGCCGGTGACTTGCTCGATGAGTGCGTTGCGCGCTCCTTGAGCCGTCGTCACCATGGTCCCGCTCGCGTTGGAAGCTACCGGAAAGCGCGGTTCGGCAAGCTGCAGGCCTGCCAGCACACGCGCCACTTCTTCCTGCGCCGGCTGCATCAGGGCGCAATGGAAGGGAGCGCTGACGGGAAGCATCACCGCACGCCGCGCGCCCCTGGTTTTGCAAAGGGCTGCGGCCTTCTCCACGGCGGCCGTTGCGCCGGAGATGACGGTCTGCCCCGGTGAATTGAGATTTGCAGCGGCGACGATCAGTCCTGTTTCCCGTGCGGCCTCTTCGCAGGCTTGGGCCACTTGCTCGGGATCGAGGGAGAGAATTGCCGCCATCGCGCCCTGCCCCGCCGGGACTGCCTGCTGCATGGCGCGTCCGCGCGCTTTTACTGCGCGTACTGCATCGGCAAACGTCAGTGTTCCGGCCGCAACATGCGCAGACCACTCGCCGAGCGAATGGCCGGCGGCTAGCGCGGGTTCAATTCCGTGTTCCGCGAGCACGCGCAGTGCCGCCACGCTGACGGTCATGATAGCGGGTTGCGTGTTCTCAGTCAGCTTCAGGTCCTCTTCCGGCCCTTCGAAGCAAAGCCGTGAAAGGGCGAACCCGCAGGCCTCATCGGCCTCGGCGAAAGTCCGTTTTGCGATGGGGAAACGCTCGGCAAGGTCCCGGCCCATGCCCACGGCTTGCGACCCCTGCCCCGAAAAGAGAAATGCGGATTTCTTGGTCATTCCATTGAGGATTGTATCGAATGAGGCATCGCCCACGATCGCGCAAAGATCAATCCCTTCAGGCGGTGACGGCTGCTTTACGAGCGAAGACGTAGGCGCGTCGGCTCTGGAACTCCACATCGGGCGCGTATGCATCGCGTTCGACCACGGCTTCGACGGCAAACCCAGCGCCTGTCAGCAGGCGCGTAATCCTCTCCGGCTGCAGCTTGTAAAACTCCATGGAGACTCGATTGCCCCACAGTTCCTCGGGCCGGATCACTTCTTCGCCGATGTGAAACGAAAGCAGCAGAAGCCCTGCCGGCTTCAGGACGCGGAGCATCTCAGCGAATGCCAAGGGCAGCGACTCCTGGGGAATATTCACGATGGCGTAGAACGCGGCAATGCCTGCGAGCGAACTATCTTCCCGGTCGAACGCGAGCATATTGCCTTCGCGAAACTCGATGTCTGGATTCAGCTGCCGTGCCTGCGCGATCATCTGCGGCGAGAGATCCAGGCCGAAGACGTCGGTACCGGCATCGCGCAGATAGCGGGCAATGTGACCCGGCCCGCAACCCAGGTCGCAGACTGGGCCGTGCCCCATGACCTCGCCGATAAAACGCGTGAGCTGTTCGCGATCGAAGGGCTTCGCATCCAGTTCGCGAAACATTCTCCGCGCGTACTCTGCGGCAATGCGGTCGTAGTTCTCGCGGATGATTTCGATTCGGTTATGGGTCATGGCTCGGGAATTGATCGTTACAGCGGCAGGCGTGCCGACGCGGCTTCAATTCCAGCGCTTCTTGTCGTCGGCATCCTCGTCAAGCTGCTTTCCGCTGCCGTCGAACTTCACGGTACGGCCCTGGGAGCGCATGTAGACTTCGAACTTTTTGGCGGCGCGGCGGCGCTTCCAGCGGTAGTAGCCATTGCGCATGCCGTACCACTTTTCGCTGAGCAGGAACGAGAATCCGCGACGCGGCGCCATGCGGATGAAGGCGAATCCGGCGATCGCTCCGCCGAGCTGGGCAAAAGCGTACATGCGCATGCTGCCGAACATCATGGCGACGGCCACGAGCGCGTAGATGATGGCCATATAGCGCGCCTTGATGCCGATGACAAAAAACATCTGGAACTGCACATCGCCGTAGAGCAGGCCGATGGCCATCAGCAGCCCGAAGATGCCGCCGAAGCATCCGTACAGCGGGATGGTCAGCAGAGATGCGCCAAGCATCACGCTGCCGCCGTAGATGGCAAGCGCGGCGAGAGTGGTGCCGATCACGGAAGTTGCGTAAAGGCCCATGACCCAGGCATCAGGATGGAAGGCTTCGAGAAATCCGGCCAGAAACCAGATGGAAAGCAGTTCAAACAGTGCGGAAAGAATCAGGCCCGTGGGATGGACCAGGCTGTAGGTGAGGGGCAGCCAGATCGCGCCGTGCAAAAACGTGGTTGGATAGAAAAGCAGGTACTTCAGCGCCGACCCAGTCGGCCCGGGAGCAACCAATCCCGCGATGGCAAGCAGAAAGTAGGCACCCAGATTTACGAGCACCAGCCGGCGAGTGGCGCCGTGAAAGTCGGGGAAAGCAAACGGGGTGGCGCCAATCCGGGGCATGGTAGTGAACAGGTTAAATGGAATGGCTTGCGCGTGTCATGGGTATGTGCCGGGCCGCCGTTGATCAGGCAGCCCAGCGAGTGCTCAGGGAACCACGACCAGCCCACGATGACCCTTCGCGTCGACAGCTCGCACGCCAAAGATCACGTTGTCCTTGGAGATTGGCAGCGATACCGTGACCGGCCCCTCAGCAGCCGTGGCAGCGACCTGCTTCACATACTGCCAGTTGGGTGCGGTTGTCTCGCGCCACAGCACATCGTAGTGAGCGACTCCGCCGCCAACGGGCGGCTCCCAGGTGAGCGTCGAACCATTCTCGGTCATCTTGTTGACGATAGTTACCTTCTGCGGCTCGCCCGGCGCGAAGGCCAGGGTAGCCAGGGTTGCAGCATTCAGCCGCGCAACCTGCGCCACGTAGCTGAAGTCCACAAAGCGGATCAGGTCTCCGAGAATCGGATCTTTCGATCCGGCGGGTGGCATCACGATGTTCTGGTGCTGATGGTTGTAGTCCTCGCGCCACTCGGTGAAGCGCACAGCCGCAAACCCCTCGTGGTTGAAGGAGCTGTGGTCGCCACCGCGCAGGTAGCGGTCCGGCCGGTCGATCAGGGAGGCGGCAAACGGCTTTGGCGTCCCCGGCCGCGAAAGATAGGTATAGGCGGTCTCGGCAATGGCCCGGGCCAGTTCGCGGCTGGGCGAATCGTTTTCCTTGCCAAGAGCGCGAATGGCGCGCGCCTGCTCCGGTGTCGCGGCCTGGGGAACGCCCTCGGAAAATACACGTACCCGGTCTTTCATCTGCAACGTATCGCCGGGAGTGGTATTGCCGCCCACGATGTCGTTATTCAGCACGGCTTCCAGATCCCAGCCTTCGTCCTTGGCCAGTTTGGCCAGGTGGCCGGAGCCAACCAGTCCCTGTTCCTCGCCCGCGACGGCAACAAAGACGATGGTTCCGGGAAACTTCATTTTGCTCAGGGCCCGTGCGCACTCCAGCGAAACGGCTACGCCGGAAGCATCGTCGTTAGCGCCGGGCGCAGCACCGTGGTCGTCGTTATTGCTGGAATCGCGCGAATCGTAATGGCCTGTCACCAAGACCATGCGTTTGGCCTGTTCTGAATCTGTCCCGCGCAGAATGGCGTAAACATTCGCGATTTTGGTGGGCTTGGGAATGCGACGCGCCCACTGGCCGCCGCTTGCCGGATCGGCGGTAAACGTGTCGCGTTTGACCTCGAGGCAGCCGCCGCATTCGTGCGAAATGGCTTCAAACTGTGCAGCGATCCAGTCGGCCGCGGCGTTTATCCCCTGGCCGGGGGGCAGGTCGGTTTCCATGCTCGATAGCGTGCTGCGGGTGCCGAAACCAACCAGCGCCTGAATCGTCTGATGTATTTGTTGGGGTTTGATGGTTGCGAGGGCCCGGGCAATGGCCGGATCGACCAGCGCGGGACCGATGGGGGTGGCATGAAGCGCATAGTCAGGCTGCGCAATCGCGGCGCCGCACGCCAATGCCAGCCCGCAAAGCAGGACCAAATGGGGAATCTTCATGATTTGTTCTCCGGTGCACGTACTTCGGTGCAAAGGTGGGGGATTCGGCCTCTTGACCTTTCCAACGGTTTGCCTAAAACTAACCCAAGTTCGTACCCTAGGGGTAACGCCATCCTACATCACGAATTGCCTTGGGAGGAGGCTGCCATGACAAGCTGCCCGGAATGTGAAAACAATCTCGATGTCGACGTTGAAGAAGTGGAAGAAGGCGACGTCGTCGTCTGCGATGAATGTGGAACAGAGTACGAGGTCGTTGGAGTGGAACCGCTCGAGCTCTCGAAGGTAGAAGAGGGCATCGACGACGAAGACGACTTGCTGGTTGAGGACGAGGAGGAAGAGTGACAGGGAACCGCGCAAGATTGGCGGCTCGGGTGGCATTTGCCGCCTTGGCAGTGGTGATCTTCTCAGGGGTGAACACTTCCGGCGTGGCCCACGCCCAGAACCTGGGTCAGCGTAATGTTGGCGGACTCGTCATTGACGCCAACTCCGCACCTGTGCAGGGCGCAACCGTCTTCCTCAAGAACAAGAAGACGAAATCCATCCGCAGTTATACGTCTTCCAGCAACGGCAGCTTTCGCTTTGCCCAGGTCAGCATGACCGACGACTTCGATCTGTGGGCCGAGAAGGAGGGCAAAAAAAGCGCAATAAAAACCGTCAGCTCGTGGGATGCACGCAAGGACTTTGAGACGGAGTTGAAACTCAAATAGGCCGTTTCGCCCGTCCTTCAGGGGCGTTCGCAGTCCGGGCGATTCTCGCGCAGAATGCTTATTTCTGCTTGCCTCGGCTCGACAATACGAGCTGATTCCCATCCGGATCCTTGAATACGGCGACGGAGCCCCACGGTTCGGTCGTCGGCTCTTTGGTAAAGATCACACCTTTCTTCTTCATGGCATCGGCGGTTGCAAAAACATCGTCGCACCAGAACGAAATCGACTGGTGCTCGCCGATGCGCTTTTCATGGCCCTCCGGCGTGAAAAGTGCAACGCCGGTATCCGCGCCCGGAATCATCAGTTCGATCCAGCGCTGCTGCGGCGTGAAGGGTTGATCGGTCATCACTTTCATGCCAATCGCCTCGGTGTAGAACTTCAACGCCACGTCCTGGTCGCGCACGGGAATCCCGACAAACTTGATGCCTCTGATCACGTTGACCTCACATTGGATCGAGAATAACGTGCCGCGAAATCGGGATCAATCAGCCATTCGATGCTATAGTATCGATTGCTATAGCATGCCGATTCTGGATGATTACATTACCGACACCCTGATGCGGGACCTGGTTGGCCACGACCGCAAGCCGGTGAGCTTTCTGGTGTATCTGTGGCTGGCCGCAGAACACGCGAAGACGCGGGCCGACGTGCAGGCGAGCTACCAGCACGTAGCCGAATCCGTGGGCATATCAAAAAGCTCCGCGCAGGCTGCCATTGGCTGGTTGCTCAAGCGGAGGCTTCTCGGCATGAAGAAGAAGAGCGCAACTGCGACTCCAGTGTACACGGTGCGCAGCCCATGGCGCGAAGCTGCGCGGCGCCTCAAGGAGCACTCTTGATCAAAATTCACGCTATTCCTGGTTGAGAATCACATCGCCGTTGACGGTCTCGATCGTAACGCGGTTCGTGCCGCTGCCCACAATCCCGCTTGCCCGAATGTACCTGCGCGGCGTGCCGAACGACTTATCCCATTCGCCCGATTCGTGGACGTCCAGACCCGCGTGCTGCACGATGTGATACTGGCGATCAGTTCGCGTGTAGGCGAGCGTGATCTTCACATCCATGGCGAAGTCCTTAGGAACGGTCAGCTCGATGGTTCCGCCCTTCGAATCGAGGCGGATATCCCGCTGCATGCTCGATGTTCCCACTTCGTGAACGGTGATGCCGCCACCCATTGAAGTTGCTTTCACCGGTCCTTCGGCAGTGTTGATCGTTATACCGCCGCCCATCGTTGTGGCATCCACCGAACCGGTGGCGTGGTCGATATCGATACCTCCGCCCATGGTCTTGATCCTGGCGAATGAAGCGACATTGCCCACGTGAATGCCGCCGCCCATGGTCGAGAGCGTGGCTCCATGCGGTGCGTTGGCGACGTCGATGCCGCCGCCCATCTTGTTGATGACGACTTCGCCGGATGCGCCCGTCGAATTGTTCGACATCCCATCATTGATATAGTGCGAGCCGTAGCCTCTGCAGCCCGCCAGAATAGCCGGCAGCGCACACAACAGCACCAGTGCACATCCGTTGCGCAGGTTCATATCGCAGACCTCCTGAACGTTGGAAACGCAGGTCCCATGACAGCATACGCGCGCGCTCGGAAAATGTTCCCAGGGAGGCCCAGGAATCGATAAGTCTGGAGTTTTATCCGTCCAGCTTCTTCGTTACCAGCTCATTCAGGAGCGCGGGATTGGCCTGCCCTTTCGAGGCCTTCATCACCTGGCCTACAAAGAAGCCCGCGACGGTCTTCTTTCCAGCGCGATAGTGCTCAACCTGCTTTGGATTGGCGGCGATGACCTCGTCGATCATGGCTTCAATGGCCGAGGAATCGGTGATCTGCTGCGGCTTTTCGCGCTCGTAGACGGCAGGGAAGTCCTCGCCCTTTTCAAAGCAGATATCGAACAATCCCTTCATCTGCTTCGAACTGATTTTGTTGTCGTCGAGCAGATCGGCGGCCATCACCAGCCCTGCCATTGAGATGGGGGACCGATCGAGTTCAAGGCCGAGCGCTTTCAAACGGCCGCCCAGTTCGCTCAGCAGCAGATTGGCTACACGGCGGGGATTTCTGGCGGTCTTGGCGGCGGCTTCAAACCGGTCGGCAAATTCACAGGAAGCCGTCAGCGTGTGGGCGTCCTTCGGGTTCAGCTCGTATTCAGCGATCATTCGCTTGCGGCGCGCCTCTGGTAGTTCGGGAAGCTTTGCCCGCGCCGCTTCGAGGAACTCCGGCGTCACGATCAGCGGGGGCAGGTCCGGCTCGGGAAAGTAGCGGTAGTCGTGGGCCTGCTCCTTCGAACGCATCGGGTAGGTGCGGCCTTCGTTCGCGTTCCAGAGACGTGTTTCCTGGGTGACCTGGCCGCCCTCTTCGATCACTTCGATCTGGCGCTCGATCTCGTACTCCAGCGCCTGGCGAATGAAGCGGAAGCTGTTCACGTTTTTCACTTCCGCTTTTGTTCCAAAGCGCTCCGCGCCCTTCAGACGTACACTCACATTCGCATCACACCGGAGCGAGCCTTCTTCCATGTTGCAGTCGGAGACGGCGGTGTAAAGCAGGATCTCCTTGAGCCGCGTCAGGTACTCAAAAGCTTCGTCGGGAGTGCGGATATCGGGCTCGCTCACAATCTCGATCAGCGGCGTGCCGCAGCGGTTTAGATCGAGATAGGTGCGCGTCGCAGAATCAGAGAACCCGTCGTGCAGGCTCTTGCCCGCGTCCTCTTCCATGTGTACCCGGGTGATGCCGATCTTTTTCGTGGCGCCGTCGGCCGTGGGCACTTCGATCCAGCCGTGCTCAGCCAACGGCTTGTCATACTGCGAAATCTGGTAGCCCTTGGGCAAGTCGGGATAGAAGTAGTTTTTTCGCGCGAAGATCGACCGCTCGCGTACTTCGCAGTTCAGTGCTAACGAGGCCAACACTGCGAACTCCACGGCCCTGGCATTCAAAACGGGAAGCGCACCCGGCAAGCCGATGCACACGGGACAGATGTTGGTATTCGGCTCAGAACCAAATCTATTCGCGCAGCCGCAGAATGCCTTGCTCGCAGTGAGCAGTTGCACATGCACTTCGAGGCCGATTACCGGCTCGTACTTGGCGAGAACGTCAGGAGAGAGTGCGGTCGCGGCCATGTCTAAATTCTAGCGCGCAAGTGTGCTTAGACTGACAACTGCTGACCCGCTGCTTCTGTTCCCTTACTCCGCCGGATCTTGCGCCGTGAACGCCGAGCAGCACGGTTTTTCCGTCGCGTGGAAGTTCATCAGCTCTGCGCGAATCCCATCAGGATCGTACATATTGAATTGTCCCTTGCCGTCCTTGCCGATCTTCGGAGCCGCATCGTGCCTGCCTTCCAGCCGATTGCCAGCCTGCAGGACTTTGAACGCATCTTCCACAGACTTTTCGCCAATCGCAAAGTGATCCAGCACACCCAGCGTCTGCTGTGTCATGTTCGCAGGAATGCCTGATCCCGAAGGCCCGCTGGTCACCATGTATTCCACCCAGTCGTGTCCATCGGGAACCTGCTGGCTGACCCAGTCGATCTTGTCATCCTTCATGCCGCCATACCAGTAGGGCCTGAAACCGAGCAGGTCGCGATAGAACTTGTCTTCTGCCTCGCGGCTGTGAACGAGAAGTCCCACATGAATAATGTGGTGGCCAATTGCATTTGGATCATTCGGAGCTTTGGCGTTCGCCGCGGGCTGCACGAACTCGATCTTGTTGCCTTCAGGATCCTGCACCGCAAACCAACGGCTCCCATCCGAGCCCTTTGTCACCGAGGTTGGCGTCTTCCACCCCTTCGCGGAGAGATACTTCCGCATGCCTTCCGCGTTCACTGTGTTGAACGCCGCATGGTCCATGCGATTGATGCCAGCATTAGGTGGCACGGGCAGCACTTCAACAAATTGTGTTGCGCTGAAAGCGTACTTCACACCCTGCGGATTTTCGGGGTCCGGCCCTTTCTCCGCGCCAAGAACCACGCGATAGTAGTGGTCAGTCGCCGCCGCGTCAGATGTGTAGACGGCAAGGTGTGATACCCCTGTGATCTTAGGCCGTTCCTGCGCCGTCAATGCTAGGGTAGCGACACTCAGTACAGCCATTCCAGCCACAGCAAAAAACTTCACATGCATAATGCACCTCAAATACTCGCGGCATCACGATAAATCGATTTGGCACATCCTGTAAACCCGCAACTCGTCGCCTTGTTCACAGATACAGCGGCCGGAGCGCTGCCGTACAATGCTGCCATGCCCCGCCAGACCTTTCCCACACTCCTTGCAGCCGCCGCATGTATCGCAGTTTTCGGGCTTTCAGCGCTCGCGCAATCGGCCCTGCCCACCACGTCTCCCGCCGAGCGCGCCGAAGCTCGCGACATCTTCAAGCAACTCATCGAAATCAACACGACGGACACGCCGAAAGGCAGCGTGACGGCTGCGACCAAGGCGATGCAGAAGCGGTTTCTCGATGCAGGCTTCCCGGCGGATGATGTGCATCTGCTCGGTCCCGATCCGAACAAGATGAACTTGGTTGTTCGTATGCGCGCCGCTGCGCCCACCACGGAGAAGCCGGTCCTCTTCCTCTGCCACATCGATGTGGTCGAGGCGCTGGCCTCCGACTGGCACACCGATCCGTTCCAGTTTGTCGAGAAGGACGGGTATTTCTACGGCCGCGGCACGCAGGACATGAAAGAGTCGGATGCCGCCCTCGTCTTCACGTTCCTGCGCCTTCACAAAGAGGGATACAAGCCAAAACGCGATCTGATTCTTGCGCTCACTGCCGACGAAGAAGGCGGCAAGTTCAATGGAGCGTCGTGGCTGGTGAAAAATCATCGCGACCTGGTGGACGCTGCGTTCGTCATCAATCCCGATGCCGGCGGAGTGGAGCTGGACCACGGCAAGCCGATTGTGGGCGACGTGGAGGCAACGGAGAAGGTCTACGCCGACTACCAGATCACGGCCAGTAATCGCGGCGGCCACAGCTCGCTGCCGCGGCCAGATAACGCCATCTACGAACTCACCACCGCTTTGAATAAATTGGCAGCATACAGTTTTCCGTTTGAGATGAACGAGGTGACGCGCGTCTACTTCGGCAACCTCGCCAAGCAGGAAACCGGCCAGATGGCCGACGATATGCGCGCTATCCTTGCCACGCCGCCGAATGCGGAGGCGGTTGCGCGCCTGAGCAAGGAACCCAGCTTCAATTCCAACTTTCGCACCACCTGCGTGGCGACGCGCCTCGCCGCCGGCCATGCCAACAACGCGCTCCCGCAATCCGCGCAGGCCAACGTGAATTGCCGCATCTTTCCCGGCCACTCGCCGGAAGAGATTCGCCAACATCTCATCGCACTGTTCGGTGACCCCAAGCTGAGCGTGAAGTATGTTTCTGACGCGGGCCAGGTCTCTGACACGGCCCCAGAGCGCAAGGCGATTGTGCCGCCTCCACCGCTGAAGGAGGTCTTCGATCCGCTGACGCGCATCACGAATGCGATCTGGCCCGGCATCCCTGTGACTCCAGAGATGGAGGACGGCGCGAGCGATTCCATCTACTTTGCGCAAGCCGGCTATGCCTGCTATGGCTTCTCAGCGACGGCTCTGGAGCGCGATGACGTGCGGGCCCATGGGCAGGACGAGCGCTTACCGGTCGACTCCTACTGGAAGGCACTGGATTTCTTCTACTCCTTCGCGAAGGCTCTCGGTCACGAATGATTTCCCGCCGCATACGCATCACCGCAACATGTAGGCTGGTCGCATTATGATGGAAATCCGTAAGTCACATTCGTCCACGGGAGTTGCCAGAGTGCCGGGCAAGATCGAATTGATGCTGGGGCCGATGCGCAGCAACAAGACCGCCGAGTTGCTGCGCCGCGCCGAAATGCGCCGCCAGTATGCCAAGCAGCACGTGCTCGTGCTCAAGCCGAGCGACGATACCAAGGGCGGACCGGGCCTTGTGGAAAGCCGCAATCCGAACGGCCATGCCCGGATGAATGCTCTCGAATTTCCCTCAAACAATCCCTGGTCGGTTCTGAAGGCGATCGACGATCTCGAGCAGGAAATCGGCAAACGCGTGGAGTGTATTGCGATCGACGAAGGCCAGTTCGTCAGCGACCTCTTTCTCTTTACGAAGAATCTGCTCGACGCGAATCATGACGTGCTTGTCGCCGGGCTCGACCTGGACTTTCGTGCGATGCCTTTCGGCGAGATGCTGAACCTGTCGTGGCTGGTGAATGCCTACGGCGGCAGCATCACGGAATGTATGGCCTACTGCACCTGTGGCGCCCGTGCACTCTATTCGCAGCGCCTGATCGACGACAAGCCCGCGCCCTACGACAGCCCCATCAAGGTTCCCGGAGACGCGTACGAGCCGCGCTGTGCGGAACACTTCGTGCTCCCTGGCCGACCCCATTAAACCCTGGTAGTGCCCACAGGCCCTGACCCTGATCCTGTAATCTTGTTCGCGCCCACCAAGGAGCCCGCGGCGAGTGAGCCCAATTCCCATGAGTCCGCTCTACCGCAAGGTTGCGTGGCGGCTCGTCCCGTTCCTCATGTTGCTGTACATGGTCGCGTTTCTCGATCGCGTCAACGTCAGCTTTGCCGCGCTCACCATGAATCGCGATCTCGGCATCAGCGAGAGCGCGTACGGTTTCGCCGCGGGCGTTTTCTTCCTGAGCTACTGCCTCTTCGAAGTTCCTGCAAACCTGGTACTGGCGCGGATGGGAGCGCGGCGCTGGCTTGCCATCCTCATGGTTGTCTGGGGGATCGTTTCGATGAGCACAGCGTTTGTGCACACCGAGGCGTCGTACATCGGCGTGCGCTTTCTTCTCGGCGTTGCGGAGTCCGGCTTCTATCCCGGCGTGATCTACTACTTTACGTTCTGGCTGCCTCGCGCGCTGCGCACGCGCATCCTGGCGCTCTTTTTACTTGCAGTGCCGTTGTGCAATTCCATTGGCTCGCCAATCTCAGCGCATATTCTCGTGCTGAACAATCTCTCCGGTCTGCGCGGATGGCAGTGGCTCTTTCTGCTGGAGGGTGCGCCGGCGCTGATTCTCGGCGTGGCAGCCTGGTTGCTGCTTGCCGATAGGCCTAATTCTGCTCATTGGCTTTCAGCGGCAGAAAAACAGCAAATCGAAGACGATCTCAAGCGCGAAGGCGCAGTGCAAATTGAATCGGGCAGGCAAACAGCGCACGTTGCGCGGGACTGCATCGTCTACTTCCTCTGGAGCAGCGGCAACTACGGTCTCACCTTCTGGCTGCCCAGAATTCTCAGCGTCCACGGGGCGTCAAACGTGTCGACCGGCTGGTGGGGATCGGTGACCTTCGGCTTTGGCGCGATCGCGATGCTGTGGGCCAGCCGCCGCCGCGGATTTAGAACGTTGCCCTATTTATTCTTCGCGTCCACGCTGGGATTCATCGCCGCCGGCCTGTCTCATTCTGTTCTGTTGGCCGTCGCCGGTTTCAGTCTTGCCGCCATGGGAATTCTGGCCTCGCTGCCGATGTTCTGGAGCCTTGCCGCCAGCCGTCTGAGCGGCAAAGCAGGGGGCGCAGCCATCGCCCTCGTTAACTCTGTTGGCGCGGTAGGGGCCTTTGCGGGCCCTTCCGCCATGGGCTGGCTGCACGACGTCACGCACCACTACTCCGCTGGTCTCTGGGCGATTGCCGGCGCCATGGCGCTCGGCGGAGCACTTGTTTACAGGGAAGCATTGAAAGCGCCGGTCGCCGTGCCGCGATCCGTCGATTGACGCTTGAGTTCTGGACAAGCCGCTAATGGCGCGAAGCGCGATTCGCTGGACGCGCAGTCCTCGGGTAAACTGGATTCTGCATGATCCTCCCGTTTGTCCGCGAAATTTTCGCGGACCTGGAGCAGTCCTCCTCCTTCGATCGCGTTCGCAGGCACCTCTCGCTCGGTGTCGGTCGGCGCCGTGTGTCCGGACTCACGAATACCGCGCGGTCTTTGTATCTTCCACTGCTCGCCCGCGCCGCCAAGCAACCGGTCATCGTGGTTGTTGCCGATAACAAGGCTGCCGAAGCTTTGGAGCCAACGCTTCGCGCCGGCTGCGACCTGACCGGAGCCATTGATCCCGACCGGGTCGTTCGGCTGCCCGCGCACGATGTACTTCCGTTTGAGAATCTCTCACCCCACCCCGACGTGCAGGAGCAGCGTGCCGCAGCTCTGTTCAAGCTTGCGACCGGGGCTGTGTCGATTCTGATTGCGCCTGCGGAGTCCGCCGCGCTTCGCCTGTTTAGTCGCGACTACTACTCGAGCCTCGCCGTTACCATACGCCGCGGCGAAGAACTCGACGTCGAAGTGCTGACCGCGCATCTAGCCAGCGTGGGCTACACCCAGATGGATCTGGTCGAAATGCCCGGTCAGTTCACGCGCCGCGGCGGAATTCTTGACATCTACTCGCCCGAAGCCGACCGCCCCGTCCGCATCGAGTTCTTCGGGGACGAAATTGAAACCATCCGCAAGTTCGACCCCGAAACGCAACGTTCGCAGTCCGGCCTGGACGAGACGCAGCTTCTGCCTCTGACTGAAACTCCGGTGACCGAGCATCTCCTGGCCGCCGTGCATGCGCGCCTGAGCAAGCAAAGGGTGCAGGTCGTTGAAGGCGCGAGCGAGGACGAAGAAGAGATGGCGATCGAGGCGGAAGCCGCGGGTGGCGTCAGCGTGTTTCCCGGCTGGGAGTTCTTTTCCTCTGTCGCCGGAGCCGATCACCACCTGCTCAGCCTGTTTCCGCGGAGTGTGGTCTTCGTCGACGAGCCAGCCATGGTGCGCAACCAGATCGATCGCTGGTGGAGCAAGGTTGAGCAGCGCCACGAGCGCTCTGGAATCGGCTCGCTGATCCGTCCCGAGGACATCTACCTGCGACCTGAAGTTCTCGAGGGCCTGCTTGAATCGCACCACGGCCTCGATCTCGATCAGCTCGGCGCTATCGATGTGCTCGAAGACGACAACACGCTCGGCGAAATCGACGTGAACTCGCGGCCAACGCTGCGCTTTCACGGTTCCATTCCCGCGCTTGTAGATCAACTGAAGAACCTGATGGCCGCAGAGCAGCACATCGTTCTTGCGGTTCCCACGCAAGGCGACGTGGAGCGCACGGCCGCGATGCTGCGCGAATACCAGGTGCCGTATCGATTGGGAAGCCGCGTCGTCACCCACGGAGCGGAACTCGAAGAAGCCAGCTACCTCGCGGGTGACATGCGTGTGCCGGTCATTGTGCGCACACACATTGCCAGCGGGGTCAGCTTTCCCAATGCCAACTTGATTCTGTTCGGCGCGAACGATATGTCGGACGACGCCGACATCACGGCGCGTCCCGAGCCGAAGAAATCGAAGACCGCTGCGTTTCTCTCTGACTTTCGCGATCTTGCCATCGGCGACTACGTTGTCCACGTCGAGCATGGCATTGCGCAGTACCAGGGCTTGAAAGAGATTGTGCAGGACGGGCTTGCGGTCGAGTTTATGATTCTTGAATTCGCCGAGCAGGCCAAGCTGTACGTTCCGCTTACGCGTCTCGACCTGATCCAGAAGTATCGCTCCACGGATACCGGTCCCGCACCGGTGCTGAACAGGCTCGGGTCACAGCAGTGGGTCAAGACGAAGGCGCGCGTGAAGAAGGCCATGCAAGACATGGCCGGCGAACTGCTGAAACTCTACGCGCAACGCCATACCGCTGAAGGCAATGCCTTCTCGCCGGACAATGATTTTCAACGCGAGTTTGAAGATTCCTTCGATTATCGCGAAACCGACGACCAGCTCACGGCGATCAGCGCGGTCAAGCAGGATATGGAAGCGACCACGCCGATGGATCGCCTGCTGTGCGGCGATGTGGGCTATGGCAAGACCGAGGTCGCGATGCGCGCCGCGTTCAAGGCCGTGCAGGATGGCAAACAGGTCGCAGTGCTTACGCCGACAACGGTGCTCGCCTTCCAGCACTTTGAGACATTCAAAAAGCGCTTTTCGCAATTCCCCATCACCGTCGAGATGAGCTCGCGCTTTCGCACTCCGAAAGAGCAGAAGGTCATCCTCGAGAAGATCGAGACCGGCAAGGTTGACATCCTTATCGGCACCCATCGAATTCTGTCAAAGGACATCAAATTCCAGGACCTCGGACTACTCGTTGTCGATGAAGAACAGCGATTTGGCGTGCGCCACAAGGAGCGGCTTAAACAGCTTCGCAAGGAAATCGACGTCCTGGCTATGAGCGCTACGCCCATTCCGCGCACCCTGCACATGTCGCTTGTGGGTCTGCGTGATATGTCGGTGATCGAGACGCCGCCCAAAGATCGCATGGCGATTCAGACCGTCGTCGCCAAATTCGACGAAAAGATCGTCCGTTCTGCCATTGAAGTCGAACTCGAGCGTGGAGGCCAGGTTTACTTTGTGCACAACCGCGTTGAGACGATTTACGAAATCGCCTCGCGCATCCAGGAACTTGTGCCCGGCGCGCGGGTTGTCGTAGGTCACGGCCAGATGGGCGAGAAAGATCTGGAATCCGTAATGCTCGCCTTCATGCATCACGAGTTCGATGTGCTGGTCGCGACCACGATCATTGAAAACGGGCTCGACATTCCCTTGGCCAACACTATGATCATCAACCGCGCCGATCGCCACGGCCTGAGCGAACTCTACCAGTTGCGCGGGCGCGTTGGCCGGTCGAATCGCCGCGCCTATGCCTACCTGCTGATTCCGGGGGAGCGTGAACTGTCGGACATTGCACGCCGTCGGCTCGCGGCGCTCAAGGAATTCTCCGACCTCGGTGCAGGCTTCAAGATTGCCGCGCTCGATCTCGAACTGCGCGGGGCAGGGAACATGTTGGGCGGCGAACAGAGTGGCCACATTGAAGCGGTTGGATTTGAACTTTACACGTCGATGCTTGAGGCCGCCGTGAAGGAGCTGAAGGGCGAAGGCGGCGAAGAGCGTCCATCGACGCAGCTCAATCTCGGCATCGCATTGCGGATCGACGAGAGTTACGTCGCAGAAGAGAATCAGCGCCTGCGCCTCTACAAAAAGATTGCCGGCGCCGAAAATGAAAAAGCAATCGCCGATCTCCGCGCGGAGATGGAAGACCGCTACGGCGCGCTCCCTGACGCAACGGTCTACCTGCTCGAAGCCGCGGCCCTGCGATTGGAGTGTGAAGGCCTGGGTATCGCGCAGATCGATCGGAAACGCGCCGAATTGCAGATTCGATTTACTGAAAAGGCTGCCGTCGATCCGCAGCACCTGATGAAGCTGGTGGCCCGCAACGCCAAGCGAGGAGCGCAGTTCACGCCGCAGGGTCTGCTGAAGTTCCCGCTGGCCGCTTCCCGCCCCGACGATGTATTACTTGAAATTCGCGACCTGCTTACCAAACTCGCGCCGGATGCTGTTACCGCATAGTTCACAATCAGTACACGAGGAACCGTGAGAAAAATCATCGCTTTCGTCGCTTTAGGAGCCTGCATGACTTTCGTGGCCGCTCACGCCGAAAACCAATCCGCGAAGCAACAGTTTCAACATGTCTCCGACGAATACTTCGACCATGTCTACTTTCCGAATCAGCCATCGGACGGAACAATCGACGGCTACCACCAGTACGACACAATGCTCGAAGACTTCTCGCGTTCGCGCATCGACGCTGAAATCACGGCCCTCCACGAATTTGACAAGCGCATCTCAGCGATTCCCTCTGCATCGCTGGATCAGACGACGCGCGGCGATCGCCAGATGGTCCTGGGCGACATCCACTCGCGGTTGCTGACGCTTGAGACGCTCCAGCCGTCGGCCAAAAATGCCGACTATTACTCCAGCACCTGCGCCGGCGCTGCCTTCGTGCTGATGGAACGCAAGTTTGCGCCGGCCGATGACCGTCTGCGCTCCCTCATGGCGCGGGAGAAGAAGATGCCCGGCCTGATCGCCGAGGCGCGCGCCAACCTTCAGAATCCGCCCCGCATCTTCACCGAGATCGCCATCGACCAGCTTCCCGGCATCGTCAGCTTCTTCGAGCACGATGTTCCCGCCGCATTCGCCGATGCGCAAGACCCGGCGCTCAAGACCGAATTCGCACAGACCAATGCGGCCGTTATCGCCGCGCTCAACGACTATCTGAAATGGCTGAAAACTGATCTCCTGCCGCGCTCCAACGGCGACTACCGCATCGGCGCCGACGCCTTTTCAAAGAAGCTTCTCTACGACGAAATGGTCGATGTGCCGCTCCCGAAACTTCTTGAGATCGGGTATGCCGACATGCGCCGTAACCAGCAACACTTCGCCGACGTGGCCAAAGAACTCGAACCCGGTAAAACTCCGCGCGAAGTTCTTGAAGAGTTAGGCAGCCAGCATCCCGCTCCCGATCAGCTGATCCCCGCTTTCACTGCCACGTTCACCAGCCTTCTCGATTTCATCCGCGCCCACCACATCGTGACGATTCCGTCGGATGTGCGCCCAGTTGTCGAAGAGACGCCGCCCTTCATGCGCGCAACGACGCAGGCCAGCATGGACTCGCCCGGGCCCTACGAAACGCATGCAACGACCTCGTACTTCAACGTGACGCTGCCCGATCCCTCTATGACGCCAGCCGAAGTGGAGGGCTACATGCACTCCTTCAACATCGGCACTGTGATCTCGACGTCCGTCCACGAGGCTTACCCGGGCCATTACGTGCAGTACCTCTACTCGCTCAAGGCGCCCAGTCGCGTGCGCAAAATCCTCAGCGCCAACACCAACGTTGAGGGATGGGCCCACTACACAGAGCAGATGATGCTCGACAACGGATATGGCCAACCGGGAACCGGCGCCAAAGACGAACGCGAGGCGAAGTTTCTTCGCCTCGGACAGCTCCAGGATGCGCTGCTGCGCAACGCGCGCTTCATTGTCGGCATCCAAATGCATACTGCGAATATGACTTACGACCAGGCCGTCGAATTCTTCCAGAAAGAAGGCTACCAGCCCAGAGAAACCGCTGAGGTGGAAGCACGGCGAGGCGCGGGCGATCCCACGTATCTCTACTACACGTTAGGCAAACTTGAGATCATGAAGCTGCGGGCAGACCTCCAGAAAAGGCAGGGCGCTGCCTTTTCACTGCAAAAATTTCACGACGAATTTCTCAGCCAGGGCTTTCCGCCAATCAAGATCGTGCGCGAAGCGCTGCTTGGCGACGATTCTCCGACTCTCTGAAATGCCGTATGCCAATACCACGAATGGGCTAGAGCACCACAGTAAATCACCGATCGAAAATGGAAGATTGGGCCGCGCCCGATCCCCCCGGTGGCTTTGAAAGTTTTGCTGGAGATTTGATGAGCGAGCAAATACGGAAAGTAGTCTTTCCCGCAGGCGGCCTGGGTACACGATTCCTGCCGGCTACCAAGGTGATTCCCAAGGAAATGCTGGCTCTTGTCGACAAGCCCATTATTCAGTACGGCGTTGAAGAGGCGGTCGCCTCCGGCATCGAGCACATCATCATCGTCACCGGGCGCGGCAAAGGTGCCATGGAAGACCACTTTGACCACAGCTTCGAGCTCGATGCGACCCTCGAGCGGCGCGGCAAGAAAGAATTGCTGGCCGTTTCACGCGGTGTCTCGGCGCTTGCCCGCGTGAGCTACGTGCGGCAGCGCGAACCTCTCGGCCTCGGTCATGCTGTGCTCTGCGCCAAGGAACTGGTGGGAAACGAGCCGTTCGCGGTGATTCTGCCCGATGATGTGATCGACTCCGAAGTCCCGTGCCTCAAGCAAATGATGGATGTGTTCAACGAGCGTGGTGGTTCGGTGATTGCCACGCAGACCGTTGAGGGGCCCGGGATCTCGGCTTACGGTGTGTTGGCCGGCTCACCTGATCCTGACGATCCGCGCATTTACAACTGTACCGGCATGGTGGAGAAGCCGAAGCTTGAGGACGCGCCCTCAAAGCAGGCCATCATCGGCCGCTACATTCTTTCTCCGCGCATTTTTGAATTACTCGAGCAAACCACGCCTGGCGCCGGCGGCGAAATCCAACTCACCGATGGCATCAAGGCATTGTTGAAAGAAGAGCCGGTCTTCGGCTACACCTTCGAAGGCAAGCGCTTCGATGCCGGCGACAAATTCGGCATGCTGCAGGCGACCGTGGAGTTTGCCCTCAAGCGGCCCGAGTTCGGCGAAAAATTTCGCGAATACTTGAAGAGCCTGCCGCTGTAAGACAGATAGACTGACCCCGTGGGCTTTCTGCCAATTTTGCTGCCACTGTCTTACGCGGGTTTCTACCTGTTCTTCGCCCTCGCGGCCTACGTGTGCTTTTCTATTGTCGCGGAACGAAATGAACTATATTGTCCCGGGCCTTCTGGGCAGTTGGCTGACGGTCCGGATGCTCGGCAAATTCAAGCAAAGGAAAAAGGCGGCGGAAACTCTGCCTAACTCTTCCACTTGATATTGCACCCTATCGAAGCCCGCTGATCGGCGCCTGGCTTTTCGCCCCTCAAGACGGCATCCATCGCAGCGCGCAGGTCGCCGCCCGTGACGGGCACGCCGTTTCCGGGCCGGCTCCCGTCGAACTGTCCGCGGTAAACCAGTTTTAGTTCCTTATCGAACAGGTAAATGTCCGGCGTGCATGCAGCTTTGTATGCGCGTGCCACCTGCTGCGATTCGTCGTAGAGATAGGGAAATTTAAATCCAAATGTCTGCGCCTGGTGTTTCAATCCTGCCGGGCTGTCATCCGGATAACTCTCGGCATCGTTGCTGCTGATGGCCACAACACCCAGCTTGCCTTCATAGTCGGCGCCCAGCGTCGCCAGCCCCTTTTCGACGTGCTTCACATAGGGGCAGTGCGTGCAGATAAACATCACCAGCAATCCCTTTTGCCCGCGAAAATCGTCCCGCCGCACCGTTTTTCCCGTCACCACATCCGGCAGTGCAAAATCCGGCGCCGTCGTTCCCAGTTCCAACATCGTCGATTCAGTCAAAGCCATTGAAGCACCCCATGAATTCCATCGTGCGACAAGCCGCTAACTTGCTAACTGGCCAACCGCAAAGCGGCGCTAACTCGCTAATCCTGCAACCTGATTCCGCTAGCCAGTCGCGCAGCGTTTGCTAGCCCGCCAAACTAAAACAGCCCCGGCTGCCGTCGCGGCATGTCCACGCCAAAGTGTTCATAAGCCAGCCGTGTCGCCACGCGCCCGCGCGGAGTCCGATCCAGAAAACCAATCTGAATCAAAAATGGCTCGTACACTTCCTCGAGCGCGTCCTCTTCCTCGGCTAACGTTGCTGCCAGCGTGCCCAGTCCCACCGGGCCGCCATCGTACTTCTGCATAATCGTCAGCATCAGCCGGCGATCGATTTCGTCGAATCCATGTGCATCCACTTCCAGCATGGTCAGCGCCGCATTGGCCGTCGGCCGATCGATACTCCCCGCAGCGCGCACCTGCGCGAAATCCCGTACCCGGCGCAGCAGCCGGTTGGCAATACGCGGTGTCCCACGCGAGCGCAGCGCGATCTCTGCCGCACCATCGTGATCGATTGGCACACCAATCACCTCCGCCGACCGCTCCACAATAAAGCGAAGCTCATCTTCGGTATAGAACTCCAGCCGCAGCATGATTCCGAAACGTGAGCGCAGCGGCGAACTCAACAGGCCCGGGCGCGTCGTCGCACCGATGAAGGTAAACGGCCTGAGCTCCATCACGTGCGTGCGCGCCGCCGGTCCCTGCCCGATGATGATGTCGAGTTTGTAGTCTTCGAGAGCGGTGTAAAGTTTCTCTTCGAGAACCGGCTGCATGCGGTGGATCTCGTCGAGAAACAGCACCTGGCGCTCGCGCAGATTGGTCAGGATCGCCGTGAGATCGCCCTGAATCTGGAGCGCGGGCCCCGAAGTCTGCTGGAAACCGACATCGAGCTCATTGGCAATGATGGTGGCCAGCGTCGTTTTGCCCAACCCAGGCGGCCCGAATAGTAACACGTGGTCCAGGGCCTCGCCGCGCGACTTCGCGGCTTCGAGCGCGATGGCCAGCTGCTCCTTGGCTTTCGCTTGGCCAATGAACTCTTTCAGCCAGCGCGGCCGCAATTTCAGCTCAAAACTCTGTTCTTCCTCAGCGCGCGAGGCGCTAACCAGCCGTTCCACCGGGGTCCCCAGGGACAGGTCTTCGTTCCTGGGGTGCTTGGGAGAGTTGTCGGGCGCAATCGCCATCTTGCGAGAAGTGTAGCGGTTGCAGGCGCCCCAGGTAAAACGGCTCAGCCAGCCCAGAATTTCCAGGCTCGGCTGTCGTTGAGATGTGGCGTGCTGCAGCGATAACTCCGAGGGCTCCATTGCTGCCAACTATTCGCAATTTAGCAAGTTACGCGCGTAACAAATCCGGCTCTCTGACCCAAGATTGCTATTGATTCGCCGCTTGAAAGTGCCGTATTCTTGGGCCACCTCTCAAGAGGCATGTTGTCGTGTTTACTCGGTTCTTTCACGAAGTGAGGAGCTAGGTGGGCAAAGATTCGTGTCATGGCTGCATAGCCCGGATAACGTCTTTGCGCCCGGCTGCGGCTCACTGAACACACACCAGAAACCGGCCTGTGTTAGACCGGAGGAATGGCCTAGGGTGCTGGGGTCATTGGAATTGCAGGTTGGCCACGGCTAAGCTGGGCCAGCGCGGCGGAGACGCCAGGAGATTCGAATGCGTAATCGTTCTTTGTTAGGTGCCTTGCTCATTACTGGCATATTGATTCCAATCACCAGCTGCATCAGTTCTCCGTCGCTGACCTCAATTGCAGTCAGTCCGAGCGTCATGAACTTCGGCGGGCCGGGACTCCACACCCAACTGACGGCTATCGGCTCTTACACGCGCCCTGGACATGCTACGGTAACCAGGGACATCACGACTTCTGTCAGTTGGGCGAGCGCCACACCCGAGTGCGTCACGGTAAGCAGCACCGGACTGATTGAATCGCAGGAGAACATTTGCTCCGGCATCCAGATCACGGCCAGTTCGCAGGGATTCCACGGCTTGATTCAAGGCACGATGACCGTCAATGTGACGCAGCCGGGCGCCGCGAACTCCGATATAGCAGTGGTGGTTGTGTCTCCTGCTAACCCGGCTCCTGTGGCTGTCGGCGCAATTGAACAATTCGCGGCGAGCGGATTCACAGCCGCCGGCAACCCAGTTGCTTTGACGAATCCAGTGTCGTGGACCTCAAGCAGTACCGGTGTCGCAACGATCGACCAAACGGGCCGCGCTACGGCTGTCGCCGCAGGCTCAACCACCATTAAGGGTGCCTATACAAATCCCGACGGGACTTCGGCGATTCCAGGAACAGCGCTGCTTTCAGTGCAATAACCTTCAAAGCTGTTCAGAAGCTGTTCAGGAGGTTACGGTACCGACTACGATTTGTCGAAAGCCGCCCATACAAGGGCGGCTTTCGACGTTTTTGTCCATTGGCTTGCCGCGGCAAGAGGCAAACGCACCCAACTTGGACAAAGCGGCGGATAGTGAAGAACACGCTGTCTCCTGCGAGGTTCAGACCCTTCGGGTTCTGGCATTTAGACTGAAACAGTTTGCTGTCGTACGAGATGACCCCTTCCTTGGCCCGCCTTCGCCGCTTCCACTTCAACTTCCCGCAACGGATCGCGGCGGGACTCCTCGCCCTTTTCCTCATCCAGGGCCTCTGGATCACGGGCCATCAGACTCTGTCGGATCGCGACTACCAGTACGCTCGCTGCGGGCGTGAAACCTGGGAGAAGCCGTCGCCCTTGGCCGGCTACTACACTTCCTGCGGCAACATCCGCGACGGCATTCTTGCCTACCGCATGGCAGGCCTGCCTCTCACCCTCAATCTGCTGTTGCAGCGTGGTCTCGACCTTTTTCGCAAGCCTGAGGACCGCGTCGTCCAGCCCTCCGCAGGGCCGGCAAGCGCGGAGTTGAGCGTCTGGGAACTCCGCCACCAGATGACCCATGTTCTCCTGCTGCTGCGTCTTCCGTTCCTTGCATGCGGTTGTGTTCTCGGGGCCGGTTTATGGTGGGTTACGCGGCGCCTCTACGGCAACATGGGCGGATATGTCGCGTTGTCGCTCTATTGCTTCTCACCCCTGATCCTGAAGGCATGCGTCTCGCCCAATCCCGATATCTTCGCTGCTCTCGGCGTTTACGGCGGAATCTACACCTGCATCGGTGTTGCGCATGCCATGCAGGGGCCGAGGCGCAAATGGCGTCCGCGCATTATTCTGCTCACGGTCGTCTTCGGCATCGCCGCCGCCGCCCACATCGCCGCTCTGCCCGTGGCGGCGCTGCTCGGATTCGTGCTGATGATGTGGATCGCCGAAGGCCGCCGCAGCCAGATTCTTCCTGTTGTGCTTCTCGCGTCCGGCGGAGCGCTCCTGCTGGTTTTCGCATCCTACGGCTTCTCCCCTGACGCCTTCAGTTACGTCTTCCGCTCTGCCTCCGGATTTCTTTCCATCTCGTTGATGCCGGCTCAACGCTTCTTCTCTACAGTCTCGAACGCCGGCATTATGATCGCCGCGGCAGCAGCGGGGTTACTCTACCTTGGCGTGCGCCGATCGCGCTACTTCGGCAACACCGCTCCGCTTCTCTGCTTCCTCGTTCTCGTCGTACTCGTCACGACCGGCGTCCAATCGAGCCCATGGCTTTGGTCGCTGCCATTTCTCCTCACCTTTGTTGGCGGAGTCTTTGCCGACGGCTTCGAGTCGCAGCGTGGAAGGATCTTCCTCGTTGCCGCGGCTTCGCTTGTTGCGCTACAGATCATCGTCTGCATCCTCTCGCTGCCCAGTTTGGCATAGGGATAAAATATGCATCCAACGACATTAGGCACTGCAAGGCATAAGCGTGGTATTACACTGTCATAGCTGGTTGAACTGGGTGCCACCGGATCAGCCTGTGACTGAGAAGCGGTTCTAACCTCGGAAACAGAGCAAACGAAAGCACAGCGGCGCCATGAACAACCAATTTGCGGTAGCATTTCACCCGGAATTTGATTCAGAGTTTATGCAGTTTTCGGAGAATGTTCAGCAGATGGTTCTTGCTCGTGCCGAATTGCTCGGGAAATTCGGCCCCCAACTCGGCCGCCCGCATGTGGATACTCTGAAGGGATCGAAGCACCCCAATATGAAGGAGCTTCGTTTTCGCGCAGATGACGGTGTTTGGCGAGTTGCTTTTGCGTTCGATGTGAAACGGAAAGCGGTCGTGCTGGTGGGAGGCGACAAGTCCGGAGTTTCAGAGACCAGGTTTTGCAGAAATCTTATCGAAATAGCCGATCGTCGCTTCGATCAACACCAAAAAGCGCTTGCAGGGGAGAAGGGGAAGAGATGAGAGCTTATTCTACGGTCTCTTTGGATGAGATGCTGGCTCGGCGGTCTCCGGAATCGCGCCGACGGATCGAACAGATGGCGGCTGAATTGATCGCTGAAGAGCTTCATCTCCGCGAATTGCGCCGTTTGCGCAAGCTGACCCAGGCCCGGCTTTCAAAGAAGCTCAAAATCGGACAGGAGGGCATCTCCCGTATCGAAAAGCGCACTGACCTGTACCTTTCCACGCTGCGGAGTTATGTGGAAGGCGTGGGTGGCAAACTCTCGCTGGTTGTTGAATTTCCTGATCGGCCACCCGTGATTCTGGCCGGTTTGGGCGAGACTCCCTCCAAAAAAATAGCCAGGAAGACTGTAAAATTAGGCTCCAAATCCAAGCCGAGATTTCGCGGCGCCGCATAGGCGTTCACGTGTCTGTACACTGATGAGACAAACCCTTCTTAAATATATGTCCGACAAAGACTTATTCGACGCTATGGGCCTTGCGAATACGCGCCTCCAGCGCGTAAACTAGGTATGTAGCCCGCGAGACTCCCGGCCCAGCATTTCCGGTATTTTTTTGCCGCCTCTCTGACGGGTGAAAACCTCTATGCCCGACGATCAGAACCCCCAGCTCCCCCTCGATGGCGGTACGCCACCACGCGAAGGCAGTCTCATTTCGATCAATATCGAAGAGGAGATGCGCCGGTCCTATCTCGACTACTCGATGTCGGTTATCATCGGGCGCGCTCTTCCCGACGCTCGCGACGGTCTCAAGCCCGTGCATCGCCGCGTGCTCTACGCCATGAGCGAGATGGGTCTCGAGTACAACAAGAAGTACACCAAGTGCGCCAAAGTCGTCGGGCAAGCCATGGGTGTCTACCATCCGCACGGCGACTCTGCCATCTACGACACGCTCGTGCGCATGGCGCAGCCCTTCTCGCTCCGTTATCCGCTTGTCGATGGACAGGGCAACTTCGGATCCGTCGACGGTGATCCGCCTGCGGCCATGCGATACACCGAGTGCCGCATGGCGCGCATCGCCGGCGAATTGCTCGCCGACATCGATATGGAAACCGTCGACTTCGTCCCCAACTACGACGAGTCCACGCTCGAACCGACGGTTCTGCCCACGCGCATTCCCAATCTCATCGTTAACGGATCCAGCGGCATCGCTGTCGGCATGGCCACCAACATTCCGCCGCACAATTTGACCGAGGTTGTGAACGCCACCATCGAACTCGTCAAGAATCCCAAGGCCGGCCTGATCGAAATTCTCCAGCACGTCCAGGGGCCGGATTTCCCCACCGGCGGATTCCTCTACGGCAAGAGCGGCATCGTCAACGCCTACAAGACTGGCCGCGGCCGCTTCATGATGCGCGCCAAGGTTGCCACTGAGAATCTGACCAAGGAAAAACTGGCGATCATCGTCACCGAAATTCCCTACCAGGTCAACAAGTCCAAGCTTATCGAGCGCATTGCGGAGCTGGTCACCGAAAAGATCATCGACGAAATCAGCGACGTGCGCGACGAGAGCGATCGCGACGGCATGCGCATCGTGATTGAGCTAAAGCGCGGCGCGCAGCCAGAGATTGTTTTGAATCAGCTCTACAAGCACACGCAGATGCAGGAGAGCTTCTCGATGATCTTCCTGGCCGTGCTTAACGGCCAGCCTAAGGAGTTCCCGCTCGACGCGGCGATTCGCGCCTTTATCGATCACCGCATCGACGTGGTTCAGCGCCGCACTGTCTACCTGCTGCGCAAGGCTAGAGAATTTGAGCACATTCGTGAGGGCTACAAGATCGCCCTCGACAATCTTGATACCGTGATCCGCATAATTCGCGCATCGGCCTCCCGCGCCGAAGCACGTGAGAATCTGTATGCTTGGGGCAAGGGAACTGAGATTGTTATTAATCTCGATCGCGAGCGCCTGCCCAGCGAAGAGCGCGGGCTGTCGCTCAAGCAGGTTGATGCCATCCTCGAGTTGCAGCTCTATCGCCTCACGCAACTTTCGGTCGATGAAATTCTCAAAGAGCTCGCTGAGATTCGCGAGAAGATCGCGGAGTACGAATCGATTCTCGCCAGCGACAAAAAGTTGCGCAACGTCATCATCAAGGAACTCGAGAAGGTTCGCGATCAGTACGGCGACGCACGACGCACGCAGATTGTCGACGAGTCTGCCGAGCTTCAGCTTGAAGACCTCATCGCCGACGAGCAGGTTGCCGTCACCGTCAGTCACCAGGGCTACCTGAAGCGGACTCCGATTTCGATCTATCGTCAACAGCGCCGTGGTGGCACGGGCCGCACGGGCATGAAGACGCGGGAAGAAGATTTCGTCTCGCAGCTCATCATCGACTCCACGCACGCATACCTGCTCTGCTTCACCAATACCGGCCGTGTCTACTGGATCAAGGTCTACGAAGTTCCTGACGTGGGCGCCGCAGGCAAGGGCAAGAGCATGCAGAGCCTGCTTAATCTGCAGCCCGGCGAAAACGTCCGCGCCATCCTGCCCGTTCGCGATCTTGAAGAAGAAGGGAAGTTCATCTTCTTCGCCACTCGGAATGGCGTTGTGAAAAAGACACCGCTCAAGGATTTCTCTAACGTGATGTCGCGCGGCATCATCGCCATCGCCATCGAAAAGGATGACGATCTGATTTCGGCCGGCCTCACAAACGGCAAGCAGACAATTTTCCTCGGCACGCGCGAGGGGATGGCCATCCGTTTCGATGAAGAGTACGATCCCGAACGGAGTGGCATTGGCTTGCGGCCCATGGGACGCAATGCTGCCGGTAATCGCGGAATCTCCCTCAAGAAGGGCGACTACGTCATTGGCGCGGCCATCACCGACTCCGACGCCACGCGGGATAAGGAACGCGACGAGTGCGCTGCAAAGCTCAACCTTACGAAGAAGCTCACCGAGTTGCGGAACATTCTGGAGCAGGCCAAAGAGAAGCTTCAGAAGGCCAGAGAAGATCAGCGCTCCGGTCCGAAAGACAGCGAATCTCTAGTCGCGGCGGTAAAGACTGCGGAAAAACGTCGCGATGACGCAGAGAAAGATCTGAAAGAGTTTGACGTGAAACTCTGCGTCAGCAAATCGCTCATCCTCACCGTCACTGAAAACGGATTCGGCAAGCGCACCGACGTGGACGAATATCGCCTGACCGCTCGAGGCGCGCAAGGCGTAAACAACCTGAAAGCAACACCGAAGGTAGGCAAGAGTGCGTCGATCCTGCTGGTCAACGAAACCTCGGAACTGGTGGTCATCAGCCAGTGGGGCAAGATCATCCGTATCGATACCAAGACCGTCCGCGCAGCCGGCCGCGCTACCCAGGGCGTCCGCCTGCTTAATCTCGAAGATGACGACAAGGTAGCTGCCGCCGTCATCATCCCGCCCGATGAAGTGAACGGCAAGGAAGATGACCAGGGCACGTTGATTCAATAGGGCGCTGCTCGTCTTTCGGTATAGCAGCTCTTCATCTGAAATGCCCCAGCCGTCAACACCGGTAGCTGGGGTTTACCGTTCCGATTCGAGTCGTCATGCCAACGCCTCGTTTCACCTCGGCATCACAATCATTACCCGAAGTTCTCCAAGTCAATTGTCCGGCGATTTCAAAAGATTAAACTACGCCAAGTGAGGTACATGCGTTATCCATCGAACACGCGATTGCAACCGCTTCCGAAGGGGGCGAGGCAAAATGCGACTTATCAGACAAATCCGAACCACGATGAGCACTCCAAATCGACCTTGCTGCGTCTTACACTAGTGGTGCTCAGGTTTCTCCGCGTACCCCCGATGGTACGCACCGCATGTCTCATCGTTTTGCTGGTCACGCTCATCGCGACCTCCGCCTTGGCGGCGCGCATTGAGCCTTTGCGGTCCCGCGCGCATGCAAACATCAGCAAATCGACCATACACCGCTCGCGTCGCTCGCTCCATCCTGCCGCAACCAGGACAAGGCAGCGCTCGGTTCACAGATTCGCGAGAACCGGTGCACTGCGCAGCACGACCCATCGCCACACAAGTACGGCATCAGCCCGATTGCATCGCACACGCAACTCCGCCGGACGCTCAGCAACGCTCAGGCGAGCGGGCTACAACCGCTATCGCTCCAAAGCGCACTTCGTTCCGCTGCCCAGCGTTCCCGTCTCCACCTCGAGACCCGCATCGGAAGATCTGAACGACTCAGCCGCATCGGCAATCGACTCCGCTGAAAGGACTGCTGCCAAGCCCCGTCGCAGCGACGATGCAGTCTCCGAATCCGGCTCGACGCAGCGTGCGACGGAACCCTCAGGGGAAGAAGGCGCTATGCCGCGCGAAACCGATACTCTGCCGGCTCCCGGCATCGATCCCTCGGTCATGGCATCTGCCGGAAACCCGCTCGCCGCGCCACGCCAATCGCCCTCTCCGATCGCAACGGCCTCCGGTCAGATGGCGGAACTCACGCGCCCTCCGCTCTTTTCTGGTCGCGTTTCGAGCTTTACGCTTCGCGGCACCCACGACTCCCTCGTGCGTCAAAACGAACGATCTGAAGAAGAGAACCTGGAGCGCATTGAAAACGACACTGACCTGCAGGATCGCATCGCACGCGGATTGCTCGTGCATGTCCCCGAGTCTGCCGCCCTCGCTGTCAATCCTGCGCTGCCTGACGATCGCCGCTACTGCCGCCCCTGGACCGCGCACTTTCTCGCGGACCTCGCGCGCGCTCACCATACCCAATTCCACACGCCGCTCATGGTCAGTTCCGCGGTTCGCACTGTTGAGTATCAGATGCGCCTGATGCGCATCAACGGCAACGCCGCCGACGCTGAAGGCGACATTGTCAGTCCGCACCTCACGGGCGCCACCATCGACATCGCCAAGTCCGGCCTCTCACGCCGTGAACTTCAGTGGATGCGCCGCGAACTGCTGGCCTACCAGGACGCTGGCGTCCTCGACGTGGAAGAGGAATTCCACCAGCGTTGCTTCCACATCACGGTGTATAAGAACTACGATTCAGGATCGCGGTCGCACCGGTCTCCCGACTCCGCCGGCGCGCCAGTAATCCCGGTGACGGATTCACAGGACTCTCCTTCCCAAGTCGGCGTCTCTCCCGACAATCGATAACAGCCGCAATCTGCGCGCCACCCCTTTTTCTAAAATTCATTCCGAAACTGCACCGGACGCGCTACAATCGCCGCGAGCGGAAATCCCGGCGTTCGTGATGGATCCACGGTCGCGCAGTTTTTCCGACATGCCGGGTCCTGAAAACCGATTCTTTCGAGAGGCAAATCATGAACGATCAAGCAGTGCAACCAGCGGGCGAAGCCTCGCAGGGTCTCACTCAACTGCAGCGGGTCATCAACATCTTCGCGGCACCCTCCAAAACTTTCGCCGACATCAAAGCCGGCCACAAAAGTTGGTGGCTGCCATTCATCATTTACGTCATTCTCGGCTTTGCCTTCTATGGCGTTGTGAACGCCAAAGTCGGCATGCGGCAGGTGAGTGAAAATCAGATCAAGCTCAGCCCAAAAGCTGAAGATCAGATGGCGCAGTTGACTCCCGAGCAGCGCGAGCAGCGGATGAAAATCTCCACTGCGATCACGCAAGGCATTTTTCTGGGTACACCAGTCGTTTTGCTCCTCATGGGAGTAATCATTTCAGCGGTTCTGCTGGGAACGATCAACTTCGGCTTCGGCGGCAAGGCTAAGTTCGGGAGCGTCTTCACAGTTTGGATGTATGCAATGCTTCCCTCGTGCATCAAAACGCTCCTGGGGATAGCGGTGCTCTTCGCGGGCACCGCGCCGGATTCGTTTAACATCAAGAATTTTGCGCCAACCAACGTGGGCGCATTTCTGCCAACCGATATCAATGCCGGTCTCTACAGCCTTGCTACCTCGCTTGATTTCGTCACCATTTGGACCTTGGTCCTCGTAGGCATCGGAACGGCGATCGTCGCCGGAACCAAGCGCTCATCGGGCTACATCGCATCGTTTGGCTGGTGGGCACTGATTGTGATAATCGGTGCCGGTCTTGCCGCCGCATTCAGTTAATGCACCGGAAAAACAAAACGGCGCACATCGCATGATGTGCGCCGTAGCTTTTGAACCCCCGATCTCTGAACCCTGATCTCTGTCTTACTCCGTCCATCTCCGCATAATCAGCGTCGCATTGATCCCGCCGAATCCGAAAGAGTTCGACAGCGCCACGTCGAAGCTGTGCTTGACAGCCTTGTTGGGCACATAGTCCAGGCGGCACTCAGGATCAACGTTATCCAGATTGATTGTGGGCGGAAGCTCCTGGTTCATAAGCGCCAGCACCGTGATGCCCGCTTCGAGCCCTCCCGCGCCGCCGAGTAGGTGTCCGGTCATCGACTTGGTTCCGCTGATCTTCAGCTTACGGCTCAGCGCGTGTTCACCGAACACCAGTTCGATAGCGCGCGATTCATTGCCATCGCCGGCCGGCGTCGAGGTCGCGTGCGCATTCACATAGCCCACTTCCTCGGGCTTGATCCCCGCATCTTTCAGAGCCGCACGCATGCTGCGTTGCGCACCCGCGCCTCCCGGAGCAATGCCAGTCATGTGATATGCGTCTGAGCTCATGCCGTAGCCGATCACTTCGCCCAGAATTCTCGCACCGCGTTTCTTCGCAAATTCGAGCTCTTCCAGAATCAGGATTCCCGCGCCTTCGCCGATCACAAATCCATCGCGATCCTTGTCGAAGGGCCGGCTCGCCTTGGTCGGCTCATCATTGCGCGTCGAGAGGGCGCGCATCGAAGCGAACCCGCCTACGGACAGCGGAGTCACAGAAGCCTCCGTGCCGCCCGCAATCATGACGTCTGCGTCGCCATGCAGAATCATGCGCACCGAGTCGCCAATGGAGTTGGCGCTCGTCGCGCACGCCGTGGCCGTCGCAGAAATCGGCCCCTGCGCACCATACTTAATGCTGATCTGCCCGGCCGCCATGTTCACAATTACCGCGGGAATAAAGAACGGCGAGATCTTGCGGGGGCCACCGTTCAGCAGGTTGGTATGCTCGCGCTCGATGATCTCGAACCCGCCGATCCCCGAGCCGATAAACACGCCCACACGTTCGGCAATATCCGGCGCAATCTCCAGGCCCGACTGCTCCATCGCCTCTTGCGTGGCTGCAAAGGCAAAATGGATGAAGCGCCCCATCTTGCGCGCTTCCTTCTTTTCCACGAAATTGAGCGGGTCAAAGTTCTTGACCTCGGCGGCAAACGTGACAGGAAAACCGGTTGTGTCGAAGCCTGCGATCGGAGCCATACCGCTGGCTCCGGCTAGCAGGTTTTCCCACACCTCCGGAGCGGTGTTGCCCACACCGCACACCAGCCCAATGCCGGTGATCACGACTCTACGATTCACCGGCTACTTGCCTTTCGCGGTCTTTTCGTTCTTCTCGATGTAATCAATCGCGTCCTTCACGGTCTTGATCTTCTCAGCGTCCTCGTCGGGAATTTCCAGATCAAACGCCTCTTCAAATTGCATTACAAGTTCCACCACGTCCAGCGAATCCGCTCCCAGGTCTTCCTGAAAGCTTGCGCCGGGGGTCACTTCGGCCTCGTCCACCTGCAACTGCTCAACGATGATCTGTTTTACCTTTTCTTCTACCGCCATGCCTGATTCTCCTCGATTCTTTCTGCCAAAAATCCGGTCCAAAAACCCGGTTTTGATCCGGGGATTCAACCGCTTCGATTCCGCCTGCCAACAATAACGGCATTCGGCACACCAACACAATCGCCGCGACAAGAAAAGATTGCCCGGCCCCGAAACTCCAAGTCTACCGGGCGGCTCCCGGTGTGTAAAGCAACCCAGAGTGGAAATAAATCAATCACCTGCGCTCAACTTGCTGCCTCTTGACTTCTTCGCAACCCCCGTGTAAAAAGCCCGGGTTTCGACCCGGAATTGCACATAGAAAAGGCGTACATTAGGCGAAGAGATTCTCGGAGGCCTCCATGCAAGCTCTTATCGCCGTTCTAGCCCTTGTCGCAGGAATCTTGCTTGGCTTTTGGATCCGCACGGTTTCGACTAAACGGGAGCTGGCTCTTTTAGATCAGCGCAATCGCGAATCTCTCGATGCGCTTGCAAACCTGCAAAAGCAGTTGGCGCAGGCCCATGCCGAGTCCGCTGCCCGGGCCGGCTTTGAATCCCTCGCAGCGGAACGCGACAAGACTATCAACCGTTTGACCACCGAGCGCGATGGCCTCCGCTCTGAGTTGCAAACCGGTGCCGACGCCGCACGCACCCAGGCCGCCCGCATCAGCCAGCTCGAAGCCGACCTGCAAAACGAGCGCAAGAGCCTCGGCGAAAAGGTTGAGCTTCTCGAAAATGCGAAGAAGACTCTCGCCGATCAATTTCAGGCGCTGGCAGCCGATATCCTCGATCAAAAATCAAAGTCGTTCTCAGACGGCAGCCAGAAAGAAATCGGCACTCTTCTCAATCCACTTCGAGAACAGATCAAGGAATTCCGCGAGAGAGTTGAGCGCGTTCAGACGGAATCCACCACTGGCGTTACCGAGCTCAAAACCCTGATCGGCGCCCTCGGCACGCTGAACCAGGCGCTGACTGAGGAGGCTCGCAATCTATCCACGGCACTACGGGGCTCCTCGAAAGCTCAAGGCGACTGGGGCGAATTCATTCTCCGCGATCTGCTCGACAAGGCCGGCCTTCGTGAAGGCGAGCAATACGTCTTTCAGCAATCCTTTGCGGTTGAAGGCGAAAACGGCGAACGTGCGCGTTCTGTTCGCACCGACGTGATCGTCTTTTTGCCGGGCGGGCGTAACCTCGTAATTGATTCGAAAGTTTCGCTCACCGCTTACACCGACTGCGTCAACGCTACCGAAGAAGACACTCGCAAAATTGCACTTAAATCACACCTGGCAAGCATGCGAGGGCACATCTCCGGTCTTGCCAAGGCGGGCTATCACAATCTTCCCGGCATCGAGGTTCCTGACTTTGTCGTGATGTTCGTGCCCGTCGAACCCGCATTCTTGATGGCCCTGCAGTCCGACGGCGAACTTTGGGCTGACGCTTACAAGCAGGGAATCCTGCTCGTCGGCCCCACCACGCTGCTCTATGTCATCCGCATCATCAACGTCCTGTGGCAGCAGGAACGCCAGGCACGCAACGTGCGCGATGTCATGAAGCGCGGCACAGAACTGTACGAAAAATTTGCAGGATTCGTTACAGACATGGATCTGATCGGCGACAGCCTGCGCAAGACAGATAAGCACTACGGAGATGCGATGAAGAAGCTCTCCGAGGGGCGCGGCAATCTTGTGCGCCAGGTCGAGATGCTCAAGGAACTCGGCCTGCGCACAAGCAAATCCATTCCCAAAAACATCCTCGATCGCGCCCACGTTGATCAAGCCGAACTTGCCCTCGCCGCCGAAGCCGATGAGACCGGCAGTGGGGTGCCTCTTGGAAACGAATGACGTTGCCAAATCCTGGAAAATTGAGAATATTTGAGGACAATTAAAGTCCGGATATTACTGCCAACGGCGATTTCTTCAACCAGTCCCAGATAACAGGATTTCTCCGTTACTTTGGTCCCGAAAAGTCCCGGTTACCTCGACACAAGGGCACCCCAGTTCCGCTTAAATATAGGATTAGGGCGCCGGTAAACATGGGAAGCACGTTCATACTCGTCTGTGCGGTCGCACTTGGAACTGGCCTGATCTGCCTGCTTTGTGGATATTTTTGGGGCCGTTCCAACGTCAGGTCGCAGGTTGAAGATGCGCTCGATAAAGCGCACATCTCCGCAGACGCGCGTGAATTCTCTGTGCGCGAAGAGCTCGAAGAGAAGATGGTCGAACTCGCCGAACTCCGCGCTCGCGCAGAAGAACTCCCTCGTCTGCGCGAACAGCTCGCGCAACTGCAATCGGAAAGAGTACGCGGTTCCGCCGGCAGAGCTAATGCTTACGCACCGGGGAACAACGCGCCGTCCGAACGAAACATCCTTGAGAAAGAACAGCAACCCGCACCGGTTCAAGAATCGACCGACAAGGCCATTCAGAATCTTCTGAAGTCGATCGAAGAGAGGATGAAGCAGTCTGACGAAGATTCTCCAGTCGCGATTCAAGAAAGCGCGAAGCCGCCGGTAAAAAGGTTCGCCGTTGAGATCCCCCCCACCGTCACTCAGCTAAGCGCCAAGCCGGCTCGGGTGGAAGTGCCTGCGGCTCAGCCCGCAGCGGACGCCAAGGATGAATGGCAGGAGTTTGCGGCGTCCCTCGCCGCCTTGAAAAATGGCCAGAAGTAAGTATCCTCCGGCATAGCCGGAGGCTTTATGGTTGGTATCCCCTCAAAGGGATGGTTGGTAGCCCCTCAAAGGGCCTGTGTAGAAGCGCTCCATGTCTGCGGCCGCCTGTCGCCCGCGCCGCAGGCGCAGTGGTTGTTAACCCCGCGCTTCAGCGTGGGGCAACGTTTGCCTGAGTCCCGTAGGGACTGCGCTCATGCTTCTACCGCCGCCCCGGCAAAGCCGGAGGCTCGCGGGTCTGCAATAGCAATCTCAGTTTCGCCCATCGGAACAGAACAATTGGAAAAATGCAACCGTATGGTTGCGCATTTCAGCGGTGACGGCCATCGTCGCGATGTCTCATCGCGACTAGTCTGGCAGGCGCGCAGTGCTGCTAACCCCGATCATGCGTGCGAAGCACCGCTAAAGCTTTTCCAACTCTGCAAACGCTTTTCGCATCCGCTTCCAGGTTGTGCCCAGATCTTCCGGAAGCACCCGCGTCTCCGCCACCGTCGTCATGAAGTTGGTATCGCCAATCCACCGCGGCATCGCATGCATGTGCAGATGTCCGGCAACGCCCGCTCCCGCCGCCTGGCCCAGGTTCAATCCGAAATTGAACCCATGCGGCCGGTAAAGCTGCTCCAGCGCGCGCTCCGTCAATTGCGCGAGGACCATCAGTTCGTGCGCCGCATCGGCGTCGAGTTTGGCGATGCGATCGAGGTGCGCGTAGGGCATCACCATCACGTGCCCCGACGTGTACGGGTACGCATTGAGGCAGATGAAACAGGTTTTACCGCGCCTGACCAGCCCTCCCGCTTCCTCAGCATCGTCGGCATTCATTCCGTGCTCAATGGCGTAATCGATGCTGGCAATCAGGTTGCAGAAGACGCAGTTCAGGTCCCCCGGCCACGCGTTCAGGCGCGAGGGCACACCGGGCCGAGGCGCTCCATCCGCCGTCGTTACATATGCAAATCGCCACGGACTCCAGAGCTGATCCATATTCAGGCTTCGCCTCGAACCCTTTCACCCTGCGGACTTCGCACCTCAGTATAGTGTGCGGTTCCGTTCCAATTCGCGATTCTCGCCGATCCGCCAGACAGCAGCGCTTGTTCACGCGTCAGAATCGTCCACACCTGTATTCGCCGTCACGTTTCACCCCTAACCTCAACCGAATCTCCGACGAACTGCACCATCCATGCAGCACTTTGTCATCCCCCGTTCACAACACTCAAATCGTTGCATTGACGGGGAAAACAGACCATTGCTACACTTAGAAGCGTAGCTTCCTGCGCGGATTCCAGCAGTTAGCTGCGGCCGCCCTCCAGCCAGCCGTTGCCTGCCTGGTGTTTCCCAAGGAGACGAGTCGCTTTGCCGCCAGCTCTCTGGCTCGAAGCCCCGTCTTCGTGAAACGCCCGGACCCAAAGCTCCCGGTTCGCCGAAGGTCCCGGCCCAAGGCATTGCACGCCACCGCGGCGCGCACGTGCTATCCGTCGACAGAAACAACGTCGCCGGGCCAATGAATCGGAGCTGCTGTCATGCCAAACGTCCTCAATCCCGAACCCGAGAGCATAACCCTGAACACCGAACTCGAAACACCCACCCTCGACCCTGCGACGGAGCTCGATGCTCCTTCGTCCGAATCCACGTCCAACCCAGAGACCGCCGAAGCACAACCTGCTGTCGAAACACAAGCGCTGGACGCCGATGCCCCAACCGAGCCTGTAGCCCAGGCCGCTCCCGCACAACAAGAGCACACGGAACTTCAAGAACCCGTTCCTCACGTTGCGCACGCGCCGGCCGAACACAGCCCCGAATCCGCTGAAGATTTCTCAGCCGCCCTCGAAGCCTTTGAGCGCGAGCAGGCCGCTGAAGCTGCTGCCGTCGAAGCCTATGGCGACAAAGTCGTCTCCGGCACCGTACTTAAGCAGACTGAAAAGCATCTGGTTGTCGACGTAGGTCTCAAGTCCGAGGGCCTCGTGCCCATCGAACAGGTCCTCGATCACACCGGCGCGGTAAGGTTCCAGCCCGGCGAAGTCATCGACGTGGTTATCGAACGCGAAGAGTCCGAAGGCGGTTATCTCGTCAGCTACGAGAAGGCCCAGCGCCTCCGCGTGTGGGACACCATCGAGAAGCACGCCAATGACAAGACCCCCATGATGGGAACTGTCGTCAGCCGCGTCAAGGGGGGACTCACGGTCGACATCGGCCTCAAAGCCTTCCTGCCCGGCTCGCAGCTTGAGATTCGTCCCGTCCGCAACCTCGACGGCTATCTCGGCCAGCAGATTGAAGTCCGCGTCATCAAGCTCAACAAGAAACGCGGCAACGTCGTCGTCTCCCGCAAAGAGATTCTCGAAGAAGAGCAGAACGCCAAGCGTTCCACCACTCTCGAGCATCTCGGCGAAGGCGCCATCCTCACCGGCACCGTCAAGAACCTCACCGACTACGGCGCGTTCGTCGACCTCGGCGGCATCGACGGCCTGCTCCACATCACCGACATGAGCTGGGGACGCCTCACCCATCCCCGCGATCTGGTCAACGTCGGCGACGAGATCCAGGTCAAGGTACTCAAGTTCGACAAAGACAAGCAGCGCGTCTCGCTCGGCTTCAAGCAGCTCACGCCCGATCCGTGGCTCGATGCCTCAGAACGCTATCCCGTCGGCGCACACGTCCACGGCCGCGTTCTCTCGGTGACGGACTACGGTGCGTTCGTTGAGCTCGAGCAGGGAATCGAAGGCCTCGTTCACCTCTCTGAGATGACCTGGTCCAAGCGCCTCAAGCACCCCTCCAAGCTGGTCAAGCCCGGCGACGAAGTCGACACGGTTGTCCTCAGCGTCAATCCCGCTGACCGCCGCATTTCGCTCGGCATGAAGCAGCTGATGGAGAATCCCTGGGAGAACCTCACCGAGCGTTATCCCGCCGGAACCGTTGTCGAGGGTCGCGTTCGCAACCTCACCGACTTCGGCGCCTTCATCGAAATCGAGGATGGCATCGACGGCCTCGTCCACGTCTCCAACCTGAGCTGGACCAAGCGCGTCAAGCATCCTTCTGAAATCGTGAAAAAGGGCGAAAAGGTCAAGGCAGTCGTTCTCGGCGTTGAGCCGCAGAATCGCCGCCTCAGCCTGGGCATCAAGCAGCTTCAGCCCGATGTTTGGGAAAGCTTCTTCGCAACCCACCGCGTTGGCGATGTGGTCCACGGCAAGGTGCTGCGCACCGCGCAGTTCGGCGCTTTCGTTGAAATCGCCGAGGGCGTTGAAGGCCTCTGCCACATCTCTGAAGCCAGCGAAGTGCCCGGCGAACCCTCGAAGCTCGAAGCCGGTCAGGAGCACGACTTCAAGATCATCAAGATCAACGTCGAAGAGAAAAAGGTGGGCCTCAGCCTGCGCGCGGTGTCCGGCCACGAAGCCAGCCGCTCCGAGGTTCAGGACTACAAGGCGGAAGCACGCGGCGGCAGCCACAAACAGTCCGTCTCGAGCGGCACCACCACCCTCGGCGACCTCATTAACTGGCGCAAGAGCGAAAACCACTAAATCGCTCCGCACCACCACCCGCTCCATCAAAACGGCCACCCGCAAGGGTGGCCGTTCTGCTTTTCTTCCATTCTAGTGGTGAAATCTTCGATGTATTGTCACGCCTTCCGGCGCGTATTATGCATGGACAGCACCGACTCAAGATCGTTCTTCCCCAGAGTGCAATCTCAGCGAGGTCTTCATGATCTGTCTTCCTACCGCCCGCGCGGCCGCCGTTCTTGCCATCCTTGTAATCGCCGTCTCTCTCAGCCAGCCCACGGGCTCCGCTTTGAGCGAGCCTCCGAGAGAAGGTGCCGAAGCCGCCGCAAACTGGACGACCACCCAAAAGGTCGCGGTCAAAGACAAACCTCTAAATATGACCGCCTTCACCGTCGACATTCCCACCGGCTGGAAGTATGCGGGCATGATCCTTCGTCCCGGCGGTTGCCACGCCCCCGCTGTTCCGGCGGCGGGCCTCTCTTTCACCACGGTCGGTCCAGATCGCATAACTGCCTACTCCTTGCTTCCCGGTGTCACATGGGACTGGGCCAGCGATGGTAAGAGCCCGCAGGGGCACGGGTGTAAGGCCATCAATATAACCACCGCCGTGGGTTTCCTTCTGAATATTGTGGTGCCTAATATGCGTCCCGACGCGAGAAACATAAGCGTGGTTCCTCTACCAGCGCAGATGCAGCAGGGGCTCGCGGCTCAGCAACGCAGCCTTCAGGCAAATGCAGGGCCGCAGGGCCGCAACATCATTGACAGCGCGCGCATCCGCCTCGAATATCAGCTCGAAGGACACCCGGTCGAAGAGCTTATCGGTGCCACAATCACGTGCGACGAGCACGGCATGCCCGCCTACCCGCAACTCAATCGCCCAGCCATGACTCGCCGCTTCTGCCGTTCTCGGGGAACGAGCATTCGGCGCGCACCCAAAGGCGGCCTCGACGCCATGATGAGCAAGAATCTGCCTCCACCCCAGATCGACCCGGCATGGGACGCTCGCATCCAGCAGCAGATGCGCACGAGTTTCGCCGCGTGGCAGAAGGCCAACAACGATCTCTTTGCGTCAATTCAAGAACACTACAAAGAAGTCACCAAAGGCATGATCAAACGCGGCCAGCAATTCCAAAATCAGCTACAGGACCAGACCGACCATGCGATGGCACAGGATCGCGCCACGCAGGCCTCCATCGACCACGCCGCCCAACAGCAGGTTCGCGACTCCCTCAACCGCGCCGATTTCATCGACCCCAACACCGGCCGCAAGATCGAGACTTCCAATCAGTATTCCCACAACTGGATATCCTCCGATGGCAGCACCGTCGTCATCGGTAGCGATCCTACCTTCGACCCCAACGGCCAGGTTGACCCCGTCCGCCAAAGCTGGACCGAACTCATTCCCATTAACTAGTCATCCAGCAGTTTTCACGGAGACTCGCAACATGTTGTGGATACTTTTCGTCGTCGTTCAGGCGCTCGTCATCATCTCCGGCATTCGACGGGAACAGAGCGCCGGACTCTGGAGTTGGTCCAAATTCATATTCTCGCTCGGATTTGCGGCCCTCGAAGTCATCATCCTCATCGGCCCAATCAGGTACATTGGCGTGCAGAGCCGTTGGTTCATGCCGGTCTTCAGCGCTTCAGGAGTTGTCGCGGCGCTCAACTTCATCTGGTTCATCGTCGTTGCCCGCAGATGGAAGCTTCCCGACGGCCGCACCAGCCTGCAGGCCTACCGGGACGAGCACCAGAAAAAGTCTTGAAATATCCCAGGTGCCCAATCCTTCTGAAGCAAGGGTGGGAGGCCGAGCGGGGTTGAAGAGTGCCATCTTCAGTGCCACACGCCATAGTCAGGCTCATGTCATTCCGAGCGGAGGTCGCCGAGCGACCGCAGTCGAGGAACCTGCAGTTGCTCTTGTTTTTCGGCAGTCAGCCGGGTGCCCCATTCAAGCCGCGTCCTTTGCGGCTTGGGTGGGAAACCACGAACCCCCACCAGCCGCTCCCAAAGAACGATAGCGCGCGAAAAGCACGAACGGCGAGCCCGCTACTCCGCCCGCAGCGCCTCCACCGGATTCACCCCCGCCGCCCTCCGCGCCGGAACCACTGCCGCCAGCAACCCGCAGATCACCAACCCCAGCGGCGCCAGTCCCATCGTCCACGGATCCGTAGCGCTCACGCCATACAGAAATCCATGCAGCAGCCGATTGCTCCACAGTGCCATCCCCAGGCCAATCACCACGCCCGCACCCATCAGCATCAGCGTCTGCCGCATCACCATGCCCACAACGGCGCTTCGGTCCGCACCCAGCGCCATGCGGATTCCAATCTCCTGCGTCCGCTGCTCGACGAGGTAACTCAACAGGCCGTACAGTCCGACCACCGTAATCAGCAGCGCCAGTCCTCCAAACACGCCCACCACCTCCGCCGCCAGCCGCTGCGCTCCCAGAGAATCCTCGACGGCCGCCTCCATGGTTGTGAAATCCCCAATCGCCAGCCGCGCATTCGCCTCCGCAATCTTCCGTCGCACCTCGGGAACCATCGCTCCCGGCGCAATCTCCGTCCGTACCGCCAGTTGCATGTATCTCCCCAGCAGCGCCCGATACAGGGGATTCTCCGGTGCCACCTGCGCCATGCAAACGTAAACCTCCGGCTGGCTCGCCGCCGCCACATCATCCTGGTGCACATCGTCGATCACGCCCACAATCGTCGCAGCCCACGGGGTGCGCCCAATCCGGATCGGCTTACCGAGCGCATCGCCTCCGCCAAGATAGCGAATCACAAACGTCCGGTTCACCACTACCACCGGCAAGCTCGACGCAGTGTCATTCTCACCAAAGAAGCGTCCGCTCCGCATGCGCACACCCAGCACGTCCATCAGCTCCGGTGAAGCCGCGCGCACCGCGGCCATGTCGTCCGCCTGCATCCAATCGGTCTTGTACACAACCGTCAGCAACTCCACCGGATGCTCGAGCGGCATCACCGTGGACATCGCGGCACTCTCCACTCCCGGCATCTGTCGCACCGCATCCAGCACAGGACGCCAGCCCAGCGCGCCGATATTCCGGCCCGTATATTCGCTCGATGAGGCGGTCAAACTTGTCAGCAGAAGGTGATCTGTCCGGAACCCCAGCGGCACGTGCCGCAGCGCGTACATCGTCCGCATCATCAATCCGGCGCCGCTCAGCAGTGCAATCGACAGCGCCACCTCGCCCACCAGCAGCACCGCGCGTGCGCGACTCTGTCCGCGATCGCCCGCCTGCTTCCTGCCAAATCCCGCTTGCGTCCCCGCCCACGCCGCTACGAGCGCCGGAAATGTCCCGAATGCCAGCGCCGTCAAAAGAGTGAGAACCAGAAGGCTCAAAAACACTGCCCAATTCAAATGAATGTTGGGCGCCATCGGCAGCATCTTCCCCAGCATGTGCTGGAATGTCCGCAGCATTGTCGCCGCCAGCGCCAGTCCCCCCACTGCTCCCGCCGCACTCAGCAGCAGGCTTTCCGTTAGAAATTGCGCCACGATCCGCCGCCGCCCCGCGCCCAGCGCCGACCGCACGGCAATCTCCGTCCGTCGCGCCGCCACCCGCGCCAGCAGCAGCCCGGCAACGTTGCAGCACGCAATCAGCCACACCACGCCGACGGCAATCTCCAGCGCAAACAACGCCGGCTGCACATCATGCACCATCAGATCGTGTTTGCGCACCAGGTGCACGCGGCTTTGCTTGCCGTGCTCGACAAACGGAGCGTGCGCGTTGGCGATCTGCGCCTCAATCCTGTTCAGCGGCACGCCGCCATGCACGCGCACAATCGGTGCAAAGTACGCACCGTATGGATCCTTCGCCGATGGTGTCATCGCACTGCGAAGCATCGGGACCCACACCTCGGGACGATCGTCGTAGACGGGATATTCAAACTCCCGAGGCATGACCCCAACCACCGTGTAACCCATGTCCCCGATATGAACGGTCTTTCCCAGCACGCCGCGATCGCCCGCGAAACTGCGCTGCCACATCGCATAACTCAACACCACCGCATCGGGGTGATCGGTCTCCTGCTCCGTCGGCAAAAAGTCGCGCCCCAGCATGGGGGAAACACCCAGCAGCGAAAACAGGTTTTCGCTGGCCGTGACCTCTGAAACCAGCACGGCGCCGGCTGGCGTGTCCACGATATTCAAGCCGCCGCCGGTAAACGCAATGTCGGCCGATCCGGCAGTCGCCTGCTGCCATTGCCGGATCTCCGGAAACGCGGCGGTCAAATAATCGTCGTTCTTGCCATCCTGTTCAAGCGGCCCATAAAGCTGCCGATCGGCCGCGAAGGGAAGCGGTCTCAGCAGCACGCCGTAACTGATCGTGAACATCGCGGTGACCGTGCCGATCCCAAGCGCCAGCACCAGCACAGTGAAGACCGCATACCCCGGCGCCCGCCGGAATTGCCTGGCCGCGTAGCGCACATCGTCCCAAAGCCTTCGCGCAGCATCCACCATATCTATGACCCGCCTGCCTTCGATCCACCGGTCGCATTCTGCCCGGTGGTTCCCACAACTCATCTCCGCCGGACATCGTCGCTGTCAAGAGACGAGCTCCATTCGACGGGTTCCGGTTCCTGCCTAACCCCGCGCAAATGAGCTGATTACCGCCGCAAAAATTTCTCTGCCATCTTTGCAGGTTATTTCTCCGATCTCTTCATAATGGAACTACGAGAGAACTCAGAGAGTTCAGGGCGCGTGAATTTGTTCAGCGCCTGATATCGAGCAGTTCTGGCGGAAATCAGAAAAACTGATGCGTTTGATGATTGCAAGGGAATGTTCGTGAGACATCAAACCGTCCTCCGGCCCTAACCCCTGTATTTGGAAATATTTGTGGGGAAGTCCAATCGAGAGAAATATCTGCGGCTATAACTGCGCCATAACCCTCAGAAAACAGGATATTTGCTTCCAGAGACGGGGTGGGGGAGGGGGGGCTAACCCGCAACCAAACGGTTGCATATCGAAACGCCGCTAACCTGGATCGAGCGCGCACCGTGATGCATCTCGTTCTGGCCGGGGGAAAGACGGATCCCACCTTTGCCGCAGCCGATTAACCTGATGCCGCTAAACTGAACCTGTGCCGCCCACCTTCCACGTCGAAAACTTCGGCTGCCGCGCTGCCCGCGCCGACGGCGAAGCGATCGCCGCTCTTCTACGTGCCGCGGCCGCTGCCGAGAGCCAGCCCTCCGAGGCCGATGTGGTCATTGTCAACACATGCAGCGTTACCGCCGAGGCCGATCGCGAAGCCCGCGCCTACATCCGCCGCGCTAATCGCCTCAACCCCGCAGCCCGTATCATCGCCACTGGCTGCTATGCCCAGCGCGCCGCTGAAGAACTGGCAGTCCTCCCCGGCGTCGCCGCCGTCGTCGGCAACAGCCACAAAGCGCTCGCCCCCGCAATTGCACTCCATCTCGGGCTCGGATCGATGGAAAACTTGCGGTCAGCCAATTTGCAGCCCGTGTCAGAGCACGACTCGGGGAACCCACGGAGTCGGTCGCGTGCCTCAAATGCCGACGAAAGGGAAACGGCTCCAATTCCCGTGGGTCCGTCGCCCCTCGTCACCGTCTCCGACCTGCTCATCGCGTCGAATCGCACGCTCATCTTGGCCGACGACACCTTCGCCCATTCCTTCCTTGAAGAAGCGCCGATCGCGCCCGGTGCGCAAACGCGCCCCAATCTAAAAATCCAGGAGGGCTGCTCCAACCGCTGCTCCTTCTGCGTCATTCCGCAGACGCGCGGCAGTTCGCGCAGCCTCTCCGCCGCATCGGTTCTGGCACACGTCCGCAGCTTTGTCGCCGCCGGCGGCAACGAGTTGGTGCTCTCCGGAATCAACCTTGGCCGCTGGGGCCGCGACCTCGATCCGGCACAGTCGCCGATCCGCACTTTCGCTGCGCTTGTCCGAACGATCGTGGAACAAACCGATCTGCCAAGATTGCGCTTGAGTTCCATTGAGCCGATGGACTGGGACGCTGCGCTCATCGGTGTCATGGCTGAATGTGGCGGAACAAGGCTGGCGCGCCATGCGCATCTTCCCCTCCAATCAGGATCCGACTCTGTCCTGCGCCGCATGTATCGCCGTTATCGCCCCTGGCACTATGCCGACAAGGTTTCCGAATTATTCGGTGCGGCTGGCCCCTCGCTCACTCTCGGCGCCGATGTCATGGTCGGATTCCCGGGCGAAACCGATCGCGAGTTCCAGGAGACTTGCGATTTCATTCGCGCGCTTCCCTTCGGGTACCTGCATCTCTTTCCGTTTTCGCCGCGCCCCGGCACACGCGCATGGACTCTTCACGCCGATTCGCCCGTTCCAGCCGCGATCGTCAATGAGCGCATGAGCGTTCTTCGCTCTCTCGCCGCGGCAAGGACCCGAGCGCACCGGCGCCAATTCATCGGCACCGAACTGGAGGCCATTACTCTGCATTCGACGGCTGCTCTCGCCCGCGCAAACCGCACTTCCGCTCTCACTGAGAACTTCCTGCCCGTCGAACTCGCGGGCACGCTCTCTGCCAACCAGCTCGTCCGCCTGCGCGTGACCGGCCTGGGCGCCGATAACGCGCTCCTGGTAATGCCCGTCCGCTCTGGCGCTTGCGGTTCCGATTCCCAACTCGAGGCGCTTCCCGTTTCCCGCAAACCGGCCCTCGAAACCACCTTTTAATCCATAGCGCTGCGGTCGGCTTTGGCATCAAACCAGTGCTATACTCAGGGTGCGTTCGCGCGCCCCGTTTGAACGTCGGAAGCTCTCCGGCAAAGGCACGCAACAACTTTGGAGGATGTACCATCGCACTCGATAAACGCTCGGCTAAGTCTTTTATCCGCATCAACGATCGCATTCGCGCCCGCGAAATCCGCGTGATCGACGAAAACGGAGAACAACTCGGCATCCTGGCCCCCTTTGAAGCTCTCAAGATCGCACGGGAGCGCGGCCTCGATCTGGTCGAAGTCTCACCCAACGCCATCCCGCCTGTCTGCCGTATTCAGGACTACGGCCGCTTCCTCTATGAGAAGGAAAAGTCGGATCGAGCCGCTAAGAAGAAGCAGAAGATCATCGTCGTTAAGGAAGTCAAATTCTCCGTCACCGTCGACGAGCATGACTACCAGACGAAGAAGAATCAGGCCGTCAAGTTCCTTGCAGGCGGCGACAAGGTCAAGGCAAGTCTCCGTTTCCGCGGCCGCCAAATGGCCCATCGCGATCTCGGCTACAACATCATCAATCGCCTCATTCAGGACATAGGCGATTCGGGTGTGGTCGAATTCATGCCGCGCATGGAAGGCACGATTCTGCACGCGATTATCGCGCCCAGTAAGCGCCCCGAAGGCCAGAAACCAAAGCCGCCCGCGCCTCCACAGCAAGCGCAGCGGCCGGCGGCGCCTCCGCAAGCACAGTAAAAGAAAAATCAGACTAGAAAGGCCGCCTGCAAAAGACGGCCTTTCGTTTTTGTTCGGCTTGCTAACCTGCAGACTTGCTAATCGCGAAGCGTGCTGACCTGCTAATTTCTATACGTCGCTAACCCCGCTTCGCCGTTGTATTCTGCTGCCATGCTCCGATTCAGACCGGCACTTCCCCTCGTTTGTTTTGCTGTTGCCTCCTCGTTTCTCGCTGCTCAATCCAGCTCCACTGCAGCAGTTGCGCCGCAAACCGCTCCGCACTTTCCGACGAACGAAGACCTGAGGCATTTCAAGGCTCTGTCCGCGCCGCTGCTTTCGCCCGATGGCAAGAGCGTGCTCTTCACCGTCACGCACGCTACGGCCGACGGCGCTGCAAGCCATCTATGGATAGTTCCAACTGCGACCGGCAGCACTGAAAAACCCCGCCAGCTCACCTTCTCGCCCCCCGCCGACAAGCGCGGCGAACACAACGCTCAGTGGGCGCCGGATAGCTCCGCGATTTTCTTCCTTGCGAAGCGCGGAGAACACACGCAGCTGTTCCGCCTCGATTTGCGCGGCGGCGAAGCCTCTCCCTATGACCTCAAGATCCTCCCTCCCGTCGATGTTTCGAAAGACAAGGACGCCATCAATCCGCCGCCTGCGCCCGACGCTGTTCAAAAGAAGGACGAAAAGAAGCCCGCGGATTCGAAGCAACAACCTGTGGAAATTGACGTTGCCGGATTCTCCATCAGCGATGACGGCAGGTATCTAGCGCTCTGGGTGCACGATCCAGAGACACCTGGTGAGAAGAAGCAGAAGGACGCCAAGATCGACGCTTCGTGGGTCAATCACGAGAAGCACCTCACGCGCTTGTATGTCGCCGCGCTCAAGGCCGACGGCGCAATCGATGGGGATCTGAAAGTTATCGATGTTCCGCCAGATGTCCACGGCGTGGTTTGGTCTCCCGCCGCCGACAAACTCTTCGTAGTCGCAGAAGCTCCGAACGAAGCATCCGATCTCGGTCCTGCAGGCACCGCATGGGTCGTCGACGCAGCTGCGCCTGCCAGGCCCGTTAAGCTTGAATCGGTCCCTGCAACGGTCAGCGGCGGAAATTGGAACGTGAGTGGCAGTTCCATCATCTTCGCTGCTGCGACTCCCGACGATGCGCCGCCGGGCTACGACGACCTCTACGTGCTCGCGACGGGATCTCCCGACGCAAGGCCCCGGAACCTTACACGCGGTTTCGCCGGTCAATTTCGAGGCCAGGGAATCTTCTCCACGCAGGATGGCGGCATTATTGCTCCCGCAGCAATCGGAACGCGCAATGCTGTCGTTCGCATTGTTATGGGGCTGGACCGGGCGGGAATACAGATCGACCCAATCGATCTCGGCGCCGCCGTCGTCTCCGGTCTCAGTACCAATCGCAAACAGACCGGTTGGGTCTGGCTCGCCGATTCCGGCGGACATCCCATGCAACTCTGCTACGCCGCAAAACTCGACGATGCCTGCACCGTTCTTCCCACAACCGAACTCGCGCCGGCGAACCTCCGCACCGTCGCACCCCAGCTTGTGCACTGGAAGTCCGGCGCCTTCACCATTGAAGGACTCCTGTATCTTCCACCGGACTCCGGTTCCGCAAAAACTCCCCTTGTCGTCGACGTCCACGGCGGACCCTTCGGCGCGTGGGAAGACCGAAGCGATCCCTTCGCCGATTTCCTCATCGGCAACGGCTGGGCCGTGCTTCGCCCCAATCCGCGTGGCTCGTCCAACTACGACATCAAATTCGCAGCCGGCAACAAGAACGACCTGGGCGGTGGCGATTACCAGGACGTGATGGCCGGGGTCGATTACGTTCTCGCCCACTACCCCATCGATTCCACGCGCATGGCGCTGATGGGCTATAGCTACGGCGGCGAGATGGCCGGCTTCGTTGAAGGCAAGACCGACCGTTTCAAAGCCATCATCAGCGGCGCGCCCGTCATCGACCAGTTCAGCGAATACGGCACCGAGGGGGGCTCGTGGTACGACCGCTGGTACTTCGGCAAACCGTGGGAGCACATGAACGATGCATGGAGGCAGAGCCCGCTCGCCGGCGCGGCGCACGCCAAAACTCCCTTCCTGCTGATCCAAGGCCAAAGCGATACCACCGACCCCCTCGGCCAGGCGGAGGAAATGTACCGTGCCCTTCGCCAGGAAGGCGTTCCCGTCGAACTCGTCACCTATCCGCGCGAAAACCACGGACCGCTCGCCATCGGCATGCTCGGCCACCCGTCGCCCGAACCATGGCACGGTTTTGATGTCCGGCAGCGCATCGTCTCGTTCATCAACTCAGCATTCTCGCCAACCCCGCCACCCTCCACAGCGCCTGCGAAACCGTAATTAGTTTCGGCAATGCTCACCGGAACCTGAACCACTGGACGAGCGCGAAAACTTCGCCCGCGACAAAGAGCGATCCGAAGACGACCTTGTTGTAGCGCGCCAGCCACAGCGGGAGGTAAATGTCGAAGTTATCGGTGCGCTCCTCGGTATAAGCCGCCGCCAGATTCGTCAGAGGACAGCGACAGCGGTTTACGGCCAGGATCAAGCACTCCAAGAGAACCACGACGCTGAGAACGGCTGCCGCTCTGAAGTGCCTTAATTCCGCTGCAATCGGAACCGCTACGATGCACGAAACAAAGCCCAGCCAGGTCGCCGTATGCAGCAGCTTGATTACAATCAAGATAGGCGGCTTTCTGGCCTCGAGTTCCATGGGCGGAGTTTAGCGGTTATCGCGATGATTTCGCTGTGACGGATGAACCCTCTCCGATCTCTCACCTCCGCAAGGCTTCATCGCACCCGTAAGTCCACTTGGGTTATACTGATGAGAGCCTCCCTCGAGGCGGGGGAACCCCTGTTTCACGAGGCGTTCGATGGGGCCATCAGGCTTCATCCAACAACGAGAAAAAAATGCCCAAATTGAAGACCCATACGGGCGCGAAAAAGCGCTTCAGCAAGACTGGCACCGGCAAAATCAAGCGGCACCAGACCAAGACGCGCCATATTCTTTCGTCAAAATCGCCAAAAGTGAAGCGCAAGCTCGGCAAAACCGTGCTTGTTTCCGATGGTGATTACGCGAAGGTTGCGCGCATGATTCCCTACGCCTGATGCATCGTTATCCAAAGGGGCGCTGCACCAGAGTGCCCCCGCCGGAATGAAAAGCGTCCTGACCGGCGAGAAATTCAGGCTTGAACGAGCGAGTGAAGAGGTTTAACGCCGGACCCTAAAGTCTTGGCCTCCTGCCTCCAGCCGCGATGACCAACGAACGCAAAAATGGAGAACACCAATGCCCCGCGTAAAACGCAGCACGAAGCGGAATGACCGCCGTAAGAAAATCCTGAAAAGGGCGAGCGGCTACTTCCTTACCAAATCCAAGCTCTACCAGGCAGCACAGGAAGCCGTCGAGCGCGGCCTCAAGTTTGCCTACACCGGCCGCAAGCAGAAGAAGCGCCAGTTCCGTTCTCTCTGGATCGTGCGCATCTCCGCTGCCGCCAAGCTCAACGGCACCAGCTATTCGCAGTTCATCAACGGACTGAAGAAGGCCGGCATCGAGCTCGACCGCAAGGTCCTCTCTGATATCGCCGTACACGACGCCGCAGCCTTTACCAAGCTGGTGGAGCAGGCCAAGGCCGCTCTCGCCAGCACAAAAGCCGCCTAAAGCCCGAGCTGCAATCAGCCTCATCGACGGCCCGGAGCTTAGCTTCGGGCCGTTTTGCTGTTTGCGTCCCGTTTCAATACCACGCAGCACAATACGATATTCTTGGCTTTCGCAATGACAAACGACGATATTCCGAATCTGCCGGAGTACACCGACTCCGCTCTCGATCAGGCTTTTGCTGCCTTAGCCAAACAGGCCTCAGACGAAGCCGCCGCAATCGCCAGCCCTGACGACCTTTGGACCTTCCGCCTGCGCTGGGTCGGCCGCAAGCAGGGCCGCCTCAACGACGTTTCCGCACGCTGGCTGAAAGCCGCGCCACCAGCAGCAAAGAAGGCCGTAGGCGAGCGTTTCAAAACGCTCAAGGAACTTGTCGAAGGCATTGTTGAATCAGCCGCCGGCTCAGGCCCAAGCGACGCCACCCTTGCAGCCGAGGCCATCGACATTACGCTGCCCGGCACACGCCGCCTCACGGGAGCTGAGCACCCCATTACGCGGATGATGAATGAAATCGTGTCGGTCTTCGCGGCTCTCGGCTACTCCGTCGGCGTCGGCCCGGAGGTCGAGACCGACTTCTACAACTTCGAGTCGATGAACTTCCCACCGGGCCATCCCGCGCGCGACACGCAGGACACGTTGGTCATCGCAAACCAGGAACGCCGCTCCCGGCGCGATCGCCTGCTCTTGCGTACGCACACCTCGCCCGTGCAGATGCGCACCATGGAGCAGCAGCCGCCGCCCATCCGCATCGTGATCCCCGGCAAGGTGCACCGCAACGAGGCGCAGGACGCTACGCACTCAGCGATCTTTCATCAAGTGGAAGGTCTCTGCGTTGACTCCAACATCACCTTCAGCGACCTCAAGGGCACGCTCGACCACGCCATGAAAGCGCTCTTCGGATCGTCCGTCAGAACGCGTTTCTTTCCATCGTTCTTCCCGTTTACCGAACCGAGCGCAGACGTGCAGATCAGCTGCATCTTCTGCGGCGGCAAAGGCTGTCGCAAGTGCAAACACTCCGGCTGGATCGAATTGCTCGGTTGCGGCATGGTCGATCCCGCAGTATTCGCGTTCGCTCAAGAGAAACAGCCCGCCTACGATCCTAAGAAGATCAGCGGCTTCGCCTTCGGCATGGGCGTCGAGCGCATCGCCATGATGAAGTACGGCATCAGCGACATTGGACAGCTCTACGCAGGCGATATGCGTTTTTTGAACCAGTTTGCGTGAGCCGCGGAGTTAGCAATGAAAGGATCGCAATGTGGCGCTGGATTATTCGCGTATATGTTGCCTTTGTGGTTTTCGTTTTCTTGTTGTTTTTATGCGGAGTCGGATTGATCCAGTTCGATCATTTCCTCATTCGTAGCGGTTTTTCTGGTCTGAATCGCCTGATGCATGAGCACACATTGATAACGACGTTTCTGTTGGGCCTTGTTGCAGGCGTGACGTACCTTGGATCGAACTTCACCGGACGTGGATGGTTCCGATCAAAGAGCGGGTTGACTTATGAAGGATTCAAACTGGAGGAGTTGAAACGCTGGACTTGGCTGATCACAAGTCCAATTCTCCTGGCCGGGATTCTTTTCTGGGTCGCAATACAGAAGGAGAATGGGGTACTCGCCAAGATAGGCTGGCGAAGCTTCTACGAGGGGTTCCTGATGCCGGAGTGCTCCAATCGAAGGCTTTTTGCCATCGGGAGTGATTACCAATGCGGTCTTCGCCTGATGTTCTTGGGAACCTGGGTTGCTGCCGTTGGGTACTCATTGGCTCCGATACTTCGCAAGCAGGTTCTGACATTCTTGATGCGATTAAGGAAGCGCAGTGGCCCGTCTTTGGAGATGAGATAAAAAGTTCGGTGAAACTGAAGGCAGAAGAGAAATGAAAATTCTTACCAAATGGCTTCGCAGTTATTTGCTCGATCTTCCCGTCAACGACGCGCAACTCGCCGAGGATCTGACCCTTCGCGGTATCGCCGTCGAAGGTATCTTCGATCTGGGCGCGGACAACGGCTCCCTCTACGAGATGGACATTACCACCAACCGCGTCGATGCCATGAACCATTACGGCATTGCGCGCGAAACCGCGACTATCTATAGCGTCGCACTCAAGCCACTCGACACCACTTTACCCGCTGCAAGTCCGGCTTCAGATTTGTTCTCAGTGAAGATCGAAGTCGAAGACGCCTGCGGTCGCTTCACCGCTCGCATTCTGCGCGGCATCACCATCGGCAACTCGCGCGACTGGTTTCCCGGCGCAGAAGTTTCCACGTACTTCGGTCTGCTTGAGCAGAAACAAATCTCCAACGCCGTCGACGCCACTAACTTCGCGTTGCTCGCCATGGGCCAGCCCACGCACGCCTTCGACCTCGACAAGATTAAAGGCGGCATCATCGTCCGCCGCGCCCGCAAAGGCGAAAAGCTGAAAACCCTCGACGGCATCGAGCGCACGCTCGATCCTGAAGACCTCGTCGTTGCCGATCACGTCAAGCCTCTCGGCCTCGCTGGAGTCATGGGAGGTTGGGACACGATGATCACGCCCGACACGAAAAACGTTCTCGTCGAAGCCGCGTGGTTCGAGCCCATGGCCGTGCGCCGCACCGCGCGCCGTCACGGGCTGCACACCGATGCCAGTCATCGCTTCGAGCGCGGCGCGGACTTCAATGCCGCCCCCGTCGCTTCAGCAATCGTCAGCCGCATCCTCCTTGCCAACGGCGGCAGTATCGAAGGCGACCTGGTCGACGTGTGCGTGTCTGCATGGGAAGCCCGCACCGCCAATCGCCGGCCCATCACGCTCGCACTCAGCGAGGTCCATCGCATTCTTGGCAAGACTGAAGACTCTCAAGGCATCACCGCCCCCTTTGTCGAATCCACCCTCGCGGGCCTCGGATGCAGACTCTCCAGCTACGCCTCGCAATCCAATGCGTGGCAGGTTCAGCTTCCAAGTTGGCGCCTCGACTTCGAACGCGAAATCGATCTCATCGAAGAAGTCGCCCGCGTCTACGGCTACAACCGCTTCGCCAACACGCTGCCGGCATTCGGCGGAGGCGTAAAAGCCCTGCCGTGGGCCGAAGCAGAACCTACCGTCCGCCGCACCCTGCTTGCTGCCGGATTCGACGAAGCCATCGCCAGCACCTTCTGTTCTGCCGCCGATGCCGCCCTCACGGCGCCGACACCGGGCCAGGTAGTGCCCATCGGCAACCCGCTTAGCGAAGAAGCCGGAGTGCTGCGTCCATCGCTCGTCCCCGGCATGCTCGCTGCCGTTGCCGGCAATCTTCACCGCGACGTTAGCGATGTGCGCCTCTTCGAACTCGGCACGGTCTTCAGCGGAACCACGGAGAAGGTCGACGAACGTCCGGCGCTGGCCTTTGCTGCTGCGGGCACTCTTCCTGACATAAGCGCCCTTCACCCTGCGAGAGCTATTGAGTTCCACGACCTGAAAGGAGTGGTCGAGCAAATCCTCTCGCGTTTCCAGATGCGTACTGCCTACTTCGACCGATTCCCACCAGAGTCCGGCCTCGCGCCTGCATGGTTGCACCCCTATCGCTCTGCGCGCGTCGTCGCGGAAGGCCTCACCGTCGGCTGGTTTGGCCAACTCCATCCCAACCAGGCTGCTGCTCGCAAAATCAAGGAACCGGTCCTGGTCGGCGAGATTTATCTCGACCGCCTCTACAAGCTGCCGCTGCGCAAACCCGTCGCGCGCGACTTCTCCCGTTTCCAGCCCGTGCGGCGCGATTTTTCGCTTGTTCTCGATCAAAGCATTTCATGGAAGCGCATTGACAAGGCGCTCGCATCGCTCCAGATTCCCGAACTCGTCGAGTGGCACGCTGCCGAAGTCTTTCGCGATGCCCGCCTGGGGGCGCAGGAGTATTCCCTGTTGGTCAGCGCCACCTTTCAGGCGCCCGACCGCACCTTGCGCGAAGAAGAAGTCCAGTCGTTCCAATCGCGCATCGTGGAGGCGGTTAACAATGCCGGTGCGCGGCTGCGATCTTAGTTGCACGCGGAGTGGATAGACCTCAGTTTCCCTCATCGTCTGCCACCCGCATTCGGAGCTATACTTCCCGAATAGAGCGCAATTGCGCGGAGGTTTACTTTCATGTCGCCATCATCCCTGGAATCCCAGATCGCGGAACAGTCCGAGACCCAACCATCTGAAATGCACGATCAAGACAACTTCGGAAAACTCGCCATGAGCAGCAGCGATTTTTCTGCTCTCGAAGAGCGCATTGCCCGCACCATCACGCTGGTCAAGAGCGAACGCCAAGCCCGCGCTCTCGCCGAGCAGCGAGCCGAAACGCTCGATGGTCAACTCGGCGAACAGCTTGCGCTCGTTAAATCCTTGCAGGAAGAAGTGCGCGCCCTCAACGCCGAGCGCGACCAGGTGCGTCAGCGCGTCGAGCGCCTGCTTTCGCAACTCGACGCACTTGAAGTGTGAGGTCTTTCGATGGCTAACGAAATCCAGCCCAACACTCCCGGTTACACCACGGTCAGCATCTACGACCAGACCTATCACCTGCGCGGCCAGGATCCCGACCACATCCGGCAACTCGCAGATCTGGTTGACAGCAAGATGCGGGCCGTGGCGGCGGTTGGCCGCACTGTCGATTCACTGCGTGTCGCCGTCCTCGCGGCGCTCAACCTGGCCGACGAACTCTCGCAGACCTCCGTGGTTGACTCCAATGAAGGACGGATGCGCACAGCTCACCTGAGCCGCTTGCTGGACGAGGTTCTGGAAGGCGAGCGCAAAAGCGGTTCGTAGGGCAAACTCGCTTCCACGCCGGAAACGATTCGGAAAATGAGTTGCGCCAACGGCATTCTCAAACGTGACCGATGTCACTAACACAAATGAGCTGACCTGCACAAGACTTGCAATTCCTCGCCAACATCCATACAGTCAGCAATAGAAACCGGCCTGCAAAGCAGGTGGGTGGTCAACGCTGGTTGAACCAACATTCATTGAACAGGGGCTCTACTCGTACAAACTTGGTTCTGTGTGCCGTGTCCGCCAGTCCGGAATGCCTAATGAACCACGGGGAGCTCCGCCGTCTTAGGACGGGTTCACCAGCGCATTGCTCACGGCCCAGCGGGTCGGATTCTACTTCAGTGATGAAGTGCGGTCGCGAAGGTCTCAGCGTTCTTGCCACAAGGCAGCGTGAAATCAGCGCTTAACCCTTGCGTTCTGCAACTCGCGCGCTGAACCGGTATCCTTGGTCAAGTGCATCCCGTTCTCTTCCACATCGGCTCGCTTGTCATTCCTTCGTACGGCGCTACTGCCGCAGCGGGAGTGTTGTTGGCCCTGATGCTCGCCATGCACACTGCGCGCAAGGTTGGCGGCGATCCCAACCGGATCTGGAATCTCTGCATCCTTATGCTTTTCACCGCGCTGATTGGTTCGCGCCTGTTGCTGGTGATCGCGAACTGGACGGTGCTGCGCCACCATCCGCTTTGGATGTTGAGCCTGGCGATGATTCATCATCCGCTCCTCGCTGGCATTGGCGCCCTCATCGCGCTTGCCGTTGCCGCTGTTTATGCCCGCGTTTATCATTTGCCATTTCGCATTACGGCCGATGTACTCGCAGCGCCTGTGGCTCTCGGTCTCGCCTTTGAACAAATCGGCGCGTTGCTCGCCGGCTCCGGCTACGGCACGGGCGCACACGTTCCGTGGGCCGTCACCTACACCGACCCGCTTGCTGCGCGATGGAGCGATGCCCCACTCGGGATTCCCGTTCATCCCGTCCAGGCCTATGCCTCTCTTGGATTCTTCGCGATTGCAGTAGGCCTTCTTCTCTGGTTGCCGCATCGCCGCCAGCATGGCGACCTCGCCGGCCTCTTCCTTATGGCGACCGGCGTGGTTCTCTTTATCACCGAATTCTGGCGCGACCCACTCGGCCGCGGAACCCTTCTCGGGGGAGTGATCAAAGGTCCCCAGGTCGCCGGAATCGTTCTCGTTCTCGCCGGAACATCCATGCTGCTTGAATCCAAGTCGCAATGCATTGCCATGGCGCCTGTCTCCATCGAGCGGTCGCCTTCTACACCGCTTGAAGTTGAAAGACCATCCCATGGCTGAGCCGCGTTCGATTGCCGTTCCACCCGAGGCCGCCGGCCAACGCCTCGATCACTTCGTCGCCACGCAACTTGAGGGCGTCAGCCGTTCGCGTGTGCAACTTCTGCTGGATCAAGGCGACGTGTCGGTCAACGGCGCGCAGGTTAAAGCTTCACTCAAGCTCCGCGGCGGCGAGCACATACGCATCACCGGCGAGCCCCATCCCGCACCCCTCAAAGCCACGCCGCAGGACATCCCGCTCGACGTCGTTTTCGAAGACAAGCATTTCGCCGTCATCAACAAGCCTGCCGGAATGATGGTGCATGCCGGCGCCGGCGAAACCGAGGATGCGCGCAACTGCAACACCCTCGTCAACGCGCTGCTCTTTCGATTCAAAGCGCTTTCGGCAACCGGTGGCGATCTCCGGCCCGGCATCGTGCATCGTCTCGACAAAGAGACCAGCGGCCTCATCGTCGTCGCCAAAAACGATGCTGCCCATGGCGCGCTCGCCGAACTCTTCTCCTCACGTCAAATCAGCAAGACCTACATCGCACTCGTGCATGGCGCAGTCGAGCGCCAGAAGGGAACTATCACGGCTGCAGTCAGCCGCGATCCGATGCGCCGCACCCGTATGACCACCCGCCCTGCAGACAACGCCCGCTCCGCCGTCTCTCACTACGAAGTTGTACGCCGCCTCGAAACGCGCTTCGGCAAATTCACGCTTGTGCGCGTCCGCATCGAGACAGGGCGTACCCACCAGATCCGTGTGCACATGGCCTCCATCGGCCACCCCGTGGTTGGCGATACGACCTACGGCGCTTCATCGCAACTTACTGACCAGGTCGCCGCACAGGCCGCTCCCTCCCGTTCCGCGCGTCGTAACTCTCAGCCCGAGCGTCTCAGGCTCAATCGCAACTTCCTCCACGCCGCCCGCCTGGCATTCACGCACCCCGTCACCGGCAAACCGCTTGAACTGGAGTCGCCACTGCCCGCTGATCTCGAGATGTTTCTTGCCCGTCTCGAATCGGGCCGAACCGACTCCGCCAATGCCTCCGTAACGGGGACGGTGCCGGATGGTGGTGCGCCATTGATAAAATAAGGAGTGCTATGAATAAAAAATTGTCCGGCCTGGTTCTCGCCGCCGCGATGTGCGTCACCGCCCTGCAGGCACAGCAGCCTGCTCCGCGACCCGCGCAAACGCCTGCACCCCAACAACCTGCGCAAACCCCAGCCGCACAGTCCCCTGCCGGCCAGCAACCCGCAAGTGGCGCGCAGGACCAGACCGAAGATATCGGCCCAACCCTCAAGCTCGGTGTCAACGAAGTCAACCTGATCTTCACCGTGACCGACAAGCACGGCCACTACATTCCCAACCTGAAACAGAGCGACTTCGCGCTGCTGGACGACCAAAAGGCACCCGAGAAGATCACGTCCTTCCGTCAGCAGATCAATCTGCCTTTACGCGTTGGCATTGTGATCGATGCCAGCACCTCCATCCGTTCAAGGTTTCAGTTTGAACAGCAGTCTGCGACGGAGTTTCTGTTGCAGATTCTAAAATCTAGGAGCGACCGCGCGTTTGTCATGGGGTTTGACGTGACCCCGACCGTGACGGCCGACTGGACCAACAACATCGACGCTCTCGAGACCGGCATCAACCGCCTGCGTCCCGGAGGTGGCACTGCCATGTTCGACGCCGTCTACACCGCCTGCCGCGACAAGCTTCTCGACGCGCGCGGACAGGAACCGGTCCGCCATGCCATGATCCTCATCTCCGACGGCGACGACAACCAGAGTCGCGTTCATCCCGACGAAGCCATCAAGATGTGCCAGCGTGCCGAAACCATCATCTACGCCATCAGCACGAACTGGACCCCCAGCCGCGGCAAAGGCGACCAGATCCTGACCCAGATGGCTACCGAAACCGGCGGCTTGACCTTCTTTCCGCCCTCTGTTGAGGAGATGAGCAACAGCTTTAAGAGCATCGAAGAAGAACTGCGCAGCCAGTACGCGTTGACCTACACGCCGGCGGACTTCAAGATGAATGGAGCCTTTCGGCCCATCTACCTCTATTGCAACGACCGCAGGTACATCGCCCGCGCCAAGAAGGGCTATTTCGCCCCACGCGAATAGAAGCATCCGAAAAGTGTGCGAAACTCGGCCGTCCCATCTTGGCACTGAACCATGCGCGCAAGTCCGATTTTGAAACGGACCGCTATTCTTCCTTCGCGTGAAGGCGTTGTTTCGCCAGGAATGCGATGAAATGAAGGCGGAGGAATCTCGGTGATCCGCCAAGCCATTTCGTGCGACATCTGCGGAACGGAAATGCTCAACGCCAACCACTGGTTCGTCGCTTACGATCGCGGACCGGAGCTTCGCATCGGCGTGTGCAACCCGGGTAACCGGCTTCGGGCGTCGGCCAGGCACCTCTGCGGCGATAAATGTCTGCACAAGCTGGTGGATGTCTTCACGGCGAGGACTCTCAGCGCGCGAGCATCGGCTTCTGTCCAAGCTGAGGAATCAAATCGGAATTGTGCCCCACGCTCGATGGCGTCCACAGATACGAGCCTGACTTGTGTCACGACGCATAAGTCCGCGGCACTGCCGATCACTGGCCCGTACGTGGAGGACTTCGATTCTTCGGCGAGACTCATCGCACCCGTTGATCAGAGAATTCCACGGGCGACTTCAAACCCGGCGACGGTGCGTGCCGATGCCTGGAAGCGCGAACGCCAGCGACAGCCAGAACAAACCACAGCTTCGCGCCGATCCATTGCATGACCGCCGAATGAGCAGCGGGCCGAAAGCTGAAAGCTATCTCATCCTTCCAGCAGTTTCACCAAACCCGCCTCATCCAGCACCGGGACCTTCAGCTCCTGAGCCTTGTCGAGCTTCGATCCGGCTTCTTCGCCGGCAACCACGTATGTGGTCTTTTTACTCACCGAACCGGAGACCCTGCCACCCGCCGCCTCGATCCGGGCCTTGGCCTCATCGCGCGTCAGATTCGGAAGCGTTCCGGTTAACACCAGCGTCATGCCTGCCAGCTGGGTTGTGCGCTGTTTTTTCTCGGCGGTCATCTTCACGCCGGCCGCCTTCAGGTGATCGATCAGTTCGCAATTTGCCGGACGCGCGAAGAAATCCGTAATCGCCTGCGAGATGCGTGGCCCAACCTCCTCCACCCTCTCCAGTTCCTCCGCGCTGGCTTTCATAATGGCATCCATCGACCCGAATTCCTGTGCCAGCAGCTCTGCCGTGCGTTCGCCCACAAATCGAATGCTCATACCCATCAACACGCGCGCCAAACCTGCATGTTTTGAATTCTCAATCTCTTTCAGGAGTTTCTTGATCTCGACCGGCCCGAAAACCCGCTGCCGCTTCTTCACGCCGTTGCGTTCAACTTCCTGTGTGAGGGCAGCCAGCTTGTCCTCGTTCAGCGAATAAAGGTCTGCAACGCTTTTAACAACTCTTTGCGTGGTCAGTTCGTAGACGGACGCTTCGCCCAGTCCTTCGATATTCATCACCCCGCGGCTGGCCCAGTGCTCGACGGTTCCGTGCAGCAGGGCAGGGCAGTCGACATTCACGCAGCGATAATCCGCCTCGTCCTCTTCGCGCACCACGGCGTTGCCGCACACAGGACAACGGGTCGGAAAAACGAAGCGGTGCTTTCCGCGCGGGTGCTCTGCATCCTCGACGATAGCGGCAACCTTGGGAATGACATCGCCGCCGCGCTCCACCTTCACGTAGTCGCCGATCTTCAGCCCCATGCGCTCTATCCAGTCGGCGTTGTGCAGCGTGGCCCGGCTGACATTTGCCCCGCCTACAAACACCGAGTTCAGCATCGCCGTCGGCGTCAACTTGCCGCTGCGCCCCACCGTGATCATGATGTCGTACATTTGCGTGACGGCCTGCTCGGCCGAGAATTTGTAGGCAATGGCCCAGCGCGGAGCGCGACCCGTATACCCCAGACGCTGCCGGGTCGCCTGTGCATTCACTTTGAACACGACGCCGTCAATGTCGTAGCCGAGGGTCGCTCTGCGCTTTCCCGCAGATTCGATGAATTGCATCATCTCATCGACGGTGTGCATTTTTCCGCGATGCGGATTCACGCGAAATCCGAGTGACGTCAGCGCATCCAGCGTTTGCTCCTGCCCCATCGCGGCATACTCCCCCTGCGTCAGCAGAAAGTATGCGTACACATCGAGACGCCGCTGCGCCACCACGCTGGAATCCTTGGTTCGCAGTGTGCCCGCCGCTGCATTGCGCGGATTCACCGCCGGCGGCAATCCTTCCGCTTCGCGCTCCTTGTTCATCTTCTCGAAGGCCTTCAGCGGCATCACGGTTTCGCCGCGCACCTCAAAGTCCGGAGGCACGCCCGCCTCCTTCAACCGCGCCGCCGAAATGCTGAGCGGCACGCTGCGAATGGTGCGCACGTTCGTGGTGACGTCTTCGCCGACTTGCCCGTCGCCGCGCGTAAGTCCGCGCGCCAGCAGCGCACCCCCACCCGGAGCCGCTTCGTAGTGCAGCGCCAGGCTCAGCCCGTCGAGCTTCAACTCGGCGGTGTACTCCACTGGCAGATTGCCCGCAAGTTCGCGAACCCGCCGATCCCAGTCGCGCAGTTCTTCCTCGCTGTAGGAGTTATCGAGGCTCAGCATCGGCCGCGTGTGCCGCACTTTCTGGAAGCCTTCCGCCGGCTTGCCGCCGACGCGCTGAGTCGGCGAGTCCGGCGCTACTAGCTCGGGATGCTGCGCTTCCAGCCTCTTCAAATCGTTCATCAGCGCGTCATACTCTTGGTCGCTGATCGCCGGGGCGTCCAGCACGTAGTAGAGGTGCTCATGCCGCCGCAATTCCGTGCGCAACTCCTCAATGCGCTTTTGTGCCTGTGCTTTGCTCATCTCGCCCATGGGCAGGATTATAGGGTGCCGCAGGCTATGTCTTCGACGGACGAACTGCTAACCTGCTGACTCGCTATTTCCCGCAAAGCGGGAAGCTAACCCGCTAAAACGCAATTCACACAACCTGGCTTTCGCGAACTCGGCTCGAAGCGCAGCTAACGCCGCAACGCGCCCCTAACCCCGCTAATCGGCCTTCTCCGCTACCATGAATTGCAGTACGCCATGGAGCCCATCACTCACTTCCTGACCGGCGCTTGCATTGGACGCGCCGGTCTCAATCGCAGAACTGCCTATGCCACGCTGGCTGCCGTGCTGGCCGCCGAAGCTGCCGACCTCGATGTGCTCTGGGGATTCGCCGGCCCGGTCGAAGAACTCAAGCATCATCGCGGCATCACGCACACCTTCATCGCCGTGCCGTTCGTGGCGGCCGCCGCTGTCGGTGCAACCTGGATCTACCACCAGTGGGTCAAGCGGCGCCGCGCACGGCGAGCGAAAACCATGACGCCGCCCGAGCCGGGTGCGCCGCCGCGCCTTCAGCCGCAGCCGGTGCGCTGGCTCTGGGTTTATTTGGCGGCGACGATGTCGGCCCTCAGCCACATTCTGCTCGACTGGACAAACAACTACGGCGTGCGTCCGTTCTTTCCCTTCAATCCGCGCTGGTTTGCGGGCAGCTTCGTATTCATCGCCGAACCGGTGTTTTGGATGCTGCTCTCCGCCGCGCTTATCGTCCCCGGCATCCTCGGCCTCGCCGAGCGCGAAATCTCTTCAAAGCGCACGCCATTTCGCGGACGCGGCTGGGCCATCTTCGCGCTCTCTGGCATGTTTCTGCTGCCGTGCCTCCGCTATGTTGAGCACGCCCTGGCGATTGGCCTCATCGTCAACAATCCCATTACCACCAATCCCGTCGACCGCATTGCGGCCGAGCCCTACCCATGGAATCCGTTTCGCTGGCACGTGATTGTCGAAACCCAAAACTACTATCAGTTTGCAGAGGTCAACACTCGCACCGATGACGTCGACAGCGACCCGCAGACCGACCAGCTCTTCAAGCCGCCGGACACGCGCGCCGTCGAGGCCGCCAAGCAAACCGAACTGGGCAAGGTTTATCTCGACTGGGGCCGCTGGGCGGTTGTACAGGACATTGGCCAGGTCGAAGTGGTTGGCATCGACCCGCCGCGGCTTCCACCAGGCCGAATGTGGACGACCGTCGAGTTCACCGATCTGCGTTTCGGCTACGATTTTCGAGGAAACGGGAATGCCCGTCCGCCCTCCGGCCTTGGCGGGGCCGTCTACATCATCGACAATCGCGAAGACGGCGGCGAAGAGATGGGCGGGCGCGAACAGAAGTGACCTGAATCCGATGAGCATTGATGGCGGTGAAGCTGGGGAGGTTCTCTACGCCCGCTTCCGGCTGTGTGCCCGCGTGCTGCGCCCCGCCTTGTGCGCATGACCACGACGCGTCGTCGTCGCCACCTGCCGTGTTGCCACAGCGTGTCCATGCCGCCGATGCACAACCGCCGGCCGCAGCACCGCGCCCACGCGCTGCTCCGCCGCTGTCGGATCATCGCGATACGCCGGATCGAGCATGGCAATCACTGAGATCGCCCGCGAGCGATACTTGTGCGCCCACTGGCTTCCCGTCAGCGACTTCTGTACGCTCAGCCAATACTCGGGCGACTGGTCGAGCGTGGCCGGAATGTTCTGCGAGGCCTCCACGAACATAGGGGTCTCCACCGTCGCAGCCCTCGGTCCGGGGCCGGGGTTGATTGTCGCCAGGAACGCATTGAAGTGCTCGAGGTTCACGCCCATCTGATAAACAAGCTGCGCCATCGCCATCTGCTGCGGACCCGTCATCTGGTCGAAATTCCGGCAGTAAGCGTGCGCGTTGTAGATCGCCTGGATCGCACCGACACGGATGAGTTGCATCGCTTCGTCATCCGAGATCTGGGCCGGAAGGCTGAAGAGATGACGCCGCCAGGTACGCTTGCTCCACTCCCGCCTGCGTTCGTAGAACACCTTTAGCAAGTCGTCAAGCCGCGCCGGATCGAATCCCGCAGCCTGCCAAAGCTCGGCCGACGACGGTTCGAGAAAGGGGTGCGGATTCAGCGGATCGGATTGCGGATGTTCGCGAGCCGGCAGATCGAGGCTGAACCCCGCACCAATCAGCGGCTGGCTCGTCCTCGGGTCGGGATAGGCTGCGAGCACCCAGCCTTCATGGCGGTGATCGCGCAGAATGTCGAGCAGCTCGTTCAGGTCGAACTTGATATCCGTGTCCTTGAAGCCCTCGATCATCTGTACGGCCGAACTGGACGCGGCTTCAGATTCAGCCTGCGAAACCGGCGGAGCCGGGGCTACGGCAGGCGTTGCGGGCGCCGGCGCATCGGCTATCGGCGCGCTCTGCGCCCATGCCGGAATTCCGAGGCCGAAAGCCAGCGCGGCGATCATGAAGGTCTGCTTAAGCTTCACTGAAATCTTCCTTCCTCTAACAATGCGTTAAATCCTCGCCGTGCGCAACGCCTCGGGCGCCCGAACTGCGCAAAGGTAATTAGCCTGTTCAACACCGTCGTCACCGGCTTGTTGCTCCAGCCCCGGTTTCTGAGGCCGTTCCCCCGGCAGGATGAAAACTTTTATTCATCCTGCACCGCTTAACGGTTGACCACCCGACTTTGACGCACGAGAATGAAGAAGTCGCGTTCCGAACCGGTGCAGTCACCCGGTACTCCGCAATCAGAGGTTCCCATGCCCGCTTACCTGCTGCTGGTTTTTGCCATTCTTACCCGTGTTGTGCCGCACCATGGCTGGCTGAACTTTACAGCCGTCGGAGGCGCCCTGCTTTATTTCGGCGCGCGGCGCTCATGGCGCGAGATGCTGGCTCCCCTGGCTGCTCTCGTGGCTACGGACTACTGCCTTACCGTCTTTTCCTATCACTACAGTTTTGCCTGGTCCGGCTACGTGACCACGTGGGCCTGGTATCTCGCGGTGATGGTGCTCGGCGTTATTCTGCTCAAGTCGAAGACCACTTGGCTGCGCGCCGGTACGGCCGTGGTGCTCGGACCCACTTCATTCTTCCTCATCTCCAATTACGCAGTCTGGGCAATGTCGAGTCACCCGGTCTGGATCCCCGGCGACATGTATCCGCATACCCTGTCTGGCTTGATCACCTGCTATGCGGCCGGGGTGCTGTTCTATCGCAACGACCTCCTATCAACGACGATTGTTGTCGGCCTCGCATTCGGCGTTCCCGTGCTCGTGCGCAAGTTGCGCATGGAGCGTAGCGCCGGTGTTGTCGAAGCCAGCTAATCACGAATTGCACTCAATCATTAGTTCGAATGCCCCTTGTTGCATTTGCTGCACCTTGCCGTAGGGCCATGCCGTCCTGATTCTTTGCGGAACCTGTAAGCCCGCTTCATCTGTGCGAGTGCTTATGTCCGATTCGAATCCCGAAGTCGACGTCTACGGCTACATCCTGGAAAAGATCGACACCGTTCCCCATCTTGAGGCGGTGATCCTGCTTTGGAACAGCCGCCCAGTGGGATGGACGGCCGAGGAACTTGCTTCCCGCCTTTATCTTCCGACGGAAAAGGTAATCGAGATTCTCAACGATCTGGTTCGCCAGCAACTCGTACAGCAGAATCCCTCATCGCCGTCAAAGCACTCCTACCTGCCCCGCAATGCGGAACAAGATGAGTGGATGTATAAAGTCGACGTTGCCTACCGGCGTGAACTGGTCCGCATTTCCACCATGCTTCATACAAAGACATCGACCTCCATCCGCGAATTCGCGCGCGCATTTCTCATCAAGAAAGATCGAGATTGATGACTCTGGCCCTGGATGTACTTACGCTGCTCACGACCGTCCTTTGCGCCATCCTGCTGTTGCGCGCCTATCAGAACGTGCGTCGCAGGCTGTTGCTGTGGAGCGGGCTATGCTTTGCGGGCATGTCTGTCGCCGCGCTGCTCCGCATCGCAGACTTGCGCGTATTCCTATCGACCGATCTGTATTCGTACCGCCTGGGCGTGACGGCAATTTCGATGGCGCTTTTGCTGTTTGGTCTGATCTGGGAGAGCCAATGAGCCCAATGACCCATCCCATTTTGGATTTTTTCCTGCTCGGATTCATCGCCGCATGCTCATTGGTGGCAGGGCTTTTCTTCTTCAAGTTCTGGAGAGCGACGCGCGACCCGCTGTTTCTTGCCTTCCTCGTCTTCCTGGTCGTTGAAGGATGCACGAACGCAGCCATTTTGAGCCTTGCGCACCCCAACGAGGGAAACCTAGTCGTCTTTGGTTTCCGGCTATTCTCGGTGGTCGTGATGCTGGCGGCCATCCTGTGGAAGAACATGGCAAAGAAGAGTTGAAGGTGAACTGGCACCTATAAAGCCGATTCAGCGCTGGATTACTGGAATTCATTCCTTTCAACGGAGCTCTCCCGTTCGCCGCTTCCGCATCCACCAAAATCCGAATCCGATGACCGCCAGCCCACCCACCACCAGCAGCGCCGTTAGCGCGTGGTGCTCCACGATCCCCACCGCGCCCGGCCCGAGCTTGATGACGAGAAGCGAAAGCACCAGCCAGCGCACCAACCGGCCCGCAAACACGGCCAGCATGAATGGCACGACCCGCATCTCGAAGACGCCGGCGGCGAAGACGAAAGCCTTCCAGGGGGTAGGGGGGGGGAGGGCCGAGGGAATGGCCATGGCGAGGAACTCCTGCTTCTCAAAGCGCAGCTTCATGCGCTCGTAGCGCTCGCGGTTCACGCGCTTGAGGATGAACAGTTCGCCGCCGGCCCGGCCCAGCCCATACGGCAGCAGCCCGCCGATCGCTGAACCAAACGCCGCCAGCAGGCAGTAGGCCCAGAAGTGGCCCTGATCCTTCCACACCCAGACGGCGATAAGCGCGTCCATGGGGACGGGAATCGTGGAGGAATCGAGCAACGCCACCACGCCGGCGCCCAGGATTCCCCACTTGATGAGCACGGGAAGGAGTACCAGCTTCCATTTGAGCCAAACTACCTGGAAAAAATGCTTCAAAAACGTCCCTTTCGCCTCCTAAAACGTCCATTTAGAAAGATCAATTGTACGGTCCGGAGTTCTTTGCGTGTGCGATTGGCTGCGAACGCCGGGAATGAGAGAATAGAGCAGAAGGACTCAAAGCAGAGCTGGCCGGGCGCACGCACCCGCGGCAGCCGCAGCACGCATGCATGCCCACCAGTGAAGCAAAACACACCGCGCAAGAGCCCGACGAGCCAGTGGCGATCGCCCCGAAAAGGGCAAGCACGGGTCCTCTGAATTTGGCTTTTCCGGCCTTAGACGTGCCGTATCAGCAGGATGGCGGATCTGCGGATAAAGAATCTCCAGAGACAGATGAGGGCGGCGGGCGCGCGGTCCGTCGCGGAGCGGCCACTTCGCGTTGGGTAGACTACGACACCCACGAACTGCTGGAGATGATCACCGAGCTCGAAGACGAGCGGCGCTGGGCACGGCTGCGCGAAGGCATCTGGATCGCTGTGCTTATCCACATTTTGCTGCTTTCGGCTATTACCTGGATTCCGCGCTATATTTTCCATGTCACGCCCGTGATTGACCCGTTTGACGCCATCAAACAGCGTAAGGACCTAGCTTATCTCGACTTGCCCCCGGACTTGATCAAGAAACTACAGCCCCATGTGCAGGTGAAGCCGGTGCCGGAGCAGCAGCAACATGTGGACAAGAAGACTCTGGAATCCCTGAACAAGCCTGCTCCTCCGCCCCCGGTGGCTGAGCCGCAGCCGACCGCACCACCAGAACAGCCGGCGTTGACAAGTCCGACTCCCAAGATTGAACCGGCGCCGCGGCCGGCAGAGACTCCAAGACCGGAAGCAGTTCCGGCGCGGCCGAACTTTGCCATGGGCTCGTCGAATCCCGCAGACCAGTTACAGCAGGCGATGCGCGGAGCCCGTTCCGGGCCGGGAGCAACGTCAAATCCAAGTGGAACGTTGCCGATGCATCCTGGCGCCGGCACGGGCGGCGTGCAGATCCTCTCTGACCAGCAGGGCGTCGACTTTAGCTCGTGGCTGCTGCGTTGGCACCGCGAGACAGAGCGTAACTGGGATCCGCTGATTCCGGAAGAGGTGAATCCGCCGATCCTGAAGAAAGGCGCGGTAGTGGTCCGCTTCAAGGTGCTGCCCAACGGGCGGCTGATGGACGGCAGCATGGTTCTGGAGGGTCGCTCTGGCGATACAGCCCTCGACCGCGCCGCGTGGGGCGCGCTGACCGGGTCAAACTATCCACCGTTGCCCAGAGACTTCCACGGGCCCTTCCTGGAACTGCGCGCTATTTTCCTGTACAACATGGAACCTGGGCACTAAGTTCGAGAGCTTGCCGGGTGATTTTCACTGAGAGGCCGGTTTCGCGGGGGGGCATACGCAAATCCAATCAAATACTATCCACATATTCGTGTAAATGCAGCTTCTAGCGAGCCACTCATGAAGAAAATCTGCATCTAAAAGCAAATAGGTATTTCCTGTTGATGGCCGCGCGCACCGCACGAGAAACTCTCGATTCACTTCGCGTCACGCTTCAAAAACTTGAGCAGACCACGGATCCCGCGTCCGATGGGCAGGATGTCGCCGAGTTGAAACAGATATTGTTGAACCGCATCGCTGAGCTCGAAACGCTGCAAGCCTTGCATCAACCGGAAGAGGTAGCCCCGCCGCCGGCTCCGTCCGACCTGCCCCCGATTATCATCGCGGCCGAGGAAGAGCCAACGAAAGAAGCCGCGGATCTTACCGAGTTCAAAAAACTCGACTAGACAATTTTGACATTCGCAATATGGCCATTACGCGCGACCTAGGCTGTCGCATCCATGGTTGGCTCTTCGGCTTCGATACGCGCGTCTTGAGGCGGGTCCAGCGGGGGGGATCCGTGGGTAAGTTCAATTCCGTCCTGCATGAGCAGCGCGTCGTAAACCGGAATCGGACGCCAGTGCCGGGCCAGGGCGAATGCGCTCATGTTGGCGATCATCAGCGGCAGCACCAGCCCGTAACCTCCGGTCATCTCGAAAACAATCAGGATTGAAGTCATGGGCGCGCGAACAATACCCGCGAACACGGCACCCATGCCGACGACCGCGAAGGCTCCAATCGCATCCTTGGGATGGTGAAAGACCGAGACGTCGATAAAGCCGACAACGCCGCCCAGCATAGAGCCGATGAAGAGCGCCGGTGCAAAGATGCCGCCCGATCCGCCGCTGGCGTAGGAGCTTACTGTTCCAGCGAGCTTCAGCACACAGAAGACCGCCATGAACACCACGGGCATGGTTCCTGTGAGCGCGAGTTCGAGGGTTTTATAGGGATCGCCGGCAATGCCATTGAGATGAAACAAGTAAAGCGCAAGAGCCGCCATCGCACCTGTGGCCAGTCCGCCAATTGCTGGATGAACCCATTTTGGTACGCTCTTCCAGCGTTTGAAGAAGGCGCGCAGGTTCAGCAGCCCGTCCGTAAACATAATGGAGACCACCGCGGCCAGAATTCCCAGCAGCGCATACCAGATGAGCGAAGAGGAAGCGCCAAGATCATAGTGGCGCGGCATATAGAACACCGGATTCGAGCCCAGGACCGAATGCTCGACAACTGCGGCAAGAGCTGCCGCCACGATGACGCCGGAAAGCATGGTCTGATCGAGATCGCCAATCAGCTCCTCAAGTGTGAACGTAATGGCGGCGATGGGTGCGTTGAAGGCTGCCGCGATGCCTGCAGCCATGCCGACCGAGGCCATGCGGCGGCAATTCTGCGGACTGAGGCGAGCACCGCGGGCCATCAGACTGCTGACGCCGGCGCAGATCTGGACCGTAGGGCCTTCCAGGCCGAGGGATGCGCCCGCGCCGATCTGAAAGGCGCAAAGCACGAATTTGCCAATAGTTTCACGCAGGGAGACCAGGCCAGAGCGCAGCGCGAACGCCACCTTGACCTGGGGAATCCCGGAACCGGCGGCAGCCGGCGCCCAGTAGGTAAGGCCGAGGCCGGCAATCAGGCCGCCCACACCCGGCGTCAGGATCGTCAGGATGATCCACCAATAGCCGGGGGCATGGTTGGCGCGATTAATCAGGAGATTTTCAAGCCAGGCGATGGAAAGGTGAAAGGCGACGGCGGCCAGGCCGCATACACCTCCCGCAACGATAGTAACCGCCAGCAGGCGCTGGCGTTCGTTTGCCATCCTTTGGGTAAACCAGGCTAAAAAGCGCGTAGAAAGATCGCGCAACCATCTCGCGTCGCTCAAGTCTCCAATGTCCTCGGGGGAAAGACGTGCACCTTTCAGTATAGAATGCGGCGAACAGGCGAGTTCGCACATTGGGATGACGGCATCCTGCGATGGGGCGCGTTGCCGAAACGGCGGCGGAACAATTGGCCTACGGCTTCGGCTCCGTCTGCTGCATAAACTCTGCAAGATAGTTTTTCCAGACGGCGGCGGCGGTGTGGGTTCCGTGGCCGCGGGTCTGGTCCGAGATGGGGATGAGGATGAATCGTGCGTGCGGCATCCGATTGACCATCTTTTCGGCGATGCCAAGCTCCGGCGGATTGATAAAGTCGTCAGCGGAGTTGATCCAGAGCACGGGGTCGGTGATGGTCTCAAGGCGCGGGCTGGGATCGTAGTTCCGGCTGGCGTTAAGGTAGTAAATCATGTCATTCGCATCCGGCGCGGGGCGCGCCAAATAGCGATCGACATACTGCTCGGCGGCTTCGCGTGTTGGCGCCTGCTTCTGCATCACCAGGGGAGCGGAACCCATGACGAGAAGAATTGTCCCGGCAAGGCGCAGGCCTTCAGCCGGCTCCGTGGTGTAGTCGCCGTTCTTCCATGCGGGGTCGAGCTTGATGCCCTGGATGCCCATGTAACGCATCATGCGGTTGCGGCCGGCGATCTGCACTGGAAGACACGCGAAAGGTGCGAGCGCGTCGGAGAAGCCGGGATAAGTTTCGCCCCACACGAACGTCTGCATGCAGCCCATGGAAGTACCGAGAATCAGGCGCAGATGGTCGACGTGCACTTGGTCGAGCATCATGCGCTGGCTGCGCACCATGTCGTCGTAGTCGTATGCAGGGAAGTGCATGCGCAGCCCGTCGGAGGGCTTGGAGCTTTGGCCGTGTCCGATGTCGTCCGGCAGGATGATGAAGTATTTCTGAATGTCGAGGATGCCGCCAGGGACGAACAGCACATCGGAAAAGATTGGATTCAGCAGCGAGTGCGCGCTGCCGCCCGTGCCGTGCAGCAGCAGGACGGCATTGTCCACATGACCGGCCGCGTTGCGTTGCGGTGTGCCCAGCGTGAGGTAATGCAGCTTGAGTTCAGGCAGCGTTTCGCCTGTGCCTAAGCGGAAGTTGGGTAGGGTGACGGTGCCGTCCTGTGTGGGCCAATGGGACGCGGGTAGTGCCGGAGCGGCGGGGCTCTGACACAAGGCGACGGCCGAGGAACACAGAAACGCGGCGAATGCGAGTCGAGCCGCAGAGTAAAACATGGAAAACCTCCGTGGGTTTGGATCGAGCGTAGAGGTTGAGGTTACCGCACGCAAGTGGTCGAAAGCGACGTGCATCTTGCATCCCTTCAGGTTTGTATTTCCAGCCGTACCAAAGGCGCGATAAAATTCTAGCGTCAGGTATGTGCTGCGATTTCCAACTTCCCGCCCAGCCGCCGCTTCGGCGCTTTCGCCGCGGACGCCACGACCGTGGACGCTAACCCCGCGCGCTGAGTAATCTATTGCCGTTGAATTCTTCTCCTCCTGGGCGTGCCCAATTGCCGCCCGGAGGAGTTTGCGCGGCGATTCTTCCGCCAAATGAGATTGTCTGACCATCCGCCTGTGAGCGGATAGAAAGGTCCCGTAATGAGTACCGAAATCAGGAATAGCTTCAATAGCCGCGCCACTCTCAAGTCCGGCAGCAAGACCTACACCATCTTTCGCCTGCCCGCTTTGAGCGCGCGCGGATTCGACTTGGGCCGGCTGCCCTTCAGCCTGAAGATCCTGCTCGAAAACCTGCTGCGCCGCGAAGACGGCGTCAACGTGACCGCCGCCGACATCGAGTTTCTGGCCAGGTGGGATGCCAAGGCCGAGCCAAGCCGCGAGATCGCGTACATGCCCGCGCGCGTTCTGATGCAGGACTTCACCGGCGTCCCGGCAATCGTTGACCTGGGCGCGATGCGCGACGCCATCAAGACCCTTGGCGGCGATCCGGAGCGCGTCAATCCGCTTGTTCCCGCAGAACTCGTCATCGACCACTCGGTGCAGGTGGATGAGTTCGGCACTCCGCAGGCATACGAAGCGAATTCGCTGCTCGAGTTTCAGCGCAATCGCGAACGCTATGCATTCTTGAAATGGGGCCAGACCGCGTTCCGCAACTTCAGCGCTGTGCCTCCGGGCATGGGCATCTGCCACCAGGTGAATCTCGAATACCTGGCGCGCGTGGTCTTCACCACCGAGGATGAAGAGGCGAAACAGAACCAGCTAGCCGCCCCAGAATTCCAATCTGTGCTCACTGGCTATCCGAGCAGCGAATTCGCCAACCTCCGAGCTACCCGAGAGCGGTTCGCTTACCCCGACACGCTCGTCGGTACTGATTCGCACACCACCATGATCAATGGCCTTGGTGTTCTGGGATGGGGCGTCGGTGGCATCGAAGCCGAAGCGGCAATGCTCGGCCAGGCCGTAAGCATGCTGGTGCCGCAAGTTGTTGGCTACAAGCTGACCGGCAAGTTGCGCGAAGGCGCCACGGCTACCGATCTCGTGCTGACTGTAACGCAGGCGCTGCGCAAGCTCGGCGTGGTCGGAAAGTTTGTGGAGTTCTACGGCCCCGGCATTGCCGCACTTCCCCTCGCCGATCGTGCCACTATCAGCAACATGGCGCCCGAGTACGGCGCGACCTGTGGAATTTTCCCCGTCGATGCGGAGACGCTGCGCTATCTCAAACTCACCGGCCGCAGCGATGAACAAATTGCACTGGTCGAGGCTTACTACAAAGAACAAGGTTTGTTCCACACCGAAAGCTCGCCCGAGGCGGAATACACGCAGACCCTCGAACTCGACCTCGCCGCCGTCGAGCCCAGCGTCGCTGGACCGAAGCGCCCCCAGGATCGCGTTCTGCTCAAGGACGCTGCAGAAATCTTCGCGAAGCAATTGCCGAGCCTGCTGTCGCCGACCGCGAAGCCTCTCGGCACGCGCACCGCGTCCATGTGGGAGCCGACTGCCGTTAAGGACATCGCTCTGGCTGTTGGGGCCGAGGACAATGAAGGCCCGGCTACTTCAACGGCCAACACCAAGGCTGCAGAGGAAGACAAAACCTTCAAAACGGGTCCGATAACGACTACAGTAAAAGAGCGCTTCAACATCGATCCCGACAAATATCTCGATCACGGATCGGTGGTGATTGCGGCGATCACAAGCTGCACCAACACGTCGAATCCGTCGGTGATGATGGCGGCGGGAATCCTCGCCAAGAAGGCAGTCGAGAAAGGGCTCACGGTTCCTCCCTGGGTGAAGACCTCGCTGGCGCCGGGCTCGCGCGTGGTCACCGACTATTACCAGAAATCCGGCCTGCTGCCCTACCTTGAAAAGCTACGCTTCAACGTCGTGGGTTATGGCTGCACCACCTGCATCGGCAACTCGGGGCCGCTGCCTGCGGATGTTTCGAAGAGCATCGACGAGCACGGCCTGGTCGCAGTCAGCGTGCTTAGTGGCAATCGCAACTTTGAAGGTCGCGTGAACGTGGATGTCCGCGCGAACTACTTGATGAGCCCGCCACTTGTCGTGGCCTACGCCCTCGCCGGACGCATCGGGCACAACTTCGATTCAGAGCCGCTCGGCAAAGATCAGAAGGGATCGCCGGTCTACCTCAAAGACATCTGGCCATCGCAACAAGAGGTCGCAGCCGCGATCGAAAAGGGAGTCAGCAGCGAAGGATTCCGCAAAGAGTACGCGACGGTGAGCGATGGTGACGCAAGCTGGCAGGGCTTGAGTTTCCCCACGGGCAACGTCTACAAGTGGGAGCCGGACTCGACCTACATTCGCCAGGCGCCGTACTTCGACGGCATGAAAAAGCAACCGGCTCCGATTACCGACATTCTCGGCGCGCGGGTGCTGGCAGTGCTGGGCGATTCGGTAACCACCGACCACATCTCGCCGGCTGGATCCATCAAGGCCAACGGGCCGGCGGGGAAATATCTTGCGGAGCATGGTGTGAAGCCGGCAGACTTCAACTCGTACGGCTCGCGACGCGGCAATCACGAGGTGATGGTGCGCGGAACGTTTGCCAATGTGCGCCTCCGCAACAAGCTTGCGCCGGGAACCGAAGGCGGCGTCACGCGCCTTCTACCGGAAGGCGAGCAGATGTCCATCTTCGACGCCAGTGTGAAGTATGCGGAGCGCAAAATTCCGCTCGTAATTCTTGCCGGAAAGGAATACGGCTCCGGCTCGTCGCGCGACTGGGCCGCCAAAGGCCCAAACCTGCTCGGCGTGCGCGCCGTTATCGCTGAAAGCTTCGAGCGCATTCACCGTTCCAACCTCGTCGGAATGGGCATCCTGCCTTTGCAATTTGAAGAAGGTCAGAACGTCGAATCGCTCGGCCTCTCAGGCGAAGAGGTGTTCGACTTCGCCGGGCTTACAAATCTTCTCAAGTCGAAGTTTTCGAACGGCCACACGCTTAAGGTGAAAGCAAAAAGCGCCGATGGAAGCGTGAAGGAATTCAACGCCAGGGTGCGCATCGACACGCCGCAGGAGATCGAGTACTACGAGCACGGAGGCATTCTGCTCTACGTGCTGCGGCAGTTGGCCGCGAAGTAGTTTGCGGCCCCGATCCTTCGGCGCTAAAACTGTCGAGGGATCGGGCACCCGGTTCTCGCCCTGTTACGGATTTGAAATCTTCGGCGGATTCGGCGATGGATACTGGCGCAGTGGCTTCGTCCTGCGGCGACGGGGCTTCGGTCCCTCTGCACGCGATTCCGAATCACGTGCCGGCTCATCTTCATGAGGAGCGAAGAAACGGACGCCTTCCTGGTTGTGCTCGCCCAGAACGTGCAGGCGCAGGAAGTTGGTTGAGCCGGACTTGGTGCGCGTGCCGGCGACAATCGCGATCACTTCACGATTGCGCACGTAGCCATGCTGCTCCAGCAGGCTCTCGGCGACGTCGACCAGCGCTTCAGTCGAGTTGACCTTAGGGCAGCGAATCGGTGTCGTGCCCCACAGCAGATTGATCCGGTTAATGGTGATGTCGACCGGGCTGAGCGCGAAGATCGGCGCGGAGGGATGGTACTTCGAAAGCTGACGGGCCGTCGCGCCGGACTCGGTGAAGAGCGCGATGCCGCGCAAGTCCAGATCGTCTGCCGCATGCGCGGTGGCTTCGCAGATGGTCTCGGCGATGGAGAGATGCGTCGTGCGAAGGAGTGGCTCGTTCAGGTGGTCTTCCCTGATGTGGCGCTCGGCTTCGCTCACAATGCGGCCCATCATCGCGACCGCCTCAATGGGATACTTGCCGACCGCCGATTCGCCCGAAAGCATCACAGCATCCGTGCCGTCGTAAACGGCATTCGCCACGTCGGAAACCTCGGCACGCGTGGGCCGCGGATTCTCAATCATCGATTCAAGCATTTGCGTCGCGGTGATTACCGGCTTGAAGTACTCCGATGCGCGGCGGATGATGTGTTTCTGAATGGCTGGTACCTTTTCTGGAGGAACTTCAACGCCGAGATCTCCGCGCGCGACCATGATCCCGTCAGCAGCCTGCAGAATGCTGTCGAGATGCTCGATGGCCTGCGGCTTTTCGAGCTTGGCGATGATCCAGGTTTCGCTTCCGTACGCCGACACGCGATTGCGCACGAGGCGAACATCTTCCGCGGTCCGCACAAAGGAGACTGCAATGGCATCCACGCCATTCTTTAGAGCGAACTCCAGGTCTTGCGAATCTTTTTCAGTGAGCGAGGGAACGCGTACGGGAATGCCGGGCAGGTTGATGCCCTTGTTTTCGCCGAGCATGCCTCCGTTGATGACTTCACAGACAACATCGGCGCCGATGACCTCGTGAACGCGGAGTTCAATGAGCCCGTCCGAAAGCAGAATATGGGAGCCCTGCTCCACGTTTTCAGCGAGCGTTTTGAAGGTAGTTCCGACCAAGGAAGCAGTTCCGGGGACATCGCGCGGAGTGATGGTAAGCCGTTGACCCGCTTTGAGTAGAACCGACTGGTGGTCCTTGAGCTTCGATGTGCGGATCTTGGGGCCTTGCAGGTCGCCGAGGATGCAAAGCGGCTTGTGCTCTTCGCGGCTGACTTTGCGAATCATCTGGATGAGCGCAAGTTTTTCTTCATGGGTGCCGTGCGAAAAATTCAGACGGACAACATCGATTCCTGCCCGCACTAGATCGCGAAAAACGGGCTCGGTGTTCGAAGCTGGACCGAGCGTGGCAACGATCTTGGCACGGCGCTGGCTAGGATTTGCGTTCAGGTTCGTATCGGCGAACGGCATGATATGACTCCAGAAGATTTCGGTAACAAGAGATTTCGGTAAGAGGAATAGGGGATGTATGAGTGCGGTTAGCTTCATTATACAAAGTCGGCTGATCGCAAAAGCCTCCGCCTCATCGTGCAGGCGCGGCGGCACCGCAGTCGGTGCCTCAATCACCGAGGGAATCTGCGGCAATCGGCGTAATCCATCAAAAGCGATTGTTGCGCTCGCGAAAGAGAACGCCGTTGAGTTCAGCGCCAAGCAGAGCGCTGAACGACGTGATGTAGAGCCAGACCAGGGTGGCAATGCCCGCGCCAAACGATCCGTAAAAGATGGTGTAGTCGGCGATGCGAGTGACATACCAGCCAAAGGCGAGCGTTGCCGGAAACCAGACTGCGCTGGCAGCGACCGCGCCGGGCATGACGAGCAGCCAGTGCTCGAGGCGCCGGGTTCCGAAGTGGTACAACGTCCCAAGCACCGTGACACTCGTGATGAAGGCGAGCGTCCAGCGCGCCAGGCGCCAGAGAAAAAGTACGACGTGGCGCAGATCGTGTCCGGTTTTGAAGACCATCCACAGTTCAATCGCACGGCCAAATACCAGCAGAAGCGTGGCCAGCGCGAGGGGAACGAGAACGATAAAAACGAGGAAAAGCGCACGGAGACGCCTCTCCCAGAAGCCCCATTCGCTTCGCGGAAGCCGGTATGCGCGACGAAACCCCTCCATCAGGGTCAACATCAGACCTAATCCCGCAAAGACGCTCAGCGTGATGCCCGAGGCGATGAGGCGCCCCGGATGCGGGTTACGCTCCTGAAGAGAAGAGAGCAGCAGGCGCACGGTATCCGCGGGAAGGATTTGCCCTGAGACCCAGCGGATCTCGCCAACCATCGTGGGGCCTTCTGGCACCTTTGCCACCAGCGCGGTGAGAACGATGAATGCCGGAAAGAACATCAACATGCCGGAATATGCTGCGGCCTTGGCTGTGTTGAGCACGTCGTGCTCGACAGCCAGAAAGACCGCCTTCCGGAAATGGCGAAAAATCGGACGCATCAGAATCCCCTCAAAGAGTAGAGCATTTCAAGCTTCATTGCGACGGATGGAAACCGCCCTGTCCATCGCAAGATAATGGCGCGCCGAGGCAATTTCTGACCGGTCCGGCTCAAACGGTTTATCATTTTCCGGTCATGGCGAAATTGAGGGTCACTACGGTTCAATCTCGTGTACTTCTCGTGGTGCTTGTACTTTTCGGTGCAGTTTCCGCGCCCGGTCAGGATCGCGCGACCCCCAATCCCCAGTTGGCGTCAAAGGAAATCAATTCCCGGGTGGAAACTCTGTTGAAGCAGATGACGCTCGAAGAAAAGATCGGGCAAACGGTGCAATACTCGGCGGGATTCGCGACGGGCCCGTCGGCCTCGAAACTGACCTATGACGAACTGGTGGCCAAGGGCCAGGTAGGTTCGATGCTGAATGTGGTGGGAGCCGAGAAGACCAATCACTACCAGCATATCGCGATGGAGAAGTCGCGGCTGCATATTCCCATTCTCTTCGGACTCGACGTCATCCACGGACATCGCACCACGTTTCCGGTTCCGCTGGCGATAGCGGCCAGCTGGGATCCCGGGGCGGCGGAAACAGTGGCGCGCGTCGCCGCTGAAGAGTCGCGAGCCGATGGAATCGCGTGGGTCTTCTCGCCGATGGTCGATATCGCCCGTGACCCCCGCTGGGGGCGAATTATCGAATCGGACGGCGAAGATCCTTATTTGAGTTCGGCGCTGGCGCGCGCATGGGTGAAGGGCTATCAGCAGGGCGATCTTTCGAAGCCGGATTCAGTGGCGGCATGCGTAAAGCACTTTGCAGCCTACGGTGCGGTGATTGCAGGGCGCGACTACAACACGGCCGACATGAGCGAGCTAACGTTGCGTCAGGTATATCTGAAGCCGTACTACGCGGCCGTGGATGCGGGCGCGGCGACGGTGATGACCTCGTTCAATTCAATTAACGGCGTTCCAGCGACGGCCAATCCATTTACGCTCACCCAGGTTCTGCGCAAAGAGTGGCACTTCGATGGCTTTGTGGTGTCGGACTGGGGCGCGGTTGCAGAGTTGAAGAATCACGCTATCGGCGACGGCCCCACGGTGGCGCGCAAGGCCCTCGAAGCAGGCACGGACATGGATATGGAGGGCGATCTTTACGGAACCGTGATCGCCGCGCAGGTGCGGGCGGGCAAGATTCCCGAGAGCGTCGTGGACGAAGCAGTGCGGCGGATACTGCGCGTGAAGTTTGCGCTCGGCCTGTTCGATCATCCGTACACCGAAGCAGGTCCGGCATATGCAGCGACGGAGCAGAAACGCGAGATCGCGCGCAAAGTGGCAGACGAGACAATGGTGCTGCTGAAGAACGATCCGGTGGAAGGCGTTGGCGCTCTGCTTCCACTAACGGCGAAAGCAAAGACAGTGGCGCTGATCGGCCCGATGGCCGATGACGCGCTCGATCTGCTTGGCGCGTGGACGGTGGCCGGAAACAAAAAAGATGTGATCACGCTGAAGTCGGCTCTCCAGCAGCGGCTGGGAGACGGGTTGCTGTATGCGCCGGGCTGCGGGCTGCTTTCGGGAGAAGACGAGAGTGTTCTGAACAGCGTGACGTTCACCGGGCCGGAAGCGAGTGTGAACCAGACATTACCGGATGACAGCAAAACCATCGCCGAGGCAGTGGAGACGGCGCGCAAGGCCGATGTTGCAATTCTGGCACTGGGCGAGCCCACCAATTGGATGGAGGGTGAAGCCGCCAGCCGCGTTCACCTGGGCTTCACGGGAAACCAGGAGAAGCTGCTGGAAGCCGTCGTTGCGACGGGCAAGCCGGTAGTCCTGGTGGTGGTGGCGGGCAGACCTCTCGAATTGACGTGGGCTGCCGAGCATGTTCCAGCGATTCTCGAGGCATGGAGCCCCGGGATCGAAGCGGGTCCGGCGGTTGAGGATGTGCTTTTCGGCGATGTGAATCCATCGGGCAAGTTGCCGTCCAGCTTTCCGCGCTCGGTGGGGCAGGAACCGTTGTACTACGCACAGTCGCCAACAGGAAGGCCGGCCCATGGCGATCTGAGTCATTTGCCCCGCAACGCGGCGGAGAAATTCGTCTCGCGGTATATGGACGAGCAGAATTCGGCTCTGTTCCCGTTTGGATGGGGGCTCAGTTACACGCGCTTCACCTATGGAACTCCAACGGTGGACCGTGCACAGGTCCCTGTGCGCGAGATCGTGGACGATCACCGGCCGGTAGTCACAGTCAGCGTGGATGTCAGGAACACGGGCAGCGTAGCGGGCACAGAAGTGGTGCAGATGTACATCCGCGATACCGAGGCGAGCATGGAGCAGCCGGTGCGCGAACTCAAAGGGTTCACGCGCGTGACGCTCGCGCCGGGAGAGACGAAGCACGCCACCTTCCCGCTGGGATTCGATGAATTGAACTTCTACAACCTTGACATGAAGAAAACGGTGGAACCGACTACCTATGACATCTGGGTCGGAGGCAGTTCGCTGGCGACGGCCGAGACGAAGCTGAAGATCGTCGAGTAAGGAATCGGAATGATGGAGCCCCGCTCCACAAAGGGATCGGGGCTTCGTTTTGAGCTTCGACTCGACTCCGTGTTAGCTTCCCGCCAGCTTGTATCCGGAATAGTTTTCAGTGAACAGCGTGTGACGCAGGATGTAGCGTCCCTGCGGCGAGTCGGGGAAGGGCTGTTCGACCGTGTCGATGGTCACGAAGCCGGGTACCACGACCTTCTTGTCCCCAATAGTTTCGACTCCATAGTCGATGCGCTGATTCTCAGCCTTCACAGGGTCGGAGCCCTTGAACTCAACCTGCGTGATCAGGCGGTAGATGATGCCTGTGTCGGGGTCAACAAAAATCTCCCCGCGATACGCTTCGTTCGACTTGAAGTTCTTCCATGTCGCACTGGTTTGGTAGTTTCCAGCATCACCGCCGCCCACCGTTCCACGCATGCCTACTGGCCCGGCTTGGCTCGTCCCAGGGAAGCAGCAGTAGTCTACGGCGTAGTGCGACTTCTTCTTATCAACGGAGTAGGAGAAGACCGCCAGGTCGTGACCTGCGACGGTCTCCCAGCGCAGCCAGCTGATCTTGCCGGCAGCCTGTGCTTCCTGCAATACCGCGGCGGGCTCGGGCGCCTGGCCAAGCAGAGCGATCATGCTGTTCTCGCCCCAATGAGCTTTCTCGCTCGCCAGCGGGTTTACCTCTGTGCCGTTTTTGAACGTAACGGACGCGTCGTCTGAGGCGGTATAGCGAATGGGCGTGTAAGTAGCGGCAAGCACGGCCGAGCCATGCGAGCCGAGAGCCGGCTGATCCTGTTGCGCACTGTCCTGGAAGCGCCGCAACGTGCGAGTCGCGGTAAGGGCCGGCATTTGCGCGTAGGTTTTGGTTGCATAGTCGGTCGCCTTGTCGAGGATGGCTTTCTGTTTGGTGGCATCGGGCGCCGCGGTGGCGGGGATTTCGCTGGCCGGCGGAGGCAATACGGCGCTGCGGATTTCAAGCACAAAAAGCTGCTCAGTGGTGAGCTGTCCAGGCACAAGCGGCTTGAAGCTGTCCATGGTGCTATGCGTAAGCTCCTCGGTCAGATCGATGTCCTTGAGATCGGCGGCTACTTCAGCATCGGACTTCTGGGACCTCTGGTCCGCAGCGAGCAGGTCCTTGAGTTGTTGCTCGGTCATTTTCTTGACGGCCCATCCGGGCGAGGCGATCAGCAGAATCACAACCAGCCATATGAAGCGTTTCACCAGTCTGTCCTCCGGGGAATGCGGTGCCGCCATTGTACTCACCCAGAGGCAGGCTGGAACAGATCAGGGTTGTCCAGCGTAAAGGAACGGGTACACTGTCCTCGACAGGAGGTCCGCATGCAGACTCGGATTCAAGGCACTACGATGCCCGTCCTCGATGTACAACTTGACCCCAACGAGAGCGTCTTCTCTGAGAGCGGTGAGCTCTCGTGGATGACCGGCTCGATCCAGATGACTACCCACACGCAGATGGGCGGCGGCGGTGGGCTTTTTGGCGTCTTGAAGCGAGTAGCCGGGGGCGGAAGCCTCTTCATGACCGAATACCGCGCTGTGCAGTATCCCGGCGAGGTATCGTTTGCCACCAAGGTGCCCGGCCATATCGTGCCGGTACAACTCGGGCAGGGCCAGGAGTACATGGTGCATCGGCACGGTTTTCTGTGCGCGACACCGCAGGTGACCATCAGCGTCGGCTTCCAGCAGTCGCTCGGCGCAGGAATCTTCGGTGGCAGCGGCTTTCTGTTGCAGCGGATCGCCGGGCTCGGCACCGCGTGGCTTGAGCTATCGGGCGAACTGGTTTTGAAGAATCTCGCTCCCGGCGAAGTGCTGCTGGTGCATCCGGGACACGTGGGCGCGTTTCAGGCAACCATGGGATTCCAGATCACCATGGTCCCCGGCATCAAGAACATGATCTTCGGAGGCGATGGCATCTTTCTCGCAGTCCTGACCGGGCCCGGATCGGTGTGGCTGCAGACGCTGCCCATCTCCCGCTTGGCGCATCAGATCAGCGAGTACCTCCCGAATATGGATCGCCGGGCTGTTGGCAACACTGCGACCGGTGCGGTTCTGGGTGGCGTGATCGGGTCGATCCTCGGCGGCGACCAATGAGACAGGAAATCGGGATTAGGGGATAACGATTTTTGGGTGTTCGACAGAGCGGAAGGGGCTTTCCATCAGGCGCGAATCAAATGCAGACATGAATCAAGCCGAGGGCAGAAGCCGCGACCTCCGCGGCGATATCGCATTTGCGTTCGGATTGGCTGTCGCCTGCTACGTGGCATGGCTGTTGCGGAACGTGCTGCTTCTGCTTTACGTGAGCGCGCTGGCCGCGGTGGTTCTCACGCCGGTGGTGCGCGCCACATCCCGCTTCAAGGTGGGACGCTGGCGGCCCTTCAAGGGGCGTGCCATCCTCATCCTATTGCTGGCCGTGGCAGGCGCTCTGACGGCGTTTGGATTTCTCGCGTTTCCCCCTGTCATTCGCGACCTCCACGAGTTCACGCTCGAGATGCCAGCGCGATTGCCGGCTTTTCTCGACAAGCTGAAGCGGATTCCGTTTGCCGATCAGGTCAACACCGACGAGATCAGCACAAAGGTCCAGGATTTCATCAGCAATGCCGCCACCTACCTGCTGCTTTCAATCAAGAACTGGGCGGGCGCGATCTTCGGTATCGCGATGGGTCTGATCCTGACGGTGTATTTCATTCTGGAAGGCGACGTTGCATATCGATGGGCGCTTTCCTTTTTTCCGGCGCAGAAGCGGGCAAGGCTCGACGCCGCAATGCAGCGCGCCGAAGTGCGTATGGGGCAATGGCTGCTGGGGCAGGGAAGCCTGATGCTGATTCTCGGCCTGACCAGCACCATCGTGTACGTCGAGCTTCACGTGCGCTACGCCTACGCTCTCGGCGTTCTGACCGGCCTGCTGAATATCATTCCCGTCGTGGGCGCCGCGGTCAGCATTGCGCTGGCACTGATGGTCGCAGCCATTGACTCCTGGACGCGCGTGCTCGGTATTGCGATCTTCTACTTCATCTGGGTTCAGGTGGAGAACTCGTTCCTGGTGCCGCGCATTATGGGATCGCGGGTGGGGCTGCCGGGATTGTCGATCCTGGTGGCGTTGCTGATTGGCTCGGATCTTGGCGGAGTCCTCGGCGCAATCGTCTCCGTTCCTACCGCGGTACTGGTATCGGTGTTGATCGACGAGTACCTGGTGCAGAAGGAAGTAAAGGAGGTCGTCGCCAAGGCGAGGGAAGAAGGACCGCCTTAGAGCTATGGCGTCATCGCCACATCGGCAGCAACCGACGCGGTGAGCGTCATACCCGGCTCGATCTTTGCTTCGTTGCCGGGGGGCAAAGGACCGGCCACGTGCACCATGCTTGTATCCGATATGTGATTCAGTTGCGAACCGATATCGGGCGCGACCAGCGTGAACGATCCGCTCAGCGGAATCGTCACTCCGTGTGCGCTGAGGTCTGTCAGGTGGAAGGCGATGACCCCGGATCGTCCGTTCTGCCCGGCATGCTGGACCGAGGTGATGACGGCTTCGACCGACATCCCGCGGGGAGCGACGACCTTTCCGCTGACCACAAGATTCTCGTCGAGCAACAGGTAGAAGTGGTCGCCAGGGTTTGCTGTCTCTGAGGAGACACGGTTTCCGGTCTGCATCCGAAGCAGGGTACCCTTGGTCACCGTCGAACCGGAGACGTCTGCATTCACAGGAAGCGGCATGGCTGGTCCGCTGACGGTGTACGATGCAGCCACAACGGGGCTGGGGGCTTTGCCGGGCTCCTGGGCGAAGGCCTGGATACGCATCGGTGCATTGACGACGATGGGATCTCTGTATTGTGTCGACGACTCCGTCGGTGTCCAGCCATCGATGGTGTAGTAGATCACCGCGTTGGGGCTGGGGCTGGAGAGGATGACCGGCGTACCGGCGGGAATCTCTCTCGGGCTGGGCAAAAACATAGGCGGCTGAGCGCAATGGCAATCGGGCAGGCCCCGATACATGTCGTTGACCACCTGCACGCCGCTCTGCTGCGGCATGCCGGAGCGCGAATTCAGCGGGCTGGCAGGCACCGTGGCGGCCGCGCCGGTTTTGTGAAGCGCGGGCTGGCTGAGCTGGATCGATTCTCCAAAGGCTTGCCCGAACGCGGCACGCGCGAACGCAAATGCGCACAAGGCAAAAAGAGGAAGTACTTTCATACACATCCTCCGATGAGGGGGTTCAATGACAGAACAGCAGAGTTGAACCCCGATTTCAAGCCTAATCTGCAGTTACTTCTGACCCAAAGGAACCTGCACCACGGGATTCGCGGCCCGGAGTGCAGCATCGACCGCCGCTTTCATCACACCGCAATTCGACAGGAAATGCACCACCGGCTCCGTCAAGGTCTCGCGCGGGACACTTCCGGTGGCCAACTCGGGGGTCCCAGGCAAAATGCCCGGTCGGCGTGCAAATGCTGATTGGAGCGGTCCGCTGCCTTGCGATCCCAGAATGAGGGTGGCGAGCTTGCGTGCCACGGGCAGGTCGAAGCTTTCAGAGACAAACACCATCTTCCCCTGGCGCGTGATAACGACCGGTCCTTCATCGGTGCTGTATACCTGCTCCACGGCTCCGTCGGCTTCACCGGACGCACTGGATGCGGCTTTGTCGAGCTTGAGCCCGGAGTACTTACGTCCCAGTTCATCGCTATACAGGTGGGCGAAGGCCCGTGCGGAGGCTTCGTTCTTCCAGACTGACAGGTAGAAAAGCGAGATGGATTTAGTGCTGGCCTGCTGCTCCGGCGTCGTGGCGCTGAGCCTTTGCCCCGCCCAGTAGATTCCGCCATCCCATGCTGGGGTAAGGTCGCGAGCGGCGCTATCGCCCCCAAAAAGCCCGGTCAGGATGTGCACGTCGAGCTGTCCAACCTGGCCGATATCGTAAGGGCGATACGTTGCATCAACAAGTGGATGAATATCAGGCAGATAGGGAATCGCTGGGACATGTCCCATTTCGTATTCGCGGGGGTTCATGATTTCCCACGTGGACGACGGTGGACGGTCGAGCGCGCCGGTGAACGCCGCTGCCTGTCCGCGGTCCATCCACAGATCCTGCTCGAAGCTCAGTCCTTCGCGATAAGGGAAAAGCATGGATTCAAAGAGGAGCAGCGGCGCGCGGGCCATTACCGGCGAGTTCTCTGAACTTGCCATATCCTGCTTGATGCTCTCGACAACTTCAGGGTCTTTGATAATGCTCATCCCCTTGGGCTTGAGGAGTTCATCGAACATTACAACCGTGGCTTGCCCCTCGGTCACCGCATCCCGTGCCGTATCAAACTCGTCCTTGGCAAGATGATCGCTGTCCTCCGACGCGGTGTGGGAGACATCGGGAGGTGTCTGGTCGCTCCATTTCTCCAGATCCAGATGCTGGTCCTGCAAGGCGTGGGTGAGTTCGTGAGCGAGCACTGGTTTCTGGTCGTCCACCGCGATCCAGTCGAGCATGTTCACCGTCTTCGTTTTTGGATCGTAATAGGCCTCGATCTGCTCCTTGAGCAATATCAGAAGGAAAGGTTTGAGGTCGAAATCATGATCAAGCAGTCCGAACTTCTTCAGGACGATTTCGCTGCGCTGCATGCGCTTGGCGTCCTCGTCGTCGTTGAACTTTTCGACGAAATACTTTTCCACCTCCGCGCGCGTGGTCATCTGGCGTTTGATGTCGCTCTTGATCGGCAACCCCGTCTCCTGTGAGGAGAACTTGAGCAGTTGATCCACCAGGCCGAAGAGTTCCTTGGCCTGATCCGGGGTAATGTGCGTTTCGCCGCCCTCCGCAGATCCTGGCTTGGTGTTGCCTGGTACTTGCGCATCTGGTTTCGCATGAGGTGCTGAGGGAGATTGAGTGCCCGGCTGGGCATGAGCCACGGGTGCCTGGGCCGCCGCCGCCGCCATGCAGAAGACTGCAGCGAAACTCAAGATTCCACGGCCTATCCTGCTGATTTGGTGGTTCTTGCTCATTCTCTCTCCTTTGGTTTTGGGGGCAGTCGTGCGGCCGAGTCCAGCATCTAATCTGAAGGCTATAATCAGGATGCACTGTAGCGCGAGATTTCGTCAGAAATGCGCCCTGTGCTCGTGAAACGCGCCCCTATGACCGAAAACCTCGCCGTAACCGTTCTGCAAACACCGCTTGCCGCACAACTCGCTCTGATCGCCAATGCGCCTGGAATGTCTGAATTTCGCGGTGCGCTTACCCCACGTGAATTTGACGCGCCAGCCCGGGAAATAGAGGCACTGGCCTGCGCCGCTGCTGCGCACGACCTTGGTTGGATGCGCCGTGTCAGTATCCGGGGCGACGATCGCTTCCGGTGGTTGAGCGGAATGGTGACCAATACCGTGAACGATCTGCCCGCGAATGGCGGAGCCTGGAACCTGGTGCTCAACGCACAGGGTCGCATCCAGGGAGACCTCACGGTCTGGCGCGAGGGCGATGCGCTCGAAATAGCGATGGCGACCGACCAGTATGAGAAATTGATGGCCCACCTCGATCGCTTCATCATCATGGATGACGTGGAACTGATCGCACACGACGCCACGGCGGAAACGACGGTGGGCCTGACCGGACCGCAGGGGCACGAGGTATTGGCGCGCATGGGGCTGGCTGTCCCGGCCGAGCCGATGACCTGGGAGCGCGTGGAGTGGAACGGGCTGGATTTGAAGATCTACCGGAACTACGGCACTCTCGCTGGTCACTTTGAGATTGCAACACCGCTCGCGGGACTGACGCTGCTGTGGCGGGCCCTTTCGACCGCAGGCGCAACCCCGGTCGGAACGGCTGCGCTCGAAGCGTTCCGTATAGCGGAGGGAATTCCGGTTTACGGTATCGATCTAGCCGAGCGTGACTTGCCGCAGGAAACCTCGCAGACGCGCGCCTTGCACTTCAGCAAGGGATGCTACCTCGGCCAGGAGATTGTTGAGCGCATCCGCTCGCGCGGCAACGTGCACCGTCACCTGCGGCAGTTCGAACTCGACGGTCCAATGGCCAGCGCCGGAGCGGAACTGCTCCTCGAGGGCGCGCCCGTCGGAGCGATGACGAGCACCGCTGAGCTTGCGCTCCGTGGCAGCATCCGCCGTCTTGCCCTGGGCATGGTACGAAGCGAGGCCGAAATAAAGAACCAGCCGCTGACCTACGTAGCCGGCTCAACTGCCGGCACGGCGAAGATCCTGGATAAGCCGCCGGCTTTATGATCGAGATTGACTGGAAAGTGGGACTATGAGCGACACGCCAAAATTTGAAGTGATCGATCGCCGCAAGATCAAGAAGGAAGAGGAGCAGGAAGGCTCTTCGCGTCCGGGCACCGCGGAACCCGCCGCCGAGCCTGAAACGAAGTCGGCAGGTCCGCATCTGGTGGAAACCGAGAAGGATGAGGCGCCCGCAACGGAAGCGCCGTTGGCCGAGGAAGAATTTGGCGGAGAGATGCCGCCGCCGCCGACCGTTGAAGAGAAGCGCGAGCAGGCGACGGCCTATGAAGCTTCAGCACAGCGCGTCGAAGACCTTCTGCGTGCGCAGAATCCAACCATGGGAGCGCAGCCGCCGATCAGGTTCGAACACCTGGTGCAGCAGCTCTATCTCTCTTCGCTGATGCAGATGGGCGCCGCTACTCCCGAAGGCCAGCGTCCGCGCGTCGACATTATCGGCGCGCGCCAGAGCATCGACTTGCTTGGCGTTCTCGAAGAGAAAACGAAGGGAAATCTGACGCCCACCGAAACCCGCATGCTCGAGACGGTTCTATTTGAACTACGCATGACCTTCCTCGAGCTGACCAAGATGATCTCGCTGCAGGGCGTGCAGGCTCCTCCTCCCCCTAAACCGGAAAAACATTAGCGGAAATGGAAGGCCGGCTGACATTTCTGGGCACCGGGACTTCTATGGGAGTTCCCACGCTGGGGTGCGGCTGCGCAGTGTGTACGTCGCCCGATCCGCGCGACCGGCGCCTGCGGCCCTCGGTGCTCTTGCAATGGAACGACGGAACGCGCGATCGCGTGGTGCTGATCGACACCGGTCCAGACTTTCGCGAGCAGGCCCTTCGCAACAAACTCACCCGCGTGGATGCGGTCTTCTACACGCACGGCCATGCCGACCACATCTTCGGCCTCGATGATCTGCGGCCTCTGAGTTTCGCTGTTTTTCGCGAGGGCGGACAGATTCCGCTCTACGCCTCGCCCGAGACCGAAGAGACGCTGCGCCGCATCTACGATTACACCTTCTCTCCGAAGGCGACTTATCCGAATCGACCTCGAGTCCATATTGAGCCGCTGAACGAACGCGTGTGCGTCTTCGGCGTGGACTTCAAACGCGTGCCGGTGCTGCACGGGGAACAGTGGATTTGCGGATTTCGCTTCGGCCGAGTGGCTTATCTCACCGACGTAAGCGCAATTCCCGACGAGAGCTTTGCGTTGCTCGAAGGGCTGGACCACGTGGTGCTCTCGGCCCTCCGCCACAAACCGCATCCCAGCCACGCCACGGTGGAGCAGGCGGTGGAGTGGGCGCGGCGCATCGGCGCGAAACATACCTGGCTGACGCACATTGCACATGAGCTCGGCCATGAAGAAACAAATGCCAGGCTGCCGGATAACATTCGCATGGCCTATGACGGCCTGAGCTTTCCCATTGAGCTGGAAGGCGCGAACGCATGACTCCCGCGCCAGTCAAAAAAAATTCGGGCGAGGCTGCCCGCGTCTTCCACTCGCTCGACGAGGTGCCCCGGGACTTCGGCCCGTCCATCGCGGCCATCGGCAACTTCGATGGCGTGCATCGCGGTCACCGGCAAATATTGAGGACCGTGGCAGCAGAGGCCGAGGCGCGCGGAATGCGTTCCATTGCCATCACGTTCAATCCGCACCCGGCGCGGTTCCTCTATCCCAAAGAGGCGCCGAAGCTTCTCACCTTCCTCCCGGAGAGATTGCGTCTCCTGGCCGAGACCGGAGTCGATGCGATGCTTGTGTTGCACTTCGATGAAGCTCTCTCGCACATGACAGCCGAGAAATTTGTGCGCGATGTTCTCGTCGCCGTGTTGCAGGTCCGCGGGATTCACGAAGGCAGCAACTTTCGATTCGGTCATGGTGCGAGAGCGGGCGTAAATGAGCTTAGCGCATTCGGCAAGGAGTCTGGATTCACCGTCGAGGTGCATTCCGCCGTGCGCGTTCACGGCATGGAAGTCTCGAGCTCTGCCATACGCAACCTCATCACCTGCGGCGACGTGCGCCGCGCACGTTGGATGCTGGGGCGCGTCTTCGGCGTGCATTCCCATCCGGCAAAAGGACGCGGCTTGGGAACGAAGCTCCTTGTGCCGACGGTGAACCTCGCACCGTATGAAGGGCTTCTGCCCGGATTCGGTGTCTACGTCTCGCGGCTGACGATCGGCGACCGATGCTTTGACGCCGTCACAAATGTCGGCAACCGGCCCACCTTCGAAGGTGTCGGATTCGGTGTCGAAACGCATATTCTGAACTTCGAGCAGGTCGACCTCACCGATGAAACACCGCTCTATCTCGAGTTCCTCCTCCGCCTGCGTGGCGAAATGCAATGGCCCTCGACCGAGGCTCTGAAAGCCCAGATATTCAAAGACGTCGCCCGCGCAAAGCGATATTTCAAGATCGCCGCGCTTCGTCAAGTGGATTCGTCACTCCGCTAGCAATCCGCGCTGGCTTACAATTTGTGCATGCCTTTTCCTGAAATGCGCCTGCGCCGCCTGCGTCGCACCGAGTCGCTTCGCGCTTTGGTTCGCGAGACCACGCTCAATCCCGGCGACCTGATCTATCCGCTCTTCATCTGCCCCGGCGATGGCGTGCGCAATCCGGTCAGCTCCATGCCTGGCGTCTTCAATCTCTCGGTGGATCAGGCTGTTCGTGAAGCCGAGGAGGCCGCTGCCCTCGGTATCGGCGGATTGCTGCTCTTCGGCCTTCCCGACACCAAGGATGAAAAAGCCACCGGCGCCTGGGACGACAACGGCATCGTCCAGCAGGGCCTGCGCGCCATCAAGAAAAGCTCGGCAGCAAAAAAGCTCGTTCTCATCGCCGACGTCTGCCTCTGCGAGTACACCAGCCACGGTCACTGCGGCGTCGTCATCCAGACAAAGGATGGCGGCTACGACGTCGACAACGACCCTTCGCTTGAACTGCTCGCGCGCACCGGCGCAAGTCTCGCCCGTGCCGGCGCAGATATCGTTGCCCCCAGCGACATGATGGACGGCCGCGTTGCCGCGATTCGCGAAGCTCTCGACGCCGACGGCAACAGCAATACGCCGATCCTCAGCTACGCCTCCAAATTTGCCTCCGCGTTCTACGGTCCGTTCCGCGAGGCAGCCGACTCCGCGCCGCAATTCGGCGACCGCCGCAGCTACCAGATGGACGGCGCCAACCTGCGCGAGGCTATGCGCGAGATCGACCTCGACCTTGAAGAAGGCGCCGACATGATCCTGATGAAGCCGGCCATGCCGTATCTCGACGTGGTGCATGCCGCGCGCGAGAACTTCGATGTACCCATCGGCGCCTACCAGGTTTCCGGTGAGTACTCCATGCTGCAGGCGGCGTTTGAAAGAGGCTGGCTCGAGCGCGATCGCACCATGATTGAATCGCTTATTGGCATTCGCCGCGCCGGCGCTGATTTCATCGTCACCTACTTCGCCAAGGACGCCGCAAAGCTGCTCTAGGAATCTGCAAATCCTCAATGCTGGAGGGCGCAAATCAACAATTGCGCGACAACAAGCTGCGCCTCCTCCGCATCAGTCCGTTACCATGAGTCCAGCGTTTTGCGGGCCGCCCGATGACCACTCTCGAAGTCCTCAGCGTACTCTTCGCCACCGCCGCCATCTTCGGCCTCATCAGCACGCGCTGGCTGAAGTTGCCGCTCACGGTGGGGACGATGCTGCTGACTGTGGTTCTCTCGCTCTGTCTTGGCGGCATCGGCGGACTCGCCCCCAATACCCAGAAGTGGGCATTTAATCTTGCAGGTCAAATCGACTTCGAAAGCATCATCCTCCACGGCATGCTCCCGCTGCTTCTCTTCGCGGGCGCGTTCCTCCTCGATCTGGACCAGCTTGCGCGCGAAAAGTTCACCATTGCATCGCTCGCACTCGTAGGTACAGTGATCTCTGTCTTCGCCGTGGCGGGACTCATGTTCCTTCTCAGCGGCGCTCATCTGCCCTGGATTCAATGCCTCCTCTTCGGCGCTCTCATCTCGCCAACGGATCCCATCGCAGTTCTTGAAATGCTTCGCCGCGTGGGCGTGCCCAAGGGCATCCAGGCCCAACTTGCCGGCGAGTCGCTCTTCAACGACGGCATCGGCGCAGTTCTTTTTCTCACCTTGCTGGACGTGGCTCATGGCCATGCGCCCACGCCCTGGTACATTGCGGGAACCCTGATCGCCAAGGCAGGTGGCGCTGTTCTCCTCGGCACGTGCGCCGCCTGGGTCACCTCGCATTTCATGCGTCGCGTCGACGCCTACAAGGTCGACATTCTCTTCACCATCGCGCTCGCCCTCGGCGGCTACGTTATCGCTGACTCCCTCAGCCTTTCCGCTCCACTCGAAGCAGTCGTTGCCGGCATAGCCCTGCGCTACTTCAATCGCCACCAGCCCACCAATCGAATCGCTCATCACGACATCGACAGCTTTTGGGAACTGATCGACGAAGTCCAGAACTCGGTCCTCTTTGTGCTGCTGGGAATGGAAACCATGGCCATTGCATTCAATGGAACCGCGTTCCTCGCTGGCCTCGCCGCCATTCTCTCCGTCAATGCCGTTCGCCTCGGAGCAGTCGCCGGGCTGCTCGCACTCATTCGCCTCATCCAGCGCGGACATCGCAGCTCGATCTTCGTACTCACCTGGGGCGGCCTTCGCGGAGGTCTCTCCATCGCCCTTGCGCTTTCGGTTCCGCTCGCCTTGGGCCGTTCATGGATACTTGGCGCCACTTACGTAATGGTCGTCTTCTCCATCGTCGTTCAGGGTGGATCCATGGACTGGTGCCTGTGCCGATGGAATCGCAGAAAAGCGGCAGCCTGATCCGCCAGTCTTCACGACCAGCTACAAAATCCCTTTTCGTTGCGCCCTCCCTGTGCTTTCCTGAAAAGACCACCTATGCTCAAGTTCCTTGAACGCTATTTTGAATTCCATCATCTGGGAACCAACTGGCGCACCGAGATCCTCGCGGGTGTAACGACGTTTCTCACGATGGCCTACATCGTGCTCGTCAATCCCGCCATTCTTGCGGCCGCGGGCGTACCTCTGCCCGCCGTCACCGCTGCCACCTGTCTCTCCGCTGCGTTCGGTTCCATTCTCATGGGTGTCGTCGCGCGCTATCCCATCGCCCTCGCGCCCGGCATGGGTCTCAACGCGTACTTTACCTACACCGTCTGCCTCAAGATGCACATCCCGTGGCAGACGGCGCTCGGCGCGGTGTTTCTTTCGGGAATGGTTTTCCTCGCGATCACTGCAGCGGGCATTCGTCAGATGATCCTCCGTTCCATTCCCCATGAACTCTACGCAGCCGTGGCCAGCGGCATCGGCCTTTTCATCGCCTTTATCGGATTTCGCAACGCCGGCCTCGTCGTCAGCGATCCGGCCACCTTCGTCGGCCTCGGAAACGTCCGCAACCCAACCACCGCGCTGGCGCTCTTCGGGCTCGCCCTCATGGTTGCGCTTGAAATCAAGAAGGTTCGTGGCTCCATCCTGATCGGTGTGCTGGTCACTACCAGCATTGCCTGGGGATTCGGCTTGGTGCATTGGACAAACCAGGGCGGCGGCATCCAGGCACTTACGCAGACAGCTTTCAAACTCGACATTCGCGGCGCCCTGTCAAAGGGCCTGCTCGAAATCATCTTCGTCTTCTTCTTCGTCGATCTCTTCGACAATCTCGGCACGCTCGTCGCCGTCACCAAGCGCGCCGGCCTCATCGCTGCCGATCATTCCATCCCCCGCCTGAACCGCATCCTCTTTGCAGACGCCACTGCAACTATCTTCGGCTCCCTGACCGGCACGTCGACAGTCACCAGCTACGTTGAATCCACGGCCGGTGTCGCTGCGGGAGGCCGCTCCGGAGTCACCGCCATCGTCACCGGTCTGCTCTTTCTCGTCGCCGTTGCCGCGGCCCCCTTCGTCGGGGTTGTTCCCCCATCTGCAACTGCGCCCGCGCTCATTCTTGTCGGTTCCATGATGCTCGCTACCATCACCGAAATTCGCTGGCACGAACCCCTGGTCGCGGTGCCGGCATTTCTTACGCTCGTCCTCATTCCGCTGACTTACTCCATCGCCAACGGCCTAGGCTTCGGCATCATTGCGTGGGCCGTCCTCCACCTCGCCACCGGCAACTGGCGCAAGCAGGACTGGCTCCTCTATATCCTGGCCGTGCTCTTCGCCCTCCGCTTCATCTACCTCGGCGCAAGCTAAAATGGCACTATAGAGCTTGTAGTGGACGAGCGCGAGCTGCGATGCATTGGTACACCTATCTGGCATATTTTTTCGGCGGAGCATTCCTCGCCAACGCACTCCCGCACGTTGTCAACGGAGTGTCCGGACGCGCCTTCCAAACTCCCTTTGCGAAGCCACCTGGTAAAGGCTTGTCCTCGCCAACGGTCAACGTGCTATGGGGCTTTTTCAATCTCCAGCTCGCGTGGCTGCTCATCTTTCGGGCGGGCAGTTTTGATCTGCACAACGTTCAACACGCGCTTCCGTTCGGCGCCGGCGTGCTGATGATGCTCGTGGCGTCAGCCCGAATATTTGGGCCTTTTCATGGAGGCCGATGAGACGCCGAAGCCTCAATACACGCCCCCAAGTCCGCTCTTTCATCCTGCTTGCACTGCTTTTTTCCAGCAGTTTCTTCGCAATTTCCCAAGTAACGGACAACTACCACATCGTCCAAGCCTACCCGCACGACCAGCACGCCTTTACCCAGGGTCTCGTATACGTCGACGGCCACCTCTTCGAGAGCACCGGCATCAAGGGCCAATCCACGCTGCGCGAAGTGGACCTCGAAACCGGCCGCATCGAGCGCATGCAACTGGTTTCCGACCAATACTTCGCTGAAGGCCTCACCGACTGGAAGAATACCCTGATCCAACTCACTTGGCAGGCCCACATCGCCTTCGTTTACGATCGCGCCACCTACCGCCTTCTGCGTACCTTTCACTACCAGGGCGAAGGCTGGGGCCTGACCCACGATGCCAGATCGCTCATCCTCAGCGACGGCACAGCGACCCTCCGCTTCTTCAATCCCGAGACATTCAAGGAAGTCCGCCGCATCACAGTCACGGATCGCGGCAAGCCCGTCACCCAGCTCAACGAACTCGAATACATCCATGGCGAAATCTACGCCAATATCTGGCATGCCAACCGCATCGCGCGCATCTCGCCGACGACGGGCCGCGTGGTCGGTTGGATCGATCTCAAAGGCCTGATGCCCCGCGATCAGCTCTCCAGCGATGAAGCTGTCCTCAACGGAATCGCCTACGACGCCGCCCACAACCGCCTTTTCGTCACCGGCAAGCTCTGGCCAAAGATCTTCGAGATCGCCCTCGTTCCTGAAAAAGCAAAACTCGTTCCCGTCCGGCACGCCAAATAGCCAATTCGGACCCGGTCTGCATGTCTGTCAGAAATCACAGAAAGCCGTCAGAACTCCCCGGTATACTTTCCGGCGAGGTAACAGCTTCGCATGGACCTCTTGTCGGTTCCAACCATTCTGCAGAACGCAGCCATTCTCACCGTCATATTGGCGCTGAGCGGCTATCTTCTCACAACATTCAGCACCCACATGCTGGCGCGCAGGCATGACATGCTCGATCTGATCAACAAGCGCCTCAATGAGTTCTACGGCCCGCTCTATGTCGCCTCCGAAGCCGGCAACATCGCCTACCGCTCCCTGCTCAAGCGCCAGGGCAAGGAGAAGAGCGATCCCATTCTCGACTCCGAGATGAAGGACTGGACGCTCTGGATGACCACCATCTTCATGCCGTTGAACGATATTCGCGAACGGGTCATCATCGAAAAGGCGCACTTGATCATCGAGGAGCGCATGCCGCAGTGCCTGCTCGATTTCGTCACCCACGTAGTGGGCTACAAGGCCGTACTGGCCCGCTGGGCTGAGGGGGACTACTCCGAGCGCCGCTCCACCATTGGCTGGCCGCCGGAGTTTGATATCTACGTAAGGCGTTCTTATGCCGCGTTGAAAGCCGAGCAAACGCGGCTGATGCAAAGCATGGGGTGGCGTGCCTGGCAGCGCATTTTCGGAAAGAACAATTCACACTGAGGGATCGGCCGCTACTGGCTGCAGTGCAGTACCCTCGACAGCCTTTGGAAGTTCGCCCCGCCGCCCCCAGAAATACACCGCCGTCGCGCCAATCGTGAGCGCCAGCCCGCACCCGAACTCGGTTGTGAAGTAAAGAGCGCGCCCCGCCGGCGCAGTGATCCGATCGAGAATCGCCTGGATAAAAAGATTGTGGCTGGCGTGCAGCATCGCACATGGCCACAAGCTCCCCGATTTCAACCGAAGCCAGCCCATAATGAACGCCATTGCCACAACCATCGTGGTGAAGCACGCCAGCGCATACTTTGGATTTGTGCCGGCGTTATAGTCCGCCCAAAGCAGCCCCGGATAATGCCACGCCGCCCAGATTAGTCCGCTGAAAACGCAGCCGATCGAGAATCCAAACCGGTCTGTGAGCCGGGGCAGCAGAAATCCGCGCCACCCGATTTCCTCGCCCAGTGCATTCGCCAGGCTGCCGATCACGCCCAACGTTGCCAGCAGCGGAATCATCAGACCGAACGCCGCAAGATGCGGCGAGGAAGGCAAGCTCAGCATCTCGGCCGCTCCTTTCTCGAACCCTCCAGGAGCGAGAGAGCCGCGCACGGCGATCCAGACGACAACATAGACCGGTATCGCATAGAGCAACGGCAGCAGATATCCAAGTGCCTCAAAGCGCACCGGCCAATTCCAGCCCAGCGTCCGCGTATCGATTCCCAATAGTGCGCAAGTCGAAAACGCCGCCGCAGCCGGACACCACATCACCAGTCGCACAACAAGTCCACCCCCTGCTCCAATGTGATGCGCATGGATCATCAGAAAATAGGGAAGGGAACTGAACAAAAACACCAGGCAAAGAAACGTCAGTATCTGTTTGGCCAGCGGTTTCATCCCGCCATGCTACGGCACAATGCTTCGAATGGCACCATCTTTGTCGCGAAAAAGATAGAGCCCAGATTTCTCTGGGCTCTGTCCTTGCGAAACTCTGATCTACGAACTCTGAACTGCGGACTAGTACCTGTAGAACTCGGGCTTGTACGGCCCTTCGACTGGCACCCCGATGTAGTCAGCCTGCTTCTTCGAGAGCGTCGTTAACTTCACGCCAATCTTTTCCAGATGCAGCCGTGCTACTTCCTCGTCCAGCTTCTTCGGCAGCGTATACACGTTCACCTTGTAGCTGCCCTTGTTCTTCCAGAGGTCAAGCTGCGCCAGCGTCTGGTTGGCGAAGCTGTTCGACATTACGAAGCTCGGGTGTCCCGTCGCGCAGCCCAGGTTCACCAGTCGACCCTCGGCCAGCATGAAGACTTCGTGCCCGTCGGGAAAGCGGTACTTGTCCACCTGTGGCTTGATGTTCAGCTTATCGACGCCTTTTTCTGCATTGAGAAGATCGACTTGGATCTCGTTGTCGAAGTGCCCGATGTTGCACACAATGGCCTGGTCCTTCATCTTCTTCATGTGGTCCAGGGTGATGATATCCACGTTGCCCGTGCAGGTGACGTAGATGTCGCCGCGTCCCAGCGTGTCTTCAATCGTGGTGACTTCGAAGCCTTCCATCGCCGCCTGTAGCGCATTGATCGGGTCCACTTCGGTCACAATCACGCGTGCTCCCATGCCGCGCAGCGAATGCGAGCAGCCCTTGCCGACATCGCCATAGCCGCAAACCACCGCAACCTTGCCCGCCACCATCACGTCGGTCGCGCGCTTGATTCCGTCGGCGAGCGATTCACGGCAGCCATAGAGGTTGTCGAACTTGCTCTTCGTCACCGAATCGTTCACGTTGATCGCCGGAACCAGCAGCTTGCCCTTCTCCATCATTTGATAAAGCCGGTGCACGCCCGTGGTCGTCTCTTCAGAAACGCCGCGCCACTCCTTCACCACCTTGTGCCAGTGCTGCTTGTCTTCGGCGTAAACCTTCTTCAGCAGGTCCTTGATCACTTGCTCTTCGTGATTACCTGAAGGTGTATCGACCCACTTGTCGCCGTTCTCAAGTTCATAGCCCTTGTGAATCAGCAGCGTCACGTCGCCGCCGTCATCCACCACCATCTCCGGCCCCTTGCCGCCCTTGTGGCTCAGCGCCTTGTAGGTGCAGTCCCAGTAATCCTCGAGGCTCTCGCCCTTCCACGCGAACACCGGAACGCCGCTCGCCGCGATCGCCGCCGCCGCGTGATCCTGCGTCGAAAAAATGTTGCAACTCGCCCAGCGAACTTCCGCGCCGAGCGAAACGAGTGTCTCAATCAGCACCGCTGTTTGAATGGTCATGTGCAGCGAGCCGGTGATCCTGACACCCTTCAGCGGCTTTTCCGCCGAGTACTTGTTGCGAATCGCCATCAGGCCCGGCATCTCGTGTTCGGCAATTGAAATTTCCTTGCGGCCCCAGTCGGCCAGCGCAAGATCGGCCACTTTGTATTCGGTCATCTCTAAAGTTGAAGACAGGGTTGAGGAAGCCATTCAGTTCTCCTTATATCGACGCATCGTGATATATTGATGTGTACCAGAAACCCATGGCCACGTCAATTGTGAAAATCCTCCGCGTTGTAGCCGACCCCAACCGGCTCCGCATTCTATTGCTCTTAAAAGCCGAGGAGCTTTCCGTTGCGGAGTTGCAGGAAATCCTGGTCATGGGCCAGAGCACCATCTCCACCCACTTGTCTCAACTCAAGCAAGCTGGCCTGGTTGAAGACCGCCGCACGGGCAAAAGCAGCCTCTATCGCCTGACCACCGGCAATGGAAACGACGTGCTGGCTGACCTGCTCACCCGTGCGGAGCGCGAAATTCCTGAAGCCGTCCACGACCGCGCTACCGCCCGCCGCGTCGTCAAGAAGCGCCAGGACAAGATGCGCGCCTTCTTCGACAGCGTTGCCGGCCGTCTCGGCAAAGACTACGTTCCCGGCAAATCGTGGAAGAGCCTCGCTGAAGCCCTGCTCCGCCTGATGCCTCCGATGGTCATCGCCGACCTCGGCGCTGGCGATGGAAGCTTCTCGCTTCTTCTCGCGCAAAACGCCGCCAAGGTCATCGCCGTAGATTCCTCCGCGAAAATGATCGAATTTGCCCGTGAGCAGGCGCGCCGCCATCACGTGAAGAACATCGACTACCGTTTAGGTGACATGGAGGAACTGCCCATCGAAGATGAAGCCATTGATCTCGTCTTCTTCTCGCAGTCGCTGCATCATGCGCTTCATCCCCAGCACGCTATCGCGGAGGCTGCCCGCATTCTGCGTCCCGGCGGCCGCATCGCCATCCTCGATCTCGCAAAGCATCGCTTCGAAGAGGCGCGCGAAATGTACGCTGACGAGTGGCTCGGCTTCAGCGAGGCGGAACTCGAATCGATGCTGCATCGCGCCGGATTCGCAAAGATTCAAACTTCCGTGGTGCAAAAAGAATCCGAGCCGCCACACTTCCAGACCATGCTCGCCGTTGCGCACAAACCCTGAAGGGTAGGTGCTGAGAACCAGGCGACACGCTGCTGACTCATCGCGCCGGCGTCAGCCCATGCCTCCGCATCACCTCGCCAATCTCTGCCGGGTTCGGCGGACCTCCCGCTGGGGCCTTCACTACCGCCGCAATTTCGCGAAAATATTCTGGGCCGAGAATACCCGGTGTCAAAACTGCCAGGCATGTTGCCGTTTCCGGATGAAGGTTATCAAAGCGGTGAATCGCTCCGCGCGGGATGCACAATATCTCACCGGGATGAATCTCTTCGCGCTGTTCATCTACCGTAAAAGTCATCACACCATGAAGGCCGTAAATTGTCTCCTCATAGGCATCATGAGAGTGCGCAACTGGAACCTTGCCTCCAGCGGCCACGTCGAACTCAAACATCGCCAACGCGCCGCCCGAGTCTTTACCCTCAAGCAGAAATCGTATGGCCAATTGCCCAATTCTGATTTCTTCCGTCGCTTTGCTCATTGTTCGAACCTCTTCCTCATGCACTTTGGGCATTTGTTGCTGTTACAGTCCGACACATCTCGGTTCTCGAGGGGCGTCACAAGGTTGTAACGGGTGCGAGACACGATACCATTCCATCCAATATCTGGGTCAAACGGCATGACTGTGAAACAAGATCTTCGGACCACCATCAAAGTCCAGGAAACGGCTCGGCCCCCGCGCCTTACCCACACTCAGCGCACCGCGATCCTCAAGGCACTGTCTGATCCCAAGCGCTTCGAACTGCTCGAAAAGATCGCCCGCGCCCAATGTCCACTGACCTGCTCAATGGCCGGCGACGCTCTCGCCATATCTGCGGCCACGCTCTCCCATCACATCAAAGAGCTGCAGACCAGTGGGCTTATCAACGTCCGCAGGGAAGGTAAGTTCGCTTACCTCACCATCAAGCCCGGAGTTCTTGAGGCGCTTGCTGCTTACCTCCAATCCCTCAGCCCCTCGTCTTGCCCCACCCGCTGAAACCTTCGCAAAAGAAATTTTCACAATCATCCTGAATCCTTCTGCTTGCCCGTTAATCAATTCGATAGTTGTCGAAACGTCAAAATGATGACGCGAAGGCAGGAGCAGAGATCATGAGCAAACTTCAGGGCAAGATCGCATTGGTAACTGGAGCATCGAAGGGCATCGGCGCGGCCATCGCGCTCGAGCTTGCAGCGCAAGGCGCAGCGGTAGCCGTCAACTACTCCGGCAGCAAAGCCGGCGCGGAGAAGGTTGTCAACGAAATCAAGCAGGCGGGCGGCAAGGCCATCGCGGTGCAGGCAAATATAGCCAATCCCGACACAATCGGACCGCTGATCGAAACCGTGACAAAGCAGCTCGGCCCCATCAGCATCCTCGTCAACAATGCAGGCGTCTATGACTTCGTGCCTATCGAAGCCGTCACCCCGGAGCACTTCCACAAACAGTTCAACGTCAACGTTCTGGGACTGCTTTTGACCACGCAGGCGGCGCTCAAGAACTTCGATCCGAAGGGCGGCAGCATCATTAACATTGGATCGGTAGCAGCCGGTGGCGTACCCACCGCGGCGGTTTACAGCGCCACCAAGGGCGCAGTGGACTCAGCCACCTTCGCTCTCGCGCAGGAGTTGGGACCGCGCAAGATTCGCGTCAACTCGCTCAACCCCGGCATGGTTGAAACCGAAGGCGTGCACGCCGCCGGATTCATCGGATCCGATTTTCATCAGAAGGTGATTGCCGAAACGCCGCTTGGCCGCATCGGTCAGCCCGGCGACATTGCCACCATCGCCGCTTTTCTGGCGTCTGACGATGCGGTCTGGGTAAACGGCCAGGCCATTCAAGCCGCCGGCGGCAACCGCCTGTAATCAGCATCGATCAGCGCTTCGCTGGGCACCCAGGTCTCGACTTTGAGACCTGGGAACGCTGTATCGATCACCAGGAAAGAGGGTGCCGCAATTATGGCGCAGTTTCATCGCGTCATGGGCGGGTTTGCAAAAATCCTGGTACCCGTGTTTAGTCGGCGATGCCGCGCTCCGCGTCCAGAATTGCCTTCTTCCGCTCCACTCCCCAGCGATATCCGGTCAACGACCCGCTTGCCCCCACAACGCGATGGCACGGCACCACAAGCGCCACGCGATTCATCGCGCATGCCCGTGCGACAGCCCGTGTTGCATTCGGTTCACCCATCTCCCGCGCAACCTCGCTGTAGCTCCGTGTCTCCCCCCGCGGAATCTGCCGAAGTGCCTGCCACACCCGCAGTTGAAATACCGTACCCCGCAGGTCAAGTGCTCCGGGCAGACCGCGTCCCTCAGAAAGATCTGATCCGTCGCGTACGCTCGCGAGCGCAGCGTCCACCAGCCGCGAGAGCGACGGATCGTGCCGCAGCTCGGCAGCAGGGAACTCCGCGCGCAGATCTTCTTCGGCTTCTGCCGCTGTACCCGCCAGCGACAGCCAGCACAGGCCGCGCTCTGTCGCGCCCACAACAATTCGTCCAAAAGGAGAAGGTCCGGAGGCCCAGCCTATTTGCTCGCCTTCCCCACCCTTGGCAAAACGCGCAGGTGTCATTCCCAACTGTGCTCCTTCATACGCCCTGCTCGACGAACCAAACCCGGCCTCGTAGATCGCGTCGGTCACGCGGCCGTTCTGCTTCAATGCCCCGCGCAGTCTTCCCGCACGCAACGACCGTTGATACTGGAGCGGGCTCACACCCATCTTCTGCTTGAACACGCGCTGCACCGTGAACGGGCTCATGCCCGCGATGCGTCCCAGTTCCGCGAGCGACACAGCACGATCGAGATTGGCCTCTATACGAGCACGAATCTGATCCAAAGGATCACGGCGCGGAGCGCTCGGGCGGCATCGCTTGCAGGGCCGGAATCCTGCAGCCTGCGCCGCCGCCGTGGTCTCGAAAAAACGCACATTCGAGCGTAGAGGCCGACGGCTCTTGCAGTCGGGCCTGCAGAAAACTCCGGTCGTTGCCACTGCGTAGAAAAACCGCGCGCTGCCGTCGCGCTCACAAAGCTGCTGCCACGCTTGGTTGTCGTCGAATGCTTTCCCTGCCTGATCCACAGTTGCGAATTGAACTTTGTTCTTCATGGATTCATCGTCGCCGAAGTTCGATTTCCGTACACTCCGATTCTTGCGCGCAATTCAATTAATGCAGTTCAAAGTCGAGAGTCGAAGTTCAGAGTTGAAAAGCAGGTGCTGGCCGTCAAGGGATATCAACTACGAACTAAGAACTACGAACTAAGAGCCGCTCCCGCGGCTCATCAGCGCCGCTTCCGCCCGCAGCAGATCCTCCTCCGTATCCACGCCAATCGTGTCCGCCGGCGCGCCAGCCACATAGATATCGATTCCCGCCTCCAGCAGCCGCAACTGCTCCAGCTTCTCTACAGATTCGAGCCACCCCGGCGGCAGCTCTGCAAATTTTTCCAGCGCCGCCTTCCGATACGCGTAAATCCCCAGATGCTTGCGGTATCCAGCAAATCCTCCCTGGTCCCGATTGTACGGAATCGTCGCTCGCGAAAAATACAGCGCCTTGCCATCCAGTGCTGTTACCACCTTCACTGCATTCGGGTTCTGGATATCGATCGCCGGGCAGCGCACCGCCAGGGTCGCAACCTGCACCTCGGGCCGGTGAAACAAATCGATGAGCGGCGCAAAGAACTCCGGTGTCAGCGTCGGCTCATCGCCTTGGATGTTGACGTAGATGTCCGCTTCGATCTGCCGCGCCACCTCGCGCACGCGGTCCGACCCGCTGGCGCAGCTGGGAGATGTCATCGCCACCGGGACCCCCCGGGCCAGGCACACTTCGGCCACCTCGTCGGAGTCCGTTGCCACTACTACGGGGTCCATCAGCCCGCTGCCGGCCGCCGCGCGCCATACCCACTCCACCATCGCCCGGCCGGCCAGCTCGCGCAGCACTTTGCGGGGCAGACGGGTCGACCCAAGCCGCGCCGGAATCACCCCCATGATCCGTAACTTGCTCATGCACGCGAGTCTACAAGAACCGCGCCGTTTCCATCCCCTTGTCGCTCAAGCACCCGCACCTTCGAAAGCCGAAAGTCCATTGGCGCCGATGGCACAGCCGCCCATGCAATGGTTTGACCTTAAATTCAACCGCCCGTATCATCTAGAGTGGAGCAGCCAACCGGCTGCAAGTCCCTCCCGGCGGGGTAGCTCAGATGGTTAGAGCGACGGATTCATAACCCGTAGGTCGGCAGTTCGATCCTGCCTCCCGCCACCAAAACCCACTACATTGTGCGATCTGGCGAGTTTGTTCCGGCCACGGCACGTTGTGGCGTTTCGCAGAAGAAGGGAAGCAATGGCAACCCGCGACATCGACCAGCAACTCCACCTCACTGACCGCTTTTCCCGCGCCATTGACTACGCTCGTCATCTCCATATCGAACGTCGCAAAGCTACCCGCATTCCCTACATGGCCCATTTGCTCGGCGTGGCGTCGCTGGTGATGGGCGAAGCCGGCCAGGTGCCGTTCCCAGTAACCGAGGACATGGTCATCGCGGCCTTGCTGCATGATGCAGCCGAGGATCACGGCGGCCAGACCCGCATCGCAGACATCCGCTGCAACTTCGGACCGGAAGTCGCCCGCATGATTGAAGGCCTCTCCGACACCTTTACCGAAGACCCCTGCGAGAAGGAGGACTGGGATTATCGCAAGAAGACGTACCTTGAGCGCCTCCCTCAGGAATCGCCCGAAACCCATCTCATCTCCGCGGCGGACAAGCTGTACAACGCGCGCACCATCCTTGACGAATTCCGTGCCGTTGGGCCCAAGGTATGGGACCGTTTCCATCGCAGCCGTGACAAGCAGCTCTGGTACTTCAATGAGCTGCTAAAGGTCTTCAAATCAGCGGGAACCAACCGTATCGTCGAGGAACTCGATCGCGTTGTAGCCGAGCTGGTGCGTATTTCCAGGTAGACAGCATCTCGTTAACCGATCGACGTTTTTGGGGTTTCGCCTATGCCCGCAACCGGCGCTTGAACCCTTCAGTACCACCCGTCCGCTCCTTGCCCGGCATTTCTCTTCACCCTTGCGGTATCATTGCGTCTAAAGAGTTGTGGCCTGCTTCCCCTCAGAGGCCCTACCGGTGGTGTGTGTGTCCCGATTCTTCCAGAGACTGACCTTCGTTCTAGCTGCAACCATCTTTGCCGCCCTCGGCCTCGGCTTCGCGCTGGGCGAGTTTGGCATGTTCGGCGTCCATGCTGGAGGCGAGCAGGACGGCGCCTACCGCCAGATGCACGTCTATGCCGAGGTCCTCAAGAGAATCCAGAGCGACTACGTTACCGATCCCAACATTAACACTGTGACCACGGGCGCTTTGCACGGCCTGCTGGAATCGCTCGACGCCGACTCCAGTTACCTCACGCCCACCGAATACAAGATTTACAAGAACCGGCCCACCACCGGCGTCGCACAGATCGGTCTCATCGTTTCCAAACGCTACGGCTACGCCACCATCGTGAGCGTGATTCCCGGCTCACCCGCTGATCGCGAACATCTCGCGGACGGCGACGTCATTGAATCTATCGGCGACACATCCACGCGCGAACTTTCGCTGGCGGTGATCCGCCTCATGCTCGAAGGAAAAACCGGCAGCACTCTATCGCTCTCGGTGGTCCGTCCGCGCAAGCCGGATCCGGACAAAATCACGTTGACGCGCACCGTCGTTTCCCCACCCGCGCTCAGCGAGCAGCAGTATGAAAACTCCAGCATTCTCTACCTCAAGCCTGGCGAGCTTACTGCGGCCCGCGTGGATGAGCTTGCCGCCAAGATCAAAGCCGCCGGCAAGACGCGCAAGATTCTTCTCGATCTTCGCGATGTCTCGGAGGGCGACGCGGACCAGGGGATTCGTGTAGCCAACTTCTTCATCAACCAGGGAACTCTGGCTGTGCTTGAGGGCCAGAAGTTCCCGCGCCAAACCTTCAGCGCCGACCCTTCGAAATTCCTGACCAGTGCGCCTGTTGCGGTGCTCGTCAACCGCGGAACCTATGGCGCGGCCGAACTCGCCGCAGATGCCGTCGAAGATGCAAAGCGTGGCGACGTTGTGGGCGAACGTACCTTCGGCGAGGGCTCGGTACAGAAGACGATTGAAATGCCTGACGGTTCGGCTCTCTTGCTCACGGTGGCCAAGTACGAAGGCCCCGACGGCAAAAAGATTCAGGATGAAGCAGTTGCCCCGACGGTCATCGTCAGCCAGAACACCGACGACGATATCGATGCCGACAACCCACAGCCAAAACAGGGCGACGAAATATTGAACAAGGCGCTTGCACTTCTCAAGGCTAAGAACAGCTAAGTCGGCAATCTCGGCTAAAAGCAGCTAAATCGGAAACGCAATTTTCAGTTTTGGATGGCCTGGTTCGTGGGCATTCGCCGGAGCCTGCAATCAATCTTCAAGCATGCTAGCCTTAAGGTGAGGCATCCCCGTTCGACGTCAAGGCGGTCGAAGCGAGAGGAATGCCGACGAGGCTCCTGTTGGCTGCCCCTCCTGCACATTCGGTTGAATCGCGCGGCCTTGGCCGCAGCCATCGACTGCGCCCCGAACCAGTTCCGCCTCCGCTCTTTCGCCGTCGCAAGGTCGCCGGTAAGACGGCCTTCGTCATTCTCCTGCTCCTGGCAGTCGTAACCGGCTCACTTGCCGGATTGATGCTGGTCTTCTCTGTCAATTTGCCCCAGATCAACGACCTCGAGCGCTACCGGCCGTCGACCATGACGGACCTCTACGACACCAAGGGCCGCATCATCGGTTCGTTTGCACTCGAGAAGAGAATCGTCGTCAACTACGACGACTTCGCCCCGATCCTTCGCCAGGCCGTCATTTCCATCGAAGACAAGAACTTCGAATCTCATTGGGGCATCAACGTGCTGCGCATCGCCGGTGCTGCCCTGCACGATATCCGCTCCCACGGGCGCGCACAGGGAGCCTCCACACTCACCATGCAGCTGGCGCGCAATCTCTTCCTCTCCGCCGACCGTACCGCCACGCGCAAAATTCAGGAAGCGTATCTCGCTATCCAGATCGAACGCGCTTTCACCAAGGAGCAAATCTTCACCCTCTACGGCAACCAGATTTACCTTGGCAGCGGCATGTACGGCTTCGAAGCCGCATCGGAGTATTACTTCAGCAAGCATGCCAAGGATCTGAATCTTACCGAGGCGGCGCTGCTTGCCGGATTGCCTAAGGGCCCGGTTGCCTATTCTCCGCTTATCAATCCTGAGAAAGCGCTGCGACGCCGCAATCTCGTCCTCAGCGAGATGGAGTCCGACGGCGTCATCACGCACGTGCAGGCTGAGAAGGCGCGTCTCGCACCACTGGGCCTTCACATCAATCAGCCGGAGATGTCGGTCGCTCCCTGGTTTCAGGAAGAAGTTCGCCGCGAACTTGAAAAGAAATTCGGCGCCGAACAGGTACACGAAGCCGGCCTGCGCGTCGACACCACGCTCGATCTCGACCTTCAGAGAGCCGCGAACAAGTCGCTCAACGACGGACTCGCCGCCTACGAGCGCCGTCACGGCTGGAAGGGCAAGCTTGAAAACGTGCTCGCCGCCGGCGACTCGCTTGAGGACTACAAACATCCCGACTGGGCAACCGCATGGCATGCCGGCGACTATGTGCATGCGCTCGTCATGCAGGCGCAGCCGCTGCAGATTCGTGCGCGTATCGGCCCCAACGAGATCCTGCTGCTTCCCCAGGACTGGGCATGGACCGGCCAGCGCTATGGCGATACCCTCGTTAAGCCCGGCGACGTGATCTATGTGCACCTTACCGACACCAATGAAGGAGGCGAACAGCGTGCCACGCTCGAGCAGGATTCCGGCGCGCAGGGAGCCGTCTTCGCCATGGACAACACCACAGGCGACGTTCTCGCCATGGTGGGCGGCCGCGACTACGCGCTCTCTGAATACAATCGCGCCACGCAAGCCGAACGACAAACTGGTTCCAGCTTCAAGCCCTATGTTTACACCACTGCGATCGAAGAGGGAGCCAAGGCCGATGACATCATCGTCGACGCCCCCGTCAGTTTCGGCAGCTACGCGCCACACGACTATGAGAACGACTTCAAGGGCGCAATGACGTTGACCAACGCCTTCGCCGAGTCGCGCAATGTTCCGGCGGTCAAACTCGCTGCCCGCGTCGGCATTCGCAAGGTCATCGACATGGCGCATCGCTTCGGCGTCACGTCCGACATTCCGCCCTATCTGCCCATCGCGCTCGGCGCAGCCGGCGTCACGTTGCAGGAGCAGGTCACGTCGTACTCTGTCTTCCCCAACGACGGCATCCGCGTGAAGCCGCGCCTCATCCGCAAAGTTACCAACGCCGACGGCATCACCCTCTGGCAGGAAGCGCCAACGGTAGACGAGATCATCAGCCAGCAGACTGCGCGCACCATGATGACAATGTTCCGCGCCGTCACAGCGCACGGAACAGGCGCGCAGGTTGCCCAGATGAATCACCCTCTCGGGGGCAAAACTGGAACGACAAGCGACTTCACTGACGCATGGTTCCTGGGCTTCTCGCCCTCCGTCACATGCGGCGTCTGGGTCGGCTATGACAGCCGCCAGTCTCTTGGCGAAAAAGAAACCGGCGCCCGCGCCGCTCTGCCGATCTGGATGAACATCATGAAAGTTGCCATCGCCGGTAAAGACGACGAACAATTCCCCGGCGACACCGAACAGCCGACTTTGGAACAGGCCAAAGCCGCGCAGCCGCCAAGTGCAAATCCTCCCCAGTCTCCTGCGGCCCATCCTTCCCCGGCCTATTCGCCAAGGCCACAGATTCCCCCGCCGGCGCAGAAGATCACCGCACCGCAAGTTGCGAAGCCGGTTCAGACAGGGTTGGCCAAAGCACCTCAACTCCGCTGAACTAGATGATGGGCTGTCATCCTGACGCTGAACGTGGAGAAGCGGAAGGATCTGTGGTTGCTTTTCTCAAACTTCCCCATCGGCGGTTATTCGCTCGGAATCGAAAATTCCGTGCAGAAAGGCTCAATGAGTGCCGCGGCTATTTGTGCCAATGGCTTGGAGAAGTCCTTGTTTCACGGGCCCAATCAACCTCAAGCGATTAGCGACCTGCCAAACGCAATCCACCCCTGCGTCTGCGTGACGTAGAGGGCCACGTGAAATGCGCCGACAAAAAGCAAAGCGCCCCACGCAAAAGCAGGATGTAGACGACGATGCCAAATCGTATCGACCCCCACAGAGATCAATACGAAAACGTCTAGACCAATCATGATGCGCAGATTGAGTTCTGCTTCAGTAGCTCCGGTCATGAAGCTGATCGGTAGCCGCGCGAGCGCATCTGGCAGCATGCAAGCGATGGTTAGCAGCATCAGCCGCTTATGATTGCCTGGGCGACGGCGGTGCCAGATTGCAAGAGCGACGAAACCCGCAAAAAACATCATCTGAAGCAAGTCCAGACTCGTAATGGTGATTTGACTCGCAGCAAACGCCGTGTGACCGCGTACTTCGCGTGCCGCAGCGTGCAAAGTCGTAATTGACCCGAGAAGCACAACCAGCGCGGCCCAAAAGGCACCAAATACACCGAGCCGTCGATGCCACTGGACACGATGAGCGGCAATTAGGCTGGTTTGAGCAACGAGCAGTACGACCCATCCGGTCATCACTACGCCGTGAATAAGTAACAGCGCTGACAAAGGAGGGGTATCGAAGAGCCGCTTTAGGTAGAACGTACGCGCGAATGTCCAGAAAACCAGCGCAAGGAAGATGAGACTGGCACCCAAGTACAGAAATCGGTCGAAGCGACGTTCCGATCCAACGGAGGTGTACATCGTTCATCCCCTTTATGTGCGGCGCGGTTTAGGATGTCATAATAACGATGTGCACCCTTGCCGCTCAACTAATCTCGATCTTGGATGAATCGTTCCCACCTGCAAGGCGCTCATCGTGAAAGAGCGGCGGTTTTTCAGAAATCCGGTCGCATCGTGGCCAACTCAGCAGTTTCTAATCTTGCCAGCCCCTGTTCTCAGGTTGACATCCGACCCAAGGCGGCGCATACTCATGTCGTATGCCGACCCAAGAGAACAACGACGACCGCATCGCCCTCCTCCAGGGCACCCTCGACCTCCTGATCCTTAAAACCCTCATCCTCGGCCCGTGCCACGGCCAGGGCGTCGCGCGCTCCATCCAGCGCCAGTCTGAAGAGGTTTTGTTCGTCGATCACGGCTCCCTCTACCTCGCCCTGCAACGCCTCGAAGACAAAAAGCTCATCCAGGCCAAATGGGGCACCAGCGAAAACAATCGCAAGGCTCGCTTTTATTCCCTCACCGCAAAGGGTCGCGCAGAGCTGACCGAAAAAGCTTCGCAGTGGAAACGCCTCACCCGAGCGATGGACTTGATACTCGAACCTCAGGGCGAGGAGGCATAAGATGTTCAAACGCAAACGCAGTGCCGAAGACTTTGCCGAGGAGATCAAGTCCCACCTCGCCCTCGAAGCCGACGAACTCCGCGCCGAAGGCCTGAACGAAGCAGAAGCCAACCGCCGCGCCTATCTTGAGTTCGGCAATGCCACCCTTGCCAAAGAGAAATTTCGTCTCCGTGGCCGCTGGCAAGCTCTCGACAAAATCGCCCGCGATCTCCGCTTCAGCTTTCGTTCGCTGCTCAAAAGCCCCGGCTTTGCGCTAACCGCAATTCTCACCGTTGCCCTCGGAGTCGGCGCAAACACCGCGGTCTTCAGCGTGATGAACGCTGTGTTACTCAAGTCGCTCCCCGTCGCAGATCCGCAGCATCTCGTCTATGTCAGGACCTCCAACCCGCCGCGTGGCACGGGCACCATCGACTCGACTGACACCTTTTCCTATCCCGTGTACGACGCGCTCCGGAAGCAAACATCCGCCTTCTCGTCGCTCATCGCCTATGTACCCCTCTCCGGCAGTAAGGTTGCCGTACGCTACGGCACGCAGCCCGAGGAAGCGGAAGGCGATATGGTCAGCGGCACGTTCTTTTCCGGCCTCGGCGTGAACCTGCCGCTCGGCCGTGGCTTCACCGAAAAAGACGAAACCGAACACGCCCCGCTCGCCGTTCTCAGCTACAACTACTGGACGCGCCGCTTCGCTCGAAATCCCGGCGTACTCGGCCAGACGCTCTACGTCAACGGCGTTCCCATGACCATCATCGGCGTCTCAGCCAAGGGATTTGAAGGTCTTGAAGCCGGTGGGTCGACTGACTTCTGGATTCCCCTGCAAAATCGCCGCGAACTCAACGCCTGGGGCAATCCTCCTCAGGACGGCAAACTTTACATCGCAAATTCCACGTGGTGGTGCCTGCGCCTCGTCGGTCGCCTCGTGCCCGGCGTCAGCAAAACCCAGGCCGTCGAGCAACTGCAGCCCATCTTTCAATCCTCCGCATATGTGGGATTGGGCTCGCCAATGGAGGGCGAAAAGCCACCTGTGCTCAGCTTCGCAGATGCTAAAAGCTTTCCCGGCTATGACCAGCAATACGGCAATCCGCTGCGCATTCTCATGGCGATGGTCGGTCTCGTCCTGCTCATTGCCTTCGCGAACGTGGGCATGTTGCTCGCAGCGCGCAATGCCGCGCGGCAGCGCGAATTCTCGTTGCGTCAGGCGCTCGGCGCCGGACGAGGCGAGCTCTTCCGTCAGCTGCTCACAGAGAGCCTGATTCTCGTTTCCGTCGGAGGCGCGCTCGCCCTGGCCTTCGCTTTCATGGCTGCGAAGCTGCTCGCAAACTGGGCGCAGATCGAGTCAAGTCTCGCCCCCGACAGAACGGTCTTGCTCTTCACCATGGGAGTTCTCGTCATCGCAGCGGTATTGTTTGGCCTGGCTCCCATGCGCGTCGCTCTGGCCGGTCGAGCTGAACTGGCTCTGAAAACCTCCGCCGCAACCTCCAATACCAATGCCGGCAGGTCGCGCACAGGAAGAATCGTCGTGACACTCCAGATCGCAATGTGCGTTGTGCTTCTCGTAGGCGCCGGTCTTCTGGTTCGCACTCTCCGCAATCTCGAAAACACTCCACTGGGAATGCGCGTCGATGGCCTCGTCGTCTTCGGCGTCAAGCCGGATATTCCGTCCATTCCCGCCGGCGTCGCTTTCTATCAAAACCTGATGAGCAAGATGCGCATCCTGCCCGGCGTCGAGTCGGTCACCATTATGGATGAGCGCATTGGATCCGGGTGGTCCGACAACAGCGACATGATGGTTGATGGCCGTTTGCCCGAAGTCGCGAATGGCGGTTCGCGCACCGTCCGCAGCAACGTTGTGGGGCCCGACTTTTTCACCACCCTCGGCGTTCCCATCCTTTCCGGCCGCGATTTTGCGGATTCCGATACGGTCAAGTCGCCCCACGCCGGCATCATCAACGAAGAATTCGCGAAGCGCTTTCTGCCCAATCAGAATCCGCTCGGCCACAGCATCGGCACCGACGATGGACGATACACAATGACGGTTATTGGCGTCGTCAAGGATCACAAGTATCGCAGCATCGACGAAACCCCAATCCCCATGGCCTGGTACATGTACGCGCAAATCCCCTACATCGGCGAAATGCAAGTGGAACTGCGCGTGAAAGGTGCGCCCCTCGCCATTCTGCCTACCGCGCAAAAGGTCGTGCAGCAGCTTGATCCCAATCTGCCGCTCATCGAACCCATGACCCAGCGCGCGCAATTCGACACAACCATTTCGAGCCAGATCATGTTCGCTCGCCTCGCCGAGTTCTTCGGCGTGCTCGCCATCGTGCTCGTCGCCACAGGCCTCTACGGAACACTCTCCTACCGCGTCAATCGCCGTACCGCGGAAATCGGCGTGCGCATGGCCATGGGCGCAGGCCGCGGTCAAGTGGTTTGGATGATTCTGCGTGATAGCCTGCGCCTGACCGTGATCGGCGTGGTCGCCGGTATTCCGCTCGCGATGCTCATTGGCCGCGCCTTGTCTTCGTCTCTGTATGGAGTCGAGCCACTCGACACGCTCACCTACGCGCTTGCCATTGCAGGAGTCGCCGTCGTGGCCCTCGTCGCCAGTGCCGCGCCCGCCGGCCGCGCTGCCAGCGTCGATCCGCTCCGTGCGCTCCGAACGGAATAATGGTCGGAGCGTATTTCATAAAAAGGCTTTGCGTCAGGGCATGACTTTAAGGCTGTGGAGAAACTCGTCGAAGGCGTGGTTTGTATCAGGGCACGACTTCAGTCGTGCCGAAAAGGGCTTAAAAGACCGGGGGTTTTACCCCTGAAGAACTTCAAGGAACGCCGAGGACATTTCAGACTTAACCCAGCGGCTCCTGCCGATAGAGCTCAGCCGTGTGCCGCGCCACGACCGCAACTGCCATTGCCAACATAACCGCGGCAGCAATCGCACCGCCCAAATCAAACAGCAGCGCGCGATGCCCCAACACCGTCGCATACGGGCTGCGCAGCAGCGCCAGCGTTCCCGCAATCAGCAAAATGCGAATCTCCGTCGGCCCCAAGATTCCCTGCGACATCTGGAAACAAGACAGCGTATACGTGGCGAGATAGCTCTCCGCCGAAAGCAGCAGAAATGCGATCAGCATCGCCAGCGCGACCTGCCAGTGCACAAACCCCGAGTATCCCAGCCCGCACATCATCGCTGTTGCGCCCAGAATATCCACCATGTGGTCGACGTAAAACCCATAACGCGGCCGCTGCTGATTGCGCACCCGCGCCAGCGTTCCATCCATGCTGTCCCCAAACCAATTCAGAACAATGCAGACAATCACGCCCACCAGCCCGGCATTGTTATAGCGCGACAGGGCATAGAAGAACCCGGCCCCGATCTGCGCCAACAGTCCCAGCAGCGTCATTCCATCCGAAGTTACCCAGTGCGGCGCCCGCTCCGCCATCCATCTCAGTGCGCGCTTCTCGATTCCAGCCGTCAGCGATCGGTTGATGCGTCGCGCGGTTCTGAATTCCGGCGTATGAGCGACTGTTGCGGTGTTCGAATTCATACTCATCTCCTTCCAGTCATTTGCGTAGTCCATCGCAGACCGCATGCAGCGTAAATTCCAGCGACTCGCGCGGCACGCTCTCCACAAATGGCCGAATCACCCACCCGAGCCCTGTCGGAATTGAGCGCGTCAACGAAACCGATTCAATCTGTACGTAGATTCCGCCGTCTCGCTGCTCGCAACTCCAGTACGTGTTCAAGCGACACAGGAACCCATGCTCCTCGCTGCCGCTCAGTGCGTGTTCCTTCGATGTGCCTGGTGCGCCGATCTCCGATATGCGCGTACTCCGCGAAATGTTGTACGCATGTTGTGCGTCAAGCTGCCCGAAGGTCACGTCGTAGGTCGTGTCCAGCACGACCGTGATCACGTGGTGCTGCCGCACGCGCATCAATACCGTGAAGTGGCTGGGGTCTGCTCCATCTTGCTTGGTCAGAATCTTCGCCTGCATCACCTGGGGCGAAAACACCTGCGGATAAGCGTCGTAGTTCTTCATCAGCCGCTCAAAATCCGCCATGCTGGCTCCGCGAATGAACGCCGTTCCAAGCCAGTCGTGCAGCATTGCACCCGGCAATTCAGCGTTCTTCTCCGGCGTCAACTTCTCGATGATCAGCTCGCCTCTACGAAGGCGCGCATCGATCCCGCCGTTCGATCCGATGTTGGCGACAAACCCATTTCCCGACCGGTGCTGTTCCGCGAGCCGCCCTTCCACCCTGCCTGCGTATAAGTCGAATGCCCCAGTCGCTGCAGCCGGTGCCTCGCAAAATCCGACCGGACCCGACGCCAGCGTCAGCAGCCAGATCAAAAGCCTCACCGTCTGGAAACCCACTCGCCTGTCTTGAATCCGACTGCTCATGTACTCCAGCTTGCCTGCAGAGTGCCTGCAAAGCAATGCAATGCGCCTCCCGCTCTGCGCGAATGAACCTCACGGCGGAAGTCCTTGCAGAAAAACAATTTCCGGCAAGTTGTCTCTTGCTCCTCGCGCCGGCCTTCACTGCTTAATCGAGTAAACTTGGCGAAAGATGATGTCAGATTCCGAGCCAGCACGGCGTTATCGCTTTGGAGCCTTCGAGGCGGATGCCTCCACCGGCGAACTGCGACGCCAGGGAATCCGCATCAAGCTTCACGCCCAACCCTTTCAGGTATTGCTGATGCTGCTCGAGCGGCCCGGCGAGGTGCTTTCGCGCGAAGAGATCTCCCGCGCCCTGTGGTCCGACGGCACCTTCGTCGACTACGACCACGGCGTGAACTCAGCCGTCAATCGGATTCGCGAAGCCCTGGGAGATGCTGCGAACAATCCCCGATTCGTTGAGACGCTCGCTCGCCGCGGATACCGCTTCGTCGCTCCCGTCGAGACAATCGCCAACAACGTCGAGCCGGATTCCAGTCGTGCCCCGCAGCCGCCCTCTCCACTAACTGACTCAGAACCAGAAAGCGGCAACGGGATCCTGGCATCGCCCGACGACCTTCCCAAGACCTCGCCCGCCGTGGTGCACACGCTTTTCCTTCTGCTGCAACTGATGTACCTGGGCTTCTATGTTGGCGCGCTCACCAATCTCCCTGAGATCGAAGAACTCCTGTCTACACTGCCGCGTTCTACATTAATCGTCTACGGCCTCATCTGCAGCGCCGCCATCCTTATTCCGGCCCGCGCCTTCGTTTTTTGCGCAGCCCTCTTTCGTGCGCCTGGTATACGCGCCAAATTCCTGAAGATATGGCCATGGCTGCTGGTGGCCGATGTGCTCTGGGCACTCTCGCCGTTTCTCCTGCTCCATCACATCAGCATCGGGCTGGCGCTTGCGTGCATGGCCCTGCTGGTCTACTCACCCTTTGCGCAGCGGGCGCTCATCCTGATGGGGGCAGGCCGCCAAACGAGCGAGCACGCAGCGGTGCCTCGCTGAGCCGAACGCTCTTCCACTCAATTTTGCTTAACTGAATTTACAACTGGTCGTAGAGCGACGAGTTCCGGTATCCGAGCAGCATAACGAGCGTCCAGATCGCAATGGCGGTGCCGAACGGAATCTTCAAAATGCTGAGAAATGCCGCGACGATGGCCACCACGCGGCCCCACGGTGCGCGCTCCATCAGCCCCCACCCGGCCACAAAAGCCAGCCCGGAGCGCAAGATCACCATAATCCAGGCGAAATGGATGATGGCCGATCCAAATCCCGGTCCCAGCGGGAAGTTTCCGTGTGCCCACGGACCATGCATCCAGAAGCCCCCGCCATTCAGGAAAGAGTTGGCAAACGCCAGCCCCACAATGCCCAGCGCCAGCGAAAGTCCCCCATAGATGAACCAGACGGTGCTCAGCGCTCGAATACGATTGGCGTAATTTGCCAGCTCAAATGCGAGGTTCGGCACCGGTGGTGGAGGAGGCGCTGCCGTCGGGCGACCACATTGGGGACAAACTTGTTGCCCCGGTACAACTGGCTGGCCACATCCGCTGCAAAACATCATGAACCTCCTCGACCGTTACTGGATTCTCTTATCTGGATCGCTGAATTCGCGGTCCGCCCGACAACCTATTGAACTGCAGCCGGCGATTCATGGGTGCCAAGCCGCGAATATAACAGTGCGTGGTGCTTTCCGAGTAAAACAGAAAACGTATAAATCGCCAGCGCAAATCCTATCGGAAACTCAAGAAACGCGAGGCCGGCCGCAATCAGACTCACGGGCCGGCTCCAGTCTGTTAGGCGTTTCATGCCCCACCCGGCTGCAACCGCCGCAACGATCCGAAGCGAAAGGAGCGTCCAGGCCGTACTGCCCACCAGCGTCCAATCCCAGATGTACGGATGCGGCCACGGCTCCCATGGCCCCGTGTGCATCAAAAGACCGGTTTGGACGGCAAAAAGTCCCATGAAACCGAGCACCACGTTCAAACCTGCAAAAAGGTACCAGAAGCGACTGAGCCTTCGAACTGTGCGCTGGAATCGGCTCATTTCAGCAGCTTCCACCGACTGTGTCCCCAACTCATTGTTCGTCGAGTGCCCGCACCGCGAACAAAATACTTGTCCGTCCGAAACCACTCCACCACACTTGCTGCAATACATAAGTTGCCTCCCACGGACTCGGAGGGGGCAAACTTGGAGCTACTGCCGAACAGCCGGTTGCATGCGCGCCTCTTACTCCGGCTGAGAATGACTACGCAGGGGAGACCGGATTCGTTCCCAGCGCTCTTCATGCCGATCATCCCGCAGCACAAGCGCAACGGGCCGCCCCTGAGCGTCGCGCTCCACCGCAATCCGCGTCAGGCTGCTGCCGTTCGGGTAGAACAGCACCGACGGCGACTCAGCCGCCAGTTCGGCAATTTCGCCATAGTGATTCTTCTGGTAAAGCAGATCACCCTGGCGGAACAGCGTGACCACAACCAGACCCCGTTTGTCTACGTATTCTCCCGCAAATCCGTCCAGCTGGGCCGGCGTAAGCTTGAGCGAGGGCGGGTGCAGCGGGATCGAAACACGCTCGGCAAACGGACCCGGCTCCTGCGTCTCGCGCCTGTGCTGCAGCAGCCAGCGCGGCAACTCCGCCTCCCCATAGGCGCGCGTCCAGCAATCGTGCTTCAATCCCTGGTATACCCAAAGTCGAACGCGCCCCCCAGCTGTTTTGAGGGCCGAATAGAGCAGTTCGTCCTGGCGCGGAGCCACCACATTGTCTTCCGCGCCATGAAACAGCCACATCGGCGTGTGGCCGATCGCCTGCGCATACTCGGCGGGCAACGTGGAGGCTTGTTGCCAGCGCTCCGGCGCGTAGCTCCAGAAGATCCCTCCGGCAGCAATCGCCATCGCTGCCCAGCGCTTTGGATACTGCCGCGCCAGTTCCCACGCTCCGTACCCGCCCAAAGACAGCCCGGAGAGATACGTGCGATTCGGGTCGCCGTGAAACTCCTCTGTCTCCTGGTCCAGTGTCGACATCGCCATCGCGAGCATGTCGTGGTCCGTCCAGTAGCGGTCGATTGCGCACTGCGGCATCACGACGATGAAGGGCCACCGTTCCGGGTGATCGCGAATGGCCTGCGGCAGCCCGATCTGCGTTTGCCACATCCCCTCGGCGCCGCGCTCGCCCCGACCGTGCAAAAAGAGAATCACCGGCCACAGCTTGTGGTCGTCCCGCCGCCACTCTTCCGGGAGATAAACCTGGTAGCGATAGTTTGCCTTCCCAACCTCAATCCAGCGGTTGAGAAATCCCGTCTCCTGCACCGAATGTTTGCGAAATCCCTTTGACACCAGCGCGGCGTGCAGCGGGATGGGCGCTAGCCCCCAGGAAAGGCAGAGGCCGGCCGCGAGCAGTCTCAGGATGCGGTGCATAGGCTGCAAACATCATAGTGCCTGCAAGCAGTTTGCCGCCGAAGGCACCCGTTCCCATTTCCTTATGAAATTCTTGTACGGAGCCATGAAACAATCAGGAAGACTCAATCCAGCCAACCGCAAATGACCACCTACGAAGCCGGAGACACGCTCGATCACTACCGCATCGACGCGGCAGTCGCCCATACCGGCATGTCCGTGCTTTACCATGCCACCGACCTCGAGTCAGGCCGGCAGGTAGCCATCAAAGTCCCGCTGCCTGAAATGGAAGCAGACCCCGTTCTCCTCGAACGCTTCAAGCGCGAACAGGAGATTGGCCAGGAACTCGACCATCCCGGCGTCGTCAAGACCTTCAACAGTGAAGACCGCAGCCGTCTCTACATGGTCATCGAGTGGGTCGATGGCACGCTTTTGCGCACAATCTTGAACGATAAGAAAAAACTGCCCACCGATCGGGCAGTAAAAATCGCCATTGGAATCTGCGATGCCCTCGACTACATGCACAAGCGCGGCATCATCCATCGCGATCTCAAGCCCGAAAACGTCATGGTCGGCGACGATGACCAGGTCAAGCTCATCGACTTCGGAATCGCAATGAAAGAGGATGCGCGCCGTCTCACCTTCGTGAATGTCTCGTCGATGCTGGGCACACCGGACTACATTTCGCCCGAGCAGGTTAAAGGTGCGCGCGGCGACCAGCGCAGCGATATCTACGCCGTGGGCATCATGCTCTACGAAATGCTCACCGGACGCGTGCCATTTGTCGGGCCCAATCCGCTGGCCGTGATGAACGAGCGCCTCCTCAACGACGTAAAATCCCCGCGCGAATTGAACCCGGAGATTTCGCCCGAGCTTGAAGAGATTCTCTATCGCGCCCTCGAGCGAGAACCGCGCCACCGCTACGCCACGGCCAGCGAGATGATGTGGGACCTCGAACACCAGGAGCAGGTGGGTGTCGAGCCGCGCAGCGAAAAGCCCGTCAACCTTGCCGGCCGAAAGTTTAGCAGGAAAATGTTGCTCTACGCCGCCATGGCCCTTGTGCCCGTCGTCTTATTCGTTCTGATGCTGTTGTTGGCGAAAAGATAGCTCACAATCCCAAGTCCCTAAGCCCTAATCCCTGTCTTCTTCAGCGTCTTCCTCGCCCGCCGGAACCACGGCCGTTCCCGCCGCCGCAGATAACGCGGCATGGTTGGCTCCTTGTCCAGCACCTTCTGAGCCCATTCGCGCGCCTCCGCGTTGCGGCCCTCCGATGCGAGCAAATCGGCAAAGTTCAAATAGGTTTCAGACAGAGTGGAGACAACGGTGACGCGCCGAAAAAGCGCTTCCGCCTTTTCCTTCTCGCCCGTGAGAGCGTATGCCTGCGCCAGCAGCGCCGGTGCGCGGTTGAAATCGTAGTTGGGCTCCTTCGCAACCGCCATTTCGAGGTCAGGCAGTGCTGCCTTTGCAGCGCCCAGCAGAATGGCGCAAACGCCCCGTCGATAAAAGCAGTCCAGCGTATTCGACCGTGCGGCAATCGCCTTGTCGAAGGCTTCCCGGGCCCGCTGCAATTGCCCATCATCCATGCAGAGTTCGCCAAGTTCCTCGTAATTGCCCGCCGATGGATTGTCGCGAATCGTCAGTTCAAGCGTGGCGATACGCTTCCGCCGCGAGATGCCTTTGAAGGATTGGTTCAGTAGGCCCACATCCGGGAAGACTTCCGCGAACAGGTACACGATCGCGCCAATCGGTCCCAGAAAAATGATGATGAAGAGCCAGTACGTGTCGGGCCGGCGGCGAATGAAGTGAACTACCGCCGCTGCCTGCAACAGCAGTCCCCATGGATAGAAGAGGTGTGTCAGCAATCCCATGCAGTGATTGGTCCTGCTGTCAGGTTACAGGACAGCTGCGAACGAGCGCAGTCCACTTTGGTGTAAAGCGTACCGTTCTCATCATTGCGGAAGCCTACCGGTACGACTCATCGCGATGCACCACAAACTCCGGATAGGCATTGCCGCCCAACTCATGCAGATCCATGCCCAGCCGTTCGCCGTCGGGATCCACGCGAAACACAAGTACGCGATTCACAAGCCAGAAGATGAGATACACCAGTGGCAGCATCAACCCCAGCAACGTCGAAACTCCGATCAGTTGCGCCACGAACTGCCCGCCCTGCGGCGCGAACACTCCTGCTGCCGCAAGACCCCACAACCCTGCAGCGCCGTGAACGCTAATCGCGCCCGATGGATCGTCGATCGAAAGCGCCAGTTCAAACAACTCCACCAGCAGCGGCGTAATGATGCCCGCGATTAATCCCGTGAAGAGCGCAGCCAGCGGCGACACCACCCCGGCGCATGCGCTTGACGTCACCAGCCCGGCCATCCAGCCGTTTGCGCACAAACTTGCATCCGGCTTTCCAAAGCGAATGCGCGTCACTGAGAACGTAGCCACAAGCGCCGCCGTCGCCGACAGCAGCGTATTCACAGCAGTGCCCACAAGTGCGGCCGGAGCGGCATTCAACCACAGCAGCGACCCCGCCATATTCCACGCCAGCCAGCCAACCAGCGCGATCAGGCAACCCAGAAGCACATAGACCACGTTGTGTCCCGGCATCGCCGTCGACAATCCCTCGCGCGGAAACTTTCCTTTGCGCGGCCCCGCGATCCAAACCAGCGCCAGCGCCGAAACACCGCCAAGCACATGAATCGCCGCCGCGCCCCCTCCATCCAGCAGCCCCGATCCCTGGCCAAAGTTCGCGCCCAATTGCATCAGCCAGCCACCGCCCCATGTCCAGTGCGCCACCAGCGGAAACAAAACCGCGCCGAAGATCGCCGCAATCGCCGCGCCCGCCGGCAACCGCAGACGATCCGCTCCCGATCCCCAAGGAATCAGAACCACCAGCGCAACCGACAGCATTTCAAACAGAACAGCAAGCTGCATCCGCGGTCCCGCCGCGTCGAACCCAGACAAGAACAGTGGCCCCGCGCCCGCCCAGTTCCACGCTTTGCCCCCGAGATGAAACACATGATCGCCGCTCGTTCCCGCTGCCAGCGCCGAGCCCACAAGCGCAAAGGCAATCACCGCCGTCGAAATAACCACCAGGCTGCCCAGCAGCGACTGCATCGCAGACCGCGACCTTCCCAAGCCCGTATTGATCAGCGCCAGGCCCGCAATAGCCAGCGGCGTCAGCGTCAAAAGTCCCAGCGTAAGCGCGAACGAGGTTTCGGGGAAGGGAATCGGCGCCAGCGTAGTCATCGGTTCTCGCTCCGCAACTCCATGTGGCCTCGTACCGAAACCGCCACGCCCATCACCTCAACCGCGAGACCGCACAGAACAAAGGCTGCCCGCTGTGCCGAGGCGGGAAACAGGAGAAGTGCTCCGATGGTGAGAAAGAAGCCGGCTGGCATCACCAGCAATCCTGCGTATTTCATGGCCCCGTCCTTTCAGGTCATCCACGCATTTCACCGGTCGATAGAGGTCGGCCCAGGGACGAGTGTCCGCAAAAAAAAAGGAGGATGAATGGCAGAAGGTCAACCGGTCGAAGCGCTTTTATGAATTCTAAATGTTCCGGATGCTACGCTTGACCTGATCCTCTACAGTTTCTCTGCGCTTGATGGTCGCGCATCGCCGTCTTTCACCACTTCATGGAGGTTATCTCGCATGTCGTTTCTCAACCGGCTGGTCGAAAACCCGATGGGCGCCCTGGGTGTGCTCACAATCGCTGCATTTCTCGAGGTCTGGGGCGACTCCTTCTTCCAGGCAGGCTTTTATCGCTCATCGGGATTTGCGCGCATACTCATGCTGCTCGCCGGCACGGCGGTGTTGGCCCTCTACGGGTCCACGGTCAACGTTCCGCGCTGGGATTTCGGAAAACTCCTCGGTGTCTACGTCGCGCTTTTCTTTCTCGCCGCGCAGCTGCTCGCAAAACTCCGCTTCGGCCAGTCGCCCACACCGTCCATCTACCTCGGCGGCGCATTCATCGTCACCGGCGGACTCGTGATGGCCTTCTGGAAAGCGTAAGCGGCCCTCGCTTCCGTCCCTTCACCGCGGCCGCTCATTCAAAAAGACCTTCAACAACAATTCGTGCACGTTCACGAAATCTCCGACTGTCTTGATAACTTTGGTCGCAATCGAAAGAGGCAAATCGTAACAGGCCGGTTACCAGAGAATCATCCGACTCCATAACAGCGGGTGTAGCGTAAGAGGCACTCCAGTCCCGCAGGAGGCCTCACAATGATCGCCTCAACGAGATCCACGCCAAACTTGCTTCTGATGCTGTGCAGTACTACGGCGATCCTGATGTCGCTCACCGGCTTGTTGTTTCTGATTGGCACGCGCCTGCTCAGCATTTTCGCTCACAGCGAGAGTTTCATCGGAGAAATCGATGCCATCTCGATCGCACTCATCTTTGGCGGAATCGCCGTGGCTCTGAAGACCATCGAAATCCGCCTCAGGGCCGAGCACGATTCATCAACGGAATGATTCGACACAAACCGGCTGGCGCTCTCGGGCTCGCGCGATAGACTCTTCACATTCCGAATTGACCGAGAGAATCAATGCCCAAGACTTTTCCCCTCCTGGTGTTCTTCGCCGCAGCTTCCGTCTGCCCCGCACAACGAATCGAAGTCACCGTCCCCTCCACAAAGCCGCTGACCGGCCACCTCATCCTCGTTTTCGCGAAAACTGAAAAGCCCGAACCGCGCATGCAACTTCGCGAAACTTACGATTCCGCCGAAGGCTTTGGTGTCGATGCGGAGAACCTCACGCCCGGCACCCCGCTCATTGTCGACACGAAGACCTTCGGCTACCCGCGCCGCTCGCTCGCCGACATCGATCCCGGCGACTACTACGTCCAGGCCGTCTTCAACGTGTATGAACCGTTCCATCTCGCCTCCGGCAAAACCGCATGGCTCCCGCCCGACAAAGGCGAAGGACAGCACTGGAACGCCAAGCCCGGCAACCCATTTAGCACGCCGCAGAAGATCCATTTCGATCCAAAATCGAAGGCTCCCATCACGCTCACCCTCGACCAGATCATCCCGCCCATCGAAGGGACACCGCAGGACCCAGTGGTCATCGCGCAACAACAACCCACCGCAAAGTGGCTCAAGTACGAACGCTTCCGCAGCGAAAAACTCAGCGCCTTCTGGGGACAAGACGTCTATCTGGGCGCATGGATCCTGCTTCCCGACGGATTCGACCAACACCCCAACGCAAAATATCCCGTCGTCGTCTATCAGGATCACTTCCATCCCGGCATCGGCCCCGCCCAGTTCACAGCCACGCCGCCTGATCCCAAATCGCCCAACTTTCGCCGTCTCGAGAATGGCTATCGTCTCTTCCAGGACTGGACCAACGGCCGCCTCCCACGCGTGATCCTCATCTACGTCCAGAACGCGAATCCGTACTACGACGACTCCTACGACGTCGACTCCGCCAATGTCGGCCCTTACGGGTCCGCCATCAACGATGAACTCATTCCTTCAATCGAGAAAAAATATCGCGGCATCGGCCAGGGCTGGGCCCGCGCCACCTATGGCGGATCCACCGGCGGTTGGGAAGCGCTCGCCACGCAGGTCTTCTATCCCGACTTCTACAATGGCGCGTACATTGCCTGTCCTGATCCTGTAGATTTCCACGCCTACCAGAACATCAACCTCTACGACGACGCCAACGCCTTCGTCCGCAAAGGCGACTTCGGCCAGGTGCCTATCCCCGCCGATCGCAAACCCGACGGCAGCATCATCGGCGAAACCGGCGCCGAGTTCGCCTACGAATATGTCCTCGGCACCCACGGCCGCTCCACCGAACAGTGGGATATCTGGCAGGCTGTATTCTCCCCCGCAGGCGTTGATGGCTATCCCGCGGAGATCATCGATCCCCTCACCGGCGCCATCGACAAGAAAGTCCTCGCGTACTGGCACGATCATTACGACCTCACCGCAATTCTCAAGCGCGACTGGTCCACGCTCGGCCCGAAGCTCGAAGGCAAGCTGCACATCGCCGTGGGCGATGGCGACACCTATTTCCTCAACAACGCCGTTCACATACTCGACAAGCAGTTTCAGGAAACACACAGCCCGCATTCCGACGCGACATTCCAATACGGCCCCGGCATGCCCCATTGCTATACAGGCGGTCCATCCGAATACACCATGCAGCAGAACAATGCTGACTGGACGGAGCGCGTACTGCCGAAAATGGTCGAGCACATGCTCGCGACTGCTCCGTCAAACGCTGACACAAAATCGTGGCGCTACTGAATCGCAATGCAAAATCCGTTGGGGATCATCCCATTCTCTGAGACGTGCCCTCTTCGTCAATACATGCATTTTTGCGTGTATTCCTGAATTCGAGCCGTTTTCGATTTTCAAGAGATAACAAAAACTTGGGCAGCATAAACATTTTTTGTTCTCTCAACTGTTGAGGCCGTTGCAGATAGGGCTTTGGCTGCTATATTGAATTTTCGGGGTCGCCCGCCTTCCAGGTGGGTTTTGTCCGAAATCGAAATCTAACCTCAACCTGTGTGACTCTCGGCACAGCGTGCTGCACCAACGACTGGACAACGAACAACAAGCAGGAAAGCATTCATGGCGCAGATATTTGACCGCAGCTCCAATGCTTTGGCTCGAGCGAGCCTGGTGCTGACGGGTCTGATTGTGATTGCACTCGGTGTAACGCTCGATCAATTGCAGCGTTCGCCCTGGGTTACTCGGCAAGGCCAGCGACCGGAACAACCGGTTCCTTTCAGCCACAAACATCATGTGATGGGACTGGGCCTTCAGTGCCAGTACTGCCACACCACGGTTGAGAAATCCAGCTACGCAGGCATTCCTCCCACCAAGACATGCATGAACTGCCACGCGCAGATCTGGACCAACGCCGCGTTGCTGCAGCCCGTGCGTGATAGCTGGGCCACCGGTCAATCGCTGCCGTGGATCAAGGTGCACGACCTTCCCGACTACGTCTTTTTCAATCACTCTATTCACGTAAACAAGGGCATCGGATGCGCGAGCTGTCACGGCCGCGTCGACCAGATGCCCCTGATGTATGCGCAGAACACCCTGCAGATGGAGTGGTGCCTCAACTGCCATCGCAACCCCTCCAAAAATCTCCGCCCCACCGGGCAGATTTACAACATGGCCTGGGAAGCTCCAGCCGACGACCGGCCCGTGTGGTGCTCCACGACGAACGTGCAAGCCGGCACGCCCACCGCTCAGAGCGTCGACTGCACAACGAAGGATCCCACCGGCGAAGGCCCGCAAATGGCCGCGCTGCAAATGCCGAACGCGCCCGCAAACGGCCAGGCCAGTGACGCTCCGGCCGGCGTCGTTCCGGCAGCGCTTCACTACGAGAAATTCACCAGCCAGGATCAGTTGGGCCACTTCCTCCTGAAGCAGTACAACATTCGCCCTCCCAACGAACTGAGCAGCTGCGAGGTTTGCCACCGATGAGCCGCGAACCGATGAACGCAGGAACGAACAATACGGGGAACACCGTGGAGATTGAAAAAAGCAACGCCAACCTTGCTGCCAACGAAGCGCCAATGACATTGGAGCAGGTGCGTTCCAAGCTCAAAGGCACCTCCGGGAAGCAGTTCTGGCGCTCTGTTGATGAACTCGAGAACACACCTGAATTTCAAGCTGCCGTCGAAAAAGAATTTCCCAGTGCGGCGCAGGAGTGGGTCGATCCCGTATCGCGCCGCGGCTTCCTCAAAATCATGGGCGCCTCCATGGCTCTCGCCGGCCTCGCCGGTTGCACCAAGCAACCCGACGAGCCCATCTATCCCTACGTCAAGGCGCCTGAAGATCTCATTCTCGGCAAGCCGATGTACTTCGCAACGGCCAACCCGCTGCCCACCGGCGCCGTCCCACTGCTCGTCAAGAGCGACCAGTTCCGCCCCATCAAAGTCGATGGCAATCCCGATCACGCGTATAACCACGGCTCATCCGATGTCTTCTCGCAGGGCACGCTGCTTGACCTCTACGATCCCGATCGCTCGCAGCATGTGACGTATGAGGGCGAGGGGCGTGACTGGGCAGAGTTTGCCGTTGCGCTTCGCGGCAAAGTTGCGAGCACCAAAGACGGCTCGGGTATCTACTTTCTCTCGGCGACCATCACCTCGCCCACGCTGGCCCGTCAATGGAAGGCCGTGCAGGCCGCCTACCCCAAGGCGACGCTGGTGCAGTACGATCCCGCCATCGCTGGCACCTTTCTTGAGAAGGGCTACAACGTTCAATACGACCTCAGCAGCGCCGACGTCATCGTTTCGCTCGACGCAGACTTCCTCTCCGGCGCATCGTACCCCGGATTCCACAAGCTCGTTGCCGATTACGCAAAGTGCCGCAAAGATCCCGCCAACGGCATGAACCGGCTCTACACCATCGAGAGCACGCCGACCACTACCGGTATGAAAGCCGAGCATCGCCTCGGCCTCCGCGCCAGCGAAGTTCCGTACTTCGCCAAAGCGCTCCATGCGGAGGTGGGCCCAACTGACAACCCGGCTCCGCAATACACCTGGACCGACGAGCAAACCAAGTTTCTTAGCGCCCTCGCAAAGGACCTCAAAGCCAGCAACGGCAAGAGCGCTGTCATCCCCGGCCTCTATCAGGATGAATCCGTAGCCGCCCTCGCGCTCGCCATCAACCAGGCGCTCGGCAATGTCGGCAAGACCGTCACCGTCTCATCAGAGCCATCCATCCCGTTGCCCAGCGATCAGAACGGCGATTTCAAGAATCTCATCGCCGCCCTCAACGCTGGCAAGGTTGACTGGCTCGTCATTCTAAATTCCAACCCCGTGTATTCCGCTCCTGTAGATCTCGGCTTCCCCGACGCCTTTACTAAGGCCCAGGTCGTCGCGCATCTCGGCTCTCACTACGACGAGACCGCCCACCTCGCGCACTGGCACATTCCCGCAGCTCACTACCTCGAGTCGTGGTCCGATGCACGCGCCTACGACGGCACGGTCTCCGTTGTGCAGCCGATGATCGATCCACTCTATGGCGGCAAGAGCGCGCACGACGTCTTCCAGACGCTGCTGGACAATCCCGAAATAAGCGCCTACGAAGCCGTCCGCACCACGCAGAAGGACAACATCAAGGGCGACTTCGAGACCGGCTGGCGCAAGGTTCTGCACGCCGGCTGGCTCGATGACACTGCATACAAGAGCGGCGGCGCTGCAACATCCCAGGCCGCCAAAGTGCCCGCGCCCAACCCGAAAGATCAACTCGAGATCATCTTCCGTCCCGACCCCAACATCTACGACGGCCGCTACTCGAATGTCGGCTGGCTGCAGGAACTTCCCAAGCCCGTCACCAACCTTAGCTGGGATAACGCCGCCATCATGTCCGGCGCAACGCTGGAGAAGCTTGGACTCGAAGAAGACGACATCGTCGAAATTAGTGCTGGCGGCGGCAAAGTAAAAGCTCCCGCCATCGTCGCTCCCGGTCATCCCGACAACTCGGTCACGCTCCACCTTGGCTACGGACGCGAATTCGCCGGCCGCGTCGGCTCCGGCGCAGGCTTCAATGCCTATCTGGTTCGAACCACCGCGGCCTCGTTGTACGCGACCGGCTCTATCAAAAAAGTCGACGGCAAGTGGGGCGTCGCCATCACCAAGAGCCACTACCAGGATCATCGCGGCAAGAACCTCACCGAACACGGCAACCAAAACAACTCGCTCGAAGCCGTCGAAGCCCTCGGTCCCCGCGGCATCGTTCGTTACGCGACACTCGAGGACTTTAAAGCCAACCCGAACTTCGCGCACGAGGGCGAAGGCCACGACACGCCCGAATACGACACCTCGATGTTCCCCAACTGGCAGTACAACGGCAACAAGTGGGGCATGTCGATCGACATGAACAGTTGCGTGGGCTGCAACGCCTGCATCGTTGCCTGCTATGCCGAGAACAACATTCCCGTCGTTGGCAAACAGCAGGTGCGCATCGGCCGCGACATGCAGTGGCTACGCATCGACACCTACTTCGAAGGCGATCTCGCCGCACCCCGCGCCCACTTCCAGCCCATGACCTGCCAGCATTGCGAAAACGCTCCCTGCGAGCAGGTCTGCCCCGTCGGCGCCACGGTTCACACGCCCGAAGGCCTCAACACCATGGTCTACAACCGTTGCGTGGGCACTCGCTACTGCTCCAACAACTGCCCCTACAAGGTGCGCCGCTTCAACTTCCTGCTCTACTCCGACTACGAGACCGAGAGTCTCAAGCTCATGCGCAACCCCGACGTCTCGGTCCGTTCGCGCGGCGTCATGGAGAAGTGCAGCTACTGTGTGCAGCGCATCAACGCCGCCAAGATCGAAGCCGACAAGGAGAATCGCGCCATCCGCGACGGCGAAATCGTTACCGCCTGCCAGCAGGCCTGCCCCGCCTCGGTCATTACCTTCGGCAATCTCAACGACAAGACCAGCAAGGTTGCGAAGCTCAACGAAGACAAGCGCATGTACCAGGTCATTGCCGACCAGAACACGCGTCCCCGCACGCGCTACCTCGCAGAAGTTTTGAATTTTAATCCTGAACTCGAACAGAACCCGGTGGAACACACGCCGGAAAAGGGTTGAAGTCACGATGGCGACCAGTGAAATCAAAAGAGGTGACCCTGGCATCGATCCCAAGACCGGAGAATTCCGTGTCGTAGGCCCGGGTGAGACCTTCAAGTCGGTTACCGAGAAGATCTCGAGCATCGTGCTTACCCCGCACACGCCGCTCGGCTGGCTTGCCTTCTTCGGCATCGCCGGCGCGGGCGCCACGATGCTGCTTGTTGCAGTCACCTGGCTCTTCCTCAAGGGCGTCGGCATCTGGGCCATCAGCCAGCCCGTCGCGTGGGGCTTCGCCATCATCAACTTCGTTTGGTGGATCGGTATCGGCCATGCCGGCACCCTGATCTCCGCCATTCTCCTGCTCTTCAAGCAAACCTGGCGCAACTCCATCAGCCGCTTTGCCGAGGCCATGACCATCTTCGCCGTCGTCTGCGCCGGAATGTTCCCGCTGATTCACGTCGGCCGCCCTTGGCTGGGGTATTGGATGCTGCCGTTACCCCTGACCATGAACGTATGGCCCCAGTTCCGCTCCCCCTTGGAGTGGGATGTGTTCGCGGTGTCCACCTACGCAACCATTTCGGTGGTGTTCTGGTACGTCGGAATGATTCCCGACTTCGGAACCTTCCGGGACCGCTCGCAGAGCAAGGTTGGCCAGTACATTTACGGAATGCTTTCCTGGGGCTGGCGCGGTTCCATCCGTCACTGGATGCGTTATGAGACCGCATCTCTCCTCCTGGCCGGCCTCGCAACACCGCTGGTGCTTTCCGTACACACTGTCATCAGCTTCGACTTCGCCGTCGCGGTCCTCCCCGGCTGGCACACCACCATCTTCCCGCCCTACTTCGTCGCCGGCGCCATCTACTCCGGATTCGCGATGGTGCTCACGCTGGCCATTCCGCTGCGCAAGTTCTACCACCTTGAGCAACTCGTCACCGAGCGCCACATCGACAACATGGGCAAGATCATGCTCGCCACCGGCTTCATCGTGGCCTACGGCTACGGCATGGAAGCCTTCATGGCCTGGTACTCCGCATCGCACTGGGAAGCCTTCATGTTCTGGAACCGCGCCTTCGGTCCCATGGGCTGGTCCTACTGGGTGCTCGTCACGTGCAATCTCGCCATTCCGCTCACCACGCTATGGTCGCGAAAACTGAGGACCAACATCAGCTTCATGTTCCTCATCTCCATCATCGTCAACACGGGCATGTGGTTCGAGCGCTTCGTGATTATCGTTACGAGTCTCTATCGCGACTTTCTCCCCTCTTCGTGGGGCACCTATCGCGCCACAAAGTGGGACTACATGACCTTCATCGGAACGCTGGGATTGTTCACCACGCTGTTCCTGCTGTTTGTCCGTTTCCTGCCCATGATTCCCATGAACGAAATTCGCATGTTGCTGCCCGCTGCCAAAATCAAACCCAAAGCTACAGCGGGAGCAGGTGACTAACAATGCCCTCACGCGAAGGAACCTACGGCCTGCTAGCCGAATTCGATACCCCGAGCGATCTCGTCCGCGCCGTGCGCCAGGCGCGCGAAGACGGATGGCGCCGCATGGATTGCTACACGCCCTATCCCGTGGAAGAAGCCGCTGAAGCCATCGGCTTCCACCGCAATCGCGTTCCGCTCGTTACCCTTATCGGTGGCCTGATGGGTCTCGCTGCGATGTTCTCCATGGAGACATGGATCTCGGTCATCGCCTATCCGCTGAACATCGCAGGCCGTCCCACGTACTCGTGGCCTGCCTTCGTTGTGCCCGCGTATGAATGGACGATTCTCTGGGCCGGCCTCTCCGCCGCCTTCGGTATGCTCGCACTCAATGGCCTGCCGCAGCTCTATCATCCACTGTTCAACGCGCCCAATTTCCGCAACGGCGCCACCACCGACAAGTTCTTCTTGTGCCTCGAAGCCCTCGATCCGAAGTTCGATCTCGTCGATTCGAAAAAATACCTAGAGACCCTCGATCCCGTCTCAATCGTGGAGGTGGAGTACTGATGCAAACCCTCCATCCATCTCACACTGCTGCCATCGAGAACGAACCTGGGTGCCCCATTCATGCGGCAGCTTTTCGTCGCATGAGTGGGAAAGCACTGACCTTCGCCGGCCTCTCCGCCCTCTTCCTCCTCGCCGGCTGCCGCCAGGATATGCAGAACCAGCCCAAGATGATCCCGCAGCGCGGTTCCGACTTCTTCGCCGATCATCGCGGCGCGCGCCCCCAGGTCGTCAACACCGTGGCCCGCGGCCAGCTTGACGAAGACAGTTACTTCTACACTGGCGTCATCCAGGGCGCCAACGGCTATCGCGAAGAGCAGAACCTCATGCCGTTTCCCGTCACCATGCAGGTCCTCGAGCGCGGCCAGGAGCGCTTCAACATCTATTGCACTCCCTGCCACTCGCGCGTCGGCAACGGCCTCGGCGAAATTGTCGATCGCGGCTACAAACCCGCCGCCAACCTCCACGATCAGGTGCGCCGGTCGCAGCCCATTTCGCATTACTTCTATGTCATGACCCACGGCTACGGCGCCATGCCCGACTATTCTGCGCAGCTCGCGCCCGAAGATCGCTGGGCCGTCGCCGCCTACATTCGCGCGTTGCAATTAAGTCAGGCAGCTTCCGCGTCCGATGTCCCTTCGGGTGTACCGGTGCAAAGTCTGAAGGATCTGGCCACGCAGCAAGGGCATCCCGAATACGCGCAGCCGTGGACTCTGCCCGCATCAGCAGTCCAGGCTTATCCGCCTATCAAGTCAGAGGGAACGCCGGGCATGGCTCCGGCCAACAAGGCTGACCCCAAGATTGAGATTCCAGCAAGCAAAACGGCTCCCGCGGCCGCGAAGTAAGGATTGAGTTCAATGGCTCACGATACACACGGTGCTTCACACGCTAAAACGCTCCCCGCCGATCTCAGCGCGCCTGCGTTCGTCGACGCCTGGCGGACACGCGCACTCATCGTCGCAGCGGTAGCAGCAGCCGCCGCCGTGATTCTCGCCTTTCTCGGCCAGGCCCAGGACCAGCTCGGTTGGGATCATTTTGCGCGCGCATGGGTTCTTGGTCTGTTGCTCACCTTCGGCTGGTCCGTGGGCGGTCTCGCGCTTCTCATGGTCCAGTACTGCTCCGGTGGCAAGTATGGACTGTTGCTGCGCCGCCCTCTCGAAGCCGCAACCCGCACGTTGCCCCTCGTTTTTGCATACTGGGTCATCTCCGTGTTCTTCATGAAGAGGCTCTTTCTGTGGGCCCGGTACACCAACACTAGCGACACAGATGCAGCTTGGAAGTCTGGCCTGATCAGCGAAATGCAGAGGCACTGCCTCAATTTCAAGCGGCCGATGCTCAACCCCACAACGTATGTCGTTGTGATGCTGCTCTGCTTTGCGATCTGGGCTCTCTATACCTGGCGCCTGAATTCGCTTGGCCTCCGTCGCGATCACGAATCGCCCGACACCACTCCCTTCTGGATCAAGAAGCTTGAGAACATCAGCGGCCCCGGCATCGTCGTCTACTCGCTTACCATGACCGCCGCCGTCATCTACTGGTGCATGTCGATGGACGTCACCTGGTTCTCCTCCGTCTACGGATTGCTTTTCCTCGTAGGCCAGGGCTACTCTGTCCTCGCCCTCTCCATCCTGACTTCCATCAGCCTCTCGAAGGCCGAGCCTTTCAAGACCATCCTTCGCGTAACCGAGCAACACGACCTCGGCAAGCTCACCTTCGCCTTCGTCATGCTCAATATTTATCTCGCCTTTGGCCAGTTCCTCATCATCTGGTCCGGCAACCTGCCTGAAGAGATCAATTGGTACCTCGATCGCATTCGCGGCCAGTGGGGCATCGTCATCACCCTCGACTTCATCTTCCATTGGGTGATCCCGTTCTCCCTGCTGCTCTCACGCGACATTAAGCGCAACAAGAAGCGTATGATCCGCGTCTGTCAGTGGATGATCTTTGCCAAGGCCGTCGACCTCTTCTGGCTCATCGAGCCGAACTTCAAGGATGCCGCCCGTAACCTCCACTTCAGCTGGGGAATCCTTGAATACATTGCAGTGCCGATCGCGATGGTTTCCGTCTGGGTCGCATATTACAGCAACAATCTGAAGGCGCGCGCGCTGGTGCAGACAAACGATCCGCATCTCGCAGAGATACTGGAGCCCGAACATGTCCACGCTTGATCACAACGAGTCTGACGAGAACAAAATGCTGGGCTCGCACGGCCCCAAGGATATCGACGCCTCCGCGGGTTACGAACAGACCGACGTCAGAGTGACGGGCATCCTGGTATTCCTTACATCCCTCGCGATCTTTGTCGGAGTCTGCGGCATCGTCACCTACGGCATGGGCAAGCTGATCAACGCGCACATGAATAAGGAAGACGGCCCCAACAGCAAGTGGACCAAAACGGCGGAGATCCGCGAGCTCGGCAACCTGCCCTCCAACCCGGAAATGCAGAACAAGGTCGCCGAGATCACCAGGAACTTTCCAACTCCTCGCGTCCAGACCGACGACGGCAATCAGGACGTAGCCGACCTTCACCAGCGTGAAGACCTGTTACTCGATAACTACACCTGGATCGACCAGTCGCAGGGAAAGGTAAGAATTCCGATCGAACGGGCCATGCAGATTATTGCCCAGAAAGGCCTGCCCGTGGCGCCATCAGCGCAGCAATCGCCGCTGCTGGCTGGCGATCGTCAACCCACCATCACGGTGCCGCTCACCAGCGGTTTCGCGCGCACCGGCTACGAACAGGATCAAGTGGCCGCACAAAAGGCCGAAGAAGAGCAACGCAAGCAGTGAACCGCAGAAGGTGATTAGCAGTATGCAAAGCAGTAACGGTGTGATGAGGACGGGACAACAAGGCTGGATCACAGCCATGCTCGCGCTGTGCCTTGCCGCGCTGACGCCGTCTCTGGTGGCGCAGGTATCCAGCTATGGCAATAAGGACGAAGGCCCGGCCAACACCCAGCCCTCGGTTCTGAAAGGCGTCGGCATCGCGCAGCACCTCAACGAGCAACTCCCGCTCGACCTCACCTTTACAGACGACACCGGCAAGCAGGTCCAGCTCGCCAGCTACTTCGGTAAAAAGCCCGCCATCCTCGCGCTGGTCTACTACCAGTGCCCCATGCTGTGCTCCGAGGAACTCAATGGACTAACCAGCGCCCTCACCATGGTCGACGAAATCCCGGGCCGCGACTTCAACGTGATCGTCGTCAGCATCGATCCTACGGAGGGAACCGATCTCGCCGCCGCCAAGAAGGCCAGCTACCTCAAGCGCTACGGTCATCCTGAAACAGCGAATGGCTGGCACTTCATGACCGGCACCCAGCCCAATATCGACGCACTCACCAAGGCCGTGGGCTTCGGTTACGTCAAGATTCCCGGTCCCGACGGCAAGCTCAACCAGTTCGCCCATGCCAGCGCCATCCAGATCGTTACCGCGCAGGGCAAGCTCGCCCAGTACTACATGGGCGTCGAATACTCGCCTAAGGATCTCCGCCTCGGCCTCGTCGAAGCCTCCAACAACCACATCGGCTCGCCCGTCGACAACATCCTTACCTACTGCTACCACTATGACCCGCAGACCAATAAGCACTCGCTCATCGTTGCACGCGTCGTGCAGCTCGGCGGTGCCATGACCGTAATACTGCTGGGCGGTTTTATGTGGATCATGTTCCGCCGCGATTACCGGCAGGCCCATGACCAACTCGCTTCAGGAACAAAGGTGAACGGATAACGGAATGTCTCACATAAGCCAAGTTCTCTGGCAGTTTCTCATCCACTGGTTGACGAACTTCCAGCTCTATCCGCCGGAGGCATCGAAGATTGCCCCGCAGATGGATGCCCTGTACTTCTTCATGGTGCTGGTCAGCATGATCGGCATGACGATCGTCGTTCTGCTCGTCATCGGCTTCTCGATCATGTACAGCAAGAAGCGCCACCCGGTCGCGGTGCAGATCGAGGGCTCCACGATGCTTGAAGCTACGTGGACCATCATTCCGCTCGGCCTCTTCCTCGTCATGTTCGTCTGGGGCGCCCTCATCTACTTCCGCGTCTACACCCCGCCCGCCAACGCCATGAACATCTACATCGTTGGCAAGCAGTGGATGTGGAAAGCAGAACACCCCGGCGGTCAGCATGAGATCAACGCGCTCCACATTCCCACCGGCCGCGCCGTTCAGCTCACCATCATCTCGCAGGACGTCTTCCACAGCTTCTCCATTCCCGCCTTCCGCGTAAAGCGCGAAGCCATTCCCGGCCGCTACACCACCGTCTGGTTTGAAGCCACTACTCCTGGGACCTATCACCTCTTCTGCACCCAATACTGCGGCACCGATCACTCCCACATGATCGGCGACGTGGTCGTGATGACGCCCGACGATTTCAAGAAATGGCTTGCCAGCTCCACCAGTGGCGCCTCACTCGCCCAGAACGGCGAACGCCTCTTCGCAAGCCTCAGTTGCGCAGCCTGCCACAACGGCCGTCCCGATGCACGCGGACCGAGTCTCGCCAACGTTTACGGTGCCAAACTCACCCTGGCCAACGGACAAACGACGATCGTCGACGAGGCTTACCTGCGTGACGCGATCCTGAATCCCTCGCAGCACATCACCCAGGGATACGCTCCGATCATGCCGACCTATCAAGGCCAGATCAGCGAAGATGGCGTCATCTCGCTGGTCGAATACCTCAAAACTCTTAACTCCGATTACCGCGTTCAGCAGACTACCACCACAACAACTCTGCTGCCGGAAAGTGAAGGCAGGACAACGCCCGCCGGTCAAAAGCCCGCTGGGCAGGGGATGGTGAAGCAATGAGTAGCAGCACAATCGTCAGTCTTCCCGATCAGTCGTTAGCACGCATCCCGAGAATGAACTTCATTTCAAAGGAAAAGGGCATCCTGAGCTGGCTGCTGACCGGCGATCACAAGCGGATTGCGATTCTCTACCTCGTCTCGATCACGTTCTTCTTCTTCATCGGAGGAGCGCTGGCCGGACTCATCCGCCTTGAGTTGCTCACGCCGCAGTCTGACCTCATGGCCACGGACACCTATAACAAGGTGTTCACCATGCACGGCATCATCATGATCTTCTTGTTTCTGGTGCCGTCCGTGCCCGCCACGCTGGGAAACTTCTTTATTCCCATGATGATCGGCGCCAAGGATTTGGCTCTGCCGAAGATAAACCTGCTTAGCTGGTATCTCTACATGGGTGCAGGCTGCATCATTCTGTACGCCATGATATCTGGTGGCGTCGATACGGGCTGGACATTTACCACTCCACTTTCCACGCACTACCTCAATACCAACGTCCTCACCACCGGCGTCGGCATCTTCATCGCCGGCTTCAGCTCCATCTTTACCGGACTCAACTTCATCGTCACCATCCACAAGATGCGCTGCCCCGGCATGACGTGGTTCCGCATGCCGCTCTTCGTCTGGGCACACTATGCCGCCAGCATCCTCATGGTGCTCGGCACCCCGGTCCTCGCCATCGCCCTCGTCCTTGTGGCTCTTGAGCGCGTCGCCGGCATCGGAGTATTCGACCCCACCAAGGGCGGAGACCCGCTCCTCTTCCAGCACCTGTTCTGGTTCTACTCGCACCCCGCCGTCTACATCATGATTCTTCCCGGCATGGGCGTGATCTCCGAGACCATCTCCACCTTCAGCCGCAAGCGCGTCTTCGGATACACGGCCGTCGCCTTCTCCTCGGTTGCCATCGCCGTCTTCGGCTTCTTCGTCTGGGCCCACCACATGTTCATCATGGGCATCTCCAACTACTCCATGCTGGTGTTCTCGCTGCTCACCATGCTCGTAGCGGTGCCCTCCGCCATCAAGATCTTCAACTGGGCCTTCACCCTCTACAAGGGTTCCATCACCTTTGAAACGCCGATGCTTTATACCTTCGGCTTCATGGGTCTGTTCACCATCGGCGGACTCACCGGCGTCTTCCTCGGCACTTCGGGAACAGATATCCACCTCACCGAGACCTACTTCATCGTCGCCCACTTCCACTTCGTCATGGTTGGCGGCATGTTGATGGCTTTCCTTGCAGGCATCCACTTCTGGTGGCCCAAGATGACCGGCCGCATGTATCCGGAAAAGATCTCGCAGCTCGCCGCCCTCATCACCTTCATCGGCTTCAACTTCACCTTCTTCCCGCAATTTATCCTCGGCACCCTCGGCATGCCCCGGCGCTATGCATCCTATCCCGCGGAGTTCCAGATACTCAACGTCTTCTCCTCCGCCGGCGCGTCCATCCTCGGCGTTGGCTATCTTCTGCCGATTTTGTATCTCACCTGGTCGCTCCGCTACGGCGAAATTGCCGGCGAAAATCCGTGGCAGGCAACCGGCCTTGAGTGGCAGACCCAGTCCCCGCCCCTTACTGAGAATTTCCCCGCCATTCCGATCATGGACCACGAAGCATACGACTACGAGTGGCTCGAAGGCCAGAAGGAGAAAGTAGCCAGTGTCGGATAGCCAGGTAATCGTTCATGGCGCGGCCGAAGGTGCTCACCACGAGCACCTCCCCTACCAGCGCCACCACTTCGAAACCTACGCGCAGCAGAGCGACGCCACCAACTTCGCCATGTGGCTCTTCCTGCTCACTGAAATCATGTTCTTTGGCGGCCTCTTTACCGCCTACCTGATCTATCGCAACTGGTATTACCCCGCCTTCGTCGAGGCCTCCCACCAGTTGCAGATCGGATGGGGCACCGCCAACACCGCCGTCCTCATCACCTCCAGCTTCACCATGGCCATGGGCGTCTGGTCCGCCGAGATGCGCAAAAAGGGCACTCTCGTCTTCTGCCTCGTCATCACCTTCATCCTCGGGCTCGTCTTCCTCGGCATCAAGACCATCGAGTACAAGGAAAAGTACGACAAGCACCACATCCCCGGCTTCCACTACAGCCTCAAAACCTTCCTCGATCCCGCATCCGATCCCGAAGTCTACAAGGAGTATCACGATAAGCCGCTAGCGCTCGACATGGCGCGCCACACCGAACTCTACTTCTTCCTCTACTTCGCCATGACCGGCATGCACGCGCTCCACATGATCATCGGCATCGCCATCCTGGGATTCATGATCTTCCGAGCGCAAGCCGGTGCCTATACCACCGGCCACGTCATCTTCGTTGAGAACTTCGGCCTCTACTGGCACTTCGTCGACATCATCTGGATCTACCTGTTCCCGTTGCTCTACCTCATCAGTCGACATCAATAACGATCAACAAGGATCAATGCCATGACAGACGAACACGATAAGCCTGAAGTCCACGAGCACGAACACCACATCGTCAGCCCGATGATCTACCTCACGATCGTCTGCTGCCTATTGGTGCTTACCGCGACCACGGTTGCGGCCTCGTACATTGAAATGGGCGTATTCAATCCCATCGTCGCCCTCGGCATTGCCGCCCTCAAGATGATCCTGGTCGTGCTCTTCTTCATGCACGTCAAGTATTCGACCAAGCTCACCAAGCTCACCGTCGCCGCAGGCGTATTCACCTTCCTCGTCCTCGTCGGTATGACCCTCTCCGACTACATGACCCGCGCCTGGGGCCGCTGGTAAACACGATTCGGCTTCCCCGCCTCCACCGCAAAAGGCCGCCCCCGGGCGGCCTTTCACTTTCCTGCCAACTTTCATGAGTTGTCAATTCATTCCTGATTTGTCATTCATTCATAAAATTTGTCATTCCGAGCGAAGCCGAGGAACCTGCTGTTGCTCTTTTCTCCCGGGCCACAAATGCCAGACCCGCGACCCGTCCTTGAAAATCCTCTCATCAGCCTCTTGACAAACCATAACCAAACGGTTATGGTTTTATGGTGAACTTGGAAATACCAATCTCGCGTTCCCCGCAAAGCAGAAAGGACACATCATGCAAATCAAATTGACCAGCATCTTCGTTAACGACCAGGACAAGGCCCTCAAGTTCTATACCGAAGTTCTCGGCTTCCAGAAGAAACACGAATTCTCAGCAGGCACATACAAATGGCTCACCGTTGTCTCCTCTGAAGAACCGGATGGCGTCCAACTGGTCCTCGAACTCAATCAAAACCCGGCCGCGAAAACCTTTCAGCAGGAGATCCACCGGCAGGGAATTCCCGCCGCCAACTTCTTCGTCGCCGACGTTCAAGAAGAGCATGCAAGGCTCAAAGACCATGGCGTGACCTTCACCAAAGATCCAACCAAAACGACCGGATCGACCATAGCAGTGCTTGACGATACCTGCGGAAATCTCATTCAGATCACCCACCTCGATTGGTAAATTGGTAAATCGACCGGCAAACGACCCATCACCGCGAGGGATTCTCGATGCAAGCTGTGACGGACAATGTTTTCAAGGCCCTTTCCGACCCGACCCGTCGCGCGATCTTCGAGCACCTTTCGCGCGACGGAGAGCAGACCGTGCATGCCTTGACGCATCGTGCCGGAGTTTCGCAACCGGCAGTTTCCAAGCACCTGCGGATTCTCAAGCACGCCCGGCTCGTTCGCTGCCGCCACGAGGGACGCGAGACCCACTACAACGCACAACCACAATCCCTCGCCCCCTTGGTCGACTGGATGACCCAGTACGGCGCTTTCTGGCGCGAACGCTTCGATCAACTCGAAAATCTATTGCAAAGGATGGACAAATGACCGACGCCGCTACCACCCGCACACTCGTCATCGAACGAGAAATACCCCATCCCCCTGAAAAAATCTGGCGCGCGCTCACTGAACGACGGCTCATCGGAGAGTGGCTGATGCAAAATGATTTCCAACCCCTCGTCGGCCATCGCTTCCAATTCCGCTCCACGCCTGTTCATGGATGGGATGGAATTATCGATTCTGAAGTCCTGGCGATCGAACCAAATTCACGGCTCTCCTATGGCTGGACAACCATGGGCCTGGAGACCGTCGTCACCTGGACGTTGACGCCGACCGCAACCGGCACGCATCTCCGCATGGAGCAATCCGGCTTCCCGTCCGAAGAAGGCGCCAATTACAAAGGCGCAAAGTACGGCTGGACCAGCTTCATCGGCAAACTAGAAAACGTCGTTGGAGGATTGCAATGACCGCCAAAACAAAATCCATTGCGTATTGGACTACGACCACACTGGTAGCGTTTTTCATGACTGGCGGTATCGCCCAGCTCGTGCAATACCGCGCCAACCCCCACGGAGTCGTCCCCGATCTCGGCTACCCCATGTACTTCTTCGCCATCCTCGGCGTTTGGAAAGTGCTCGGAGCCATCGCCATCCTCGTGCCGCGTTATCCGCGCCTCAAGGAATGGGCCTACGCCGGTATCTTCTTCGACCTTACCGGCGCCGCCGCGTCCTGCGCCTGGGTCGGCGGCTACGGCGCATACGGATTTCACGTCATCGCCCCTCTCGCCATCGCCGGCCTTCTGGTGGCATCCTGGGCGCTCCGCCCAGAAAGCCGCAAAATTGGCGTCCTCCTTCCAAGCAGCGAAAAACCGCAGGCCGCGATGAACACGAGAGCGGCGAGCATCGGCTAAAAACCCTGAACGATCCGGCCCGCAAGCAGCATTGAAGTTCCCGTCCTTCAAGCAAAGAATGCGCGAAGGATGGGGCACTTGGTTGCATAAATGGGCTTTGAAAGGGCACGACTCTAGTCGTGCCGCAAAGGATCAATAAAACCGCGGGCTTTAGCCCCTGGGGGGACGTCTATTCCCGAAATCTCGACTTTTGCCACAAGCGCTTAGTACTACTGTGTTATAAACTGTATTCCTTTATCTCGCTTTCTCTGGCGCTGGCAGTAGTAATGCCTTACGTTGAGGTTGATGAGTCGTCACCGGACGTATTTCTCGCGAGAGTCTGAGCGTCTGCAAGCCTATCTGGATGGTTTGACCCGCGTAGCCGGACATGCGGATCGAGTCGTTCCCATCGAGAACTACACCAAGGGCCTGATGCTTCCGATCGAGCGCAAGAGCGTCGAGCCTATGGCAGCACGGCTGGCTCCTGGCAACGTGCGCCAGATGCACCAGTCGCTGCATCACATCGTGGCCGATGCACCCTGGAGCGATGACGCGCTTCTCGAGCAAGTGCGGCGTCAGGTTCTGACGGCGATGACTAAGAAGCATAAGCTGGCGGCCTGGATCGTGGATGACACGGGATTCCCCAAGAAGGGAACGCATTCGGTTGGGGTCGCGCGCCAGTATTGCGGTCAGTTGGGCAAGCAGGATAACTGCAGAGTGGCGGTCAGCGTATCGCTTGCCACTGAGCATGCCAGCATTCCGGCGACCTATCAGCTCTATCTTCCCGAGATATGGGCCAACGATCCAGAGCGGCGCAGGCAAGCGGGCGTGCCCACAGAGATTCGATTTCAGACCAAGCCGGACATGGCGCTCGGTCATATCCGCCATCTGGTGAACGAGGATGTACCGCGTGGCGTGGTGCTGGCTGACGCCGCCTACGGCGACGATAGTGGATTTCGCGAAGGAATCGTGTCACTGGGGCTTTGCTATGCGGTTGGCATCAAGTCTTCCACCACACTTTGGCCTCCGGGCATCGTGCCGCTACCGCCCGGGCCGAAGGGCAAAATGGGCCGTCCTCCGCGGCTACTGCGACGGGACGAACAGCATCAGCCACTCTCTGCGAAAAACCTGGCCCTGTGCCTGAGCACTACCGACTTGCGCAAGGTGAGTTGGCGTGAAGGAATACGCGGCATGATGCGTTCACGCTTTGCCGCCCTTCGTGTTCGCGCCGCCCATCGCGACTACTGGCGCAAGGAACCACATCCTGAGCAATGGCTGTTGATCGAGTGGCCGACGACGGAAAAAGAGCCAACCAAATATTGGCTGTCGAATTTGCCAGCGTCGATCCCTCTGCGCAAACTGGTTGCCATTACCAAACTACGCTGGCGCATCGAACGCGATTATGAAGAACTCAAGCAGGAACTCGGGCTGGGACATTTCGAAGGCCGGAACTGGCGCGGCTTTCATCACCATGCCACCCTGGCGATTGCCGCCTACGGCTTCCTGGTGCAGGAGCGGTGCCTATTTCCCCCCTCCGGCAACTCCTCGTTGCTCCAAACCGGGAACATCCGGTTTCCCCTACCCAGCTTGTCGCCAGCATTCACGCCCCGAGGCGCTACCGGTAAGAACCGAAAGGCATAATCCACACTCGATCGCCACCCTGCGCCGCCTAATTGCTACCCACCTCGCCCGATCTCTGCCTCGGTGTCCCTGTTGTCTTCGCGACTTTATAACACAGTAGTATTAGAAGTTTCATCAATTCAAACGCAAAAAGAGAAGGGAAGCCACCACGGCTCCCCTCCCGTCATGTCTCCAAACTCCGAAACGCTGAACTGAAAACTGACAACTGAAAACTGACAACTCTCTTACTTCTTCCCCTCCAGCTCATCCGCCAGCTTATCCGCTCCATACAGCTTGCGCAGGCCCTCGATCATCCCCGCCGAGTGCACAGCCACCGCGCGATTTTTCGTGCCGTCGTACACAAAATCCCCGGCCAGCGATTCGATGTTGCCATCAAAAATCAGCCCCACCAATTCGCCTTCGCGATTCACCACCGGCGACCCCGAGTTCCCGCCGATAATGTCGCCCGTCGAAACAAAGTCCAGCGGCGTCGACAAATTCAGCTTTCCCAATCCCGCCTCTTCCTTCGGCGTCAGATTGAACGGCGCTTTATCGCTAAAGCTGTCCGCGCGATCGTACAGTCCATAGAACGTCGTAAACGGTGGCGCAATCGTGCCGTTGTAGGGATATCCTTCCACCGTCCCGTAGCTCAACCGCAGCGTGAACGTCGCATCCGGATATGCATTCTTCCCATACACCAGAAATCGTGCCTTCCCCAGCTTCTCGCCTGCCGGTGTCAGCACGCTCGAGATGGTGTCGCGTATCTTCCGCTGCGACTCCCGTACAATCGGGTCCACCCGCCTCGCTGCCACAATCATCGGATCCGTAGAAGCCGCAATCGCTGCCTCGCCGCCATCCATCAGTTCTTTGCGCACCGCCACATCGCCCAGCTTCGTTCCATCCACCAGCGAATCCACCGTCGCATCCACCGGCCCTCCGTGCAGCACCGCCTGCACATACGCGTCGTCCTTGCCTAGTTTCTCCTCGCCGAGGCTCACCGCCGTCTTCATGAACAGCTTTTCCGAGCCGCTTGAAATCGGCGCCGGCGACAGCAACTGAAATTTCAGCGATTGCAAATTCGCATCATGGAATTGCGGCAACCGCTCGCCATCCGGCTTCTTTATTTCTGCGGCATACTGCACCAACAGCAGCGCAATGGTAAACAGCCGGCTATCCGTCCTGCGATAAATCTGGTAGCGAAATTCCGGCTTCACTAGCTCTTCGGCCTTCGCAATCGTGTCCCAGGCGCCGCCGTATTCCTTCTCCCACTCCGGATTCGCCGCAACTTTCTTCCGGAAATCATCCTCTTCCGACTGCTTCTTCGCGATCAGATTCTTGTCCGCCAGCGCTTCCTCACGGCCGATATACACCTTGAGGCTGTTCTTCAATCCAAAAATCGTCGACCCCACCTGCCGCGCCTGTTCCGGCCCCTGCGCCGCATACGCCTGCGCTGCCGCGATCCGCCGCTTCAGATACTCCGTAACCGCCGGCTCTACTACATCCCGCTCCACCAGTAGCTGTGCCATCGTGTCCTGCCGCGATGACGATCCCGGATGCCCGGAGATAAAAATCAGCTCGCCCGGCGCCGCGCCCTTCGCGCTCCATTTCAGATAGCTGTCCGTGTGCAGCGGCTTGCCGTTCTCATAAACGCGAAACAGCGCCATGTCCAGGTCGTACCGCGGATACGTAAAGTTATCCGGATCGCCTCCGAAAAATGCCGCCTGCTCTTCCGGCGCAAACACCAGCCGCACATCGGTGTACACCTTGTATTGATATAGCCAGTACTCGCCGCCGTTGTAAAACGTCACCACGTCCGAGCGCAATCCTGTCTTGTCCTTGCTCTCCTTCGTGATCGCCGCCACCTCCGCCTCGCGCGCCTTCAGCGCCTTCGCGGCATCGGCAATGCCCTTGGCCGCACCCTGCACCCGCGCCGTCACATCCTGCATGCCCACGAGCACGTTGATCTCAAGGTCCGGCGACTTCATCTCCTGGTCCGGCGTCGCCGCATAGAAACCATTGAGCAGATAGTCGTGTTCCGCCGTCGAGTTCTTCTGCAATTGTCCCCGCGCCACGTGATGATTCGTCAGCAGCAGTCCATCCGGACTCACAAATGACCCCGACCCGCCGTCATTCAGCCGCACGCTCGAAAGCCGCAGATGATCTAGCCACTCCTGCGTAGGATGAAAATTGTACTTCGCCGCCAACTGCTTCAACGGCGGATTATCAAAGGTCCACATCCCCTCTTCGGCGCGGATCACAGGCGCAGCAGCCACCACGGCCACCGCCAGACATGCAACAGAACACTTCGCCCAACCAATCATCGAATCCCTCACAAAATTAAAACGAAAGTTAAGATGTCATCCCACCAACAGCTTTTGCGTTCCCTAGTCCCTTCGTCCCTGCTCTCTCCCAACCGCTAAGACTACCTCATCGCGACCCCCCCCGTCCGTGAACCCGTCGCCCGCTCCCCATAAGCCACACTCAGAATCCCCGCCAACTTCGACGCACCCATCACCACCCTTTCAACCGTCCAGTGCTATAGTGTCCTGTTCCCATTGAGGCGTACTTCATGCTCTGCTTCCGGACCCCGGCCCTGACCCTTCTCGCCATCATATCTACAACCATTGCCCCCACCTGCGCCTCGGCCCAGGCCGCCAACAACCTGCCCCCCGCCCCGCCCCTCCAGATCAATGTCCGCAACGTCCTCGTCGACGTCGTCGTCACCGACAAGAAAGGCTCCGCCGTCCCCAACCTCCACAAAGAGGACTTCGAAGTCCTCGAAAACGGCAAGCCGCAGGCAATCGAGTATTTCGAGCCTCACTTCCCGTCCGCGTCCGCTCCCGCACAACCCGCGCCGTCCCTCCCGCCCAACACCTTCACCAACGTCCCCAACGCGCCGCCCAATCAGGCCATCAACCTCCTGCTCATGGACGCCCTCAACACCACCACGCAGGATCAGGCCTACGCCCGTCAGCGCATCGTCAAATATCTCGGCACCATTCCCCCGGGCCTCCGCATCGGCGTCTTTCTCCTCGGCGATCGCCTCCGCATCATCCAGGGATTCACCGACGACTCTACCCTCCTCCGCACCTCTGTCGAGCGTCTCGCCGGCAACCCTGTCGCCGTCGCCATGGAAGCAACCCCCAACGAACTCGCCTCCCAATCCACCGCCTTGAATGGTCTCTACACAATGACTGCAGACCCCGGGGGCCCGGGGGCCAACGGCGGCGCGCAGCTCGCCCAGATGATCGGCAACATCCAGGATTTCCTCGCCACCTCGGCCAATGAGCAGAAGAACCAGCAGCTCCTTATCACCCTCGACGCACTCCAAGCCATCGCCCACTACGTTGCCGACATCCCCGGCCGCAAAAATCTCGTCTGGTTCGTCGGATCCGTTCCGCTCTGCTTCCCCGACACCTGCCCCTACTTAGACGAGGTCAAGAAAACCATCGACGCCCTCGCCGCCGCCCGCGTCTCCGTCTACCCGATCGATGCAACAGGAATCCCGGCAGTGCCCAACTCCGACATTAGCGGTGCCGGCAACAACCAGGCAGGCAGCCTTGCCCCCGGAGCGACTCTGCCGGACGGCGTCTCCGCACCTACAACCCCGTATTTTGGATTGATTTCTACAGAGAACTGGGCCAATGCGACCGGTGGAAGAGCGATGCACAACAACGACCTCAAGGGCGCCCTCGCTGAAGACATCCAGAACGGCTCCAGCTACTACACTCTCGCCTACACGCCCACCGACCCCAGGGAAATCGGACGCGAACGCAAAATCGCCGTCCAGCTCAAAGAAGAGGGCTACAAGCTCTCCTACCGCCGCAGCTACTTCGAACGCACCTCTGCCGAAATCAAGGCCAATGCAGCCCAACCCATGAAAGATCCCCTGCGCCCGCTCATGGACCGTGGCATGCCCAGCTTCTCTGACCTTCACTTCCGGCTCAACGTCGAGCCCGTCGCAGACAACGCACCCGCGGGCGCGCCACCCAATGGCGACAATCCCGCCCTCAAGCCGCCCCTCAACCACTACACCGTGCGCTTCTTTCTCTCACTGCAGAATCTCAACCTCATCGAGAGTGCCGATGGAACCCGCCGCGCTCCGGTCGAAGTCGCACTCATTGCTTATAGCCAGCGCGGAGAAAGCCTCAACTGGCTCGTTCGCTCCGTCAACCTCGCCATCCGTGCCGACCAGTGGGCCTTCGCAGAAAGCAACGGTATTCCCTTCCACTTCGACTTCGATATGCCGCCCGGCGATGTCTACCTCCGCGCCGGTGTCTACGACGCCAGCACCGAGCGCGCCGGAACCCTTGAAGTCCCCGTCGCCGCCATCCGTCCCGTTCCCTGAGTCTGAAATCTTTCCCGTAATTGGCGGTGTCATTCTGAGCGAATGGGGCTCCAAACGTATTTCAGTTTGGGGGTGGTGATCGAAGAATCTGCTTCTTGTCTTCCTCGGTCTCTTTTCAAAAAAAGGTAGTGTCAGGGAACGACGCGGAGTACCAACCATGAAATCCGATTTGTTCCGCCTCAACGGCGCCGTCCAGCATGATCCCGCCATCGATGCCTGGATGAAAAACCACGCAGCAGAACTCGGCTCCATCGCGCAGCGCTGGTTTCAAGTCATGCGCAAGTGCGGCGACGAAGTTCGCGAACTCATCCACGACGGTTGCCCCGTCGCTTGCCTGGGCGACGTCCCCTTCGCGTATGTCGACGTGTTCACCGCGCACGTCAACGTCGGATTCTTTCAAGGCGCCGCCCTGCCTGATCCGGCCCGCCTCCTGCAAGGCGCCGGCAAGTTCATGCGTCATATAAAGCTGAAACCCGGAACACCCAACAACGAAGCAGCACTCACGACCCTCATCCACACCGCTTACGCCGACATTAAAACCCGCATCGAAAACGGCTAAACCACGCGAACCGCCCTGACCAGCCGACCTTAGATCCTGACTCCCCGCATCTGCGGCGAAGTCCCGCGATTGCATCAGAAAGTCTTCCCTCTGAGACAAGAACGAACGCTCGCGACGATATCGGCGTGTTTCAGTACCGATCCTGTTTGGGTGAGAACCCCATGATGGATGAGTGCATTGGCCTGTATGCGACAGTTGACATCCAAAGCGCGCTAGCGGCCTTTGGGATTTCGGGCAGGGGGGCCGACCGAATGGACTGAGGATGTGCCTCGGGCCTGGCGCGCGCAATCGCGCGGAGCTGTCGTTTGGCTGTCTTTTGAGCGTCCTGTGAAGTGGAAGCGGATGTGAGGCTTAGGGTTTAAAGCTAGAAAACTCACATTCCATCTCACCGCCTAGTTTGATCCTGGCTTCACTTTCGGGCGGGATGAACCCCGTCCGACCAGGTGCTCCACTGGGGGTCCCGATTTGATGGCGAGTGCTAGACTATCGAACGAGAGCGGCGGGCAGATTCGAGGTTTGGCGATGGAGACGGCGTCATTGCCCCCGGGAGTGGCCAAGGTCAAATTTGGCCCGTTCGTGCTTGATCTGCGGACGGGTGAACTGACACGCGTTGGGCATCGGGTTCGGCTACAAAGACAGGCCTTTCAGGTTTTGTCGATGCTGCTGGAACAGCCGGGCGAGGTGGTCGCGCGAGACGCGCTGCGGTTGCGGCTGTGGTCAGACGACACATATGTGGATTTTGATCAGGGACTGAATAACGCAATGAAGCGGCTCAGGGAGTCGCTGGGGGATTCAGCCGATCAGCCTCAATATATAGAGACGCTGCCGCGCCTGGGATACAGGTTCATCGGCGATGTAAAGGTGGTGGTGACGACGGCCCGGGCATCGGGGGCGGCTTCTACCGCGTTCCGCGAAGAGCCTGCAAAGACCGCAAATCCACTCGACGAGCCAGGGGCAGGTGATTCGCTTGCGCCGCTGGGCGGTTCCGGTCCAGGTGACCCTCGCTCGGAGCTTCGAGTTCACGCAAGAGGATGGAGTGTCCGCGTTGGGGTTGCGTTGGCATTGGTGGTGGCCGTGGCTCTGGCAACTGCCTTCTTTGCTACCAGGATGCGGGTCGCGGTCGCTTCGGACCGCGACATCCATTCGATTGCCGTGCTGCCCTTCGCGAATCTCTCGGGTGACAGGTCGCAGGACTACTTTGCCGACGCGATGACGGAGGAGATGACAACCGATCTGGCGAAGATAAGCGCGCTTCGCGTAATCTCGCGCACCTCGGCAATGCACTACAAGGGGACCACTCGTACGATGCCGGAGATTGCGCGCGAGTTGAACGTGGACGGCGTGATTGAAGGCTCTGTGTTGCGGACGGGCGATCGCGTGCGCATTACGGCGCAGCTCATCAACGCTCGGTCCGACATGCATCTCTGGTCCGACAGCTATGAGCGCGACTTGAAAGACGTGCTCACATTGCAGAGCGAGCTGGCGCACACAATTGCCGCCGAGGTGCGGACCACGATTTCGTCCGCAGAGGAAGAGCGGCTGCATGCGGGACCGCTTATCTCCGCGGCCGTTCTTACGTTGATCTCTGGACTGCCGAGAGCTCCGCGGAGGCGCTGCACCTTTTCGAGCGGGCCACCGAGTTGGACAGCAATTATGCCCTTGCCTACGTGGGGATGGCGGAGTGCTACGTATATGGCGTGGCGGGCGTAAGCGAGGAAGAAGGGACGCGACGCGGGTTAGCCGCGATCAACCGGGCACTGGAACTGAAGCCGGACATGGGTGAGGCCCATGCGATTCTTGGATTCTTGCGTTGGGAGCACGATTGGGATTTCGCGGGCGCAGAGGTAGAGATCAGGAAAGGGCTTGAGCTGGCGCCGAACTACGCTCCCGGACATCACTGGTATTCGCACTTTCTGATGTCTGCCGGCCGGTATGACGAGGCGATGGTGGAGTCAAAGAAGCTGCTCGAACTCGATCCGGTCTCTTCGACGCCCGTCGGTCATCTGGGGTTCCAATATCGCGTGATGCGGCAATGGGACCTGGCGATCGAGCAGTATAAGAAGGCGTTGGCGATGGATCCCACCCAGGTTGATCTGCACGCCGAACTTGGAGAGGTTTACGTCGGGAAACACATTTATCCGCAAGCGATTGTGGAGCTGAGCCGCGCGGTTGAGATGGCGCGACTCGGAGAGAACTATCCCCACTACCTTGCGATGCTCGGGTACGCGCGGGCGCAGGCGGGTGATATTGCCGGAGCGAGGAAGATTCTTGCGCAGCTGCCTGCGAACGACCCAGTTAGTCTGGCCTACGTTTATGCAGGACTCGGAGACAGGAATAAAAGCATCGCCCTCTTAAATGAGGCTTCGCGAAAGCACAACGGCTATCTTCTCGAGGACGGCTACGCTGTGGAGTTGGACCCTCTTCGTTCCGATCCCCGCTTCGGCGACCTGCTTCATCGAGTCGGGGTCCGTTAATCGATCGCGTAGGTTCGCGACATCGCGCGAATTCGCCCACTCGAGCAATTCCCGGTAAAACATGTCCAGTAAAACAATTCTGCTCATCTCAATGAGCGCTTAATCGCCGATGCACTCATTGACCCGAAAAGGAACGAAAAGTCGGCTTGTTGCAACTTACCTCCCGGCTGATACCATGCCTCCCATGAACAAGCTTGCCCCCTTCCTCTGGTTCAATGACAACGCTGAAGAGGCCGCCGAGTTTTACCTCAGCGTCTTCCCCCACGCTCGCAAACTCGATGAGCTCCGTTCCAAAGGCGTCGGTCCGTGGCCCGCCGGCAAGATCGCCACCATCACCATCGAGCTTGAAGGTCAGGAGATGGTCTTTCTCAACGGCGGCCCCGCACAGCAACTCACCCCTGGCTTCTCCTTCTTCGTCCGCTGCGACTCCCAGCAGGGAATTGATAGCTACTGGGACAAACTGATCGAAGGCGGAAAACCCATGGCCTGCGGATGGCTCACCGATCGCTTCGGCCTCTGCTGGCAAATTGTCCCCCGCAACATCGGCGAGCTCATCAGTAACCCCAAAGCCATGCAAGCCATGATGGGCATGATCAAGATGGACCTCCCCGCGCTTGAAGCCGCCGCGCGAGAGTAGGAGGCCCCGTCGGCCCAGAGGAACCTCGGGGGTTTTTCAGCCCACGCATCGAAAACGGTTAGCTCACGAACGCGCACAAACTGTCTCACTCAAGGGGTTCACCTCATGGCATGTCAAGAGCATTTCTTTCAAGAATTTTTCAAAGCTTTCAGATAGAGGACTTTGCAACTGCCGCCGTTTTGCAGGTAATTTCCCCTGAATGTT